>CAUJDW010000082.1 GCA_963169455.1 Bacteroidota bacterium | reverse complement strand
CGGCGAAACAACCCTGAGGCTGCGCAACGAACTGGGCCAGCTCCTCGAAACGCGCCGGATCGACGCCGACACCGAGCGATTCGACTGGAACATCAGCAGCCTGAACCCGGGCCTGTACTTCATCGAAATACACGAAGAAGGGCAGGCGCCGCAGATGCTGCGATTCGTGAAGGCGAAGTAAGTACCCCACGATTTTAATCGTGGTGGTAAAAACCACCCAGCAGCCATCCCGGGAAGCCCGCGGATGGCTGCTGTCGTTTTTAGCCAATACGGATGCCGGCAAACAGAAATAAATGGTACTTTCAAAAAATTTTCCACCTATACTGAAAAACTGGGTAGTTTTTAGCGTATTTCCAACGGTAATTTCCGTAGTTTTTATTAACTGTCCTGTTGTTTTTATTGCCCCCTCTCATTTTCCCAAAAACAGCACCGAACCTCCCCGCCATCCTCCTTTTTCGATGAATGGACGGGGTACAACGCTGTGTAGGTGTAATATCATCCAAAGTGCTTTTTATTTTGCTCAAAAAAAATCGACTGGAAAAAGAAAATACAGTGGTAACACCAAATACTCAAAATATTGTTTTTCAATTTTTTAAAACAAAAAACAACCAAAAACACCATATTTTTTTGTGGTAATGCCCTAAAAATGTCTTTTGCGATACGAAGCCGTTTTGGCACATTTGGGGCATAAACGGCAATAATGCTGCTGCTCCCCCCGGCAACTACGGCCTGACAAAAACAATTTCACGGAAAAAAGCGCTATCCCCCCAGGTATTTTTCCACCCCCTTTTCTCCTGAAAACTGATTTTCAGTTCTTAACTGGCAGGAAGCGAGCCTTCCTTTAGCTGGGTTTGTCATTTTTTCACCAAACAATAAAAAAGCTCATTCATCATGAAGCATCTATCCTTTCTGGTAGCAATTTTCATGCTATTCATTAGCGCCCAAAGCATGGCGCAGGAACGCTCAGCCCCCTCCCCGGCTCCTTCCGGCTTCGAGCAGGCTCAGGCCCTGATCGGCCGTACCGCGCCGGCTAAAACCCTGCCGAAGCCGAATGCAACGCCCGGCAGGAGCGCCGCCTTGACGGTATGCGTAACTACATCCGATGGAGGAGGGGCCTTGGAGAAAAGCGCACTGGCCGCTTCGCTCACCGCATTGGGCTTCAACGTGGTGCTCAGCAATGACCCCGCCGCAAGCGGCTGCGCCGTTTTTGTATCCCACCCTGGTTCCTATTTTTTGGACCCCATTCCCGCCTTGTCGTGGGTGAACGATGGCGGCGGTTATGTGCAGATCAGCGACTGGGGCTCGAATTACATAGATAATGCGGGGAATTACGTTTATGTAGATTTTGACCCTGTAACGGTAACTACAGGCAGCCCCACCGGGGCTTCCACGGATGGCTTGCTGTACGGACTGCCTGCCAGTTGGACAAGCTTCGGGTTTTGGATCAATACTTTTGGCGGCTATATTGGAGGAGCGACTAATCCCAGCCTGCCCAACCTGGCGGCCACCTCGAGCGGCCCAAATTCCAAAGCCCGCAGCCTGACCGGGCAGGAGCAAGGAGAGGGCCGCCTGGTGTATATTGGTTTTAACGTTTACGGCAGCCTGGCCGGTTGCGAAGACCTGCAGGTATTGCAGAATGCCATACTCTGGGCAGCCCAGCAGGACCCTGCTTCCGCCGGCCCCGCCCCCTGTGACTCCCCCTGTGCATGGGAAACCGTTGACATTGGCAACCCCGGCCCCGGCAACAGTTATGACCTTGGAGACTGTGAAACGGATTTCACCATCAATGCCGGCGCACTGAACAACAGCCCGGCCGGTGACAATATGGGCTTCATTGCACAGGAGCTGTGCGGCGATTTCGAGCTCACCGCGCAAGTCGTCAGCATCACCCCCAACGGCTATGCCGGCCTGATGGCCCGCGAAAGCGGCGCGACCGGCAGCAAGATGATCGGCGTATTTTCCAACCATTCCAGCCTGGTGCGCGTAGAATCCCGCAGCAGCACCAATGGTTCCAAGGCAACGAACTTCTTCCAGAAGCCCGCCCCCTACTGGCTCAAGCTGGTGCGGCAGGGCAACTGGTTCTTCGCTTACAGCTCCTTCAACGGGGTGAACTACTCCATCGTCACGGCCAAGCAGTTGTCCATGAACAGCTGCCTGGAAGTCGGCATGGCCGCCTTCAGCAACATCCCGGGCTCGACAGCTACGGCCGTATTCGGCAATGTAGGGATTAACGGCGGCGACCTGGAAACCATCCAACTGCCGGGCAATACCGTGGAAACAGCACCCGTGGAACGCAACATCAGCCTCTTCCCCAACCCGGCACAGGACGTGGTGACGGTGGAGATGGGGGTTGCCCAGGGCCACGGACTACCTATCCCCGGACTTCAGTCCGGGGCCGCCGGCGAAACAACCCTGAGGCTGCGCAACGAGCTGGGGCAACTCCTCGAAACGCGCCGGATCGACGCCGACACCGAGCGCTTCGACTGGAACATCAGCAGCCTGAAGCCGGGCCTGTACTTCATCGAAATACACGAAGAAGGGCAGGCGCCGCAGATGCTGCGCTTCGTGAAAGCCGAATAAGAGGTTCAGGGGTTTAAATCCCGGCCTGCGGAACAAAAAAGAAAACGCCACCCCGGCATGGAGCCCGGAGGTGGCGTTTTCTTTTTTAAAAAAACCTGAATTTTTCGTAACACCCGGCCCTGCTTTCCGTATGAACAGCGTGTTACCCCCCATCCTATCTGTTGTTTTTCCAGGCCAGGCAATAAGCACAAAAAAAGACGAGTAAGGCAAGATTAATTCTGGAGCAATGCTTCGGCATCTGCTTCGGCTCGTACGTCTATCCCACCCAGTACGAATTTCATCAACCAAACCATTTTTTATGAAGCCGATTATTTTTCCTACACTCTTTGCCATGCTACTGGCTTTTACCACCAATGCCCAAAACCTTCGGCGGGCGCCGGAGCGGGAATGCGCCACGCATCTCAGCCCGCAGGCCGCTGAGCTGTACCTTCAGCAGACAGAACCGCGATTCCGGGATTTCCTGCGCCAGCATCCCGAGGGCTTTCAGCCCGGGCGGATGCCCCTGCTGCAGGTTCCCGTTCAGATCCACATCGTCCGCCGCAGTGACGGCACTGGGGGGATTTCCGAAGCCACTATCTGGAACGAATTCGAGAACTGGGTGAAGCCCTACTACACCGCCGCCAACCTCGACTTCGTGTACTGCAACGCCACCAACTTCATCAACAGCGACGCCTACTACAACCTCTCCGGCGATGCGGAAGGAGACGCCATGTCAGCGGATTTCAACGTGGCCGATGTACTCAATATTTACTTCGTGAACGACCCCGACGGCGCCTGCGGATGGGCCCGTTTCACCAGTCACCTGCCGGTTGACTACATCGTCATCGCCAACGGCTGCGCCGACAACCAGAGCACCCTGGCCCACGAGATCGGGCACTACTTCGACCTGTTTCACACCCACGAAACGGCTTTCGGCACGGAATGCCCCGACGGCTCCAACTGCGGCTCCGCCGGCGACCTGCTCTGCGACACCCCGGCCGACCCCAACCTGACCGACCTGGTGAACGCCAGTTGCGTGTACACCGGCAATGAAACGGAATGCGACGGGCAATCCTACAACCCCGACCCCACGAACATCATGTCCTATTCGCTGAAAGAATGCCGCACCTTTTTCTCTTCCGATCAGATCACCAAGATCGCTTTCACCTCCCTGGCGGGCCGCTCCTACCTGGATTACAACTGCACCCCGGTGAACGATGTTTGTTCGGGCGCGCTGCCGCTGGCCTGCGGGCAGACGATCAGCGTGGACATTTCCAGCGCCACGGCGACGGACAACCCCGGTGTTGTGTGCGGCACTTCGTCTGGCGGGACTGAGGCGGGGGTATGGTACGTCATCGAAGGTACGGGCGATGTATTTACCGTGTCCACCTGTAATCCAGGCACCGATTACGACAGCAAAATTCAGGCCTTCTCCGGCAGCTGCGGCAGCCTTAGCTGTGTGGCCGGCAACGACGATACCGATTGCCCGGGCTTCAAGGCGGAAGTGGAATTCTGTACGGAACCCGGCGTGGATTATTACATCTATCTCTACGGCTTTGCCGGGGCTACCGGCCGGGCGGAAGTGAGCGTCAGTTGCGCCACCTTCCCCGCGCCCTGGGTCAGCGCCAACGTGGGCAACGCGGGCGCCGGCAACAGCTACGACTATACCTGCGACGACAAATACCACATCACCGCCGGCGCGGCCAACAACAGCCAGAACAACGACAACCTGGCCTTCATCAACCAGGAGTTGTGCGGCGATTTCGAGATGACCGTGCTGGTGGAAAGTGTAGGCCCGAACGGCTATGCCGGCCTGCTGGCCCGGGAAAGCAACGCAGCCGGCAGCAAGATGGCGGGCCTGTACAGCAACCGCACCAACATGGTGCGCTGGGAGGCCCGAACCTCCGCGAATGCCGCCAAAAACATGAACTTCTTCGCCAAACCCATGCCCTATTGGCTCCGCTTAAAGCGGCAGGGCAGCTGGTTCTATGCGTATTATTCCCACAACGGCCTCAGCTTCTCCCTCGTTACGGCCCAGTATGTTCCCATGGCCAACTGCATCAGTGCAGGCATGGCCGCCTTTACCAACATCCCGGGTTCGCCGGCTACGGCCGTGTTCAGCAACGTATCCATCAATGGCGGCGGCGCACCGCTGGTGGTGCTGCCCGGCGAAACAGTGGCCCCCGCTCCGGTTGCACGGGAAAGCATGAGGCTCTTCCCCAACCCCGCTCAGGACGTGGTGACGGTGGAGATGGGTACTATCCCCGGACTTCAGTCCGGGGTTCAGGGGCATTCCACCCTGAGGCTGCGCAACGAACTGGGGCAACTCCTCGAAGAGCAACAGCTGGAACCCGGCACGGAGCGCCTCGACTGGAACGTCAGCCGCCTGAACCCGGGCCTGTACTTCATCGAAGTCCTGGAAGAAGGGCAGGCGCCGCAGGTGCTAAGGTTTGTGAAGGCCAGGTGAAATGTGTAAATGCATAAATGAGGGCGCTCCGGAAAGCCCTTCCCGCCGGAGTGATGTATCCATCCCCGTCCGGGACTTTCCAGAGCGCCCTCAACAATATGACAATACGGCAATATGGCAATACGGCAATATAACAATATAGCAATATAGCAATATAGCAATATAGCAATATAACAATATAACCACCCCTCACTCCTTCCCCGCCACGTCCGGCTCCGCCAGGCTCTTCATGGTGTCGATCATGTCGATCAGTTCGCGGCGGTAGCCGTTGGCGTCTTTGCCTTTGGCGCTGCGCGCCAGTTTGGCGGCATGGGCGTAGGTGGCGTTGCCCTTGAATTCGGAGCCGCGCAGCAGTAGCCCGAACTCGGCCACGGCGGCCGACCAGCGGAAGTTGTCGCTGGAATCGTCCAGCTTCACGCCTTTGTCCAGGATGGGGTGTTCGAGTAGTTTGCTGGTAATGCCGTCGGGTTGCTTGTAGCGCAGCTTGATGGTGCACAGCTCTTTGGATTTGGAAGCCGAAGCCTTGACGGTGTTTTCCTGGTATTTCAGCTCATCCACGCTGGCCAGGTGCGGGCTTTCCACACCTACGGGGATAATCTCGTACAGGGCCGTCACAGTATGCCCGGAGCCCAGTTCGCCGGCGTCTTTTTTATCGTCATTAAAATCCTCGTTGGCCAGCACGCGGTTTTCGTAGCCGATGAGGCGGTAGCCGCGCACCCGCGTGGGGTTGAACTCGATCTGCAGCTTGACGTCCTTGGCAATGGCAAATACCGTGCCGCCGAATTCCGAAACCAGCACCTTCTTCGCCTCGCTGATGTCGTCGATGTAGGCGTGGTTGCCGTTGCCCGAGCCGGCCAGCTTCTGCATCTTGTTGTCCTTGTAGTTGCCCATGCCGAAGCCGAGCACGGTGAGGAAAACGCCGCTCTCGCGCTCCTGTTCGATGAGGCGCACCATGTCGGCGTCGCTGCTGGCGCCCACGTTGAAGTCGCCGTCGGTAGCCAGGATGACGCGGTTGTTGCCGCCCTTGACGAAGTTTTCCTGCGCGGTTTTATAAGCCAGCTGGATGCCTGCGCCGCCCGCCGTGGAGCCGCCCGCCCGCAGTTTGTCTATAGCGTCCTTGATCTTTTGCTTGTTGGCGCCGCTGGTAGGCTCCAGCACCATCCCGGCCGCCCCGGCGTACACCACGATGGCCACCCTGTCCTGCTCGCGCAACTGGTCGGTCAGCAGTTTAAAGGAAGCCTGCAGCAAAGGCAGCTTGTTGGGCTCGTCCATGCTGCCCGACACGTCGATGAGGAATACCAGGTTGGAAGCGGGCAGGTTATCCATCGGGATGTGTTTGCCCTGCAGCCCGATGTGCAGCAGCTTGTGGTTGGGCTGCCAGGGGCAGTCGCTGATCTCGGTAATCACTTCAAAGGGGTGCTCGCCCTCCGGCTCGGGGTAGTCGTAGTCGAAATAGTTGACCATCTCCTCGATGCGGATGGCGTCTTTGGGGGGTTGCTGCCCATTCTTCAGAAAGCGCCGCATATTGCTGTAGGAGGCGGCGTCCACATCGATGGAGAAGGTGGACAGGGGCTCTTTTCCCACTTCGTAAAAGCGGTTCTCGGTGATGGCGTCGTAGTCTTCCGTGTTCCAGTTGTCCTGCACATCGCCGTAGTTGCCGGGGGCTACGGCGCCCTGCATTGGCGCCGGCGCTGCGAATCTGGGGTTCTCGAATACCGCATCGGCCTTTTGGGCTTTTTTATGCCTGTCCCGGCCATAGCCCGTTACGGCCACTTCGTCCAGAAGTATGCCGGAGGGGCTCATTTCCACCCGGATATCCTTGCCCGCACAGGCTTTGCGGATGGTTTGCATGGTGTAACCGGTGTAGCTCACTTCCAGTGTTACGCATTTCTGAGCAGCCTCCAGTTGAAATTTGCCATCGATGTCCGTCACTGTGCCCTGTTTCGTGCCCTGGATGAGCACGTTGGCGCCGATGAGCGGGTCGCCGGTATCTTTGTCCAGGACAATGCCTTTCAGGGTGAAGGTTTCCGTGGGGGTGTGGCTCTGTGAGGCGGTGAGCAGGGCCGCCAGCCCGAATAGGAACAGGAATTGTTTCATGATATTTTTTCCAGTAGGATGCCTGCCTGGGGAGGATTACACAAAAGCCGCGGGAAAAAATTGCGAAACCCGTGTTCACCCGCCCATTTCCCCGCATTTTATTTCCCATTCCACGCGCGTGCTCCGTTCAAAGCGCACATAGACGCGCATGATGTTGTCATGCACCATGTTCAGGCTGTAGGAATCGAAATCCTGGAACAAGGTGAAGCCGCCCATCCTCCAGGGGTAAGGCTCGGGCAAATATACCGACACGCAGTGGGCCGTATTCAGTGGGCCCAGGGATACGCCGTTCAGGGTTTTGGTTTCAGGATTCCAGCTTATTCGTTCCAGTTCGACGGCGCCCTGTGATACGTGCCGGTTAGTGGAAATAAACTGAGGCGCTCCGGATTTTTCATGCAGCGCGAGCAGGGTGACGGAGCCGGGCTGGATTTTGACGGTTATGGAATCTGAAAATTCGCCGATGAACTTTTCCATCCAGAAATCGTAGGCGAGGTAAGCCTTGCCGGGTTCGAGAAACAAGCGCTCCAGGGGAAATGCCTGCTCCATTGTTTCATTCGTGTCTGGATTGAAAAAGCCGGCCACTGTCCACTCTGCAAAATCCCTTTGTATTTTCAAAGCGAAGGCCGTGGGGATATCGGAATCGAAAAGGTTGACTGGGCGGGCGGCCTGGCCGTAGGCGGGCAAGGCCTTTTTTAGTATCTCCAGTTTTTCCGCGCTGAGTTCGGTGAGCCGGTCGCCGGATATGGCGTTTCCCCCGCTGAGGGCAATGATCGTGGCCACCGCCTGCGCCTGCGGGTTGGACAGGAGGTTGATGCAGATATGGTCAGCATCGTTGGCCCAGGCTCGTTTGTGGAAATAATAGCGCTTAGCCGCTGCGGCTGCGCTGCAGGATGAATCCTGGAAATATTGTTTCCAGGCCTGCCCGGCGTAGCCGTAGTTCTGATCCAGTTCTATCCGCATGCTGTCGGCCAGGCCGCAGGACACCGGGGCCGGGCCGCAATCGAGTAAATGGCAGGATTCGCCAAGGGCGCTGCGCATGATCTCGAAACCCTTCCGGTAAGCCTGCGCCGGCGTTACGGATGGATCGTAATAACGATGGGCTGAAAGCAGCGACCAGGCCACAAAATCGATTTTAGCCATTTCATAGCCCCATTGATTTCCAACCGTGTCCATTAGCCCGTGAAGCCAGGCGGCCGCTCCCGGGTGCGTGATGTCGAGGCCATACCGGCGGGGGTTCTCATTCCGGGCCCAGTCCGTATCTTCATCCGGCCAGGGGCCGACGCGCTTCGGGCTACCGTCGGGGTTCTTCAAAAACCAATCGGGGTTCTTCCGGAACAGTTCCGTTGGTTCGGAAACGACGTAAGGCGCCAGCCATAGCCCGGCCTTTAATCCGTATTCCCTGATCTTTCCGGCCAGCCATTTCATCCCGTGGGGGAAACGTTCATTACCCTCCCAGTCGCCGTGCCACCGCTGGAAACCTTCGTCAACCTGGATGTACTCAAAGCCGTAGGGCCTGAGGTGGCGCGAGGCGAACTCGGCATTCCGGATCACTTCCTCTTCCGTGATGTCCCCATAAGTGTAAAACCAGTTGCACCAGCCGTTGACAATGGAATGGGTTCGGGCTTTATTGACGAGCCCCATCAGCCCGGCGTAATCTTCGAGGGCCTCATAAGGGCCGGAAGCGATATTGGCCATAAAGCGGCCGGAGCTGATGCGCTGCCCTGGTTTCAGAACAAAACCCGGCGCGAAAACGGATTCCGCAACGAAGGAAAGCAGGCCTTCGCCGGCTTTGGTAAGCAGCAATTGCCCCAGGCCCGATTTGTTTTCAATATATCCGAGCACCAGCCCTTCTTTGTCATAACCGCTGAAAAAGCCGGCATTCCACCAGCTCAGCACGGTTTCATGCCCAGATGGGATGGCCTGGCGGGACAATCGCCCGCCTTTTGTTTCGCCGTATGGTTCGGGTTTTTTGTAAGGGGTTCCGAAAGTGTGCAACATTCCGGCATCATAATACATAGCCCCGTTGGTAAGGCAGCGGGATACGCCGGGCAAATGCAGCCCCCCGCCTTCATTTCCATGCGCGCTTACCGGTTCGAGGCTGTAAACCGGGATGTCCCGGCTGGAAACATTTCTGGCAAAAACTTCTATCAGCACAGCCTGTAAACCCTCGTAAAGGGAAAAACGGGTTTCGATATCCACCCGTTTTTCCAGGTCCTTTGAGGAGATTTTCAATTGCCGCCCGCTGCCCAGTTCATCTTTAAGGGGGATGGAATCCACGGTGCTTCTGTAGTAGGCGGGCGATATGGAGCGCCTGCCGGCGGGGAGGTTAATGCCCGGGCTTCCGCCTGCAATCAGGGAATCGCCATTGCTCCGGCGCACGTGGAACCTGCCGCTTCCGGCCTCGAATGACACCGTGAAGTAGTCGTTACTGATACCTGCGGAGGCATCACCGAAATGGAAGGAGTTAGCCATAACGGAACCGGACAGCGCAATGGATGCCCCTGACAGGGAAAGGTTCCTGATAAAATCCCGGCGGTTTAATGCGCTTTTCATTTTGCCTTCTGTTTATTACCAGAAGAGCGCAAGTATAGTGGGGACTAAACAAGGGGGCGCAACTCGTTGGAAAACAGCGCCATGGGGGTGCTGATTTCTGCCCACTGCACTACATCCACTCCACCAGGGGCAGGTCCTGCCGGTGGGGCAGCAGTTCGTGTTTTGGGAACATTCGGAAGCCGTATTCGTAAACGCCGGCCATTCTGGGGTCCACCTGGCAGCGGTAAGTGGCGGTGCTGCCCTCGGCTTTCACCAGCGTCAGCTCCTCCCGGAACTGCAGTTCCAGTTCCGACTCGCTGAGGCGGCGGAAGAAGGCCACTTCCACGCCCAGATGCCGGGCGTCGATGCCGTTGAGGTGCAGGCGGATGGTGGCGGTAAAGGGCTCTCCGACAGGCAGGGGCTTGTTGTCGGTGTCGAAGATATCGGCCTCGAGCACCTGAACTTCCTCCCAGTTCTGGCGCGTGGCCGCTTTCCAGGCGGCCATCTGGCTGGCCAGGCGGAACTGCCTGGCGCGGAGCTTCGCTCCCCGTTCGTACAGTTTGTTGTAGAAGCGCTCGAAATAGTGGTCGAGCATGCGCTTCATGGTGTAGTCGGGCGCCACTTCGGCGATGGTGTTTTTGATATAGTTCACCCATTGCCTGGGGATGCCGTTCTCATCGCGCTGGAAAAAAGCAGGTATGATCTCATGTTCCAGGATGTTATAGATGGTCTCGGCGTCCAGTTCATTCTGGAGGTGCTGGTCGTCGTAGGTGCTTTCCTTGGGCAGGGCCCAGCCGGCGTCGGAGCGGTAGCCTTCGGCCCACCAGCCATCGAGCACGCTGAAGTTGACCACGCCGTTGAGGGCCGCTTTCATGCCGCTGGTGCCGGAAGCTTCTTTGGGGCGCATGGGCGTATTGAGCCAGATGTCGGCGCCCTGCACCAGCAGTTTGGCCATCTCCATGTTGTAGTTCTCCAGGAAAATGACCTTGCCTTTGAAGTCGGGCCGCCTCGATACGTTGACGATGTGCCTGATCAGATCCTGCCCCCCGCCATCGGCCGGGTGAGCTTTGCCGGCAAAGAGGAAGAGCACCGGGCGGCCGCTCTGGTTGATGATCTCCGAGAGGCGGTCCAGGTTGGTGAACAGCAGGTGCGCCCGCTTGTAGGTGGCGAACCGGCGGGCGAAACCGATGACCAGGGAGTCTTCGTCGATGGCGTTGATCACCTCGAAAACGGACCTCGGGTTCTCGCCCCGCCGCAGCAGGTCTTTCTGGAGGGTATTCTTTACATAAGCGAGCAGCCTGTGCTTCAGCTTCTGCCGGATGGCCATGATCTCCCCCGGGGCCACCTTGTGTATCTTACGCCAATAGGTTTTGTTCGACTGGTCCTTCAGGAATTCCGCCCCGAATTCGCGGGCATACAACTGGTGCCAGTCCGACGCGATCCAGGTGGGATAGTGCACGCCGTTGGTCACATAACCGACGTGCAGTTCTTCCGGATTAAAGCCGGGGTACAGTTCGCTGAACATCTTCCGGGAGACTTCCCCATGCAGCCGGCTCACCCCGTTGACTTCCTGCGACAGGCGGATGGCCAGGTGGCTCATGGAAAACAACTCGCCCGGATTGAAGGGGTCGATTTTCCCCAAGCCCACAAAGCGCTGCCACTCGATGCCGAGTTGGGGCACATAGTCGTGGAAGTACAGGGCAAGCAGGTCGGGGTGGAAGTAATCGTGCCCGGCCGGCACGGGCGTATGGGTAGTGAAGAGGCTGGTGGCGCGCACCACCTCCAGGGCTTCGTCGAAGGTCAGTTGCTCGTTCTGGATGTAGTGGCGCATGCGCTCCAGGCCGTTGAAGGCGGCATGGCCTTCATTGCAGTGGTAGATGTCGGCCTCGATGCCCAGGGCCTTCAGGGCGCGGGCTCCGCCGATGCCCAGCAGAATTTCCTGCCGCAGGCGGTTTTCGTTGTCGCCGCCGTAGAGCTGGTGGGTCAGGGTGCGGTCTTCCCAGCTGTTTTCGTCCAGGTCGGTGTCCAGCAGGTAGAGGGAAATGCGGCCGACTTTCAGCTCCCAAACCTTGGCGAAGGTTGTCCGGCCCTTCAGTTCGATGGCCACTTTGACCCACTCCCCGTTTTTGCCGAAGACGGGCTGAATGGGCAGTTTGGTAAATTTCTGGGCGGGAAAGTTGTTCACCTGGTCACCGTGCAGGGATATGGACTGTTGAAAATAGCCGTAGCGGTACAGCAGCCCGACGCCCGTCAGGTTGGCGTTGCAGTCGCTGGCTTCCTTGAGGAAATCGCCGGCCAGCACGCCGAGCCCGCCGGAGTAGATGTGCAGCGATATGTGCAGCCCGTATTCCATGCTGAAGTAGGCAATGCGGGGCGCGTCCTTGGCCGGTTTGGCCTTCATATAGGCCTGGAAGGCCTTGTCCACCGACCGGAGGCGAGCCATAAAATCCCTGTCGGCCAGCAGTTCCCCGGTTCGCGCAACGCTCAGCTCGTCGAGCAGGGCAATGGGGTTGTATTCCAGTTCCGGCCAGCGCCGCTCATCGATGAAGCGAAACAGTTCGATGGCGTCTTTATTCCAGGACCACCACAGGTTGTTGGCCAGCTCGCGCAAAGGCATGAGCTCGGCAGGCAGTTGCGATTCGATGAAAATGCGCTTCAACTTCAGGCGGCCGTCTTTCATTTCTCCAATCATGGTTCGTTTTTTTGACCATAACAAAGCCGCAAATTTAGGATTATTTGGGGCACCTGCCAGGAATTCTTGTGAAAAATACACTAAGCTGGCGCCTGGCGCCCAAAAAGGATGGGGTGAGGGGGTGAGCAAACTGAATGGCTGATGGCTAAATGGCTGCCCGCCTACGCATGCAGCTGCGGCGGGGAAAAATGGTTATATGGCTGCATTGTTATGTGGCTGCCTGGGGCTGTTCAAAGTTCCAGGTTTCAGGTTTCAGGTTTCAGGTTTCAGGTTTCAGGTTTCAGGTTTCAGGTTTCAGGTTTCAGGTTTCAGGTTTCAGGTTTCAGGTTTCAGGTTTCAGGTTTCAGGGTTAC
>CAUJDW010000081.1 GCA_963169455.1 Bacteroidota bacterium | reverse complement strand
GAAGCTTGTCCGCATGGACGGCGTTAAAGGTTACAACCAGGTGGTTGTAAGCGGCAACGGCCTGCCGGCAGGCGTACTGACCTACACCGTGGCAACGGCTGAGTTCACGGCTACCAAGAAGATGGTTGTTGTAGAATAACCATAAATAAAACAGATAGGAGTGGTTCCCGCGATGGGGGCCACTCCATCTTTTTTTTTAATCGGACAAATTCTTTAAAGGCTGCCTTTCCTTTATACACTTTTTTTGCTACCTTGGCAGCCAATTAGAATCAGTAATCCCATGATCCCATGACACTAAACACTTACACTGTAAGGGTTGCCCTGGCAGTTGCGCTTTTTGCTATACTTCCTACCTTTTCCAGCGCGCAGGTTTCCATCTTCGCTACCAACCATATAGTCCAGCCGGACGAAGAATTCACAGTCGATATCAAAGGCGTCAGTTTTGAAAACATCCTTGCCTGCCAGTTCAGTGTATCCTGGGATTCCACTGCATTTCAGTTCTTGGGTACGGCAAACCTGAACCCGGCATTTCTGGATTATCCGCTCGACCATTTCGGGCAGCCGGTGATGGGCAAACTGGGATTTTCCTGGCTTGACTTCACACTGGCAGGGGTAACGCTGGCGGACAGCGCCGCGCTGTTTTCGCTGCGGTTTAAAACCATCCGGGAGGAAAGCGGCGAATACCTCCTTGGTTTTGGCGGGACGCCCACAGCGGTAGAAGTGGCGGATACCGCTGAAAATGTACTTAATGTTGAATTCCACGAAGGCAATATAATAATCGAAGGAACCAGTGGCCTTTTCACCCCGGAGGCGTCTGAATGGGTGCATGCCGCTTGTGCTCCCAACCCTTTCCGGCAGCAGGCGCAGGTGCAGCTCGATTTCCGGCGTGCAACCTTTGCGAGCATCGGAGTATATGCACCGGACGGGCGGCTGCTGTTTGAGGAACGGGGCTATTTCCCCATCGGGCCGAAAGCCCTTGATCTTTCAAAGGACATCTTCTCCCGGAAGGGCGTTTATCTGTTGAAAATTCAGTCGGAAGACTTTTTAATAACGCAAAAACTAGTTGCATTATAGGAAGGACATTTTATTCGTTTAACATCCCAAATTCCGAGCACGATGGATAAAATTTTTACAAGCCTGATCATCGGGCTGTTATGCTGCGTATGGCAGCTATCAGCTCAGCAGCCTACCTTTACGATTACTCCACAAACGGCCAATGCACAAGTCAACGATGTAATAGAGTTCGACGTAGAAGTCAGCAACTTTACCAATCTCGTGACCTTCCAGTTCGGCATCAACTGGAACCCTTCTGTTCTGGAGTTTGTGGATATTTCCTATGTAAACAGCGACATGGCTTCCGGTTTTCCGGGCCTGACTGCGGGGAATAACGGCTCGTTCAGCGTGCCGGGCGGCAACGTGCCTCCCGGCCAGTTGGGCGTGTCCTGGTTCCACCCCAGTTTCTCCTGCATTACCAGGCCAAACGGCACCGTGGCCTTTTCCTTTCGGTTGCGGGCCAAGGCCAACGGCAACTCTACGGTCGCCTTTGCCGCACCGCCGGTGCCTTCCATAGAAGTGCTTAACTGCAGCTTTGTGGATGTCGAACTGAACCCGCAGAATGCTAATGTCACGGTAGGAGGGGGCACGGCTACGCCGACTGTACAGTTCACCATGGGCAATGGTGTGGTGCAGGTGGGCCAGCAGGTCTGCCTGGACGTCAAGGTGTCCGATTTTACAGATATCAAGAGCGTGCAGTTGAGCATCAACTACAACGCGGCCAACCTGCAGTTTGCATCCATTCAGAACCTGAACCTGAGCGGCCTGCAACTGAACAACTTCAACACCAGCACCCCCGGGCAGATCACGATGAACTGGTCGACGACAAACGTCAACGGGATAACCGTACCCGACCAGACCACCATTTTCAGGCTCTGTTTCAATGGCCTGCAGGCCGGCAACACCCCGGTCACCTTCACCAATACCCCTCTGGCCATCAGCGTCAAAGACAAGAACAATGCCGATGTAGACTTTGACGGCCAGAACGGCTCCGTGACGGTTAACCCCGTGAATAACAACACGGATTTTCTGCTGACGATCGCCGATGCTACTGTGGACAACGGTGAAAGCTTCTGCGTGCCGGTCACGGCGGATAATTTCCTCGACGTGGTGGGCATGGCCTTCACCATCAACTACGACCCGGCGAAGTTGCAGTTCCAGCAGGTGACGAACCTAAACCCCAACCTGCCGGGCTTCTCCGTCGATGCGAATATCGGTACGCCCAACTCGGGCCTCAACCCCGGTTTCATCACCGTCAACTATTTCAACCTCAGCCTGGAGGGCATCGACCTGCCCAATGGCGCGGTGCTCTTCGAACTCTGTTTCGTCGCAACCGGCGGTGGGGGTTCTACGACCGACATTACCTTCTCCAGTGCGATCACTGCTATTGAAATATCGGACAGCAACCAGGAGATCATTCCATTTAACGGCGAAGAAGGAACGATTACCATCAACGGCACTTTCGACGGCTTCCGCCTGACGGTGGAGGATAAAAACGTGGCTGCCGGCGAGCAGTTCTGCGTGAAGGTGACCGCTGAAAATTTCACGGATGTGGTAGGCATGGCCTTCACCATGAACTACAACCCCGCGCACCTGCAGTTCCAGCAGGTGACGAACCTCAACCCCAACCTGCCGGGCTTCTCCATCGACGCGAACATCGGTACGCCCAACTCGGGCCTGAGCCCCGGTTTCATTACCGTCAACTATTTCAACCTCAGCCTGGAGGGTATCGACCTGCCCGACAATGCCGTGTTGTTCGAACTCTGCTTCCAGGCTCTTGGCCAGGATGGCAGCTGTTCGGATATTACCTTTACCAGTGATATCACCCAGATCGAAATATCGGATAGCAACCAGGAGATCATTCCCTTTAACAGCCAGACGGGTACGATCTGCGTCGGCAATGTAACGCCGGGCCAGGTCAACCTCACCATCGGAGGCGCAACGGTCGACCTCGGGCAGGGCTTCTGCCTGCCGGTGCGGGCCAATAATTTCCTGGGTGTGAAGAACATGTCCTTCACCATCGAATACGATGAAACCCAACTGGAATTCCAGAGCGTGACCAACCTCAACGGCAACCTGCCGGGCTTCACGATCGGCGCTTCTTTTGGCACGCCCCAGCCGGGCATCATAACGGTCAACTGGGATGGAACGGCCGGCGTGGACTTGCCCAATAACGCCAAGCTCTTCGATATTTGTTTCAGCCCCATCGGGCAGGACGGAACCTGCTCGGATGTCGTATTCGCCAACAGCCCTACGCCCATCGAGTTTCTGAACGGCGCCGGCGAGGCCCTCACTTTCGACGGCGACCCCGGCACGGTTTGCATCAACCCGGCATTCGACGGCTTCCTGCTGACCATTCAGGACAAGGTAGTCGAACCGGGCGACCAGTTCTGCGTGCCCGTGACGGTGCTGAATTTCATTGACGTGGTAGGCCTGGCCTTCACGATCAACTACAATACCAGCCAGTTGCAGTTCCAGCAGGTGACGAACCTGAACCCCAACCTGCCCGGATTTGCAGTTGCCACGCATTTCGGCACGCCATCTCCGGGTTTCGTTACGATGAACTACTTCAACCTTTCCCTGGAAGGCGTTGACCTGCCCAACGGAGCCGTGCTTTTCGATATTTGCTTCACGGCCATAGGCCAGGACGGGCAGACCTCGGATATCACTTTCTCCAGCGCGATCACGCCTATCGAGGTTTCCGACAGCAACCAGGACATTATCCCCTTCAACGGGGAAGAAGGCACCATACAGATCTCTGCCGTTCAGCCTCCAGCAATCGGCACGCCGACGATCACGAATGTCAACTGCTTTGGGGGGATGACCGGCGCGATCAGCGTGTCGGCCAGCGGCGGCGCCGGCGGGCCATTTGTTTACAACTGGACGGGCCCGAGCGCTTATACCGGCACGGGTTCGACGATCAGCAACCTCCGGGCCGGCACGTACAACCTGACGGTGACGGACCAGGGTTCTTCCCTGACTTCCACTGCTTCCTACACTGTTACCCAGCCTGCGGCCGCCCTCACGGTCATGGCTTCGCCTGTGGCGCCATCCTGTAACGGCGGCTCCGACGGCGCCATTTCACTCAATGTGTCCGGCGGCACTCCCGGTTATACCTTTGCCTGGACGGGCGGCGTGCCCGCCGTCGAGGATCCCACAGGCCTGACGGCCGGCTCCTACACGGTAACCGTTACGGATTCGCGGGGCTGTACCCAGACGCAGACGGCAACGGTGCCGGCAGGTACGGGTTCGCCCATCAATATTTCGGCTCAGGTTACCAATGTAGCCTGCTTCGGAGAAAATACCGGCTCCATCTCCCTGGTCGTTACGGGAGCGCAGGGCGGCGTAAGTTACTTCTGGACGCCGAACACCCTCGCGGGTTCGGCTCCTTCCGGGCTTCCTGCCGGCAATTATTCCGTAACGGTTTATGACGACGGCGGCTGTTCCCGCACGCAGAGCTTTACCGTTACCGGCCCCAGCTCCATGCTCGCCGTACAATCCATCACGCCTTTGCCGATCATGAACATGAACGACGGGGCCGTGAATATCAGCGTTACCGGTGGGCAGAGCCCCTATACCTACCAGTGGGCCGGCCCCAACAACTATTCCGCCGTAACGGAAGACATCGCCAACCTGAGCAATCCCGGCCAGTACTGTGTGACCGTAACCGACGGCCGCGGCTGCCAGCGCACCGCCTGCGCTATGGTGATCCGTCCCCTGCGCATTGCCGATGCCGATATCACCGATGTATGTTTCGGCGAATCGGATGGCTCAATCAGCGTCACGGTGGCCGGTGGGCAGCCTCCTTATGTTTACAACTGGAGCGTACCCACCTCCTCGGGCCCGGGCCTGGTCAACCTGCCCGGCGGCACTTATTTCCTGACCGTGACGGACGGCAACAACGAGCAGATCACCGTGGACTTTGAAGTGGAGGAATCGCCCGAGATCGTTCTGGCCACTACCTTTGTACCGGTGCTGGATGACCCGGCAAACTGCAACGGCTCCATAGCCCTGAATGCCAGCGGCGGCACGGGACAGCTATCCTACAACTGGGATTCGGGCCAGTCCGGCGGTTCGATTTCAAACCTTTGCACAGACACCTATTGTGTGACCATCACCGACCAGATGGGCTGCAGCAAGGATACCTGTTTCACCATGTTCTTTGCAGAACCGATGACGGCGCCGACGATTTCATCCTCCAATACGAAGTGCTGGGATACGGATGACGGCTCCATTACGGTCGGCATCAACGGCGGCGTACCGCCTTTCACCATCCAGCTTACGGATCAGGGCGGCAACGCACTGCCCCCCGTAACCACCAGTAACAGCAGTTATACGGTGAACAACCTGGCTGCCGGCACTTATACCGTGGCCATAACGGATTTGCTGGGCGCTACGCAATCTCAGGCGGGAGTCACTATTGCCAACCCGAATATCCTGGCGGCTTCCTTTGCCGATTATCAGCACGCGGCATTCGGCCAGTGCAATGGCATGATACAGTTGAGCGTGAGCGGCGGCACCGGCGCATACACGGTCAACTGGAGCAATGGCGGCGGCGCTGGCCAGACGGTCAGCAACCTGTGCGGGGATAATTTCTACCGGGCTACGGTCACGGATGCCAATGGTTGCTCCATAACCATGGTTGATTCCCTGTTCATTAATATTTTCGACGTGGAAGTCATTTCCGTAACAGGCGCTGAATGCCCGGGCGACCCTGAAGGGGTGGTTGAACTGGAGGTGTCGGGCGGCGACCCGGGTTACACCTACCTGTGGATGAACCAGAGCGGCAATATCGTCTCACAGGTGGAAGACCCGGCGAACCTCGTGCCCGGCGTATATACGGTCATGGTATCCGAGCCCTCCGGCAATGTCTGGAGCCAGCAGATCACCATTGAAGCGGCCTCACAACTGGCAGTGGTGACGACGGTGGAATCGAACTTCAACGGCTTCGACGTGAGCTGTTTCGACGCCGCCGACGGGCAGGTTCGGGCAACGGCTTCCGGCAGCAGCGGCTACCTCTACGAGTGGATCCGCGTCAGCGACAACGTATTGGTAGGGTCCGGTGCGGTGCTTAGCGGCGCGTCTGCCGGCGCTTACCTGCTTCAGGTTTCCGATGCGGAAGGCTGCCTGCTGTCGGAAGAAGTCGTGCTGGAAGCACCTTCGGAAATCGTCCTGAACGGAAACATCAAAGACATCACCTGTCACGGCGGAGAAGACGGAAGCATTCTGGTGGCCGTCACCGGCGGCATCCCCGGTTTTGGATACAATTTCGTGTGGGACAACGGCGAATTCGACAACCGCCGCAGCCAGCTGCGCGGCGGCGATTACTCGGTGACTGTCATCGACGCCAACAACTGCGAGGTGGAGGCTACTTTCACAGTAGTCGACCCGGCGCCTCTGTCTATCACCTTCAACCTGGAGCCTGCGACCGAAGGATGTAACGGCGCCGTCCAGGCCGTTGTGGAGGGAGGGACGGAGCCCCTGCAGTATAACTGGGTGAACATTGACGGCGTGCTCAACTCGAGCACCGTCGCCAACCTCTGCCCGGGTGAATACTTCCTGCAGGTGACGGACGCCAACCGCTGCCTGTCCGGGCTGGTTACGGCAGTGGTGCAGGACCGCCGCTTCCCCTGCCTCGAAGAGCGCGTAGTGATCACACCGGACGGCAACGGCACCAACGACCAGTTTATAATCTTCTGTGTGGGCGACTATCCGGACAACCACCTGGAGATATACAACCGCTGGGGCCAGCTGGTGTTCGAAGCCGACAATTACGACAATACCTGGGAAGGCACTACTCCCGACGGGCAGCCGTTGCCGGAAGGGCCTTACTACTACATTTTGGAATACAAGGACCCGGATGGCAACCTGATCCAGCAACAAGGGTCAATGACCATCCTGCGCGATGATAACTAACAGGCATTGTGCCGGCGCCCGCTGCGGGCGTGGCGCCGGCGCTTTAACAACTCCTTTTCCCAAATCCGATAACCGATTTTGAAAATGAAAAAGATACTTCTACTCATAGCTTTTTTTGCAGCCTGCCAACTGGTGTCTGCCCAGGATGAAGCCATCTTCTCCCACTATATCATTACGCCCGTCCTCGTAAACCCGGCCGCCGCCGGCTTCGGAGATGCGCACCAGATACAGCTCAACGCCCGCGCCCAGTGGACGGGTTTTGTGGATGCGCCGAAAACCTATTCGGCTCAGTACAACGGGCCCCTGGGCAATAACTTCGGCCTGGGCGTCGGCGTGCTCACCGAAACGGCCGCCCAGATGAACCGTACGCGGGCTCACCTGAATTATGCATTCCGCTTCAATATCGGCGAAATGGTCAAACTGTCTGCCGGTTTCGCCACGGAATACCAGCAGGTGCGGCTCGACAACGACGTCATCAGCGGCGTATTCTTCCAGGAAGGCGACCGCGTTGTGGAAGATTTCATGGACGGGCGCGGCGTATTCGATGCTTCGATCGGCATTTTCAGCTCTTTCAACGAAAACACGCAGGTGGGCCTGTCATTCACCAACCTGGTGCGCTCCCGCCTGTCCAACGTGTCCAGCGCCAATGAGTCGATCCTGAAATACTACATCTTTTTCGCCAGCCACAAGCTGTACGTGGACGACCTGAACTTCGTGATGGAACCTTCCGTGCTGATCCGCAATGTGAGGGATGTGCCTTCTCAGGTGGACATCAACCTCAAAGCCAGCTTCCTGGAAGAGTCTCTGACGGCTGGCCTTTCGTACAGGTCTCTGGGGTCACTCGGCATCCTGCTGGGCACCCGCCTGTCCAATTTTCAACTGTATTACTCCTATGACCTCTTTTTCCAGAATTTCCAGCGCTACAACGACGGCTCCCACGAAGTTACCGTGGCATTGAGCTTCGACCGCGCCGCCAATAAGCAGCCTGCGGGCAAGCGGTATTGATTGTTGATAGTTGGTTTTGCGACGAGCAACGATCAACTGCCAACTGGCAAGTAGAAACAGATGTCCTTTTATAATTGGTTTTTGGGATGGCCTCTCCCCGCTTTCGGGGGGAGGTTTTTTTATGCCATTAAAACTGGCACGGTATTTGGCATAGTGTAGGAAAGAGAAAACACACGAACAAACGACATACTATGAGAAGTCCGGGACAGAAGGACGACAAGTTATATCTTCTCCTGCCATTGGCGGGGAGGCATGGGGCGCAGGCGCCGCAGATGCCTCCCCGCTCATGGCGCTTTCCCCTGTCCAATGGCGTTAGGGCCATTCTTCCCTCTGGCTTCCCCTGGTTTTGCATTTCGGCTTGTTTGATGTTTCCTTCGCCCCTGGCCAAGGAAGCGCGCATGTTTAGCTACCTGGATTTTGATGTAGTTACATGTATATGCCCGGGTTTTCCTCCCCTGCCTGCAGGCAGGGGAGGAGCCGGGCCTTTGGCCCCACAGGCGAAATTTGAGCCGCATCGCGTCATAGACGCTCGCAAACAGAATAGCGTTTATAAATTTTCAACCTGCGGCGCTATTGGCCCGGACAGATGGAATTGGTGGAACTTTTTCATCCGATTGGGCTCCGGGGATGCAACCTTTTGGCCCGGGCGCCGTAAAAGGAACAGAAGCGAAACAGCCGCGCCAGGCGCTCACCCCCCCAGGGCCGGCTAAACAGAAGAACCGGATTGTAAAGATCTATAAAAGCTAAGGCGATTGGATTGTATGTGATTCACAAGAACCGTTTTCAAGTGTATACTTAAATCGGTTTTTGGGATGGCCTCTCTCCTCTTTGAGGAGGGGGGCTTTTTTTATTGGCGCCGCCTGAACACTTGCTCGCGTTCGGGCAACCTTCCGCCCGCCCACTCGTTGCACCCGCATTCGGGTAAACCTTCCGCCCGCCCACTCATTGCACCCGCATTCGGGTAAACCTTCCCCCTTCCGCCCGTCCTTTTTTGGCACGTTTTTGGATTAGAATAAGCAAAATCGCCTGGGAGCAGGCGGACGCCGGAAAAAATTGGCACGATATTTTGATACTAATAAAACATGAGAGGTAAGTATATTGAATAGGAATGTTGCAGAAGGGGAGGCCGGCCTCAGGCATGGCCTTCCCCGAAGCAGGAGATCAGGCAAGCATACTACAGGAACAGCAAGTAGGCATACTATGAGAAAACCAACCGGTTTCGGCCGGTGCGCCTACCTGTCGGGTAGTTAACCAACTGCCCGGGTTCCCATCCACGCCAATTACGGTTTTTTGTTCCCCCCATCCTACCGGGGTTTGACTTTGCTTTGGCTGGGGCGCGGCCCTGGGAAAAGGCTGTTATCCCCCCTTTCTGCTTCCCTTTCCGGGCAGCCGCACGAGCTTAACCGGCCCCTGCAGGCAGCCTGGCGCGTCCGCGCCAGGCCTGGGAAGGTTATTGTGTAATTAATTGTAAATCAAAACCATATTTCTTCATTTTCAACTACATCAAGTAATGAAACACTTCACAAACATCTATCGGGAAAACTGGAAACCCGCGCTGGAAAAGCGCACGCTGAACAAGATGTTCCAACTGGCCTTATTCCTGTTGTTGAATATCCTGTCGTTCAACCATCTTTCTGCCCAGTGCAGCCTGGCATGCAACGGGGGCAGCCCCAACAATCCGATTCCGGCATTTATCGATGCGGATTGCGCCGTCACGCTGGATAAGGACGGCTTGCTGGAATCGCCCGGCCTGTGCCCGGGAGATAAAACCCTGACGGTGCGGGATACGATGAATAACGTCATCGCAACAGGCATCAACACGGTGATCTTTGACGCCGAGCCCTACTACGGGCAGGTACTGCGGGTGACCGTGGCCAATGAGAGCCCGGCTGTTTTCTGCAACAGTTATATTACGCTGGTGGACACCCTCGCGCCCGTGATCGATTGCGTGGCGGATACCATCAACTGCCTGGTGGATACCAGTGTGGCGGCCCTGGGCTATCCGCTGGTTTTCGACAACTGCCTGGAAAATATGCTGCTTACCCATACCGACACCGTATATCAGTACGGTTGCGACAGCCTTGGCTTCCGCGCTTTGATCGAACGCACCTGGATCGCCGAAGACGCGGCCGGCAACAGGGATACCTGTGTACAACCCATTTACGTAAGCCGCCCCGCCCTTCAGGATATCGTTTTCCCTGCCGATACCGTGCTGGCCTGTGACGGTTCAGCCCCGGATATTGCCGTAACCGGCCGCCCCGAATTATACGGATTGGGCCTTTTGAACGGCAATGGCTGCAACCTGCTGGTTTTCTCTGAAGATGATACGGTGAGCACCTGTGCAGATATAGAGTATGCAATTATCCGCAACTGGCGGGTGCTGGAAACCTGCTCAGGCCTTTCCGTCAACCACGAACAATTGATCCAGGTGGTGGACACGGTGGCCCCCCAGATCATCTGCCCGGCGCCCATTACAGTAGGCTCCCTCGATGGTTATTGCTATGCAACGGTGAACCTGCCTTCTCCCGCCATAACCGACAACTGTGACCCCGAAGCAAGCTTTTTCCTCAGCACCTCCTACGGCGCCGTCGGCACGGGCCCGCACCTTTTCGTCCCTGTTGGCACTCATACCCTGCAATACACGGCTATTGACAACTGCGGCAATACGCGCCTTTGCACGACTACCCTGAATGTGGTTGACGATGAAGCGCCGGCTGCTGTCTGCGATGAATATACGGCAGTGGCCGTGCCCTCGGGCGGATATGCCCTGGTCAACGCCAAGGTTTTTGACGAAGGCAGCACCGACAACTGCGCCACCACGCTGTACTACAAGGTGAAACGCGTGACGCCGGGTGGATGCGGCCAGGCCAATGGCGACGATTCTCCAATCACCGGATATCAGGAGTGGCTGGACGACCGGGTTGCTTTCTGTTGCGAAGAAGTGGGTACTACAGTCGACATCGTGTTGCACGTCTATGAGATCAACCCCGGCGCCGGCCCGGTTGACCCCACCCGTGAACTGCCGGGCGGCGACCTACACGGACACTTCAACGAGTGTATCGTGCATGTATCCGTGCAGGATCAACTGGCCCCCGTGCTGGTGTGCCCCGCCAACCAGGTGATCAGTTGCAGCAGCGATTATTCCGGCCTGTCCGTATTCGGAAGCCCCGTAGTAACGGATAACTGTAGTTTCACCCTCGACTCGCTGGAAGTAGTGAGCCTGAACACCTGTGGCGCAGGAACGATCACGCGGACTTTCCGGGCAAAGGACCCCTCCGGTAACGTGGGAACCTGCGTGCAAACCATCACGGTGCAGAGCCAGCCTGTGGCCATGGCCAATATCGACTGGCCGGAAGATTACACCCTTACCGTATGCGGCGGGTCTACCGACCCCCATGACCTTCCTGCCGGGTATGACTTCCCGGAGATTATCAACAACAGCTGTACGGATGTAGGCATTACTTACGAGGACGACCTGTTCAACATTTCCTTCCCGGCCTGCTACCGGATCCTGCGCCGTTGGACGGTCATCGACTGGTGCAGCTATGACCCGGAATATCCACAGAACGGCGGCCGTTTTACGGACATTCAGGTGATCGATGTGGAAGACAACAACGCGCCGGTACTCAGCTGCCCCTCCACTGTGGTGGCGCCGGTTTCTGCCAACTGCACGAGCGCCAATGTGACGCTTGCCGCAGCTACGGCACTGGACTGCAACCCGAGCGTGCTGATCACCAACAACTCCCCCTACGCCGCTTCCGGCGGGGCAAACGCCAGCGGCGCTTACCCCCTGGGCACTACAGTCGTCCAGTTCACGGCCAGCGACCGCTGCGGCAATGTATCCAACTGTCAGGTTTCCATTACGGTATCGGACCAAAGCAACCCTTCACCGGTATGTATCGTCGGGTTGTCGGTCAGCCTTCAATCCAACAATGGCGATGGGCTGGCCGTGTTGAATGCCTCGGCCTTCGACGGCGGCTCCTCCGACAACTGCACCAGCAATGACGATCTGGTGTTCACGATCCGGGAGGTAGGCACAGGCGCTCCCGGCCTAAGGCCCACTACTACTTCCCTGAGCTTTACCTGCGCCGACAGAGGCAACCACCCCATCGAGTTCTGGGCCATGGATGAGGCCGGCAACAGCGCCTACTGCGTTACCGTAGTTGCCGTTCAGGACAACAATAATATCTGTCCGCAACAGGTTTCCGGCATGATCGCCGGTGATATCCGGACGGAGGAAGGCGAATTCGTCGAAGATGTGATGGTGCAGGTGAGCAGCAATGCGTCCCTGATGGCGTACACGGGCAACAACGGCTTCTTTGAGATACTGAACATTCCCTACGGCAGCGACTATTCGGTGCAGGCCCAACGCAACAACGACCCGCTCAACGGGGTATCGACCCTCGACCTGGTGCTGATCAGCAAGCACATCCTTGGTGTGCAGTTACTGGGCAGCCCGTACCGGATGATCGCCGCCGACATCAACAAGTCGGGAAGCATCTCGACGCTCGACCTGATCGCCCTGCGCAAGATGATCCTGGGTGTGGACACAGCATTCCCCAACGGCAACAAGTCCTGGCGTTTTGTAGCGGCCGGTTACGATTTCCCCGACCCGTCGAACCCCTTTGCCGCCAATTTCCCGGAGGTGCTGAACATTAACGACTTTTCGCAGAGCGAGCTGAATGCCGACTTTGTCGCGATCAAGGTAGGCGATGTGGATATCTCCGCCTCCCCGAACAATCTGCTTGGCGTGGAAGGCCGGGTTACCCGCGGCGAACTGGCGCTGCAACTGCCGGCAAAGGGAGCCAGGGCTGGCGAAACCATCACCGTTCCCGTCACAGCGGAAGGCCTCGACAAACTGCTGGGTTATCAGTTCACCCTCGGCTTTGACACGGAAGTACTGGAGTTTGCAGGGCTTCAACCCGGCAACCTGCCCGGCATCGGCCCCGACAATTTCAACTGGCAATCGGCTGAAGCAGGCTGGATCAGCACGAGCTGGAATACCATGAACGCACAGGCAGCCTCTGCGGAAACGGAGCTCTTCCGCCTCACCTTCCGGGCCCGCCGCACCGTCGCCTCTCTGATCGGGCTGCTGCATATCGCCTCCGGCCCCACAGTGGCGGAAGCATATAAAGAAGAAGGAAGCCTGCTGGATGTAGCGCTGCACTTCAATACGGCAACAGCGGATCAGGCAAGTGGTTTCGAACTCTATCAGAACCGCCCGAACCCCTTCGGCGAAGAAACGGTGATCGGTTTCCGCCTGCCGGAAGCAGGAAACGCCAGGCTGACGGTCTTCAACCTCGCCGGCCAGGCCATCCACGTTCAGTCGGCTTACTTTGAAACTGGCTACCACGAGATTCGCCTGTCCCGGGCCATGCTGCCGGCAAGCGGTCTGCTCTACTACCAGCTTGAAACGGCCGAGTACGCGGCAAGCAGAAAGATGATCCTGATGGAATGATTTTCCCTGCCGGAACCATAATCATAATCCCACAACCGGGCGGTTTCCATCCCCTTACGCCCGAAGATTGACTTCCGCCGGCCGGAAGCGCCTCCGCCCCAAACGGGCGGAGGCTTTTTTTTGAAGCCTTGGATGCGTTTTGAATTTTGAATGGTTTAAAAAGGAGGGAAGAGGCGCTTTGCGAATCACTGTTTCAAGCAGGCTTTCGCACGGCAGATAAATAGGTATAAAATATATTGGATTTTCTTTGTATGTATTAAATTATTATTTTAATTTTGATTCAAGAAGCAGTGCATTCCAGCGTTCTGCCATGCACTACGGGAAACTACGCCGTTTTACGGGCAGGCATTACTGCCGCCTTCCCGCTCTCCCATGAATGATCCACATCAGCGCAGCAAGCGCAGCATAGTTAGTATGACTTCCCCGGAAAATAAAATCGGTATTGGCTACTAGCAATTCGGTTATAATTCCTTCGGGTTTTCACCCGTAAAAGTCTTTGGGATTGCCTCTCTTCGTTCAGCCGGAGAGAGGTTTTTTTATCTTCGTAGTAACTTATTTAGGTTGGAACGCGGGCCTGTGGCCCGCGAAATGATAATCAGGGAGCCTTTGGATAGGCTTTGCCTGCGTTCCAGATTGCCACAAAGGAGTTCTAAATAGTTACTCTTCGTAACTGTTTGGGGTAACTTTGTAGCATTGGCTGGGGCGGGAGCCAGGAGCCCGCCCTTTGCGCCGATGCGCCGGATTCCCATTTTGTGGCCCCGGAGGGCCGCATCCTCATAAAAAGAAAAACTTGGCGCAGCAGCACGAAACCGGCAAGGCAGGAGAGGAACTGGCCCGGCAATTCCTCGAAGGGGAGGGATACCGCGTCCTGGAGGCCAACTGGCGCTACAGCCGGGCGGAAGTGGACATCATTGCGATGGACGGGCCCGTGCTGGTTTTTGTGGAAGTAAAAACCCGCTCGACAGATGCCTTCGGGCGCCCCGAGGAGTTTGTCAGCCGCAGAAAACAAAAACTATTGGCCATGGCCGCCGGCGCCTACATGGAAGCCATCGGCCACGACTGGGAAGTCCGCTTCGACGTCATTGCCATCCTTTACCGCAGCGAGGCGGATTTTGAACTCCAGCACCTCAAGGATGCTTTTTTCCCGGGGCTGGCTTAAATGATCTTTTTCCAGTAGTTCACCAGGCTGTTGCCGTGTTCGTTGGGAAGCAGCTCACCCAGTTTTTCCAGGAGTTTTGCTTTTTCCGGCTCCAGGAATTGATCCCGTTGGGCTTTCCGGAAATTTTCCGCTTCCCGGCGGGCGGCTTCGGGCAGGCCCTTTTCCTTTTGCCGCAGCAGGTCGATGGCGTCACTCCAGGTTTTCAGGCCGGCCAATTGGGACTGCACGAAGTAAGCGGACAGGTCTTCGGTGGATGCCGTCTTTTCCTGGATAAGCCCGAGGCTCTGAACCGCCTGCTCCAGCACGGCCATGGCCTCCTCATCGGGATTGAATATGCTGTCCAGGTAGTATTGGCGGGTTGCTTCCATCGGGCTTTCCCCTTTATTTCTGAAATCAAAGAGGTTGTCCTTGGCTTTTTCAACTTCCATCAGGGCGGGCAGGGCCTCCATCAGCGCCATGTCGCGCGGCATTTTGATGCCGCTGTTCTTCTGCATCTCTATGTATTCGGATTCGGCTTTATCGGCTGAAACCAGGGCCTTATCGTACATTTTTAGTTTCCATTCGCACAGGGCTTTAACGGCATAAGCGCTGCCCAGAACCTGGTCTTTGCGCAGGTCGTCAATTTGCTGGCCCAGGGCCTTGTTCAGGTCGGAGTAGGCCATGGTATAGTACATGTACGGAGAGGCCGATGTGCCGATGTCGGGCTGAAAGCGAAGCTGGTTTTCCAGCGTGGCGCCCTGGTTGAAGTGGTTCATGGCGCTGTCAAGATACAGCAGGTGGCTGCAGCCGGACAGCAGGATAATGGCCGGGGCCAGCAGTAAAAGCAGGTACTTTTTCATAAGGGTTTGGTATTATGGGTTGTTGTCCAGGTTTTCCATTACCTCTTCCAGCGTCTGCGTAAAGTCGTTCTTCCAGACGGACAGAGCTTTATTGATCCGCGCCCGGGCCCGTTCGACATCTTTCTTGTTGAGCGGGGTGCCGGCGGCGAACATCAGAAAATAATCCACGATCTGGCTCACGATCTTCCCCTGAGATAGCTGCCAGGAAACTTCTTCATCCTGCTTCTCATCGTATAAAGTGATAAAAAGCGTTTCCAGGGAATACTGAAGCCTCAACTGAACCGGGCCCTCTGCAGTCTGGATGGTGGCCATGAATTTGCGTTGTTTGCCGGCTGCTTCCAGGGCGGAATCGATGATGCTCCGCAGCACCAGATAGGGTAGGCGCTCGGCGGGAGGGATGCATTCCAGCGCCCGGAAAATGGCTTCCAGCAGCAGGAATATCTGTTCTTCCGCTTCCGCCCAGCGGGGGTTCTCCAGGACGGCGTCGAAGATCAGCTCCACGATCTCGAGCACCTGTTCATTGGACAGGCTCGGTTTCCACTTGCCGTCGCCGGGTTTTTGAGCCAGGGCTTTCAGCACCTGCGCAAGTGCCAGCACCAGCAGGTGCCGGGGTGGCGTTTCTTCCAGCCCGAACAGGCGGTGGAGGTGGGTTGCCGTGCTTTCCAGCGTCAGCCGGATGAGCTCCGGCAGCAGCTCCGGCCGTTCCAGCTCCGACCCGGCAAGGGCCGTGGCAATATCCCGGATGATGCCTTGCAGGGCCTCTTCGTGCGCGACGAGCCCCGGGTTTTCGGACAGGACGAGCAGGGCTGCATCGACGAGCTGGCTGGCGAGGGTTTCGTTGAACCCTCCGGTATAGTCGATGCCGTTCTCTTCCGAAAGGACGAGGTTCACCAGGATGAGCCCTTTCTTGTCGGGATGCCTGCTCAGCAATACTTCCAGTACATAATCCAGCAGGTCCATAAAAAGGAAGGCGCGCCCCGTCGCCGTACCGGTATTATCGGTGGGGAAGGTGAAGGCAAAAACCAGTTCCAGCGCCCGTAGCAGGATGCCTTTTTCTTTTTGCTCGCCGCCCCATTTCACCTTTTTGAGCACCTGCGGGCTGGAAGCCACGGTGCGCAGGTTGAGCTGGATAAGCTGTTCGATGGTTTCCGGGCTGAGGCGCTGCCCGGCCGGTATTCCGGCCAGGGCCAGGAAGGTGACATCCAGTACTTCGGCCAGCAGGGAGTCCTGGTTTACTTTATCGGTAACCCAATAGGGGTTGCGGACCACTTCGTCGAAAAGGCTTTCGATGAGGCGCCCGGCCTGTGCCGGGCTGATGCCGGGGCGCCACTGCCCGCTGCCGTCCGAAGCCGCCAGGGCCTGCAGGATTTGCGTCAGGGCGGTCAGCAGCAGGTGGCGCGGCTGATCCGGGCTGGCGTCGATGAGGAGCCCGGCGTTGGCTGCGGTTTTTTCCAGAACGAGCTGCACCAGGCGGGGCAGGAGGGCGGGCTGTTTGAGGCTGGCGCTGTCGAGGGCGCCGGCAACGGCAGCCAGTATGCTGCGCAGGGCCTGCGGTTTGGCCACCAGTTCGGGCCGGCTGGCCAGGGCCTGCATGGCCGCATCGGCCAGTTGATCCGCCAGTTGGGGATTAAAGCCACGGGAATAATCGATGCCGCTGCTGAACAGGATGAGGTCGATCAGGATCAGGCCCTTCTCGTTGGGGCGCCGCTTCAGGATGGCCTCCGTGACATAGTCCATCAGTTCGGCCAGCAGGCTTAGCCGGTTGACTGCGGGGGGGGCATCGGCAGGGAACACCACACTGAACACCAGTTCAAGCGCTTGTTGTAGTATGGTTTTTTCCATCTGGTCGCCCCCCCATTTGACGGTGTCCAGCATGCTGCGGCTGGTAAGCGCCACTTCCAGGTTGCGGCGAATGAGCCATTGCAATATTTCGGCATTGATGCGTTCGCCTTTGGGTATGGTGTTCAGGGCGCTGAAAGTGGCGTCCATCACCTCGCTGAGCACCGGCCGCCCCCGCACTTCATCGGTAACCCAGGCTGGGTTGGCCACGACTTCTTCCAGCACCTCTTCCAGGACTTCCAGCAGGTTCCCTTTGGTAAAAGCCGGCCGCCAGGGGGCGTCGGAGGGCTTTTGAGACAGTATCTGAAGGGTTTCCCGCAGGGCGGTTACGAGCAAGTGCTCCGGCCCCTGCGGGCTTTCCCGCCACAAGAGCGGCAGGCTGCCCGCCGATTGTTCGAGGACGATGCGGGCCAGTTCGGGCAGAAAGCCGGCGCGCAGGAAATCCTCCTGCCCGACGGCGCCCGCCACGCCGCTGATAATCTCTTTGACGCCCCGTTTGCCGCTGACGAGGTTGGGGTGTTCGGCCACGATGTCCAGCGTAGCCCGGGCCATCCGGTCCAGCGTTTCCGGGCTGAGCGCCTTGCGGAAAACGACTTTGTCGGAATCGTCGTCGAGTATGGCGTCCAGCAGCAGCAGCCCGCTTTGGCCGATGATGTCCGACATCGGGCGGTTGGTATTGAAAAAATCCTGTGGAGCTTTGAACACATAAGCGCCCGCATTGCTGATCATGCTGCGCAGCACCACCTGCCCCCATTGCACGGCTTCTTCTTTCTGGAAGGCGTTCATGTTTTCCGCCCGCCGGTAGATGTCGTTGGCAATGCCTTTGGCGGTGGCCTTGATGAACTCCTGGGTTTTCCGGTCGCCGGCGATCTCGGGGCTCAGCTCGGCGAGCGCTTCGGCGCCGGCGGCGAACAGATTGGGAAGCAGGCGCCCGCTGAAGTCCTTTTTGATATCGGGGCTGTCGGCAAAATCGATCTCGTCGAAGGCGTTCAGGAAGTGGAACATGATGCGGCCCGTGGCCGATTCGTGGTTTAGCGCTCCCGGAGTTTGCAGGAAGAAGTCGATGCCCATTTCGACCAGCGAGCCGGCCACCAGTTGGAGGACGCTGGCCGGCTCCTTGCCCTCCTCCCACTGGCGGATGCGGAAGAGGTTGACCAGGTCTTCGGGCGCCGCTTCGGGCTGCCTGCCCTGTTCGCCTTTTTCGTGGAAGGCGAAAAAGGCATTGAAATACTGGTAGTAAGCTGTTTTTTCTTCGGGGCTGAGGCTGTCGTCCTCCGCTTTGCGGTGCAATTCCTGCAGCAGCACCAGTTCCTCGCGGTACTGTGGGAAGTCATCGAAAAAATCGATGACGCGGTCCAGGTTGATGTCGGTGCTGTAATCCGGCAGGGGGAGGGCCAGTGCTCTGGCGCGGATGCTGTGGGCATAGGCCCGGCGGATGTTGTGGCTTAGTTTGAGGGCGGAATTGATCGCGAAGATTATCGCTTCAGCAGTGAGGATGGCAGGCATTTGTTTTGCTTTTGGTTTCAGGTTTTCGGGCGCGCCCCGCCTCAACAAGGGGGCTTAACGGAAAGCGGGAGGCAGCAGCCCGGTCGCCAATAAGCCAATGTACAAAAAAACGATGGATTTTCCTTCACACGCCTATAAACTCTCCCCGGGTCAGGCCCAGCAGCACGGTGTCGGCCAGCTCGCCTCCGGGCAGCCGGAAATCATCCCGCAGGTCGCCTTCGCGGCGGAAGCCGCACTTCCGGGCTACGCGCTGGCTGGCGACATTGTCCGTAAGCGTGCGGATCACGAGCTTCTCGATCTGTAGCTGGTGGAAGGCAAAGCGCAGCACGGCCCGCAAAGATTCGGTCATCAGCCCTTTGCCGCTGAAGTCCTTGTCCATGAAATAGGCCAATTCTCCTTTGGGCGCCCGCCAGTCCAACTGAAAGATGCGGATCATGCCGATCAGGGCGGCGTTTTTATTATCCCAGATGCCGAAGCAGTATTCGCGCTGCAGCAGCCAGTCGGCCAGGCGTTCCCGCACGAACCACTCAGCGTTTTCCTTGTCGCGTATGGCCTCCAGCGTATTGGGGAAGTGCCCGTGGAGGCGGCTGAAATTGTCCTGGATCAGAGCGTACAGGGCGTTGCCGTCTCCTTCCCGGAATCGGCGCACCACCGTGCGTGGAGCGACCAGGGCTGTATCGATGTCGAAGAGGCGGGCCAGCATAGGCAGAGGTAGTACTTGACTGCCAAGTTCGCAAAAATATACAGGATTTTAGAAACTATTTAGGTTGGAACGCGGGCCTGCGGCCCGCGACGCAGATCATGCCGCCAAGGAGGCCTGAATAGTTACGGATTTTTTGGATTGCGAAAGGAAATTGGCTGCGGCCCGGCTCCTATTTCGCTGCGATCTGCCCGGGCGCTTCGGTATTGATATAGCCGATGGCGACCAGTTGCTGCCTCCAGTTGCCGAAGGCGGGCAGGTAGCTGTATTTGGGGTGCCGCAGGTAGTGCCTGGTCTTGCCGGCTATCTTGCCGCGGCTTCTGGCATGGAACATGGTGTAGCCGATGGTTTGCCCATTTTCGTCCCGTTGCACCTCCACCACCGTGCCGATATGCTGAATGCCTCCATTGACGAGCTGCCCGATGGTGGGTTTGGCGAATTTTCTGCCCGACTGCCCGAAGAACATCACGGCGCCGGGCCGTATCAGGCGCCCGCTGCCGGCGGCGTCGCTGATGATTTCCAGGGCGCCGTGGTCGTGGTACCACTGGGCCAGCGCGCGGGAAGACCGGGCTTCCACAACCTCCGGATACTGGAAATCGGGAAATTGTTCCCTGACCTTGCGCAGCAGGCGGTGGAACATGCCCGAACAATCGCTCAGCGGGATGGAGCGGTACAGGATGCGTTTGGATTCGAATTCATTGGCGGAAGCCAGCAGGAAAGCTTCGAAACTCAGCCCGGACTCTGCCGGCGCAGCCGCCGCAACGGTGAAGGGTTCCAGCACTTCGGGCGACAGCACGAATTCCAGCCCAAGCCCGTGATAGGCCAGCATATCCTCTGCGCCTTCTTCAAAGTAGAGTTTGCCTGCAGGAATGACTTCCGCAGCCAGGAAAGTGTCGGGCGGGGGAATATCCCGCACTGTGCTTAAGGAAAGGGAAAACAGGGAGATGGATCCCTGCGAAGCCTCGTGGTGGGCATCTGCATTTTCCGTAGCGAAAGCGTAAAGGCCCAGGGGCAATGAAAGTAAGAACAGTAGCAGTATTCGCTGCATAAACCAGTGTTTGCAAGGGTTTAACATTCCGCCGGGAGTTGTTCGTTCCGGTGCTGCCAGGACTATCGGCAGAGGGGCTGTTTCGGCGCCTGCATGGCTTTGCGCCAGCATTTACAGAGGGCGCCAATTCCCGGAAATCGGGGGTTTTTAGCCCGGAATGGACGGTTCATGGGAGAGAAAAAAGCAACGCCTGAAGCGTTTTGTGCGGGAAAGATAGGAAATAATAAATAAGTGTTGCATCCCTGAGAGGCAGGAATTTTTCCACATACCCAAAAGGCAGTTCGTGTTTTTCCAAAGTGCGCTTATTTGGGAAAGGGTTCGGGCATGGCCGTCAGGCGCGCGCCATTGCGCCAGATTTTAACGCCAATGCCGGAAAAAGGCCGGATAGCTGGCTTGACGCCCCCATATTCCAAAAAAATATTTAAACAAAAAGGGGAGCCCGATGTTAGGCTTCCAGGGTTTTAACATAAAAACAGCAATCATTCGGCAAGATGACAAATGAAAGGTGGCCCGCCCACAGGCGGCGCCGCCTTTGCCTTATAAGTGTGATTCAGGAATATGATGGACAAGGAACGATTTCTAAAGTCGGGGTTATTGGAGCAATACGTACTGGGCCTGGCCGATGAGGAGGAAGCCCGCGAGGTAGAGCTCTTTGCGCAGGCGTATCCCGAAATACAGGAGGAGATCGACTCTTTGCGCCGGGCGGTTGATGATTATGCGGGGCAATTCGTGCAGCTGCCGGCGGCGGAACTGAAAGCGCGCGCAGGAGGCTCCGATTTTCAAGGCGGCGGTAAAAGCCAGCCCGTGGCGGCGCAGGCAGCTCCTTCCCGTTGGATGGCCGCTGCGGCAATCGCCCTTTTGGCTGTTCTTTCCTTTCTGGCCCTCTCCTTATATAATGGAAAAGTGGTTTCGGATCAGCATTATCAGGTACTGAACGCCGAGTTTGAGGAGCTGAAAAAAGAATGCGCACAGCGCGAACAGGCCCGGCAAATATACGCGCTCATTTCGGACCCCGGCACCCGTCCCGTAGCCCTTAAGGGCGCAGGCCCCACACCTGGCGCCCATGCCGTCGTTTACTGGAACCCCGGCCGGCAGCTCGCCTACATCAACGCTGCGGGGCTGCCTTTGCCCCCCCCGGGCAAGGCCTACCAGATATGGGCTGATGTGGAAGGAAAAATGGTCAGTATGGGTATGGCCGATTGCCGGAGGCGGGAAATTCAGGCGCTTCGGTTCGTCGAAAATGCAGAAAGCTTCAACGTTACCCTCGAGCCGGAAGGGGGCAGCGAGGAACCTACCGTAGCACTCCTCTGCGCCAGCGGAAAGGCCTGAACGGCCGTTTCCTGCCCAGCTTTCCCATCTTTTTGTGCCTGCCACCAGCACAGTGTCCCTTTTTTTGAAAAAAATGAGATTTTTTTGCGCCGGGATTATGATACAATGAAAAAAATCCCCATTTTAGCCGTGCCCTCATGAACAATCCAATCAGAGAGAACCATTTTATTTTTTAATCACAACAACTTATCAGATATGCTAATCCTGTACATTGCTACCGGCGCATTCGTCGTAGGCGGAGGGCTCGTTCTCATTTCCAATGTTCTGGCTCAGCGCAGCCGGAGCCGCTATTATTGAGCATCGCTTATCCACATGCGAAGAGGAGATGCCCCATCCTCCAAAAGAAGGGGCTTCTGTTTTTTACGCACCTTTTGAAAGTCAACCCCATTCTCCGGACACGCTCCGGCAGCCGATTGTGCAAAACCAAAGCACGACACCTTGCCCAGAATCCATCTCAGCAACACTGAACAATACTTCCTTATCTCTTTCCCGTGAGCATTTTTTTCGCTTGTGCAAACAAGCCCTGTGTTCGGTTCTGCAGCCGGCCGGCCCCGTTTGTGCCGCCCGGTTCGGAGGCAATACCGGGCAGGGTTGTAACAAGCTGTTTGCGAACCATGGCCATTTGCCGGGAAAGGAGGAGGTATGCCAGTTGTTTTTTACACGAAGCCGTTTATAATACAATCCAAACGAAAAACCGGCACACGGCCCCACAAGGCGGGCCTTTCTACGACAAGAGGCGCTCCTCATCTGAAGAGCGCCTCTTTTAATATCGTTCTGTAATGGCTGTCAATCGAGCTTCAGCACTTCCAGGAAGGCCTTTTGCGGAACCTCCACCTTGCCGAACTGCCTCATGCGGCGCTTCCCCTCTTTTTGCTTTTCCAGCAGCTTGCGCTTGCGGGTAATATCGCCGCCGTAACACTTGGCCGTTACATCCTTGCGCATGGCAGAGATGGTTTCCCGCGCGATGACCTTGGCGCCGATGGCGGCCTGTATGGCGATGACGAACTGCTGGCGGGGCAGGAGATCCTTGAGTTTTTTACAAATCTTGCGCCCAAAGGCCTCGGCTTTGTCGCGGTGCACGAGGGCGGACAGCGCATCGACATTCTCGCTGTTGAGTTTGATGTCGAGCCGTACCAGCTCCGACCGCCGGTAATCCATCGGCTGATAGTCAAAGGAGGCGTAGCCGCGGGAAAGGGACTTGAGGCGGTCGTAAAAGTCGAAGACGATTTCGGCCAGGGGCAGTTCGAAACTGAGCTCCACCCGGTCGGTGGTCAGGTAGCTTTGTTTTTTGAGTATGCCCCGCTTTTCCATGCACAGGGTCATGATGGTGCCGATATATTCGGGTTTGGTGATGATCTGAGCCGAGATGTAGGGCTCCTCCACATAATCCAGAACCGTCGGGTCCGGTAGTTCGGAGGGCGTGCGCACCGTCAAAGCCTCGCCTTTTTTCGTGAAGGCGTTGTAGGAAACGTTGGGCACCGTGGTGATGACGTCCTGCCCGAATTCCCGGAAGAGGCGCTCCTGGACGATCTCCAGGTGCAGCATGCCGAGGAAGCCGCAGCGAAAGCCGAAGCCGAGGGCCACGGAAGATTCCGGTTCGAAGACCAGGGAAGCATCGTTGAGTTGCAGCTTTTCCAGGCTGTCGCGCAGGTCTTCATACTCATCGCTGTCGATGGGGAAGATGCCGGCGAATACCATCGGCTTGACGTCCTCGAAGCCCTTGATGGCTTCCTTGCAGGGGCGCTCCACATGGGTGATCGTATCCCCAACCTTGATCTCCGTGGATTCCTTGATGCCGGTGATGATGTAGCCTACGTTTCCGGCCGTGAGGAAATCTTTGGGCTCCTGTTTCAGCCTCAGCACGCCGACCTCGTCCGCATTGTATTCCTTGCCGGTGTTGACGAAACGGACCATGTCGTTCTTCCTCAGCGTGCCGTTGATAATCCGGAAATAGGCGATCACCCCGCGGAAGGAGTTGAAAACGGAGTCGAAAATGAGGGCCTGCAGGGGCGCCTCGGGGTCCCCTTTGGGCGGCGGGATGCGCTCCACGATGGCCTTCATGATATTTTCAACGCCCTGCCCCGTCTTGCCGCTGGCCAGGATGATGTCATCCGGGTCGCAGCCGATGAGGTCGATGATCTGCTCCGAAACCTCCTCGATCATGGCGTTGTCCATGTCGATCTTGTTCAGGATGGGGATGATCTCCAGGTCGTGCCCGATGGCCAGGTAGAGGTTGGATATCGTCTGGGCCTGAATGCCCTGCGTGGCGTCGATCAGCAGCAGCGCTCCCTCGCAGGCGGCGATGGAACGGGATACTTCATAGGAGAAATCGACATGCCCCGGCGTGTCTATGAGGTTGAAAGTATAGGCCTGCCCGTCTTCGTGGTCATAGTACATCTGAATGGCGTGGCTCTTGATGGTGATGCCGCGCTCCCGCTCCAGGTCCATATCGTCCAGCGCCTGCGCCTGCATGTCCCGCGCGGAGATCGTTTTGGTGAACTCCAGCAGCCGGTCCGACAGGGTGCTTTTCCCGTGGTCGATATGCGCAATTACACAAAAATTCCTGATGTTCTTCATGGGTGCAAATATACGTCAATTTTAGCTGTTACAGCTGCGGGAAGGTGTACTTCGATACTGAAAAATAGAAGGGATGGCGCCCCGCTGCCCAAACCGTTTTTACAAACAGGCGAAAATGAAAAAAGTCTGTGAAAATCGCACTTTTCTTTAGGGAACCTGCTCCGCTAAAATCCCGTATATTGGGGGCAGAAGGGATGTCCCCGCACCGGTTTTTGGAAAAGCGGGCGTTGGGGGTGAAAAATATCCGGAGGCAACATGATAGACGTTCAGCAACTCACGCAGTGGAAACTGGAATGGCGGCGAATGGTGGCCGACAACATCACCGGCGCCCTCAGCGCCCTGGAAGAGCGCCTGCCGAACTATTCCCCGAAATTCAATACCCTCATCGCCCTGCGGGGCAGGCTCAACGACGCCAACCGCAACCGCATCATGGGGGTGATGTCCAATGAAGATCTGCAACTGGAGTACAACCGCATCCGCCAGGCTCTGCTGGAACTGATCGAGGCGCTGGAACTGGATGACTTCCTGCCCCAGCCCCTGGGCGCCGGGGCTCCGGGCCAGCGTGGGCTGCTGCTCCACAAAATTCCCGCCCGCATGGAAGTGAACCGGGAAGTGGTGTGCATCATCCGCCTGGCTTTTGACGAGGCGGCCATCGTGCGCGATATCGACCTGGATGAGGACGTGGAGGTCAAACAGATCGCAGTCTCCAAAGTAATGCACGCCGAACTGATCGATCCCAATGCGGAGCCGGCATTCTCTATCCGCACTTATTCCGATGAAGAACAGTTCCTTCAGAAAGGGGAATACACGGAGTGGAAATATTACGTCAAACCTCTGCGGGAAGGTACTTTCGCTTTGCTGCTGAAGGTTTCCGTCGTGGAAAAAGTGGAGGGCGAAGACCGCCGCCGCAACCTGAGCTGGGAAGAAAAGGTGCAGATCGTCACCGACCCGGTGGAGGAAGAACCCGTTTTTCAGGCCGTGGGGCTGGCCGTCGGCGAAGGGGCTACGGAAGAGGAGCCCGGAACGAGCCGGAGCGTTTTTCCCGGCCAGCCCGCAGCCCAGATTGGCAAAGGCGGCATAGATTACAGCAAACTGGAGGACATGATCGGGCCTATTATTAAAGATGATAACTGGAGTAAGAGTAAGGGCATAGATTACAGCAAACTGGAGGACATGATCGGGCAGGTGGTAAATCCTGCCCCTCCGCCGTTTCAGCCCATGCCGGCAAGCCCCTCGCCTCAGGCGCCCGCCCGCCGCAGGGGCATCAATATCCGCCGGCTGTCCATCGCGGCCACCATCCTGCTGGTGGTGGGCATCGCGCTGTTCCAGATTCCTGCTTTCTACTCATCCAAATCTGCTGAGGTGGGCAGCGATCCCGCCGCCGTACAGGCCGACTGGAAGCGGGCCAAAGAAGAACCCAGCGAGGAGTCCTTCAAAAACTTCCTCGAAGCGCACCCGGCCGCCCCCGAAGCGGAAGACGCGCTCTGGGAACTGGCCCGGCTGAAAAGCGATACGGCAGCCTTCCGCGAATACCTGGAGAAATTTCCTCAGGGAAAGTATGCGGAGGAAGCGAGGAAATGGGTGGGGGAGTGAAATGCCTTGTATGATTTTATAAAAATATTGGCCAAACTGACATCAGCATGGAAATTCAGGAAAAAAACGACGAGAGATATCAGGAGTTTTATTCGGCTGCAAAAACAATTTCCCTTGATATTAATAAGCATTTGCTTACAATATGCTCCGGCATTTTGGGAGCCTTGTTTTTTCTTTTGATCGATGTTGAAAAAGAGCAGCTTATTCATGAAAAGATCCTACTTTTTTTGGCGGCTTTTTGCTTTGGCGGCACTATTTTTCTGGCACTTCAGGCCTGGCATTTGGAGGGGGAAAGGAGCTATTTTATCGGGGCGGCTTTAGATCCCGGGAAGAAAAGTGAAAAAGAAAAAAACCTGGAGAGGAAAAGAAGCACGGAAATGTTTTTGAAGTTTATTAAACGCGGGGTGAGATGGTTTTTTATCATGGGGGTTTTTCTGGTGCTTGGCTATTTATTGGGCAAATTATTTTGAAAAAAGTGACAGGCGGGATTATTTTAGGGTCTCCCTGTCAAAGTGCCCAAACAGTTTCTGCCTGAAATCTTCCTTTTTTCATTACCGGCTGAGAATCACTATTTAATTGGCAGATAAACTCAACAGGGTCGTCCTCCGCAAGGTCATCAAAGTGGCAGTTTTCCAGGCTGCTTTTATGGAAAAACACTTCCTGGAGAAGTTCCTTACATCGAATAAATCCGAATGTGTTATTGTTTAATGAAGAAATTGTGCCTTCAAAAACACGAGCCTCTCCGTGTGCTTCTATGAATTCTATGGATTTAAATTCGTATTGTTTCTCTCTGCTGTTCCTTTTTTTTAGTTCGATCAGTTCCTCTTCGCTAGTGATCTTTTTAACATCCCAGGCTTGAAGGCCGTCATATCGGAAGCCAATAAAACAACTGATTTTACTTTTAAGGGCATCCTCTTGGGCAAAGTCACCGGCAATTGGAACAAAAAAAGCTTCTAGTCCGCAATCTAAGATGATGGTACCTGCCTGACGGCTTTCAATGTTTTTTATGGTTCCGATAACACGTTCCATGTGTTCCACCGACTCGGGAGTGAAAGCGCCCCTTGGGCCAATTTCCCTGTTAAATGCGACATAGCTGTGGTTGAGCACTCTTCTAACCCCTTCTCCTTTCCCGTACCATTCAAATGAGAAGTTTGAATTTCCTTCATTTTTTGCGCTAAGTTCCATTAAATATTTAGCCTCTTTTGCATAATAGCTGCTAAATGATTCTCCGGATTCTATTGCAGCAACTGCATGTAATAAATAAAGATAATAAATGGCCTCGTTAGAGGATTTTTTATCTAATGACAAGTCTTTCCATTTATTGATCTTACCGATACATTCTTTAACAGATGGTGGGTTGGGAATATGCCTGATCGCATTGAACCACATGCGAAAGTTCGTGCTGTTACTGGGTTCTTCGATAAGGTTTTTTTCCAACAATTGAATCGCCTGCAGGATTTCAGATTCCGGTAAATGCTCCCATTGTTTGTATTTGTTGCTCAGATGATGATGTTGATTTGCCTTAGCCAACATCAGGTTAACAGTAAGGCGGCGGAAGAACGGCCGATTGCTTATACCTTCACTATTGGCCAGCGATTTACTTCGCTTAATGGCATCGTCGTAGTCACCAATAAGGTTTTGCCTGCTGATCTCACAGGATTTAAGCAACTCCTTGGAAAAAGTATAATAATCGGAATTTGATCCTTTTTGCCTGTTCTTCTCAATTTGTTGGAATACATAGTTGGCAGAATCAGTTAATTCTGTCAATTCATCGAATAGGTCGAGATACCATTTGTTTTCTTTGCTGGTAAGAAATTCGCTTTTGTTCAGTTTGGATATTTTCAGGCCATAATCCAGTACACTGATTAATAATTGCATATTGGATATGTATGCATGGGTATTGTTGGAATTTATCCTGCGGCTTTCTTTGAAGGCTTGAGAGGCCTCTTTTGTTTTTGTTTGAATATCATTTTCTTGGGCTGTTGGGTCATTCTCGATCAAGTATTCTATTTCTTTTCTAATACACATTCCAAGCGTGTGAAAAACATTATAATCGTGGCCTGCAAACTCTTTGGCAGCTTCTGCTTGTTCCCTGGCTTTTTTGAACTCCTTGCTTTCTCTGTAGTAAAACCTGGCGAGATGTACCCTGAAATGCGGTTCTCTTGGAAATTGATTGACCAGTTCCTCAAATATCATTTGCCGGTCAGCAGGGCTGGGAATATCCTCAATACACCTTGAGAAATTGTCCTTTTCTTCTTTGCCAATGGCATCTGAATAATCTCTCACCAAAAGCAGAGATCTTAATAATTCATATAACTCTTTGGAAAGAAAGGTCGTGTTTTTTCCACAGAGCTCGATGAATCTATGTACCCAGGTTGAAAGGAAGTCTCTCCAGTCATCTTTATTCCCATTTTGGCCAACAAGGATTTGGTGCATGGCCTCTCTTGCAAATAGAGCATGCCGGGGCCTCCACCGCCCAGTGTTGTTGCCTTCGATATCGGTTTCTTCAATAATGACCAGATGAATTGGGCTTTCCTCTCCAAAACGTTCGTTCAGGGTTAAATTCTGATTTGCATCCCCTTCTGCATAAGTGTTGAAAAGGAGGGAAACAGGGGTGGATTGTTGAGTGTAGTAATAGATGAGGGAAATATATCCAATGACATCTCTGGCGCTATCTGGAAGGTCTTCACTAAAAAGAATCTTTCGGATATAATCAGGAAGTTTCAAAAATTCATCTTCAAATGCCGTCAGTCCATAAATGAACGGTGAAATATCACCATGCGAATACTCTTTGGAAATACGGCGAATGTTAAATTTTCTTACTTCTGCTATATTGAGCTGGCAAAATTTATCTTCAAATTTTGCTATTTCCCCATTCTGCATCTGTTGCATCAAATAATATTGGTATTCTTTGTGCCCGGCTTGTTGGATATCTGGCATTTTCCCAAACCTCTCATTGCGTGATGACCCCACTTTCGTAAAAGGAGTCCAAACCTGCCGCACTGCAACCAGGACAACATGCCGGCGCTTTGATGCAAGTTCGAATAGCAGCCTGTCCTGTTCATCCTCATTGACTTCAAAGGCTTCTGCAATAATGAGGACTGGTTTTTGAGTAATATCGGAAAGGTCACTGATTACTCTTGCCGTTTCAATTTTTTGAAAACGTTTTAAAACGATCGTAGGAAACTTTTCATGTAACTTAAAGGCAATCATCCTGGCGAAGGTTGTCCCTCCGGATCCAGGTGCGTGAAAAAGGTTATATTTATAGGCGGCCCGGCTACCTTCCAGGAGTTCTGTGATCTCTTGTGTGATTCTGGATGAATCATTCCTTTCGACAGGTTTGCCGTGCCCTAGCTCTTGCCAACTTACTGTATTGCCGGCAAACAAGGATTGAGTTAATACCCATTCGGAAGCATCATTCTCAATTCCTTTGTAAGCTATTTCTACACCATTTTTTAAAAATGTCAGATATTTTTCCAGCTCAAGGCCTATTGTTTTACTTTCATCTGTTTTTGGATCTTTGCCGGGAACAGGAAATCCAATCCTTTGCTTTGAATCCGATCTTGATTCCGGGCAATAGCTTGAAATGCCATTGGCAATCTGTGATTGGCTGATCTGAAAGATTTTTACGTTCCTCTCCTCCTCAAATTCTCCTCTTAACGTTTCATAGTTTTCTTTACTGTTTGTAGTGAAAATAAATTTGAATCTCTTGCCTGAGTTTGGAACTGAATAAAATAGTTCATGGAAAATATTCAGGAACTTATTGTTGTCATAAAGAGAGACGATGACAAGCCGTTTGTTGGAAAGGGACCTCAGAAAAGATTCAATAATGATTTCCAGGTTCTTGCGGTGTTTTTTCCTCCAATCCAGAAATTTATCGATAGGGGTATATATAAAATTGCCTTCCTGCCCCGGAATGATTAAACCATTCGTGGCAAACCAATAAACCGGTAAATTGCTGCCGCTCTGAAACTCTCCTGGTTCTTCAATTGAACGAAAGTTTACAATTTTTGAAGACCGGTGTGATTCCGTCTCAAAGTACAGCCTCCCTTCTGTTTGCGTCCTTTGATCAAAATCAAAAACCAGTTTCCAGGGAACCTTGCCAATTTCAGATAGTTCGTATTTCGAACACTCAAAAGCTGGCGGGGCGATTAGTAAATAGTAGTTTTTATCACTATTAAACTGATCGCATTCGTGATAAAATTCTACCCAATTGCTGGGTTCTTCGGAAATCAGGCTTTTAATTATTTCCCCCTGATAAGCTTTCTCAATCTGGTGAGGGATGGGGTTTTTATCTATTTTTTCATAAAACCATTTTAATATTACATATAGGTCGTTTTTTACTACTTCTGCGTCATTCTGCTGAATAGGAATATTATTCCCATTAGGGTCATGAGAAGCAATGTTGCCGCCGTATTTTATTTCATCAAACCTAACCTTAAGGCTATTTTCAATATATTTGTTGCTGGTTAAGACATCTATCAATTTTTTTAGATTGAGCGGGCTGGGGTCGGTTCGGATATCTTGATCTAATATCGGATGTTTCAAGCCTTGGATAACTTCCTCCCCGAGTGATTCTCCTTTTTTTCTGTATATGATAGCTTTAGCAATTGCTTCCGTTGATTTTCTTGCGTTTTGAACAGCGGTTTCAAAATCTCCATGAATAATATAATGGAAACACCTGACTGTGTGTTGCAGAATGTTTTCAAGCTTGTAATTGTAAAGCCCCATTGTATGGAAATTTTCTTTGGTTCAAAGTGCTTGTTTTGATTTTCGATGGTAAATTAAAATTTTGTTGCAATACATAAGGCTGATTGACGAGGAATTTTTAAAAAATAGCAAATGGTATTTCTGAAGAATTATAAGCCTGATACACCTCACTCAACAACTCTGCGTGGTATTCCTTTCTGGAAGTGTGAACTTTATGAAAACACAAGCCGCCCACCCTTTGCCAGGGTGGGCGGCTTGTGTTTAAACAACCTTTGTAATTTCCTTTAGCCGACTGCTACCGGCTCCTGCTCCGTCGTCACCACCGGGTTGCCTTCATTGACCCACTCCACGTATCCGTTGACGTAGTTTTTGATGTTGCGGAAGCCGTGCTTGGCCAGAATGGAATAGCCGATCGAGGCCCGGTCGCCGGTTTTGCAGTGGAGTATAACCTCCTTGTCCTTGCTGACCTTGCCGATGTTCTTCTCCAGCGTGCCGACGAATATGTTGTCCGCACCTTTGAGATGGCCGGCCTTGTATTCTGCGGCGCCACGCAGGTCGACGATCTGGACGTTGCCATGCTTCTGCAATTGCTTCAGTTCATCCAGGGAGATGAGGTTGCCGGTGATCAGTTCGTGCCCCAACTCCTTCCATACATTCACATCGGGCACATAGCCGTAGATGTTGTCCAGGCCGATGCGCATCAGCATGCGGGCCAGTTCGTCGTGCTGCTCCTCTTTCGCAATCAGGATGAAGGGTTCATCATAGGAGACGAACCAGCCCATCCAGTTGGGGAAGGCGATATTGTGCTGGATGTTGAGGGCGCCGGGGATGAAACCGGTGGCAAACACCTCCTTCTGGCGGGTGTCGATCACTTTGTATCCTTTGTCCATGGCAGCCTGGAACTCCTCCTTGCTCAGCAGCCTGGGTTTCGGCACTTCCGTCAGGAGGGGGCGGTCCACTTTGTTCAGCTTCTTCATCATGGCGAAGTACCTGGGCGGCTCCGGCTGGTCTTCCAGCAGGAAGCGGACGAAGCCCTGCTGGTCTTTTTCGAACTGGAACGCCCAGTTGCGGATCTTCTCATACCCCACCGTCGTGCTGGGCACTGCGCCCAGCGCCTTGCCGCAGGCGGAACCCGCTCCGTGGCCCGGCCATACCTGCAGGTGGTCCGGCAGCCTGGTGAAGCGCTCCAGCGAACGATACATCTCCTTCGCACCTGCTTCCTTGGTTCCCACGAAACCGGCTGCTTCCTCCAGCAGGTCGGGGCGGCCTATGTCGCCAACAAATACGAAGTCGCCCGTAAACAACATCACCGGCTCGAGGCTGGCAGGGGTGTCCGTCAGCAGAAAGCTGATGCTCTCCGGCGTGTGGCCGGGGGTGTGGATCACTTCAAACTTGAGGTTGCCCACATGGAAAACGCTGCCGTCCTTCAGCTCTACGTGCGGGAATTCGTACAACCAGCCCTCGCCGCCTTCGTCCGACAGGTAGAGCTTCGCTCCCGTGAGGGCGGCAAGCTCGCGCGAACCCGACAGGAAGTCGGCGTGGATGTGCGTTTCGGCAATGTGGGTGATCTTCATCTGATTCTCCTCCGCGATCTGCAGGTAGGTGTCAACATCGCGTTTCGGGTCGATGACAATGGCCACACCAGCCTGCTGACAGCCTACGAAATAGCTCGCCTGAGCCAGTGTCTTATCATAAACGTGCTGAAAAAACATGTGCGTTATGGATTATTTGATTAGAAATTACATTGACGATACAAAGGTGCGGGCTATTCCATATTATTACAGTGAATTAAATCACAGAAGGCAATTGTTTCGCATTTTGGCCGCAATGCTGGCCTCGGGCTCCGCAGCCCGAGCATTTTCGAAATGCTGTTCGGCTTGATTATCAGCCTTATTCCCGAATGCCCTCAACGGCGGCTAGGCGGCCTGGCTTCGCCGCGAGATCCACCTCCATGCGCCTACGCCCTGGTACGCCATGCAGAGCATTTCCGCATAAACCACCACCTTTTGGGCGGAGGCCTGCAGCAAAAGCGCCCCGGCTGAAGTCCACGAACGCGGCCCGAACAACATGATCAGGACCTGGAGCCCCAGGATGAGGGAAAAAAAGCCGAATGCCCGGGCATAATGCTTCGGATATCCCGGCTCGCTGAGGATGGCGAGGGTATAGAAAAGCGACATGATCAGAAAGGCGATGAAACCCAGCCGGACGAAAATCGTGTGGAGCCTGTAATTCACATTCAGCGGGAACAGGGCAATGCCGATGTAACTCACGGCCGCCAGCAGCCCCAGAAAGCTGGCGGCGGCGGCCAGAAAGCGGGCGTCTGCATGCCGGAAGATGGCCGGCAGCACCAGGAAATAAACGCCAAGGCTGATGCCCACCGTGATCAGGCCGATCTGGAAAAGCATGCTGCTCAGGCCATTGGGCGCGCCGTTCCAGCTCCGCGTGCGGCCCAGGTCGCTGAAGTAGTTGTACCAAAAGGAATAACCCTCCGACGACCGGTCGTGTATGGCGCCGCCCGGGTACTCGGCCATGGCCCAGGTGCTGAGCACCAAAAATAACAAAGCGCTCAGCAGGGCCAGTAGAATAGCGGATCGCTGTATGAGTTGGGTGTTCATCGGCACAATGGTGCAGGTTTGTTATTCTCACTTCAGCATCAGGCGCTTCACCCACTGGGATTTCCCATTGCTCAGCTGAAGAAAATACAGGCCTGCCGCCCAGCCCTCCCGCTGAAATTGGAATTCCGTTCCCCTGAAAGAATAGGAGCGCAACACCTGCCCGTCGACAGTCAGCAGGCTCAGCTGGAATTCCTGAAGGGGTTCCGAATCGATCCGGATATTCAGGGTGCTGGCGCCCGGGTTGGGGAAAACGCGCCAGCCATCCTGTTTTACCGGTTCGACGGCAGCTACCGGATCGGCGCAGAAGGGGTCGGACCAGCGTTCGTCGGTAATGAAAACGGTGTCGGTCAGGGCTTCCAGAAAAGCAACCAGGCCCGCCCGTTCCTGCGGGCTGAGGTTGAGCTGGCGGGGCGGCCCGTTGGGGCCTCCCAGGCGCAGGAACTGCGAGAGGTTGGGGTGGGGCGCCAGGCCGGTATCGTAATGGGACACGACTTCTTCCAGCGTTTCGAACCGCCCGTCGTGCATATAAGGCGCCGTCAGCGCCACGTTGCGCAGGGAGGGGGCCTTGAAGAGGCCTACGTCCTGCGGGTTGAACGTAATGCCGGCTTTGCCGGGGTCGGCATACACCAGGTCGAGCCCGTTGTTGAAGGCTCCGAATGCGACGAAGCCTTCGGTGCCGTGGCAGGCGCCGCAGTTGCCGCGGGCAGGGCCGAAGAAAACGGCCTTGCCGAGGTTTTCCGCCGGCGTCAGGCCGGGCAGAGGGCCCCCGGGGGGAACGTCCGGCGCCGCCATCCGCGCCTGGTCGTATCTCGACTGATAACTCACCATAGATCGTATGAACTGGGCCATGGCCCGGGCCATGCGGTCGGGTGTAACCTCCGCCGTGCCGAATGCGGCTTCGAACAGCGGGGGATAGTAGCCGGTATTGGAAAGGCGGGCTGCCAGCTCATCCAGGCTCATGCCCATTTCAACGGGGTCCTGTATGGGTATGAGCGTTTGCTCTTCCAGGGTGGCGGCCCGCTCGTCCCAGAAGAAATGGCCGTTTCCATAAAAACGGGCCATGGCCAGGCTCATGGAGTTGCGCCCGGTGAAACCGCCCTCGAAACCGCTGCTGAAAGGGGCTTCGTCGGTGAATGCGAGGGACTGCTTGTGGCAACTGGCGCAGGCTACCGTTTCATTGGCCGACAATTTGGTGTCGTAAAACAAAACCCGCCCAAGCGTGGCTCCGGCATCGGTGATGGGGTTGCCGGCAGGGGTGTTGTCCAGCGTCAGCAGGCCGGGCGCCTGCAGGTGCGGGGGGAGGCCGATCTGCGCATAGTTGAAGTATTGTTCCGGCAGGTTCAGGCAATCGCCGGAACCGGGATCGGGAGGGGCCGGAGCGCGCCAGGCCAGTGCGGCGAAGGCCATGAGCGCGGAGAGGAAAGAAAACAGTTGCCAGCGGGACATGTGTTTTTATTTCAAAAATAAACATTGCCAGGAAAACTGCGGTTGTTGCGGCCTAAATCGCACAAACTTTGCGCCTGTCCCAAAAATGCCCGATCTTTGCCGCCCGGCGCCCGGCCAATCCTTTCCGGGTGTTGTTAGGCGCCATAGAGCAATCCATGAATGTCTTTGCGCAATGAGTAAAGCCGTTGAAATTCAACAGGAAGTAACCATAAAGTTCGCAGGGGATTCCGGCGACGGCATGCAGTTGACGGGCTCCCTGTTCACAGACAATACCGCCCTGTCGGGCAGCGACCTGGCCACTTTTCCCGATTTCCCTGCGGAGATCCGGGCGCCGCAGGGCACCCTGGCAGGCGTGTCCGGCTTCCAGCTCCATTTCGGCAGCCGCGAAATCCTCACCCCCGGCGACGAATGCGATGTGCTGGTGGCCATGAACGCTGCAGCCCTGAAAGCCAACCTGCAACACCTGGCGCCGGGCAGCACCATCATCCTCAACGTGGATGGTTTTGATAAAAAGAACCTGCGCCTGGCCAAATACGAGGAAGGGGAAAACCCATTGGAGAGCAGCCTGCTCGATGGGTTTGAAGTGATCCGCATGCCCGTCACCAAACTGACGCGGGAAGCCCTGGCACAGTCGGAACTGAGCACCAGAGACAAAGACCTCTGCAAGAATATGTTCGTGCTGGGCTTCCTCTACTGGCGCTACAACCGGAAGCTGGATTCCACCCTTGATTTCCTGAAACAAAAATTCGGCCGCAGGCCGGCGCTTCTGGAGGCCAACATTACGGCCCTCCGGGCAGGCTATCACTATGGCGACACCATCGAGGCTTTTACCAGCCGTTACGAAGTAAAGGCGGCGCCTCTGGAAAAGGGCGCTTACCGCAACATCATGGGCAATGAAGCCCTTGTGATCGGGCTGATCGCAGCCGCTCAGAAGGCCGGGCTGCCGCTTTTTTACGGCAGCTACCCCATCACACCGGCCTCGGATATCCTCCACGGGCTGGCTGCATACAAACACTTCGGCGTGCGCACTTTCCAGGCAGAGGATGAGATCGCCGCCATCTGCGCTGCCATCGGCGCATCCTACGGGGGCAATCTGGCTGTGACCGGAACCTCCGGGCCGGGCATGGCGCTGAAAACGGAGGCCATGGGCCTTGCCCTGATGCTGGAACTGCCGCTGGTCATCTGCAATGTCCAGCGCGGCGGGCCTTCCACCGGGCTGCCTACTAAAACGGAGCAGTCGGACCTGCTGCAGGCCCTCTACGGCCGCAATGGGGAAAGCCCTGTGCCGGCCATCGCCGCCAGCTCGCCGGCCGATTGCTTCTGGGCCGCCTTCGAAGCCTGCCGCATAGCCCTGCAGCACATGACCCCGGTCATCCTGCTCAGCGACGGCTATATCGCCAATGGAGCCGAACCCTGGAAATTCCCCAGGGCAGCCGAGTTGCCGTCCATCGAAGTCCGCTTCCGGAAAGCCCGTGACAATGACGAGCCCTTCCTGCCCTATGAACGCGATGAGCGCTTCGTGCGCCCCTGGGCCCTGCCCGGCACAAAAGGCCTGGCCCACCGCATCGGCGGGCTGGAAAAGGAAGCCGGAACGGGCAACGTTTCCTACGACCCCGCCAACCACGAGTTCATGGTCAAAGCCCGGCAGGCAAAAGTGGATAAAATCGCAGACTACATCCCGGAACAGGAATTGTCCATCGGGCCGGAGAAGGGAGAGGCGCTCTTCCTGGGCTGGGGCTCCACCTTCGGGCTTGTCAAATCGGTGGTGAAAGACCTGCTGGCCGAAGGCTATGCAGTAGCACACGCTCACCTGCGCTACCTGCGCCCCTTCCCCCGCAACCTGGGCAGCCTGTTGCAGCAGTACGACAAGATCATCATCCCGGAGATCAATAACGGCCAACTTTGCCAGCTTATCCGCAGCGATTTCCTCCGGGATGTTATTCCTTATAATAAAATACAGGGAACACCCATCACCAAAGCGGAGCTGAAGGGCTTCGCCCGGCAGGTGCTGGGGGATAGCAGGCCGCCCGTACCTCAGTAGGCAGTACGTCAGGCCGGGGAATAATCCTGGGGCTGTGGCGCGCACTGTTCTGGGCTTCGAGGCCCACGAGACATACGGGGCAAACAAAGCCAAAACACTCCGAACCAACAAAGGCATGTCAGCAACCGAAGGAACGACAATCATGAGCGCCAAAGATTTCGCGACGAGCCAGGAAGTGCGCTGGTGCCCGGGCTGTGGCGACTACTCCATACTCAAGCAGGTACAGGCGGCATTTGCCGAACTGCAGCTCAGCCGCGACGAGGTGGTTTTTATTTCCGGAATAGGCTGCTCCTCGCGTTTCCCGTATTATATGGAAACCTACGGCATGCACTCCATTCACGGGCGGGCGCCTGCGGTTGCTTCCGGGCTGAAAATCGCCCGCCCCGAGCTGCAGGTTTGGGTAGTCACCGGCGACGGCGATGGATTGTCCATTGGAGGCAATCACCTGATCCACCTGTTGCGGCGCAACTTCGGGATCAAGGTGCTGCTGTTCAACAACCAGATATACGGCCTGACCAAAGGGCAGTATTCTCCAACTTCCGAAGAGGCCAAGGCCACCAAATCCACTCCCATGGGTTCGATCGACCACCCCCTCAACCCGCTGGCATTCGCCCTGGGGGTTGACGGCTCCTTTGTGGCCCGCACCATGGACCGCGACCCCAGGCACCTCAAGGAAATGATCCTCCGCTGCCACGCCCATGAGGGCACGGCTTTCCTGGAGATATACCAGAACTGCAACATCTTCAACGATGGGGCTTTCCAGGCCTTCACCGAAAAAGAAAGCAAAGCGGATGCTGCCATTTTCCTGGAACATGGCCAGCCCCTGCGCTTCGGCTCAAACAGCGAAAAAGGGATACGCCTGGATTGCTTCCGGCCGGTAGTGGTGAATCTGGAAAAGGATGGTTTTTCAGCCGGTGACCTCTGGATACACGACGAAAAAGACATCTGCAAAGCCCACCTGCTGGCCCGCTTTTTCGACGACCCCGCCCGGCGGGAGCATCACTATCTGCCACGCCCCTTCGGCGTGCTGTACGCTGCCGAACGGCCATCCTACGAAAAGATGCTGCATGAACAGATTGCGGCCGCCATCGAACTAAAAGGGGAGGGGCAACTGGATGAACTGCTGGCCGGCGCGGCTACCTGGGAGATTCGATAAAAAGTAGCTCCTGCCGCCTTCTTTCAATCCGGTTCTCAGGATTTTACATCCACCGTCCGGTAGGCGTCCACCACGGCCATTTCCCCTTCCCTGCCTTCTTTCGAATTGCCGTGCTCCATGCCCAGTATGCCGGTGTAGCCCTTGTCGTGAATAAGCCGGAAGACATTGCCGTAGTTGATCTCCCCCGTCGTCGGCTCCTTGCGCCCGGGGTTGTCGCCGGTTTGGAAATAGGCGATCTCATCCCAGGATCTTTCTATGTTGGGAATGAGGTTGCCCTCGGTGATCTGCTGGTGGTAAATATCGAAGAGTATCTTGCAGGCCGGGCTGTCCACGGCCCGGCAAATCTCATAGGCCTGCGCGGACCTGGAGAGGAACAGGCCCGGATGGTCGCGGAAGTTGAGGGGCTCCAGCACCATTACCAGCCCGTGGGGTTCGAGTATGGCGCTGGCCTGCCTGAGGGATTCGATGACGTTGGCAGTCTGGTAGCCGAAGTCCTGCCGCAGGTCCAGGTGGCCGGGCACCACGGTCATCCAGGTGGCGTTGACGCGCCTGGCCACTTCCACCGACTCGCGGATCTGCTGCAGGAATTCCGCTCTCTTGTCCTTGTCGCCACTGGCCAGGTTAGGTTCATTCCAGTATATTTTGTGGGCCACGAAGACGCCCATCTGCATGCCTAGTTTTTCCATGGCCTCGGCCATTTTCCGCTGCATGTCGGCTTCCCGCCCCTTCATTCCATTGTCTTCGAAGGCCCGGAAGCCCATTTCCGCCATGAATTCGAGCTGCCGGATGGGGTCTTCTCCGGCGTGATGCCGGAACATGCCCAGATGGGGAGCGAATTTCATCGTAAATGGTTCGGCGGAAGCGCTGCTGTTCCCGGCCATGGCCAGGCCCGGTAAGGCGGCGCCCGCCAGAATACCCGATTTTACAAAGGTTCTTCTGTTCAATAGTCCGTGGCGAATCAGGCAGCGATGCTGCCGAGTTTTCTGAAGCGCTCGCGGATAGAATTAATTTTTGACATCTGTGAGCCGGTGCCAAACGTGGCAATAAATCGGCTCAGCAGTAAATCGTTGGCATATTGGGT
>CAUJDW010000080.1 GCA_963169455.1 Bacteroidota bacterium | reverse complement strand
TTGCGGTTGCGGGCCCCGGGGCCCGCAACCGCAAAAGCAGGGATTATTCACTCCTGTTTCCCTGAAGCGGCTTCCCCCTTCTCCTCTTTTTTCATAAAAAAATTTTTCAACTATATACAATACGCGCTCCAACCCGCCCGTTAAGGAAATGTTGTTGTTACACATCACATCTCAAAATCCTGCTATCGAAGCACCACTCTACACGCCGAACAAGCTTAAACGAACACCAACGGATTTCTTCATGGCCTGACACTTTTACCTTTCCACCGCTAACCAAGCGGCCCTTTTCCATACCAACCAAAGGCGGCATTGCCGCCCACAGTCGCGCCTTCGGGCCCTACTGTGAGAAAACGCACGCTCTGGGGCGCCCCCGGGGCACAGCCTTTTTTTTGCCGATCCGAGGCATAACCCCAAAGGATTACGCCGCCCCGGATACCCAATGGAACAATCTGCCCCACCCCAAAACCATGCCCTGGAGGGAGCCTTCCGGCTCCATTCCAGGGGAAAACAAAGTCGCACGAACCATTGAGAGAGTAGTTTGAACCAGCAGCAGGCGGGTTTTCAGGCAACACAGCCCGCCGCTGCTTTTCAATGCACCCCTTCCGCCAATTCCACCTATCCATATCGCCTTTTACACGCTTTCCCGGAAAAAGGGCTTTCTTAGCAGGAAAGCCCTTCTTTATTAGCGCCGGGCGCCTTCCGGCATGCTGCCTTCATATATGGTTTCCAGAATGGAAAAGCCGAGTTCGCTGGCCTCGGCTGCTGAAGCAGAAAGCACCACCACGCCCAGGCCTTGATCTTTGATAAAGCCGGCGAAGGCCCTGAAGCCTTCCGTACCGCCGTACATCCATACAACCGGCTGGTTGGATTCCGGGCTGAGCTGCGAGATCAGCCAGCCGTAACCAGCCTGGGTGGAGCGCGTCAGGCCGGGAAAGGACACATCGACCCTCGACTGCTGCGCTTGCTCCATTGCCAGCGCCCAGCGGGAGTTGTCGTTGCGCAGATTGGCCTGCACAAAAGCGGCCAGCCCGCGGGGGCTGGCTTTCAGGCCAGCCGCCGGAGCCATGGCCTCGAAATTCCAGTAGGGCGCGGCTTTGCCCTTGTCGTTGTGGCCCCGGGCGAGCCGCTCCTGCTGAGCAGGCGACAATTGGAAGCTCACATCGTTTATGCCGAGCGGCAGGAGAAGCTCATCGGTGAGCAAGGCATCGAAAGGCCGGCCGTTTATCTCGCTCAGCAAATGGCCAATGAGCGCGATGCCCAGGTTGGAAAAACGATACCCGGCGCCCGGCATGGCCTTGAGCGGGTAATCCGCCAGCTGCCGGTAGAAGGCTTCGCGGGTGAAGCCAGGGCGAGGGCCCGTAAGCCGGAAAGCCGTCCCGATAGGGTGCCAGTCGTACAGGCCGGTTCCCGAATTGGGCAGCCCGGAAGTGTGGGTGGCCAGGTCACAGAGCGCCATGCAGACCTCGTCGCCCAAAGGGTCAGGGGTGCAGCTCAGGATGCGCCGGGCTTGCCCGCCGGGGCTCGCCGGCAGCACGACTTCCACGCATTTCTGAGGCTGGAAAAGCGGCGCATTGACGTCTTCGGGTATAAAATCGCGGATCGGCTGGCTCAACTCAAAACGCCCCTCCATAGCCTCCTTTACCATCAGGGTGGTGGTGAAAACGCCGCTGAGCGCCCCAATTTCGAAAACCGTATTCTCGTCCGGCGGCAGGGCCTTTTCGCGGCTCAACAGCCCAAAGCTGTAATAGGTTGCCTGGCCGTCGCGAACCACAGCCACCATCAGCGGCTGATTGTGGTTTTTCCTGGCGTAGCTTTCCGCCAATGCTTTCCATTCGGCAGAGCCCTGGCCGGCCGCCAAAATGGCCAGGAATACAGCAACCGCCATCATCGGATATCGTTTCATGGGAAGTATGTTTGCAAAAACCTTTTCGGTTTTTACAATATAAGCGATATCGCACAAACCGGCACTGACTTGCATCAGCCGGCCCTTGTGATTTTGATCATGCCGAAAAGCCGGAACAGGGCTTATTCCGCCTCAAAAAAGCCGACGCTGCCGCCCACCCAGTCCTTGTCCCTGTTGTATCGCACGCCGACCATGATGCCCTTGCTGAGGCGGACCAGGTTGTTGACGATCATGGGGCGGGGGGCATCGCGCTCCCAGAGCATCAGCATGCGGATCTCACATTTTGCCGGCTCCGTGGGCGTTTCGATAACGGGGGCGTATTCCACCTTTTGCTGGAGGATGAAATTCTCAGGGTCGCGCAGGGCGTAAATGTCGTGGCGGTTGAGGTTGATGATCACCCCGCTGCCCGCGAAGGAATAGAGCGGTTTGAGGACGTAGTTGTGGAGGTCTTCCGGGACTTCCCGGAGCTGGTTGACAAAGTAGGATTTGGGCACGTATTTGCTGTCGAGCAGAGGCAGGGTGTGCTTGCTGATGCGGAAAAACCAGTTGGGGTGGCCCGCGTATTCAATATTGTGCTCCTGGGTGAAGTAGAACTCCCGCGGCAGGTCGTCCCGCCTGATCAGCTCGTCAAAAATGACGCGGTTGAACACCTTTTCCACCCGCACCATGCGCCCGTCTTTGGGGTAGAAAACATCTTTGCCCACTACTTTCAGTTTGCTGATGCAGACCGGCTCGATGCCGATCATGTGTTTGGCAGCGATGAAATCGATGGCGGTAACCTGCTTTTCCGGCTCCACTTCAAGCAGGATGACATTCTCCGGATCGTGGTTGCCAATGATCACTTTGCGAAGCAGCTCGATGTATTCCTCCGACGTCCTGCCGCCGAACAGATGGTGGAAATGCTCCGGAATGTCATAGAATTTCCGGTAGGTGCGGGCGATGAGGTCCTGGAAAAAATAGAGTGAAGGAAAGCCCTGCACTTCGATCAACTGGGGAATGAGGCTGCCGTCGGGCTGGCGGCAGATGCCGAAGTCCATTTGCAGAAAAACGGTGTGCGGGTTTTCGCCCGGCACTTCCATACCAGGGGTAATGGCGCCCTGCGACAGCTCCCGGAAATCGGGCCGGACGATGACGTCGGTAATCTCCTCACAGGCCTCCAGCAATTGTTCTTTCAGGCTGCGGGGAATAAAAACGGGGGTTTCGGCTATGCGGAAATTGGGCTTGAAGTTGTACTCAGCCGCAACCTGATCCAGGAGGGCCTGGTAGGTTTCCGGGCGGAAATTGGCGTTGAACTGCTTCCTGATGCCGGTGATCATGGCGTTGTTTTAGTTTTGGCGTCAAATTAAATCCATCAGGCCAGCGCCATTTCTTCCTTTAGCAGGCGGATGGCTCTGCCGAGGAAGAGGGGTAGGACGACGTCGTGCGTCAGCCCGATCTTGTCGGAATCGTTGAGGTGCTCGATCATTTGCAGGTACTTCTTTTCCCCGTGCTCGTCCGCAATCTGCTCGCGCCGGCCCGGATCGAGGAAGTGGTCGAGCATGCCTTCCGGGTCGGCCTCCGGATGGAACTGGGTGCCGACGAATTCATTGGAAAAGCGGATGGCCATGATGGCGCGCTCCAGCTCAACGTGGGGCCGTATCTTTTCCAGGGCCAGTATCTCCGCCCCCATCGCGCCAAAGCGCTCTGCATCGGGCCCGACGCATTGCCAGTTGCGGAAATCGGCGATGTAAAAGGGGTCGGGCAGGCCTTCGAAAACCGGATCGAGAGCGCCGGCAGGCGTCAGGTGGCAGGGGAAAGTGCCGAATGACATGGATTTTCGCCGGGTAACCTTAGCCAGCCCGAAGTGTTTGACCGCCATCTGGAAGGAATGGCAGATGAAAAAGACATGCTTTTTGGGTTGCCCCGCCTGCTGGTTCCATTGCCAGGTATCCTGCAGCCATTGGTAGTACTTCACATCCCAGTCGCCGTCGCCATCGTGGGGGTTGCCCGGGCCGCCTGTGGAGATATAGATATCGAAATCCGGGCCGGGCACTTCCGCCCTCCCCCGCACGTTGAACACCTCCCACTCCAGGGCGGGGCCGAAGCTGCGCACGATTTCCTTGATCGCGCGCATGCCCTGGTTGGGCGTGTCTGCATACATGTCCAGTATAGCTAACCGTATTACATCCATCTGAATATTTGTTTGAGCCGGGAGAACAACGGAAACTACTTCACCTTGCCGGCCCTTTTACGGGGGGCTTCGGCTTTGCCGCCGATCTGTTTTCCGGCTACTGCCTCGCGGAGGAAGCCGCCCCAGCTCAGGTTATCCTGGCCGTCCTTGTGGGCCAGGGTGCGTTCGATAGCGTAGTTGGCTGCAGTTTCCACCACCCACTCGAAGTTTTCCCTGCCTACGGAGTGAACGTCGGCATCGGGAGCGGGGTTGCAGAAGTCGATGGCGTAGGGGACGCCTTTGCGGATGGCCAGCTCAACGGTGTTGAAATCGTAACCCAGCGCCTGATTGAGCCGGATCACGTACTCCTCCATCGTTTTCATCATCTCATCCCCTACATCATGCGTGGCGGCATAGCGGAGGTGATGGGGGTTGCGCGGCTCGTAGTGCATGATGCGGACGTATTTTCCGCCGATGCAGTAGCAGCGGAAATAGGCGTCGAAGTCGATGGCTTCCTGCAGCATCATGACCAGTTGGCCTGTCTCGTTGTATTTCTGGAAGAACTCCTCCGGGCTGCTCAGTTTATAAACGTGTTTCCATCCGCCGCCGGCGAAAGGCTTCATGAAGGCCGGGAAGCCCACATAGCGGAAGATGCCCTCCCAGTCGAGTGGGAAAGCCAGGTTGGAGAAGGAATCCGAGCTGGTGTCATCCGGATGTTCCTTTGACGGCAGGAGCACCGTTTTGGGCACCGGCACGCCAATCTTCTCGGCCAGGGCGTTGTTGAAGAACTTCTCGTCGGCACTCCACCAGAAGGGGTTGTTGATCACGGCCGTCCCGCTGATGGCGGCGTTTTTCAAAAAGGCCCGGAAAAAGGGCACGTCCTGGGAAATGCGGTCGATGATCACGGCGTAATCCGCTGGCGCCGCCTGCACGACCTTGTCGATGGTTACGGGTTCGGCGGCGATATTCTTCACCTTCCGGGAGTTGATGCGCTCGATGAGCGCCTGGGGGAAAGACCGTTCCTGCCCAAAGAGGATTCCGATTTTCTTCATGTTGTATTTTCGATTTAGGGTGTCCAACAGGATGCTTATTTCACCAAAGATAAATAATGCGGGAACATTTCCCGCCAAAGGGGCCAGTCATGTTGTTTCCAGCCCCGCAGGTCGAACCAGTGCGGGATGCCCTTCTGGTTCAGCAGGTGCGACAGTTGTTTGTTGGCGTCCAGGCAGATGTCCCATTCCGAGGTGCCCAGCACGATGCTCATGCGCCAGATATCCGGATGGTTGCTGCCAGGCAGGAAGTCCACGGGGTTATTGAAGAAAACGTTGTCATCGTAGTAGCCGTCCATGAACGATTTGATGTCGAAGGCGCCGCTCATGGAGAAGAGGAAGCTCACAAACTCGGGGTGTTTGAAGGCGAAGTTGGCCGCATGGTAGCCGCCGAAGCTGGCGCCGGCCACCACGACTTTGCCTACGCCGGTATTCCAGCGCACGCGCTGCACGATCTCCTCCAGCACCATTTTGTCGTACCAGGCGTGGTTGCGCGCCCGCTGCGCAGGGTGGATGTGCTTGTTGTACCAGCTGAACTTGTCGATGCTGTCGGGGCAGTATATCTGAATGAACCCCCGCTCCAGGAACCAGCGGGCCGACTCGATCAGGCCAAAATCCTTGCTCTCATAATACCTGCCCATGCTGGAGGGGAACAGGACTACCGGGTAGCCCTGATGCCCGTAAACGAGCATTTCAATATCTTTGCTCAGGTTCGGCGAGTACCACTTGTAATAGGTTTCTTTCACGTTGCTGAATTATTATTTTTTCCGGTTAACCATTACATTAGCACGGCAAAGGTAGTGGCTTTCATTGATTTTCAAAAGCCCCAAATGCCTGATGTTCAAACTTTTAGCCCAAGCCCCAAAAAGAGCTGTTGCGACAATATTTAGTGTGCTAACTATTTTGCCGAAAAATATTTTGCGCCGCCCTGGCAGGGCTGTTCTAAATTCCAGATGGGATGGATTTTCTTAAAAAGCGGGGTTCGAAAAAAAATGCATTTTCCAACCGCATTTTTTTTCTTCCCGGGCAGGAACCCGAGTTGCACTGCCTGAGCAACTTTCCCTCGAAAGCGCTCGGCCGGGCTGTCCGCATCGACCTTTTCCTCCCGCCCGGGCACTACTCGGGCAGGCAGGAGGCTTATCCTACGCTCTGGATCAACGATGGCCAGGACATGGAGGCGGCAGGAATGGCTGCTACCCTTGGGCGCCTGTACCGGGAACGAAAAATCCCCCCCATCATCGTGGCGGCCATTCATGCCGGCGACCGCATGCAGGAATACGGGACGGCAGGCAGGCCGGACTATCTCGGGCGGGGCAGTAAAGCGCACCTCTACACCCGTTTCCTACTGAAAGAGCTCATGCCGGAGCTGCGCCGGCGCTACCGCATTTCCAGGGAGGCCCGCCACACGGCCATCGCCGGTTTCTCCCTCGGCGGCCTGTCGGCTCTGGACATCGCCTGGAACCACCCTCAGCTATTCGGGCAGCTCGGCGTTTTCTCGGGCTCCCTCTGGTGGCGCGCGCGCCCATTCACGCCCAAAGCACCCGACGCCCACCGCATCGCACACCGCATGGTCGGGCAGGGGCCAAGGCGGGAAGGCCTGCGCTTCTGGCTGCAGGCAGGCACCCACGATGAAGAAGAAGACCGCAACAATAACGGCATTATCGACGCCATCGACGACACCCTGGCTCTCATTCGGGAACTGAAACGTTTGGGCTACCGGGAAGGCCGCGATATCAGATACGTGGAAGTTATCGGCGGCGAGCACAACCCGGCAACATGGGGCAGGGTGATGCCCGATTTTCTGCAGTGGGCCTTCAGCCAGTAAACAGTACAAGCAGCCGATATTCCGTACAGCGGCATGGGGGGCTCGCGGCGAGCCGCCTTTTGAAAGATATAATTTCATTCAAAAATAAAAACATGCAAAACCAGAAAGTCACTTTCAAAAATAGCCGGGGAGAAATGCTGTCCGGCATTCTTGAAATGCCCGTCAACCGCCGGCCTTACGCTTACGCGATTTTCGCCCATTGTTTTACCTGCGCCAAAAACCTCGCTACCGAGTGCTTTATCAGCCGCGCAATAACCCTGGAGGGAATAGCCGTGCTGCGGCTCGATTTCACAGGGCTGGGAGCCGGCGATGGGCCGTTGGGTGACAGCAGTTTTTCCTCCAGTGTGGATGACCTGGTAGCGGCGGGGTATTTTCTTGCGGAAAATTATGCCGCCCCAAGCCTGCTTGCCGGGCATTCACTGGGGGGCGCAGCCGCAATCTGCGCAGCGCACCAGCTGCCTTCCGTAAAAGCCGTGGCCACTATTGGCGCACCCTATGCCCCGGAGCACATCACCCATCTGCTGCAGGGCAAACTGGAGGAAATAGAAACCAGCGGCGCCGCCGAAGTATCCATCGGCGGGCGCCCATTCAGCGTAAAAAAGCAGTTCCTGGAAGACATCCGGGAGAAAAATATGGAGCCGAAGATCGAACGGCTCGGCCGGGCCCTGCTGATCCTGCACTCCCCTCAGGACAGAACCGTATCGATCGAAAACGCCGCCCGCCTGTACCAGGCTGCCCGCCATCCAAAAAGCTTTATCTCCCTGGATGGCTCCGACCATCTGATCTCCAATAAACATGACGCCCTTTACATCGGTGAAGTGATCGCCTCCTGGGCCCGCCGCTATCTGGACAGGTCGGAAAAAGAAGCGCTGAAAGTCGAAAAGCAGGTTGCTGTCCGCCTCGGCGAGCAGGCCTATACCACCGATGTCATGGTGCGCCAGCATGGCCTGACCGCCGACGAACCCGAATCCTTCGGAGGCAACGACTTCGGCCCCTCCCCCTACGAACTGGTCGCCGCCGGCTTGGGCGCCTGCACCGCTATGACCCTGCAAATGTACGCCCGCCGAAAAAAATGGCCTCTGAAAGAGGTTCGCGTCCACCTCGACCATTACAAAGAACACGCGGAAGACTCTGGCAATGCGGAAGACCACACCAGCAAGATCGACTATTTCACCCGGCTGATCGAACTGGATGGCCCGCTTTCGGAAGAGCAGCGGGAGCGGCTGCTGGAGATCGCCAACAAATGCCCCGTACACCGAACCCTCCTTAGCCCGATCAGGATCGTTTCCACCCTAAAATAAAAAAGGAGCGCCGAAAAATTCGGCGCTCCCCAACTTTTTGGTTTTTTGTAACTACCGCAGCAAGGTAATGTTGCCCTTGTCCTTAACGACGTCCCTTCCCGGGCATTTCACCTCAACGTAGTAGCCATACACATCCGGCGGCAGCAGCTTGTCATTGAACCTGCCGTCCCAGCAAAGGTCTTCCGGCACGATGGCCGCGCCTGCCGTTTGCTTGTATTCATAACGGAACACTTCCTCGCCCCACCGGCTGTATATGATGAAATATATCTCTTCAAAATCGTCCAGGTATTCGCTGCGCAGGCAGGTTACGTTGTTGGACGCGATGTCCTTGGGCCGCCCGTCGGGCCGGAAGCCGGTTGCCACGAAGAATTTCTCCAGGCACTCGGGGCAGTCTTCCACCGTAACGGTAACGCTTAGCGTATCCACGCATACCTCTCCGAAAACAGTAACCGAATAGGTGGTTGTCACAGCCGGCGTTGCTACCGGGGTGGCAATATTCGGGTTGTCCAGTGAGCCAGAGGGCGACCAGATGTATTCGCAGCCGGAACAGCCCACCACACTTAGCATGCTGGATTCACCGGCGCAGATCGTCGGCGGCTCGGCAAATATCTCCAGGCTGAGCGACTCTACCATAACCGTTGCCTCGGCAGTATCCCGGACACAACCATTATCGGCAACCGCATAGTACGTATGCATCCCGCCCGGAGGCGACTGGCCAATCGCCGGCCCGGACCCGATGAGGTTGAAATCAGTATCATACCAGCTTACCGTTTCCATGGTCCAGTCCGGATCCAGTACTGCCGCCAGCACAACCGAATCTCCTTCACAAATGGCCGCTGCGGAAAGTGAAATGGTGAGGTTCAGCGAATCCGGCAGCACCTTGACCGTCGTCGTGTCCGGCACGATGCAATCCAGGCCGGGGATGGAAGCAATAAAGGTGTATATGCCAGGCTCGAGGAACACGCATAACTGAGCTCCGGTATCCACCGGATTGCCTTCCAGGTCCGTCCAGATCACGCATTCAGGAGCGGGTGCAATAGCCTCGATGCAAACCGTATCAGGCTGGCAAAGCACCTCCATAGGGTCCCATTGTATTTCTATCCTGGCGCTGTCCACCACTATGGCCGTGATGGTGTCCCGCACCGTTCCACAACCGTTGGACAGTTCGAACAGGAGGGAGAATGTTCCCGCTTCCTGTGGCGCCAGGCACAGTATGGTATCGGCAGCCAGAATATTACCCAGGCTATCCTTCCAGGTATAATTCCCATTCACATCCGACACCTCCAGTTTCAGCGTATCACCCAGGCATATTTTCGCAGGGTCAGGCAACTCGGGCAACACCGGCGGAAGGGTATCCACCACAATGGTTGCAGTATCCCCTTCCACGCACTCAAGCCCGGGGATGGTGGCGATGTAATAGCTTACCCCCTGTGGCGGCGTCACACACAATTCTGCTCCTGTTCCCAGTTGATTGCCCTCGAGATCAGTCCACACAATGCATTCCGGCGCAGGCCCTTCTGCTGTGAGGCATATCTCTTCAACCGGCTCACATAGGAAAGCCATATCCGGTGTCACCTCCAGCTTCGTATTGTCCGCTATCACCACTACCTGGGCCGTGGCGCTGGCCGTGGCGCAGCCGTTATCCGCTACCGCCGTATAGGTATAGGTTCCGGGAGCCGGCGGCGTTACGCACAGCTCCAGGCCCGCGCCCACTACCGCTCCGCTCTCGTCCAGCCACGTTACCATGGCCATCGTGGCGTCAGGGCCTACCGTGGCTACAAGGCAGGCCGTGTCCCCTACGCACAGCTTCGCAGGGCCCGGTGCTATTGCCACGAACAGGCTGTCCGGAACAAGCTTCACCGTGGCCGTGTCCGCCTCCACGCACGCCAGGCCCGGGATGCTCGCAATGTAGCTGTTCAGCCCGGGGGCGGGCACTACGCACAGCACACCACCGATGCCCAGGGTGTCGCCACTGAGGTTCGTCCACACTACGCACTCCGGCGC
>CAUJDW010000079.1 GCA_963169455.1 Bacteroidota bacterium | reverse complement strand
CTAGCTGAGCTACCACGCCATATTTTCTTTTTCCGAGCCCTTAGGCTCCTTTTCATGGCCTGAAGCGCCGGCCTTCCCGATTTTGATCGGGACGCTCTGGCCAGCTGAGCTACCACGCCATATTTTCTTTTTCCGAGCCCTTAGGCTCCTTTTCATGGCCTGAAGCGCCGGCCTTCCCGATTTTGATCGGGACGCTCTGGCCAGCTGAGCTACCACGCCTTTTAAGCGAGTGCAAATATACGGGTTTTAACAGGTTTGGTGCAACTATTGCCTCCTGATATTTTTCATTCCGGGTAGATAAATGCACCCATTGCGCCTGCCCGGGCGCCCGGGGTGCGGCGTGCTTTAGGCCCGCCCAAAGCACGCCGCCGCTGCTCAGTCGATAAACACTTCCTGATTCTCAGGCCGGTATCGGCCGGTGAGCCGCCCGCCGGCGCCGGGGGCTTCTGAAACAGGCGGGATGAAACTGCGGTCCATGAAAACCGTGCCCGGGCCATGGCCGATTTTTTCCAGTTTGTCTTTTGCCAGGATGATGCTGTTTGCTCCCTGGTTATTGGTGGCGAACACCTGGGCGTCCTGTTCATTTTCGCCGTTGATGGTGACGGTCACGATCTCGTTGGCCAGAAGGGGCCCGCCGCTCCAGAACAATTCATAACTTCCGTCCCGCGCTATGGTGTCAATATCCGCCGCATAACTGATCGGGTGTACCTCGACGGCATTCCGGAACAGGTTGCCTTCCGTATCCGTCCACTCGAATACGCCGCTTTGAACAAAACCTGCGTACTCCCGTTCGTAATAGGCCAGAACGGGATTGAACGTCAGGGGGTCGCCGTCAAATGCCACATTGCTGGGATCGGCCAGCTCCAGCCTTGTGCCCAGTTCATTGCTGAAGTGGAAAGTGGCGCGGGCGTAGGTTTTATCTTCGTTGGCATTGTAAAACAGCTCGTAAACCGTAAAGATGCGGTCCTGGTCAACGGTGTTGGACAATTCGCGGTTGCAGCTGAAGAGCAATAGCCCTGTAAGCAGGGGGAAGAAAAAGAATTTCGCTTTCATAACGATTTGGGTTTGTCGTGAAAAAATCACTCCCAAAACGATCTGGGCTGCAGATGCCCGAATGAAAAACTGTTAAGAAGTGCTTAAAATGTGGCAAAAAAAAACCTCTCGGGGTTTAAATTACCCGAGAGGCTGCAATTCTCCCAACACTTAAATGGTACTTTGTAGTTTTTTGTGTTTTTTTATTCGACTTAGAGCCAAGTATGAAAAATCGTAAAAGGGAATCCGGGCTGAGAAAGGAAAAGCCTTGTTGCGGTTCTTCCTTTTATCCAGACAAAGTAACGGCAAATTTTCCATGGGCTCAATTGCATCTTTGTGTAAAAAACATGTGCATTTTATAGAAGGACACTACATTATTACATCAAAATGTGATACATTTATACGAACAAGGGCTAAGCAGGCAAAGGAAAATGAAGCGCATAGCACTTATCGAAGACGACAAACTGCTACTGAACAGAATGGCAATGTTCCTTGCCGGACAGCAGGGAATGTCCTGTGTGTTAAAGGCGGAAACGCTGGGTCAGTTTTTTGAAAACCTTCCGGATGAACCCGGTATAGACCTCCTGCTCATCGATATAGAACTGTCGGATGAAGTCAACACCATTGCCCATTTGCAGAAAGTCCGAAAGCTCCTTCCCGATTCCAAAATCCTGGTCATTACGGGGCACAATCATCCGGATTACATTTTGCAGGCCCTGCAAAAGGGGGCCAATGGCTTCTATCTGAAAGGTTCCGGGCTGGCCAAACTACTGGAAGCAATTGAAACTGTTTGCGCCGGCGGCGCCTACCTCGCCCCCGAAGCAGCCGCCCACATCATACCTTTCTTCAACCGGCAACCGGATTCCTCCAGGCCGTTCCATGCTGAACCTGCCGGCCAGGGCGCTCCTGAAAAAATGGATCTCAGCCGGCGTGAAAAGGAAGTAGCCCAAAGGCTGATCGAGGGGCAGAGTTATCAGGAAATCGCCTCGGATTTGCTCGTATCCCTCAATACCGTGAGGCACTACGTAAAATGCCTGTATAAAAAATTCGAGGTCAGCAATAAGATACAACTCAGCAAAAAATTGAGGCCATATATGTAAATCCGGGGAGGGGTTTCAGGCCGCTCAAACCAATTCTCCTTGCCGCAAAGGCCTGCGCGGGGGAGGCGTTCAAGGCCTCAACAGAAATCTCTAACCCAAATCGGAGTAAATACATGGTATTAAGTAGGCTTTGGCGACGAACCCATTGGTGCATGGCATTGGCCATGCTGTCCGGCTGCTTCCTGTCTGCCGCCCAGAATAGCCGGGACAGCCTGCTGCAGGCGCTGTCCGACAGCCCCCCTAAGAGCATTGAAAGGGCGAAAATACTATATGGGCTGAGCCAGTCTTACCGGGAAAGCGCCCCCGATGAGGCCATACGATACGGCGAAGAACTGATCGGGCTTTCGGAAAGCATTGGTTCCCGGGAATACCTGTTCTGGGGAAATATGTCGGTGGGCGTAGGCCATGCTATTAAGGGCGAATTCCTGGACCTGGCGCTCAGCTCCTTTATCAAGGCACTGGAAATAGCCAACCAATACAACAGCACCGACTGGAAGCTCAAACAGATTAAAGCCAGGATCAATATCACCGGTGTTTACTGGCAGCAAAAAGACGTTGAACACGCCCTGCCCTACGTCTATTCCAACATCCGGGAACTGGAGGAACTGGGAGAGCAACTGACCCTGGCCGACTCCTACCAGTCGCTGGCCCTCGTTCATCAGGTGCTGCAACAATACGACTCCTCCTTTCTCTACCTGCAGAAAGCCATCGAAATCTACGAAGCTGCCGGGGAAATCAAAAAAAGAAACAATGCACTGCTTACTTCCGGCAACAACTATCGGGAGGCCGGTGAATTCCGGAAATCGCTGGCCACGCTGCAGCGGGCTCTCCGGCTGGCTTCCATAAGCAAGGATACGGTTCTGATCATCGACATCTACCCAAACATCGCCAGGACGTACCATCGGCTATCCCAGCTCGGACAGGCCCGGTTTTTCGCCAGGAAAGGGCTCGAACTGGCTGAGCAAAAAGGGCAGTTGCCGGAACGGGCGACTGCCAATCTGGTGATGCACGAGATATATGACGCTACCGGGCAGTATGACAGTGCTTTGTTTTACTTCAAAGCCTACTCCGGCTTGAAAGAGCGGATGCTCAACGAAGAAAAGGTGAAAAAAATTCAGGAACTGGCCATCAGCCATCAGGCGCAGCAGAAGGCCCGGGAATATGCCCTCCTCCGGCAGCAATATGCCTCCATAAACCTCCAGAAAACGGGCCTGCTGGCTCTTTCCATCCTGCTGTTGGCCATGATCGCACTGGCCGTTTTCCTCATCCGGCGCCTGCGCCGCAGGAAAGCGGAACTCGAAGCGCTCAACGGGGAAGTGCTCAGCATCAACGCCCGCCTGGTCGCCCTGATGAATGAAAAAAAGCACATGATCAGCCTGATCGCTCATGACATCCGAAACCCGCTCTCCCTCATTCAGCTCAACACCCACGCTCTGGCCCTGAATCAACCCTCGGATGACGAAGGCCGCCGGCAAATCCTGTCGGAAATCGAATCGGCGACCGAAAGTATCGACGCCGCCAGCCTGAAAATCATGGAAATTGAAAACAAATCCATAGAGAAAGGGGCGATCAGAATGGAAACCATTGACCTCACACAGGTGGTGAAGGCTTCCGCCAGGGAATTCCAGGCCTACGCCCGCAGCAAATTGATCGACCTGCAGGTTGGCGTGCCTGAACAAAAACTATACACCCCGGGCGACCCCATCCTGATGCGCCATATCATTGACAACCTCATCTCAAACGCCATCAAATTCTCGCCATCGGGCCGTAAGGCGGAAGTATCTATCGACAGTGAACAGAACATGCTGGCCATCCGCGTCCGGGATGAAGGGCCGGGCCTTTCCGCCGAAGACCAGGCGCGGATTTTTCAGAAAGGGCAAACCCTGAGCGCCAGGCCTACGAGGGGAGAGCCCACGAGGGGAGAAGGGCTCTATCTGGCCCAGCTTTTTGCTCAGTCTATGGGCGGCCTGATCTCCGTTGAAAGCGAACCCGGCCGCGGCGCTGTTTTTACCACCCGCTTTCCCCTTGCCGGAAAAAAAAGAGCCGGGCAACCTGTCTGATCGCCCGGCGGCCGGCAAAATATGTAGTTGTGGATTGGGTTTCAGCCTTTGCTTCACAGAAACAAAGATAAATACTTATTATATTATAACAAAATTTAATACAATTTCCCGCCTGTCAACTAAATCCTGTAATTGAGGCCGACGGTGAAAAAGTGAGGGCCTCCGAGGCCGAGTTCCGCATTGAGGCCCAGGTTGCCCGCCACATAAGCCCGGATGCCAAAGAGGATCAGCTGGGGGGCGATGGTTATGCCGTTGGCTTTGGGCGGCTCGTAGTCCGGGTCGCTGGTTCCGCCTTTCACCGACCAGTTGGACAGCCCCAGCCGAAGCCCGGAATACATGTCCACCTGCTCCTGGCCACCATAGTGGAAAAGGCCCCTGAGCGCCAGGTTTAAGCGGGACAACCGCACATCGAAATCCTCCATGGCGTCTCCGTAATCCGTGTAGGCAAGCCTGAACTTCTGGTACGACAGGCCCCCGCCCAGGCTCAACTTTTCGGTAATGGCGTAGTCATAACTGAATTGGAGCGCGGGCGGGGCGCTGGCATCTACGTCTTCATCGATATCGGCCAGCCCGAACAAAGCGCCCGCCAGGCTGAAACCTGCATTGGCGCTGATGACGGACTCTCCACTGAGGGTTTGGGCCGATGCCATACTGAAGGATAGAAAAAGGGCGAGGATGGGAAAGAGGGCATTCTTCATTTTGTTCATATCGTTGATTTTCCAGTCCAGAACGGCTGATAGGCTCCGCCATGCTGCAAAAACACCACCTTTAACTTCTCTTTAAGGATGGGCCCTTCGCCGAGTTTTTGTACCCTTTGGCCTGAAATGCTCGATCCGCCGCGCCCGGGCGGATAATTTGCCCTTACAGGCAGCGCAAAAAAGCACAGCACCAATTAAAAAAGTGTTAATTGTGCTGCCTCGCTGTAATCTTTTGGCGGTTGACTGCATCAAATAAGAAAAAGCATTGTTTATCGCTAAACCCGAGTGCCATGAAAGTCAGATTCAAAAACAGGCTGGAAGCCATAGACTGGATAGCTGGATACGCGGAAAACGAAGGGCAGTTCGAGGTGCTGCGCGAACAGCTTCACTTCAACTTCATATATGAGGGTTCCTATTTCCTCGTCCTGGATGAAAAAATAGGGGAAGTGGTTACCCTTGACAAGCAGCCAAAAGGGTAAGGCTGCTCACTCTCCTGCTTTCCCCACCGTGGTTTTACCCGCAAAAAGGGGAGCCTGGCCCTCGCCGGAAAAGATCAGGAAATAATAGAGCCCCGGCCTGAGCCGCTTTTTGAGGGTATAGCGGAAAGTAAAATGCTGCAACTTTCCGAAAGCGTAAATCTCTTCGTCTTCCTCCACCCTGCCCAGTTCCAGCACACCTTCCTCCACCGCTTTACCTCCGGGAAAGCTGCCTGGGCTGTTGTCGTACAGCCGGAGCAAAAAGCGGGCCCCGGCAGGCATTTCCGCAGTTCGGAGCAATCCGGAAACCACCAGTTCATAGCGGCCGCCAGGCTGTGGCGCGGCGCCGGCTTCAGCGCTTATGGCGAAGGGTTTATCAGTGGAGCTCATGGCCATCAGTGCCTCCAGGCGGGCATTGGGTGCGAAGGCATCGGCGACAGCTTGCTGTGGAGCCGCTTCAGGTTTTCCCTCAGCTGGCGGGGGAGCGGCTGTATCCCGGACTGCAGGCGCTGGCTGTGGGGACAAAGAATCCATCTGTCCGGCAGGCGCCATGGCAGGCGCCTCCTGCCTCCCGCCCTGCCGGCTGAACCACCACCAGGCCAGCACGGCCAGCACCACGGCCAGCGCCAGGCCCAGGAACCAGCGGCCTTTATGGCTGCCCTTGCCCCCGCTCTGCACCGGAAACTCAGCGGCCATCTGCTCCAGTTGCCGCCGCAGGCGGGCCTTGCCGGTTTTGGCCAGCTCTTCGTGCAGGCGGCGGTGCAGAGCCAGCTCGCGACGCAACTCCACGCTGCCCGCAAGTTCCGCTTCGAAGGCTTCGCGGCTCTCCGGGCTCATTTCCCGGGCCAGGTAAGCTTCTATCTTTTCATATAGTTGCTCTTTGCTCATGTTGTTTCCGCTTAAAACCCCAGCTCCCGAAAGCGGCTGTCCGACCTGGCCAGGTTGATCAGTTGTTCCTTGCACTGGAACTTGCGCTTTTTGGCATAGCTGGTGCTGCCATAACCCATTGTTTCCGCAATGTCTTCCATTTTTACTTTTTCGAAGAACAGGCGAAGCAGGCGCTGGCAATCATCGCCCAGACGCTCGAAGGCCTCCCAAAAGACAGCATTCTCTTCTTCCTGTTCGATGGCCTTCTCCATGTCCTCCGAAAGCCTGTATTTGTCGGGGCTTTCAAGGGTTACTTCCGTTCGGGATTTTCTTTGCAGGCGGTTGCCCCAGATGTTGCGGCAGATGCCGTAAAGGAGGGTGTAAAACGAACTGGTAAGCTTAAATCCGGGATCGCAGGCCTTTTCATAAAGTACGATCAGCGCATCCTGGAAGACATCCCTGGCATCCTCGCCACTGCCTCCATTGCCTGTGATCAGCTTACTGATGCGTGGCAGGTATTGCCGGTATATCTCACGCAGGCCCTTCTCCTCTCCCTTCGCCAATGCATCCAGATGGCTATAACTGGTTTTATCCATGTGCAGCGCCTTTCATCTGACACAAGATAAAGGCTTTGGGCCAGTATTGGAATTATTTATCCTCTACAATATCGAAGCCGGCTTCCTCCACGGCTTCAATGACTTCTTCCACCAGCACCTCTTCACCTTTTACGGTTAGTATTTTTTCCGGCTGGCCGACGTCTACCGTCCATTCCCGGATCGTGGGCACCTCATTGAGGAAAGCGCTGACCGTCCGCACACAGTTGTTGCAGTTAATGTTGGTTTTAAAGCGCAGTGTTTTCATCGTATTGCTGTTTTCCCACTAAAACGCCGGGGCCCGGAAAACGGTTGCCCGGCAAAATGGCTTACTCACTTTTTCCTCGCCTCACCAGATGAACGGAATGAAGCGGAAGGTTTTCTGCTGGTACAATACGTATCGCTCTCCAAAAGCTTCCAGCAGGGCCTTTTCTTCCAGCCCGATGCGAATATAATAAGCCAGCCCCATAAAACAACAGCACAAAGCCACGCCCATCCAGGATTCCACCAGTACCGCGCCGCCCAGCAATGCCAGAAAAGCACCGAGGTAGCTGGGGTGCCGCACCAGGCGGTAGGGGCCGCTCTGCACCAGGTGCTGCTCCTGCCGGATCTGCACGGTAGGGGTGAAGGAGGCGCCCAGCGCCTGTATGGACCATATCCTCAGCCCGATGCCTGTAACCATCAGCGCCAGGCCGGCAAGCACTGCCGGAAGGTGATGCCTGTCGCCATGCCAGTAGGCCCAGTCGGCAACAGGAATCGCCGCCGAAGCCAGCGACAGGGCCAGAATGAGAAAGACCGTGTTGCGGTCCCGCTTGTGCTCAGCCCGTGCCTCCTCCATGCCCAGTACGGGTTGGGTGAGAAAAATGACGGCCGCCCCCGCCATGAGCAACAGCGCTTTGTAATGCAGCATTAACATGGGCTTGCCCAGCAAAGGCGCCACGTAAGCCAGGGCAACGAACAACAGGGTGTTGATGATTTTTTTCACGGCATTCTTTTTTTCGGTTACGGGATCATGCGGCCATGGCGGCGGGAACCGGCGCAAAGGCCTGGCTGTTGTCGGGGAAGAGGCAAATGGCGCCCAGCTGGCTGGCGGCCTTGCCCATGCTCTCGATGCGCGCCGCCCGGCGGGGAGCCAGCTTGCCGTTCTCCAGGGCCAGGACGCTGGCTTTCAACCCAAGGTAGTCATTCTCTTCCCCACTGACGACTTCCCTGAAACCGTACTGCCCGTAAAAGGGCGCATGCCTGGGGTGGACGGCCAGAAAGGCAAAATCAAAATGGTAGCGAAAAAAGGCCTTGGCCGTTGCCGCTTCAAAAGCAAAACGGGCATAACCGGCCGAACGGGCGTCGGGAGAAAAAACGAAACGGCTGCCTTCGACCAGCCGCGCATCGCGGCTTTTCAGGTTGCCGAGAAGATCGCCGATCTCCCCGGCCCCGGGGCAGTTCGCCATAAATGGCAATGGGGCTTCGGCCGACGGAGGAAGGGGCATCTCCAGATCGCTGTAGCGGAGGGCCAGATCACTGACCAACTCCGCCATCGGGCTGGGCGATGTTTGCACCAGGCGGGCGTAACCGACCGGATGGCTTCCATATCCGCCTTGCTGAAATAAGCCCAGGTGGAAGGAATGCCAGTCGTAACTGTCAAATTCGAGCCCCGCACTGTTTTGCCTGACCAGGCTGGCGCAGGCGCTGTTGACATATCCCTGATACCGAAGCCGGAACAGGGCTTCCAGTTCCCGGATGTCCCTGGCTTCACGAAACACAAGGTGTGTGGATTGGATACTCATAGCCATGAAGGTTTATCAGTTTGAAATAGATATTCCAATTCCTTTTTCCCAGCGGCATTGCTGAAAATTCATGACTTGCCACCACCTTGGATTTTTAGTAGTGTTTGTTCAGGATGTGTTTCTCAGGAATAAGAAAATAGTGAAAATGCCCATTAAGGGCACTTCTGCCTGATGTGTTGTTCGGTTCAAAAAAGCCTTAGCAGTTGTTCTCTGGAATGTTTGTTTGCGAAGCAGGCAAATTGCAGGCCCGCCGCCTTCCTCCCGGAGTGTTTTTGCGGGCCGAGCTCTTTTTTACAATTTGCAAAGTTTAGGATTTTATCTTTTTAATTTAGTACAAATTACCCCACAAAGCCAATAATCAATAAAAAACAACTGAAAATTAAGCCCCCTGGCTTTGGAAGTCCTCCTGTTTTCTGAACTTTGGTTTCCAGGCGGGATCAGCTTGTGGTTCAGCCCGGCAATCGCAGGCCGCTCCCTGCCGTACGGGCAGGACGGCGGGCCCGGTTGAAAATCAACAACGCAGTAGTGGAAGAACGCATCAAACGCTGGCGCCTTATCCTCGGCCGCCAGGCCGACCCCCGGGGAGATATTCAGCTGACGGGGCAGGGCATGGGCATGGACAAAGTGCTGGAAGCCCTCTACGACGCCGGCAGGAAAGGCGGGCTGGGCAGTTCCTCCCCAAATGTCAACCGCTGGCTAGGGGATATCCGGCGCTATTTTCCCACCCCTGTGGTACAACTGCTGCAATGCGACGCCCTGCAACGGCTGAACCTGGAGCGCATGCTCCTGGAACCAGAACTGCTGGAAGCCATAGAGCCGGATGTCGAACTGCTGGGCGTCATCCTTTCACTGAACAAGGCCATGCCCGATGAAACCAGGGCCACGGCGCGGCAGGTCGTCCGGCGCATCGCCGATCAATTGGAAAAACGCCTCGACAACCCCATGCGGCAGGCCATCCGCGGCAGCCTCGACCGCTCGGTGCGAAACCGCCGCCCCCGCGCCAATGAACTCAACTGGCACGCCACCATCCGCGCCAACCTGCGCCATTACCAGAAAGATATGAAAACCATCATCCCGGAAAAGCTGATCGGCTATGGGAGAAAGCAGGCCCAGTTGAAAGACGTCATCCTGCTCGTCGACCAGAGCGGCTCCATGGCCGCCTCCGTCGTGTATGCAGGCATACTGGGGTGCATCATGGCTTCCCTGCGCGCCCTGCGCACCACCCTCATCGCCTTCGATACGAGCGTCGTGGACCTGAGCGAGCACCTGCACGACCCCGTCGAACTGCTGTTCGCCACCCAACTGGGCGGCGGCACCGACATCGGCAAGGCGCTGGCTTATGCACAACCCCTCATCCGCCGCCCCAACGACACCATAGTCGTACTGATCAGCGACCTGTACGAAGGGGGGCGCGAAGCAGATATGCTGAAAAGGATCAGGGAGATCAGCGATTCGGGCGCCACCCTGGCCGTGCTGCTGGCCCTCAACGATAAGGGAGCGCCTTCGTTCGACAAAAATACGGCCGGGAAACTGGCCGAACTGGGCATACCGGCCTTCGCCTGCACGCCCGGCCAGTTCCCCGGCCTGATGGCGGCCGCCATCAAAAAGGAAGATATCGGCCAGTGGATGGCCCGCGAGGGCATCGTGGCAAAACATTGAACTTTCCCCACCGGCTTATTCGACCAGGTGTTCCACCATATCGCTTTCCGCCTCTTCCATCAGCCGCGTCACGTCGGCAAATGCCGCGTACTGCGCGCAGAGCATGATGGGATAGGTGGCCAAAATACCCACAAACAGGAGGATGAAGCCGGCCGAGGCGATCAGGCCCAGCACCAGGGTGTACAGGAAGATGATGAACCACTGTTTGGTAATCAGCTTGCGGCTCATTTCAAGCGCCTCCCAAAACCCCATCCGGTAGAAGGCTATGAACATGGTAGCCCAGCCGTAGGCAATACTCAGATAAATGGCGGGAATGGCCAGAATCATGGACCAGGCCGGGAAGGAAGGTGGGTCGCCTGCGCCAAGGGGATCTGACATCGCTTCCATCATCCACATGAAAAAGCCCGATGCGCCCCAGGCAATGAACATGGGAATGAGGCTGGCCAGAATGATCATCGTCATGACAAAGGTGGCGGCCGCCAGCGGCCCAACGAATTCAAAGCCCTTGAAAAAGTCGCCGAATTCGGTGCTTTCCCCTTTGTTCAGCTTGTGCGCCACCAGGTAAGCGCCGACGAGCAAAGGCGGGGTCAGGAAAAAACTGCTGGCAATGGCGCCAATGAAGGGGATGAAGTTGGCCACCAACACGATGAGCCCGGCTACGAAGGCAAAGCCGATAAAGCCTCCGGCGTTCATCCTGAACAGGTCGAAGCCTTTGCTGATGTAGTTCCCGAACTGGAACTGGTAGCCGTAATCGAGTACTTCCTGAAGTTTTTTCTGTTGGTTCTCGTTCATTGAAATCAGAGTTTTGAGGTTTGATTAATCGCTTAAAAATAATACTTTATCCTGCGTGCTTCAAAAATGTTTCCAGGTATAGCGCCCTTTTTTCGGCCGGGGCCGAAAAATTCAACCTATTATTTTCACTAACATTAAAGCGCTCCTCAATCCGCAATAACAATAGCCTCCGCCCACTGCACCGCCCCGGCTTTGGCCCTGCACCAGTACAGCCCTTCCGGCAATTGCCTTGTATCCAGCAATACCTGTTGCCGCCCGCTGCTCATCTGGCCAAGCGCCTGAAACCGAACGAGCTGCCCCTGCGCATTGAAAAGCGCAACGGTGACTCCTTCCGGCGCGGGCATATCTATGAGAAGAGCACAGCGCTCCCGGCAGGGGTTGGCCGCCAGGCTGAAGGCGGGTTGTGTGGCGCTGCCTGGCGCCCTGGCGGATACGGCCCCCTGGTTTTCGAACAAAACCAGCACATCGGCCCCCTCGTCAGAGCCCGTAATATCGATATCGCCGTCGTTGTCGCGGTCGTGCAGGATGGCGCAGGAGGCTTTGTCGGGCGCAGGCAGGGTAGCGGCCAGGGTGAACTGGCCAAAGCCGTCGTTTTCGAAAACGGTGAAGGTGGGGCCGGAGTAGTTGCTCGTCACGATGTCGATGTCGCCGTCGCCGTCCAGGTCGCCCAGGTCGATGGCCAGGGGAAACAGCAGGGCGCTGTTTGCATAGTGCACAGGCGCGGATAGCTGCCCGTTGCCATCGCCAAAGGCTACGGCCAGGCGGTTGCCGTTGGAATTGGCGGAAGCCACATCGGCGAAGCCGTCGCCGTTGAGGTCGGCCGCGGCGATCATCCAGGGGCGGCCGATGACGGAAATGGCGTCGGAAAGGCTGAAGCCGCCCTGCCCGTCACCGAGCAGCAATGATAACTCCTGGCTGTTGTACGAACCGACGAACACATCGGGCAGGCCGTCGTTGTTGGCGTCGGCCGCAGCACAGGCAGTCTCGCCGTCGCCATCGGTATTCAAACTTTGCACGAGGAAGGCGCCGTCGCCATAGTTGGATAAGAGCGTAATGTCGTCGCTGATCCGGTTGGTGATGAAAATGTCGTCGTAGCCGTCGCTGTTGCAATCCAGTACGGAAAGCCCGCGGGCCCCTGCGCCGGTATTGTACACGTCAATTTGGGGGAATCCGCCCTGCCCGTCGCCGAAGAGGATGCGCACTTCATTCGAATGTGCCGTGCTGACGGCCAGGTCGATCTCGCCGTCGCCGTTAAAGTCAGCGCCCTCGTTGGGGCTTGGCGTGAGGCTGCCCATCGGTACGACCGTAAAATCTGCATAGTTGCCGGCCCCATCGTTGAGCAGGACGCGCACATCGTCGGAGGCCTCGTTGATGACGGCCAGGTCGGAATAGCCGTCGTTGTTGAGGTCGCCGGCGTAAGCGCCGTAGGTTTGAATGTACACCTCGCCGGGCAGGCGCAGGGCGATGGTGTCCACCGGCGCCTGCTGCAGGCTGCCGGGCGCGCTGGCCACCCAGAAGTTCCAGCTAAAGCCCCGCCCCATCGGCTCGCCGCCGGCGCTGCGGATATCTTTTGTCAGGCTTACCGTCACCCATTCGCCGGCGATGAAAGGGGTTTGCGGTTCTACCAGGATGGAAAGGCTGTCTTCGGAAAGCTGAACGGAAGCTGCCAGGGGCCCCGACCAGCGTCCAAAAACTTTTACCGTACCCCCATGCACGCTTTCGGGGCTGAGGGCCTGGTTGAAATCCGCGCTGATCGCCGTCCATTCGGCGGCGGCGGTTTCCAGGTTGGCGGGGAAATGGCTGCCCAGCACGGGAGGCTGCGCAGCCGGGCTCAGCCAGAGCCCGCAGAAGAGGAAGAGGAAAAACAGCCGGTTGGACATGATCCTTTTTTTCTGAAAACTACGAAAAAAGGGCAAGCCCGAATGGCGTTTGCCCGACGCTTACCGCTCAAAGGTGATGACCATGGAGCTTACCCGGAGCTTAAGGGCCCTGATGTTGGGGTCGGCAGAGGAAAAAGCCTGGTCGCCCGACACCTCGGGGCCAACCAGTTCCGGCCTGGCGGGAGCCATGGCGACGATGAGGTGCGGGTTGAGATTCCCACCCTGCCAGTCGGTGACCAGCCCGCCGTAGTCCCAGCCGAAGCCATAGATGCTGAAGGGCCCGCCGTTGATCTTCTCCAGTTCTTCCAGGCTGGCCCCGACAGACACGCCCTGCACGGTGCGCCAGGCTGCGCCTTCCTTGCTGATCCGGATGAATTCGGGCTTCCCCGTAGCGGCCGCAATATCCCAGACGATCTCCAGCTCGTCGGGGGTGTTGGGGAAAACGGCAATGCCGGGCTGGGATTCGCCTTCCCCGATATACACGGAGCGGAATTGCACCTGCCCTTCCCCATAAAGCGCCTTGACATCTGCTTCGGTAGAACCGGCGTTGATGCCGCCCACCCTTATTCCCGGCTCGATGCTGAAATCGGGGGCGGCGGGCTCTTCCGCTGTTTTTTCCTCCTCAGCCCCCTGCCCGGCAGATTGTTCCGGGCCGGAACCACAAGCAGCGGCGGACAGGGAGAGCAGGGCCCAGAAAGCGAAACGGGTCGTTGATTTTCTCATGATCTGATCCTTTTGCTTTTACTCAGGAAACCGGGTGTGCCTGGAAATCGGCGTAGCCTTTCAGGCTGATGACCTTCCAGGAGTCCAGGACGGAAAGGGCCTGTTTCTCCGAAGGCGCGGCGATGGCTATCAGAAGTTCCTGCTCGGGCTCCGGTTCGAAGGCGTAATATTCGGGCTCGGGCCCTAAGCGGGGTGAAGAAAAGGCCCGGGCGGCATTGGCCCATACTTCGAAGCCCAGTTCTTCCTGCCAGCAAAGGTGGCGCAGGGAACGGACGTCCTGTTGTTCCGGCGACTGCAGCAGGCAGGAAAAGGTGCGGTAAATGGAATGCCTGAGCACGCCAAGGTCATCGTAAATGGGCAGCCGGTAGTATTCGGAAGTGTGATACCCTCTGACGGTGTTGTCGAACAGCACGCTGTCACCATAGCGCCGGCCCGAGCGGGGGTGGGGAATATTGCGGATGAGGCCCTGGGCAGGGCCGGTGCGTTCCACCCACATGAGTTCGAACTGCTTGTCATAGGCCCGCTGAATGGAAACATGGGGCCACCTGCGCCTGTCCCCGAACCCGAATTTTGCCCAGACATTGCGCGCCAGGCGGTTTTTCTTAAGCGCGGTGGCGGCGATGCCCACATTCCACCAGGAATCCTTGTCGGCGGCGTCCAGTGAAACGGCTTTCTTGCTGTAATACAGGGCCGGCTTCCACTCCTGCCGGTATTTATATATCTGCCCCAGGCTGGCGCAGGGCTCCGCCCAGCCGCTGGCCTCCCGGATGATGCGCTTGTACAGTTTGACCGCATTATAGTGGTCTTTACGCGCTTCATACTGCCGGGCCTCTTCAAACAACGCCCTCAGTTCTGGTGTAGGTCCTTGCATCACGACAACGAAATTTTCTCACAGGCCCGGACAATTTTAACTGGCTGCGCCACCGGCAAATATCGGCAGGCCGTTATTTTGTACCCAACAAATATATATTTTATTCAACTCGCGGACAATGAACCGGCAGATGAGGCCTTTCTTTTTACCTTAATTTTCTTTGGGCAAACCCAATTTATTTAAATTCACTCCCGGATCAGCTCCAGGTTATTATGGTACTTGAAAAAGCATTAAACCCAGCCGGGAGAGCGGTTGGGAGAAAACCCACAACATAATCAGGAGCTTTTAAATAACAAAAAACAGCCAGCCATGCAACCCCAGCTTCAGGCGCTCCGGCAACAACTCAGCGGCGAGCTGTACTCCGACGAACTGCTCCGCCGCATCTATGCCACCGACGGTTCCATCTACCGGGAACTGCCCCTGGCGGTGGCCTATCCCAAAGATGCGGAAGACATCAAAAAGCTGCTGGCCTTCGCCCGCGAACACGGCAGTTCGCTGATTCCCCGGGCGGCGGGCACTTCCCTGGGCGGACAGTGCGTGGGCAATGGCATCGTAGTGGACATTTCCAAACACATGAACCGCATCCTGGAGGTCAATGCGGCGGAGGGCTGGGTGCGCCTCCAGCCGGGCGTCATCCGCGATGAGCTCAACGCACACCTGAAGCCGTACGGGCTCTTTTTCGGCCCCAACACCTCCACCGCCAGCCGCGCAATGATCGGCGGCATGCTCGGCAACAACTCCTGCGGGACGACCTCCATCAAGTACGGCGCCACGCGCGACCACGTGCTGGAGGTAAAAGCCGTGCTCAGCGATGGTTCGGAGGCCACTTTCGGGCCCCTCGCCCCGGAAGCCTTCCACCGCAAACGCAAAGAGGACAGCCTGGAGGGCCGCCTTTACCAGCAGCTCTTTCAGGCCCTTTCCGATCCGGAACAACAGGCCGCCATCCGGGAGCATTTCCCCAAACCGGAGATCCACCGCCGCAATACCGGTTACGCAGTGGATGTGCTGCTGCAATCCAACATTTTTACCCCCGGCGGCGCCATCTTCAACTTCAGCAAGATGCTGGCCGGCTCGGAAGGCACCCTGGCCGTTACCACCGAGGTCAAAATGCACCTTGACCCCCTGCCGCCTCCGGAAGAGGCCATGGTCTGCGCGCACTTTTCCTCCCTGCAGGAGGCCCTGGAATCCACCCTCCTGGCCATGCGCCATCAGCCCTATACCTGCGAACTGATGGACAAATTCATCATGGACTGCACGAGGGAGAACCGGCAGCAGCAGCGCAACCGCTTTTTCCTGAACGGCGACCCCGAAGCCATTCTCATCATCGAATTCCGCGATGATACGCGGCAGGGCGCCACTGCCCGGGCGGAAGCCATGATCGCCGATCTGCAGGCCGCCGGCTACGGTTACGCCTTCCCCGTTGTTTACCCGCCCGACACCGCCCGGGTGATGGCCCTTCGCGCTGCCGGCTTCGGCGTTTTGTCCCACGTCAAAGGCGACCGCAAACCCCTGGAGTTCGTGGAAGATACGGCGGTGGCCCTGGCCGACCTGCCGGCTTATATCGGAGAGTTCCAGGCGCTCATGGAGGCCTTCGGCCATCATGCGGTCTATTACGCCCATGCCGGCGCCGGCGAACTGCACACCCGCCCTTCCATCAATATCAAGAGCTCGCAGGGCGTGAAGGAACTGCGGGCCATCGCCGAAGCTTCCGCACGCCTGGTCAAAAAGTACCGGGGCGCCCTCAGCGGAGAGCATGGCGACGGGCGGGTGCGTGGCGAATTCATCCCGCTGGTGCTCGGGGAGAAAAATTATCAGCTCTTCCGGGAAATCAAACAATGCTGGGACCCCCGGGGGCTGCTCAACCCCGGCAAGATTACCGACACCCCGCCCATGGACACGAGCCTGCGCTATCCCATCGACAAGGCCGAGCCGGAATTCGATACGGTTTTTGACTTTTCCGATGCAGGCGGCATCCTGCGGGCGGCCGAGAAGTGCACCGGATCGGGCGATTGCCGCAAGCTGCACCACGTCAGCGGGGGCGTGATGTGCCCTTCCTACATGGCCACCCGCAATGAAAAAGACACCACCCGCGCCCGGGCCAACGCGCTGCGGGAATTCCTCACTTACGGCGACAAGCCCAACCGCTTCAGCTACGAGGAGTTGTACGAAGTGATGGCCCTTTGCCTGTCCTGCAAAGGCTGCGCCTCCGAGTGCCCGTCCAATGTGGACATGGCCAGCCTGAAGGCGGAATTTCTGCACCATTACTACGAAGTTCACGGCATTCCGCTCCGGGCCCGGGTATTCGGCAATATCAGCAGGCTGAACAGCCTGGGGGCGCGGTTTCCCCGGCTCAGCAATTTCTTCTTCACCAATCCGATGCTCAGCGGGTTGGCCAAGCGGGTGCTGGGCGTTGCGCCCCGGCGTTCGCTGCCCACCCTGCACCCGATTACGCTGCGGCGGTGGTACGCCCGCAATAAGGCGTGGCTGTTGCCCTCCACCACGCCCATCGGCAAGGTGTGGTTTTTCTGCGATGAATTCACCAACTACAACGACACCGAAACCGGCATCAGGGCCATCAGCCTGCTCAGCCGGCTGGGCTACGAGGTTCAGATGCCGGGGCACGAAGAAAGCGGGCGGGCTTTTCTTTCCAAAGGCATGTTGCCGCAGGCCCGGCAGCTGGCCCGGCAAAATGTGGCTCGTTTCAAAGAGCTCGTCAGCCCTGAGATGCCATTGGTAGGCGTAGAGCCCTCCGCCATCCTCAGCTTTCGCGATGAATACCCCCGCCTGGTGAGCCCCGGGCTCCGGGAGCCGGCGCGTGAACTGGGGAAAAACGCCCTGATGATCGAAGAATTTCTGGCCCGTGAAATCGAAGCCGGCCGCATTGCCGCCGGCTCGTTCACCAAAGAGCCCAGGCATGTGCTGCTGCACGGGCATTGCCACCAGAAAGCACTGGCGGGGGTGGATTGCTCGGCCTTCGTGCTGAGCCTGCCGGAAAACTATCAGGTGGAAGTTATCCCCTCCGGCTGTTGCGGCATGGCCGGCTCCTTCGGCTACGAGGCCGAACACTACGGACTAAGCATGCAGGTAGGAGAGTTAACACTCTTCCCCGCCCTTCGCCAGGCGCCGCAGCATGCCATTATCGCCGCACCCGGCACCAGTTGCCGCCATCAGATCAAAGATGGAACGGGCCGAAAGGCCCTCCATCCGGTGGAAGTGTTGTGGGAAGCATTGATTTAGTTAACAAGTTATAAAAACAACCATGCCCAACAAGCAACTCATCGAATGCGTCCCCAATTTCAGCGAAGGGCGCGACCCGGCCGTTATCAGGCAGATCACCGATATTATCGAAAGTGTGGAAGGTGTAAAACTGCTCGATGCCGACCCCGGCAAGGCCACCAACCGCACGGTAGTCACCTTTGTCGGAGAACCCGCGCCGGTAATCGAAGCTGCTTTTCTTGCCATCAGAAAGGCCGGGGAAGTGATCGACATGCGCCGGCACAAGGGGGAGCATCCGCGCATGGGCGCCACCGATGTCTGCCCGCTCATCCCCATCGCCAACATCACCATGGATGAGGTGGTGGAATGGGCGCGCAAACTCGGAGAAAGGGTAGGCAGAGAACTGGACATTCCCGTTTACCTCTACGAATACGCCGCTACGAAACCGGAGTGGAAAAACCTGGCCGCCATCCGGGCCGGGGAATACGAAGCGCTGCCGGAAAAGCTGGCCCGGCCGGAGTGGAAGCCCGATTTCGGCCCTGCCCGCTTTAACGCGGCAGCCGGAGCCACCGCCATCGGCGCCCGGAACTTCCTGATCGCCTACAACGTCAACCTGAATACGGCATCCGTCCGCCGCGCCAATTCCGTCGCCTTCGATGTGCGGGAGAACGGGCGGGTGAAAAGGGAAGGCGACCCCGTCACCGGCCCTGTTGTCCGCGACGAAACGGGCGAACCCGTCCGCATTCCAGGCGCATGCAAAGCGGTAAAAGCGATTGGATGGTATATCGAAGAGTACGGCATCGCCCAGGTTTCCATGAACCTCACCAACATTCGCGAAACGCCCCTGCATATAGCCTTTGAGGCATGCAGGGAAAGCGCCGCCAGAAGAGGCATGAGGGCTACCGGCTCGGAACTGGTAGGGCTGGCGCCGCTGCAGGCCATGCTGGATGCCGGGCGGTACTTCCTGCACAAACAACAGCGCTCGGCCGGCGTACAGGAGGAAGAACTGGTCAGGATCGCCATCAAATCGATGGGGCTGGATGAACTCACCCCATTCGACCCCGCCAAAAAGATCATCGAATACCGGCTGCGTGAAGACAGCCCCGACCCTCTGCTGGCCATGGATCTCAGGCGTTTCGCCAACGAAACGGCTTCGGAGAGCGTTGCTCCCGGCGGGGGGTCCATCGCCGCCTATGTCGGAGCACTGGGCGCTTCCCTGGGCGCCATGGTGGCCAACCTTTCGGCGCATCGCCGTGGCTGGGACGACAGGTGGGAGGAATTCTCCGAATGGGCCGAAAAAGGGCAGAAAATCAAAGACGCCCTGCTGAAGCTCGTGGATGAGGATACCCGGGCATTCAACCGCATCATCGAAGCGGTGCGCCTCCCCAAAGGCACGGAAGAAGAGAAAAACGCCCGTGCTCAGGCCATGGAGGAAGCGACGAAATACGCCACCGAGATACCTTTCCAAACCATGGAACTCGCCCTTCAGTCCTTCGGCCTCATCCGGGCCATGGCGGAAGCCGGCAACCCCAACTCCGCCAGCGACGCGGGCGTCGGAGCGCTCTGCGCCCGGGCCGCCGTACAGGGCGCCTTCCTCAACGTCCGGATCAACGCTTCAAGCCTGAAGAGCCGGGAATTCGCCACCGACCTGGTAGAACGTGCGGGCCGGATGGCCGCGCAGGCGGACCAACTGGAGCGGGAGGTGCTGGAGATCATCCGGAAAAAAGTCGATAAGGAATAAAAAAAAGCAGCTCCGACTGGTGTCGGAGCTGCAGAAAAAACCAACTTCAAAAGGGGGGGTAAACGTGATTCTTTATGTTTCACAGCAAGAAAAGGGGCCAAGAGCAAGCTCTCAAGCGGATAAGCCTAAATCAGTCAGGGAATAAGGAACCGATATAGCTGCCGGCGCCGGATAAGGAAAAGCGCCAGCACACGCTCATACAGAAGCAGGGCTGCAGGATAGATAGTTGCTGTTCCGGAGAATATATCGGTTTCGGGATGGAAGAGCTTGAAAAATCAAGCCCTGGGCAGGGCAAAGTTATTAAGAAAACTTTCAATTGTCAATATCTCCGGTGCGTTTATTCACATTTTCAATGCCCTTTCCTTATAAGGCCTGCCGGAGGTGTTGCGCTGCGGCGTCGAGTTCATCGTAGAATTCCTGGCCGTACTTGCGCACGATTGCGTCCTTAACAAACTGGTAAACAGGTATTTGTAGCTTTTTACCCAATTCACAGGCCGCTGAGCAGATATCCCAGTGGTCGTAGTTGAGTGCTTCGAAGCCCTCCTTCCTGTCGCCAAGCGCCCGGATAGGGTAGAGGTGGCAGGAAACGGGCTTTTTAAAATCCGTCTTCCCGGCCAGGAAGGCCTGCTCGATGCCACATTTGGCGATACCCAGCTCATCGTACACCATATAGGCGCAGGGGCCGTTGTTTATGAGGGGCGTGCCGTAGCTGTCATTATCTTCATAGTAGGCGTAGGGCCCCTGTTCTTCGATGGCCTGGCGGCCTTCGGGCAGCAGGAAAGGCGCCACATCTTCATAGATGCGGGACAGCACCTCCAGTTCGGGGCGGCTGAGGGGCGCGCCGTAATCGCCTTCCCAGCAACAGGCCCCTTTACAGGCAGAGAGGTTGCAGACAAATTGCTTTTCGATCACATCATCGCTGATGAGCACATCCTGGATCAGCAACATTGGGATAGCCTTTATGGTTAAACCAGGGGCTTTTCCAGCCGCAGGTTGTGAAACCGGGCCGGGAAAACCGGTTTGCAAAGATAGCCTATTGGGAACAAATCCGCGCCATCCGATGGCCGGAGCAGAGCAATCGCATTTAACTTTTTTTTGAATCAAATGCCGGTATGCGCATCCTGCCGGGAAGCCGGGTTTAGTCGTCCGACGACTCAAAGCCGTCGGACGGCTAGCCAGGATGCGCCCACCGTTCATAATCCGGCTGAAGGTTTGTTCCAAATGCGATGGCCCTGCCGGCTGCAGTGAGGAATCGGGGAATTGCAAGCCAGCGACAGTATAAAACGCCCAAAAATTGTATTTTACCCTGCCAAAAATTTAGATTTGCAGGCAAATGCCCCAATAAAGCTTTCGGCGGCGAAAAAAGAATTCAGAAAACAAACAATATGAAGAAATTGATCCTTTGTTTTTTCTGGCTTGCCTTCGTGGGAGTCGCGCTGGCCCAAGATCGCGAAGCACTGGCCCAACAGGCTACCGAGGAACAGGCCGGCCTGTTTCAACTCAGCAGCCAGCAGGTAGAAGAGATGTATGAGATACAGGAACGGCGCTTCCGCAACCTGGAATCCATCGAGCCGCTGCGGAGCCAGGATATGCCGTTATACCTCCAGAAAAAGAACAGCATCCGCGAAATGACGCAGGCTTCCATTCAGCGCATGCTGAATGAACAGCAACTCCTGGTATTCCGGAACCAGACCGTGGAAAGGCGCAAGCGGGAATCTGCCCTTATCCAGCGCATGAAGGAAGAAGGAGCCGGCAGGGAGGAAATCCAGTATGCTATCTGGGATATGGAATAAAACGCAACGGGAAGGCGGCTCGTTAAGGGCCGCTTTTTTTCTGTATAAACTTTTTGGGCGTTTGGCCCGTATTTATTGATGCAAGGCCGAAGAAGAACAGCCCATCCAGGCAAACTACAACCCAGCTTATCTGAAAAACCCTCCCGGGCCTTTTCCTGAAACGCTTCCGGAACAGGCTTCTTCCCATGCCCTGCGGCAAGCCCGGAAGCCCGGCGCCCATTCAAAAGCTGAACATAAGGAGGGCATGTTTGTTTGATTATGAACGAATAAAACCATTTCATAAAAGCAGTTAACATAAGATATAAATGGATCTCCTGAAACAAAAATTCATCGAAAAAGCAAATGGCCTGAGAGACCAGATTCATGACATCCTGAAGGAACATGGCGACTTGAAAATCGACGAGGTCAAACTCAAACAGGTTTACGGCGGGGCCCGGAGCATCAAGTCTATGGTATGGGAAACATCGGAACTCGACCCCATGGAGGGCATCCGCTTCCGGGGTTATTCCATTCCCGAGCTGAGGGCTTCTCTGCCCAGGGGAGAGCACGAGAAGGAACCCCGCCCGGAGGGCCTGTTCTGGCTCATGCTCGTCGGGGAGATCCCTACGGAGGAGGAAATGGAATGGCTCACCCACCAATGGATGCGCCGCAGCAACGTCCCCGAACACGTCTTTAAAGTGCTGGACAACCTGCCGCCCGACACCCACCCCATGACCCAGTTCACCGTGGCCATCAATGCCATGCAGACCGAAAGCTGCTTCGCGCGCCGTTATGAGGAAGGATTGGGCAAAACGGAATACTGGGACCCGACCTACGAGGACAGCATGAACCTCATTGCCCGGCTGCCCCGGGTGGCCGCCTATATTTACCGGCGCACTTTCTTCAAGGACAAACACATCCACCCGGACCTTTCACTTGACTGGGCGGGCAATTTCGCCCACATGCTTGGGGTAGAACAGGAGGAATTCAAAAACCTCATGCGCCTGTACATGGTTATCCATGCCGACCACGAAGGCGGCAACGCTTCTGCGCACGCCACCCACCTGGTAGGGTCGACCCTCAGCGATGCTTACCTCTCCCTCTCTGCCGGGATCAACGCCCTCGCAGGCCCCTTGCACGGGCTGGCCAACCAGGAGGTCATTCGCTGGATATTCAATATGCTCGACGCCCTGGGAACCACCAATCCCACAAAGGAAGAAATAGCCAATTACGTGAATATCACCCTGGAAGCAGGGCAGGTCATCCCCGGCTACGGGCATGCCGTGCTGCGCCAGCCCGACCCCCGCTTCATCGCGCTGAAGCGCTTCGCGGAGGAATACATCAAAAACGATGATATCGTCGAGGTCGTCTGGAAGATATTCGACGTAGTGCCCGATATCCTTCAGGGCCTGGGCAAGGTCAAGAACCCCTGGCCGAACGTGGATGCCCACTCCGGCGCACTTCTGGTGCATTACGGGGTGAAGGAGTTCAACTTCTACACCGTGCTCTTCGGCGTATCGCGTGCGCTTGGCGTACTTTCCGCACTCTGCTGGGCGCGCGCCCTCGGCTTCCCCCTGGAGCGCCCCAAGTCTATTACGACCACCTGGGTCAAACAATTCCTGGCCAAACAGAAAGAGGCCAGCGTAAAATAATTGTATCGGAATGGCAAAGGGGCGGCAGGCGCTCCTTTGCCTCTGCATAATTTTTTTCTTCCAGTCGTCAAGAGTCTGCAAAAATCCTTTATTTTTGGGCAGCCATAGCATTGCTGACTATCAAATATCCTCAAAACATGCATTTTCCTGACAACCTGAAATACACGGAAGAACACGAGTGGATCCGTGTAGAGGGCGGCAATGTCGCCTACGTCGGCATCACCGATTTCGCCCAGGGCGAATTGGGCGAACTGGTGTACGTGGAGGTGGAAACGGTGGGCGAGAGCCTGGAGAAAGGCGAGCCCTTCGGCACCGTCGAAGCTGTAAAGACCACTTCCGACATGTATATGCCCGTTTCCGGAAAAATCCTGGAGTTCAACCCCGAGCTCAATGAGTCGGAGGGCGACAACCCCACCCTGGTAAACGAAGACCCTTACGGCAAGGGATGGATTATCAAGATCGAGTTGTCCAATCCCGAGGAACTGGAGGAATTGATGGACGCCGAAGCCTATCAGTCTATCATTGAATAATTTTTCACATTTTTTTTCTCCCTGTACGCCAAAACCAACCTGAGCCGCATCTATCCTAGCAAAAGAGCCAATTTCAAATTTTTTATCCCCGCCCTGATGTGGGCGGCCGTTATCCTGGCGCTGTCAACCGGCGCTTCTGTACAAACACCACAAACCTTCAATTGGCTGGAGCCAGATAAGCTGGCGCATGGCGCTGCTTATTTCCTGCTGGCCAGCCTGTTGCTGTGGGGCCTTCGCCGTTCCGAACGCCTGCGCCCCGGGCCCGCAGGCTGGGCAATATTGTTTTGCTGTGCGTATGGAACAGCCCTGGAATGTGTGCAGTATGCCTTTTTTCCAGGCAGGTTTTTTGAGGTATTGGACATTATTGCTAATATTATTGGTTCTTTTGCAAGCGTATTCGTCTATTTTTTGATTAAATAAACCTTGTCAGTATGGATTTGTCAGTTACCGGCGGAACGCTGGGAGGGTTCGTGTTGGCCATAGGCGTGGGCGTAACTGCCCTCATCCTGGTGATGAAGTCCGTCTATGCCAAGCGCGCCGCCAGCGGCCCAGCTCATGCAGCAGGAAGCGCGGCAGGAACATCGCCAATGGAAGCGAGGACGAAGTACCCCTGGGCCGACGTGTTCAGGTACAGTGGTACCTTCTTCAACCTCGGGCTTGTCCTGGCGCTTGGCCTGACCGTTCTGGCCTTCAGTTGGACTCAATACGAGGAAAAGGTGTTCATCCCGGATGATGCCCTGACCCTCGACGAGGAGATCGAAATCGAACCGCCTCGGACCGCTGAACCGCCTCCCCCTCCTCCTCCCCCGCCACCTCCCGTGATCGAAGAGGTGCCGGATGAAACAGTACTCGAAGAAGAAGAAGTGGAGTTCGTCGACCAGTCCGTGGATGAATCTACGGTAGTGGATGCTCCACCGGTGAAAGCGGCAGCGCCGCCGCCCCCGCCGCCGCCGCCCCCGCCGCCTCCCGCTCCGGAAGTGGAGGAAATCTTCAAGGTAGTGGAAGACATGCCCCGCTTCCCGGGTTGCGAAGACCTTCCCACCAAGGAAGAAAAGAAGCAGTGCGCCGACAAGAAGATGCTCGAGTTCATCTACAAGAACATCAAGTATCCGGCCATCGCCCGTGAAAACGGCGTTGAAGGCACCGTCGTCGTACAGTTCGTGGTGGAAAAGGACGGCGCCGTGACCGACGCCAAAGTCGTGCGCGACATCGGCGCCCAGTGCGGCGCTGAAGCCATGCGCGTGGTCAACCTGATGAACGATCAGGGCGTGAAGTGGGTTCCCGGCAAACAACGCGGCCGCCCCGTGCGGGTGCAGTTCAACCTGCCGGTCAAATTCCGCCTCGAATAGGCCTCGCACTTTTCCGCACCCAAAAAGAAAGAGCGGCTAACCTCCTTACCCGGAGATTAGCCGCTCTTCCTTTTTGAAAGAAACTTTTGCCTGAAAAGGGCGTTTTTTATACTGTAAAATACCCGAGCAATGATCAGAAGCATTCTTTTGGCAGCAGGCCTGCTTTTCGCCTTTGCCGCCCTGGGCCAGGACGCCCGGCTGGCCCAGCAGTACTACACCGACGGGGAGTTCGAAAAGGCGGCCGTCCTTTATGAAAAGCTCTTCGAACAAAGCAATTTCAATGATTATTACTTCGACCGCTACGTGGAATGCCTGCTGGCGCTGGAAGCTTTTGACGATTGCGAAAAGGTCATCAAAAAGCAACTGAAGCGCGACCCGGCAAATGTCCAGTTGTACGTCACATACGGCAAACTGTTTGAACGCCAGGTAAAGGACGAGGAGGCGGAGGCCCAGTACCGGAAGGCCATCGAAATGATGCCCCAGGACCAGTTCGCCATCACCAAACTGGCAAACGCCTTCACCACCCTGACCAAATACGACCTGGCCATAGAAACCTACGAAAAAGGCGCCGCCATGCTGAAAGACAGCCAGGTTTTCGCCTATAACCTGGGGGAATTGTACCGCCGCAAAGGCGATTCCGCCAAAATGGTGGAAAGTTACCTCAACAGCATCGAACTGGACCCCGGGCGGGCCAACACCGTTAAGGCCATCTTCCAGCGTTACCTGCTTCCGGAAGACTACGAAGAGCTCAAAGCCCAGCTTTATACCCGCATCCAGGAAGGCCCCGCCAACGATTTCTACCCCGAAATGCTGAGCTGGGTGTTCATCCAGCAAAAAGACTACCAAAACGCCTTCCGCCAGTTGCGCGCCCTCGACCGGCGCCTGCAGGAAAACGGCGGCCGCGTCTTCCGCCTCGGGGAAATCGCCGCTTCCGACAGGGACTACGCCGCCGCCATCCAGGCATACGAATATATTGTCGCGGATAAAGGGCCCAGTTCCACCTATTACATCGACGCCAAGCGGGAAGCCCTGCGCTGCAAGCGCCGTCAACTCGTGGAAGGTTACGACTACAGCCGGGAAGCCCTGCTCCAACTGGAAGCGGAATACGAATCCTTCCTTGATGAATTCGGCCGCTCCAAAGTGACGGCCAATATCATTCTCGAAGAAGCCGAACTGGTGGCCCTCTACCTCAACGACCTGGGCAAGGCCATCGCCATGCTTTCCGACATGATTGGATACCCCAACGTCAACCCCACTACCCAGGCCTACGGCAAGATCAACCTCGCCGACTACTACCTGATGAAAGGGGAAATCTGGGAAGCCACATTGTTGTATTCCCAGGTGGACAAGGCCTTCAAAGAGGACCAGATCGGCCATGAGGCCCGCTTCCGCAACGCCAAACTCTCTTATTACGCCGGCGACTTCCAGTGGGCGCAGGCGCAGTTCGACATCCTGAAGGCTTCCACCTCCAAGCTCATTGCCAATGACGCCCTGGACCTGTCCGTGTTCATCATGGACAACCTCGGGCTGGACACTACCGCCACCGCACTGCAGTTGTACGCCGACGCCGAACTGCTCGTCTTTCAGAACCGCTTCGACGAGGCTTTTCTGAAGCTGGACTCCCTGCGGCAAAACTTCCCGGCGCACTCGCTCCTGGACGATATACTCTATCTGGAAGCACAGGTCTTTAAGAAAAAGCGGGACTACAACAGGGCCGCCGGGCTGCTGCAGAAGATCATAGATGAACACAAGGAGGAGATTCGCGCCGATAACGCCCTGTACGAACTGGCCCAGCTTTACGATAAGCAGCTCAATGAGCCGGAAAAAGCCATGGCCCTGTACGAAACCCTGTTCATCGATTTCTCGGGGAGCACCTTCGCCGTAGAGGCCCGGAAGCGCTTCCGGCAGCTTCGGGGGGATAACGTGCAGTAAATTTTCTTCCGGATTTATTACGGCCTGAAAGCGCTGGCGAGGGGAAAAAAAGAAAGTGAAGTAAAGCTGCACGCATGCCGGCTTTACTTCACTTTTCAGGGAGGAAGCACTGAGTAAATACTATTACTTGAGCCGTTTTTCGTCTGAAACAGTCAGCTTATGGCGGCCCTTGGCGCGACGGCGGGCCAGTACCTTGCGGCCGTTCTTGGAGCTCATGCGTGAACGAAACCCATGCTTGTTTGCACGCTTCCTTCTAGAGGGTTGATATGTACGTTTCATTATTTCGGCGCTTTACAATTCCTTCAATAGGTGCCTTTTTTAAAAAGCCCGACAAAGGTAAGGCTATTTTGATAATTAGACAACATAACAGCCTTTTTATTATTGAAGGAAGCCTGCTGAAATCGGGATTTCAGCTCAGATCGTCATAATTTCCTTCTCTTTGAGGTCGATGAGCTGGTCGACTTTTTCGCCGTACTTGTTGGTCAGGTTCTGCACTTCATCCTCCAGGCGCTTGCCGGCGTCTTCGGGAAAACCATCTTTCACGGCTTTTTTGATTTGCTCCATGGCGTCGCGCCTCGAGTTTCGAATGCTGACTTTAGCGTCTTCGCCCAGGCCTTTGGACCGCTTGACCATTTCCTTGCGGCGCTCCTCCGTCAGGGGGGGGACATTGATATGCACCACCTCCCCGTTGTTTTGGGGCGTAAAGCCGAGGTTCGCCTCGAAAATGGCCTTTTCGATGGGCGCCAGCATCGATTTCTCCCAGGGCTGGATCACGATGGTCCGCGAATCGGATGTGCTCACGTTGGCCACCTGGTTCAAGGGAGTGGGCGTGCCGTAATAGGGCACCATCAGGCCGGCGAGCATGGCCGGCGAGGCCTTTCCGGCGCGAATCTTGGCCAGCTCTTTCTGAAGGTGGTCAATGGCGCTTTCCATGCCTTCGCGGGCCTCATCAACGTAAAAACTGACTTCTTCCTGCATCATAAGGGTAATAGTATTTGTCCTGAAAGCCAAGCAGGGGCGCCCCCCACTTTTACATTTTTGATTATCCCCGTCTGCCATGCAGCCGGGCGAGCATTTTACATTTTAAATTTTCCTAGTCCCTGCTTGCGCCGGCATAGCGCAGGACGAGGTAGAGCAACATCACCAGCGACGACAAAGCCGCGGAAACGTAGGTCATGGCTGCCCACCACAGCGCATCTTTCGCCCCGTCATACTCCGCTCCGCGCGTGACGCCGCTCTCATCCAGCCACACCAGGGCCCGACGGCTGGCGTCGAACTCCACCGGCAAGGTAACAAAGGCGAACAAGGTGGTCACTGCGAAAGCGACGATGGTGATCAGCATGATCTGGGGCATGGAAGACAGGGTCATGAAGGCGATCAGCAGCAGCCACTGCTGGGCCATGGCCGACAGGTTGACGATGGGCACCAGCTTCGAGCGCAGCTGCAGCATGCTGTAGGCCTGGGCGTGCTGGACGGCGTGCCCGCATTCGTGCGCTGCCACGGCAGCCGAGGCGATGCTGTAGCCGTTGTACACCTCGGGGCTCAGGTTCACCGTTTTGGTCAGGGGATTGTAGTGGTCGCTCAGAAAACCCTGGCCCTGGACGATTTTCACATCGTGGATGCCAAAATGGCGCAGCATCTCCGCGGCCACCTGCGCCCCGGTCATCCCCGAGCGGATGGGGATGCGCCCGTAATGGTTGAATTTGCCTTTCAGGCGCTGGCTGACGATCATGCCCACGACGGACAAAATGCCCGCAACGATCATATATCCATAATAACTTCCAAGCATCGGTCAGAATCCTTTTTTAGTTTAGCAACTCAAAGCCCGTATAATTACGAAGCACCTTGGGAATAACAATTCCCTCGGGTGTTTGGTTGTTTTCCAGCAGGGCGGCCACCACCCTGGCCAGCGCCAGCGCGCTGCCGTTGAGGGTGTGCACCAGGCGGGTGCCTTTGCCGTCGCGGAAGCGCAGCTTCATGCGGTTGCTCTGGAAGGTTTCAAAATTGGACACCGAGCTGACCTCCAGCCAGCGCTTCTGGGCTGCCGAGAAAACCTCGAAATCGAAGGTCAATGCGGAGGTGAAGCTCATATCGCCGCCGCAAAGGCGCAGGATGCGGTAGGGCAGTTCCAGTTTATCCAGCAGGCCCGACACGTGGGCCAGCATCTGCCGGAGGGTTTCATACGATCTGTCGGGATGGTCAAGCACCACGATCTCGACCTTGTCGAACTGGTGCACGCGGTTGAGGCCCCGTACGTGCGCGCCGTAGGAGCCGGCTTCGCGGCGGAAACAAGGCGTATATCCCGTCATTTTTATCGGAAGCCTGCCCTCATCCAGGATGACATCCCGGTAGATGTTGGTCACCGGCACTTCCGCGGTGGGGATGAGGTAGAGGTTGTCACGTTCGACATAATACATCTGGCCCTCCTTGTCGGGGAGTTGCCCGGTCGCCCTGGCCGTATCCTCATTGACCATGAGCGGCGGAATGATCTCTTCAAAACCGGCGGCGATGGCCTCGTCCAGAAAAAAAGAGATCAGCGCCCGTTCCAGTTTGGCGCCTTTCCCCCTGTACACCGGAAAGCCGGAGCCCGTGAGCTTTACGCCCAGTTCGAGGTCAAACACCCCGTATTTCTGTGCCAGTTCCCAGTGGGGGAGGGCCCCGGCGCCCAGTTCGGGCAGCGGTTCACCCCAGGCTTTGTACACCTCGTTGTCTTCGGGCGTGGCGCCCGGCGGAACGGATTCGTGGGGGATGTTGGGTATCTTGATGAGTTGTTCCTCGAGCCGGGCTTTTGTGTCCCGGAGAGTGTCTTCCAGGCGGGTGCTTTCCTCCTTAAGCCGGGCCACCCGCTCGCGCATGGCTTCCGCTTCATCTTTCTTTCCCTCCTTCATCAGGCTTCCGATGGATTTGGAGAGCTGGTTGCGCTCCGCAAGCAGATTGTCCAGGTTCGTTTGAACTTCCTTGCGCGCATCGTCAAGCGCCAGAACGCCTTCAACGAGCTTCAGGTCTTCTTCTGAAAAATTTTTGACTTTTAACCCTTGGATTACACGGCTCTTGTTGGCGCGAATAAAGTTGATTTCCAGCATATTGTAGAGTTGATTGCTATCTGGTTCAGAAAAACAAAAGGGGATTGAACTTTAGGGAAAGTTTTTGGTTATCTTTTTTGCAAAGATACTATTTGAATTGAAAAAATAAATGTATTTTTGTACCAGTAAAAGCGTATCGGCTTACCATACGTCTCTGATGCCTTCGATTCAGGCGTCTCCGATTCTATCCTGCTTTTTCCCACTTAAAAGAAGGGCCGCTGGGTTGCAAGGGCTTTGTTTTGAGGCATTTTCATGTTAAAAAATTCACATATCCCCACAGTCTTATTCCGCAAAAGATCTCTGATGTAATCAGTTCTTAAACCATACTATTCTAACTTCTGTAACAAATAATTTATGTTTGATATATCGCAATTAAACTACATGCTTGTGCCCGAGCTGAGAGAACTGGCGGAGCAAATCGGGCTTACCGGCTACAAGCGCCTGAACAAACAGGAACTCATATATAAGATCCTCGATCATCAGGCAGCCGATGGCGGCGCCCCCGCCGAAGAACGGGGTGAAGAAGAGGGGCCTGAAGGCGGCCGCCGCGGCGCCAACCGCCAGGGCCGCCGCCAGGAACCGGAAAGATACCTGCCCGAAGACGATGATGACGATGAGGACTTCCTCGTGCCGGCTCAAAGGCTCGATGAGGACGAGGATGATGATGCCGACGATGAGGATGAGGACGAGGACGAGGATGACGAAGGCCAGCCGCGCCGCAGGACTCGCCGCCGCATCGTGAAAGTGGCTTCGGAAAACCAGCCGGAACCCGAATTCCGCCGCGAACGGGTACGGGAAGAAGTGCTCCCCAGAGAGGAACAACCCTACGAGGAAATGGAAATGCCCAGAGCCCGCGAACGGGAAAGGGAGCGTGAGCGCGAACCCCGCGAACGCGAACCCCGCGAACCCCGCGAACAACAGCCCGGAGGGGGAAGAGGCCACAGAGGCCCCAGCCGCGAAGAGCAGGAAGAACGCTTCGACATCGAACTCGACGGCATCATCGAGGGCGAAGGCATCCTGGAAATGATGCCCGACGGCTACGGCTTTCTGAGGTCTTCCGATTACAACTACCTCACCTCGCCCGATGACATCTACGTTTCGCCATCCCAGATAAAACTCTTCGGGCTGCGCACCGGCGATACCGTCCGGGGAGCCATCCGCCCGCCGAAGGAGGGGGAAAAGTACTTCGCCCTGCTGCGCGTTTCCAAGATCAACGGGCTGGACCCCCAGGACGTCCGCGACCGCGTCCCCTTCGATTACCTGACGCCGCTTTTCCCGCACGAAAAATTCAAGCTGACTTCCTCCCCCACGGGGCGCGACATCGGCAACCGGATGATCGACCTGTTCACGCCGATCGGCAAGGGGCAGCGCGGGCTCATCGTGGCGCAGCCGAAAACGGGTAAAACATTCCTGCTCAAGGATATCGCCAACGCTGTCGCCAAAAACCACCCCGAGTGCTACATCATTGTACTGCTTGTCGATGAGCGCCCGGAAGAAGTGACCGACTTCAAACGTAGCGTCAATGCCGAAGTCGTTGCCTCTACCTTCGACGAACCCGCCGACAACCACGTCCGCGTCGCCGCCATCGTCCTGGAAAAAGCCAAACGCCTGGTGGAATGCGGCCACGATGTGGTTATCCTGCTCGACTCCATCACGCGCCTGGCGCGCGCCTACAATACCGTGGCCCCGGCCAGCGGCAAGGTGCTCTCCGGCGGCGTGGAAGCCAACGCCCTGCACAAACCCAAAAAGTTCTTCGGCGCCGCCCGAAACATAGAAGACGGCGGCTCCCTCACCATCCTGGCCACCGCCCTCATCGATACGGGCTCCAAGATGGACGGCGTGATCTTCGAGGAATTCAAGGGAACCGGCAATATGGAGCTTCAGCTCGACCGCAACCTGTCCAACAAGCGCATGTTCCCGGCTATCGACCTGACCAAGTCGAGCACCCGCCGCGACGACCTGCTGCTGGACAAGGACACCCTGCAGCGCATGTTCATCCTGCGCAACCACCTGTCCGATATGAAGCCGGACGAAGCCTTCGAGTTCCTCCGCAAACACATGGTCGGCACTTCCAGCAACGAGGAATTCCTTACTTCTATGAATGGATAAGCTCCACTGTTGGGCCCGGAAAAATGAAAACCCCCTTCCCGTTTTCGGAGAAGGGGGTTTTCATTTTTCCGGGCCTGCCGGCTACTTTATTTCCCCTTCTTCCAGCTTCTCCATCAGCCACCCCTTTTCCGTCAGCGGCTCTGCCTGCTCGATGGCCATTCGCAAGGCGGCGCGGGCGGCCCCATCGGCCGGGGGCAGGCGCAGTAACCTCCGGGTAAAGCGGGCGATATTGCCATAATTCTGCCGGTGGTAACCCAGGCGGCGGTTGCGCCGCAGAAAGGACTGCATGGCTTTCAGGTGGGATTCCAGCAAATCGAATTCCCGAAGCTCGAAATATATCTTCAGTTGCAGGGTTTTGGCCACGAGGTTGTTGATGCGGTCTTTGTAGTCGGCGCCCTGCAGGTGGGTGAGGGCCCTGCCGTAATCCCGGCGGGTGAAAGCCAGGCGGGCAGCGTTGAGGCTGAAGGTTGGCTCCTGCTGTTCGGGCTCCAGCAGGGGGCGGTATTGGTGGAGGAACTGCTCCGCCCAGTCCAGCTCCTGCAGCCGAAGGGCGATGCCGATGACGTTGTTGTAGGTAAAGCGCGAAAGCCGCCCGTCTTCTACGAGAATGCCAGCCTCGATGCCCCGCCGGTACAACTCCAGCGCTTCCCGCAGGAAAGCACTGCGGTTGCGGTTGATCCTGCGGATGCAGAGGTTGATGCCCAGCAGAAAAAGGTCGCGCAGTTCCTCCTGCGGGAAAACCTCCAGGGCTGCCATCAGCTTTTCCCGGAAAGGAGGGAACAGCTCTTCCTGTTCCGGATGCCGCAGCGCCCGGTAGCCGTGGTAATAAACCGCCACGGCTGGTGTTTCGGCGTATGGGGCGCGCCCGGCCAGTTCCAGCACTTCTTCTTCCAGGGCAAGCTGGTACTGGGTGTTAAATACGGCCTGATGGGCCAGGGCGAAGCAGCCTTGGCGCAGCTTCATGGCCAGGAAGGCCAGGGTGAGCTGCCCTTCCAGTTCCTGAAGGTTGAGTTCCCTGGTGCGCCCTTCGGCGGATTCCATCTGGTAGTGCTCCAGTTCCAGGCCATAATGGGCCAGGTGGTAGTCCGGGTGCCGCAGCGGCTGCCGGGTGAGCTGTTTCTGTTCCTGCCTGAAAGCGTGGGCGAAATGCCTCGGCAACTGCCGCCGCCGGTAGGCCTGCAGCAACAAGCGCCCTTCCAGGAAAGGGCCCGATTCGAACTCGCGAATGGCCAGGAAGCGCTCCAGGGACCTGAACAGATAACTCAGCAGCAGGCGCAACTGCTGATCGTCATAGGGGCGGCCGGGGAAGAGGTGTTGCCAGATGTCGGCGCGTTCCGGCGGCCGGCCTTTCTGCACGGCCAGGGCCAGGCAACCGAACAAGGCCGGCAGGTCGGCCCGCTGATTGTGGTAAGGCGAGGCCAGCCACTGCCGGGCCAGCCGGATGTCCTGCCGGGAGAAGGATTGGATGAGTTGGTAAGTGAGGGTGTTTTCCATGAGCGGCTGAAATCCCGGTTCGATACAGCACCGGCAAATAGTATTTTCTTTTAATTAAAATTCTACAATCTCAACTTCATATTGCCTTAAAAAATGTCAATAAATAAGATTATAGCGGATTTTGTATTCTACAATCTACAAAAAATGTGGTTGTATTTCCGCAGTGGAGGGAAGATTTTTGTACTGTGATGCCATGCCTGCTTCCGGCCTCGGCCGAAGGCAGCTTACAAACTTCCATAAATCCCGGAATCTCATGACTGTACGCCTTACGCTACTCTGCCTCCTCCTTGCCTTGGGCCTGCACAGGGCCTCCGCCCAATGCGGCACGGAAATCTCCTGCGCCGGGCACGCCATCACCTGCCTGGAACCCACCGTGAGCTTCGGCTGCGTGGTGACGGGCAATGCCCCGTTTACTTTTGCCTGGCTGGATGGGAACAATACCCTCATTAGCACCGACAGTGTGCTCACTACGGACATGCCCGGAACCTACACCCTGGTGGTGACGGATAACGGGGGCTGCGAGGAGTCGGCGCAGGTGGTGGTAGTGGAAGATGTGGAGGTTCCCAACTGCAATCTTCCCGGCCAGATCATGTTGTTCTGTGAAGGGGAGGAAATAATCCTGTCGGCGGAGCAGTGTTTTCCGATTCCGGCTACCTATGCCTGGAGTGACGGAAGTACAACGCCCGATATATTGGTGAGCAGTGCAGGAGTGTATTGTGTTACCGTTACCAGTGCAAATGGCTGCATCGTCGAGCATTGTATTACTGTAGAAGAAGTGCCGGCAATGGTGTTGGATGTTACAGTTACGGACGTTTCCTGTTTTGGGCAGGCCGACGGAAGCGCAATAATAAGCATTTCCGGGGGTACGCCACCCTATGCCTACCAATGGGCCGGGCCTGGCGGCCCTTTCCCTTTCCCTCAGGTGATAAATCTTTCCGGAGGCACATATTCCGTTACGGTAACCGATTCCAACGGTTGTACAGCTACTGCCAACTTCACCATTCAGGAGCCGGCGCCTTTTGATGCAGATGCCGTCATCCTCCAGTCCCCCCAATGCAATTCCACCAATGACGGCATCATCGAGATCATCGTCACCGGCGGAGAGCCGCCCTATACCTACACCTGGGGGAACGGCCTCCCGGGGCCCACGCTCTCCGGCCTTTCTCCGGGCATTTATTCGATAACCGTCACCGACGTCAATGGCTGTTCCAATATCATTACCGTGGAACTGGAGCCCCTCGTGCGCGCCGACGCCGGGCCGGATCAGGTCCTGTCCTGTTTTGATTTCCCCTGGTCCGCCACGCTCGATGGCAGCAACAGCGCTACGGGCCCCACCATTTCCTACACCTGGACAGGCCCAAACGGCTTTACTTCCAACCTGCCGGTGGTGGATGTGATAAACGACGGCATCTATCAACTGGAGGTGGTGGACAACAGTATTCCCGGCTGCTCCGACATCGATGAGGTGGAAGTTACTTTTGATGACTTTTTCCACAGCGTGCTCTACGATCCGGTTGCCTGCGATTCGGCCATTCTTTCCTTTAATGTTGCCAACCCGGCTTTGGAGGGGGGCTGGATTTTGCCCGATGGCGACACGACGGAGGTAAATCCCTACTATGCGCTGGCAAGCGGCACTTATACCCTTTTGCTATATAATCCCGAAACGGGCTGTGTCAACGAAAACGAGTTCGACGTAGTTGTCGATCCGGCCGGCTGCGCCACCATCAAGGGCCGGCTGGTGCGTGATACCATGCCGGACTGTGTCCCCACGCCGGAAGAACCCGGCCTGCAAAACTGGCTGATGGTAATTGAAGGCAACGGCGAGATGGCATACGCCGTCACCCAGGCCGACGGCTCCTATGAGCAGCGGGTGCTGCCGGGCGACTACGAGGTGTACCCCATTCTGCCAGGCGCCCTGTGGCTGGCCTGCGAGGACAGCTTCCCCGCCTCCGTGCCGGAAGCGGGAGACACCGCCATGCTGGATATTCCCGTGCTGGAGCAGGAGCCCTGCCCCAGCCTGTCCATAGATTTCGCCATGCCCATACTGCGGCGGTGCTGGACGCGCTCGTTCTTTTTCAATTACTGCAATAATGGCACTGCCGCAGCCGAAGATGCCTATGTAGTGCTCACCCTGGATGATTTTTTCACCTACCAGTCGGCCAATGTGCCGCTTATCGCGCAGGATGGCAACCAGTACACTTTCTCGCTGGGTGACATTGCCATTAACCAGTGCGGCGCCTTCCTGGTGGATGTGGTAGTGGCCTGCGACGCCCAGATCGGGCAATCGCTGTGCGTGGAAGCCAAGATATTCCCCAATGCCCCCTGTTTCCCACCCTTACCCGGCTGGAGCGGCGCCAGCCTGCGGGTGAGCGGGCAATGCGCAGGCGATGAAGTGCGCTTCCGGGTCGAAAACGCGGGGGCGGGCGACATGCTGGAATCCAGCCGCTGCATCATCATCGAAGATGCTGTCATGCTGATGGCGCTGCCGGATACCGTGCTGCTGCGAAGCGGCGAGTTTTTCGAATACAACCTGCCGGCCAATGGCTCCACCTACCGCATCGAAGTGGAGCAGGCGCCCTTCCATCCCGGCTCCAGCATGCCCAGCGCAGTAATAGAAGGCTGTGGTGCGAATAATCAAGGCAGTTTCAGCACCGGTTTCGTCAACCAGTTCCCTCTGGATGATGCCAGCCCATTCATCGACATCGAATGCGGGGAGATCGTGGCCGCCATCGACCCCAATGACAAACAGGGCTTTCCGCGCGGTTATGGCGATGAGCATTACATCTACCCCGGAACGGATATCGAGTACCTCGTGCGCTTCCAGAATACGGGCAACGACACCGCCTTCCTCGTCGTCATCCGCGATACGCTTTCGGAACACCTGGACATCACGACGGTGCGCCCCGGCACGGCCAGCCACCCCTACACCTGGGACATCGACAGCACAAACATCCTGGTCTTCACTTTCGAGAACATCCTGCTGCCGGATAGCACTACCAACCTGGAAGGAAGCCAGGGCTTCCTAGAGTTCAGGGTATCCCAAAAAGACAGCCTGCCGCTGGGCGCGGTGATCGAAAACAGTGCTGCCATTTATTTCGACATCAACGAGCCGGTGATTACCAATACGACCTTCCACACTTTGGGCAGGGATTTCGTGGAGCTGGTGGGCATCCGGCCCGATCCCGGTATTCCGGGCGTAACGGTTGAGGTGATCCCCAACCCGGCCGGCGCCTGGGCGCTATTCCGGCTTCAGGGCTGGCCGGGCGGCCCGGGTCTGTTCGAGCTGATGGACGGGCAGGGGCAGGTAGTGCAGCAGCGCCGATTCAGCGATGTGCAATTCCGCTTCGAACGCGGGGGGTTGCCGGCGGGGCTGTATGTGTTCCGGATCAGGGATGAAAAGGGCAGGTGGATGGCGGGGAAGGTAGTGCTGAAGTAGGCCAGGCTACCAGTTCGTGTGAAACACCCCCTCCCTGTCCACCCTTTCGTAGGTGTGGGCGCCGAAGTAATCCCGCTGGGCCTGCACCAGGTTGAGGGGTAGTTGCTCGCGCCGGTAGGCGTCGAAGTAGTGCAGGGCGGAGGAGAATGCCTGGGCGGGCAGGCCGAAATCGACGGCGGTTTTGACAATGGCGCGTGCGGCGTGCTGGCCATGCAGGACGGCTTCCAGAAAAGCCGGCGAGAGCAGCAGGTTGCGAAGTTCCGGCTGCTCGGTATAGGCCTGGCGGATTTGCTCCAGCAGGGCCGCCCTGATAATGCACCCGCCCCGCCATATACGGGCGATGGTTTCCAGGTTCAGCCCGTAGCCGTATTCCTTTGAGGCTTCCGTCAGTTGGTGCATGCCCTGCGCGTAGGTAATGATAAAAGCGAAATACAAGGCTTCGCCTACCTGGGCGATCAGTTGTTCCCGCTCAGGGCGGGAATGGTTTTCGATAGCCCGCGTATAGTGGGGGGCTGCCATTTTGCGCTCCATTTTCAGGGCGGATAGCCCGCGCATGGTAACGGCCGAGTCGATGGTGGGGGTGGGGATGCCAAGGTCCATGGCATTCTGTGAAGTCCACTTTCCGGTGCCTTTCTGTTTGGCCTTGTCCTGGATTTTATCCACCAGCCATCCTTCGCCCCGGTCATCGCCTTTTATAAAAATATTGGCCGTGATCTCGATCAGGAAGGAATGCAGCGCGCCCTTGTTCCAGCCTTTGAAAACCTTGTGTAATTCCTTGTTGTTGAGCCCTCCTGCATTTTTAAGGATGTCATACGCTTCGGCGATGAGTTGCATCAGGCCGTATTCGATGCCGTTGTGCACCATTTTGACGTAGTGCCCGGCGGAGGCGGCGCCCATGTAGGCGACGCAGGGCTGCCCGTCCACTTTGGCGGCGATGGCTTCGAGGATGGGAGCTACGAGGCGGTAGGCTTCGGGATCGCCGCCGGGCATGATGCTGGGGCCCAGGCGGGCGCCTTCCGCACCCCCGGAAACGCCCATGCCCATGAACAGGATGTTTTTCTCCCGCAGTGCTTCGATCCTCCGGTTGGTGTCCTCAAAATGGGAGTTGCCGCCGTCTATGATCAGGTCGCCGGGTTCCAGCAGGGGCAGGAGGGAGGTGATGACGCTGTCGACGGCGCTGCCGGCGGGCACCAGCAGCATAATCCGGCGGGGTGTTTTGAGCATCCGGACGAATTCGCCTGCATCGGTCGTGCCTTTTAACGGTTTGCCGGAAGCCTCCGCCTCCAGTTCAGCCGCTTTTTCCGGGTCGAGGTCGAGCCCGGCGGCCGAAAAGCCATGGTCGGCGATATTGAGCAGAAGGTTGCGGCCCATGACGCCCAGGCCTGCCATGCCGAAATCGAAGGAAGAAGTCATTTGGTAAGGCTTTATGGTATTAAGTACAGGGTATGGCTGTTGGCATATTTGCAATGCTCATGGCTTTTGGGTTTTTCCGGGCCTCCAAAGATACTTAAACACCCACACACCCACACGATCGAACACTTTTTACTTAAACATCCGGGCTTCTATCTTTTCCACTTTCTGCAGCCTTCGCCGGTGGCGCGCTTCTCCGGTATATTGGGCTTTGACAAAGGCCAGCACCAGCTCGCGGGCCAGCTCGGGGCCGATGACGCGGCCGCCGAGGCACATCAGGTTCATATTGTCGTGTTCGACGCCCTGCCGGGCGGAATAGGTTTCGGTGATGAGCGCCGCCCGCACCCCCGGAAATTTGTTGGCGACGACAGACGCGCCCACCCCGCTGCCGCAGACGGCAATACCGCGGTCGATCAGGCCCGCCGATACCGCGCGGGCCAGCGGTGCAACGAGGTCGGGATAATCATCGGAAGAATCCAGTTCATCAGCACCGAAATCGGTGACTGAAATGTCATTTCCTTCCAGCATATCCCTGATCTCTTGCTTGAGGGTGAACCCTCCGTGGTCGGCAGCAATTCCGATTTTCATGGAAAATAAGTTGTGTAGAAAAAAACTTTGCGCTTTTTGAAAGCCTTTAAAATAACAGGCGCCGGCGGGCGGAGGTTGAGCCACGGCGGAGATTCCTGGGCATGGCGGGATTGTTCGAGTGGGGTAAGAAGCTGCCAGGAACCAGAAATTTTATACCAGCCCGTCCTCGTCACGCCTGCTGCCGCAGCCGGATAAATTCCTCGGCCGGGAAAAAACCAGAAGCTTATGCTCACCACAGACCCCCACATCTTCGTCATTTTCGGCGCCTCCGGCGACCTCACCCGGCGCAAGCTCGTGCCGGCGCTTTATGCATTGTACAAAGGGGGGTTCCTTCCGGAAAACTTCGCCTTACTCGGCATCAGCCGAACGGAGATGAGCGATGAGGCCTTTCGCAGGGAGGTTTTTTTCGACAATGAACACATTCAGGGAGCAAAGGATGCGCGCTTTGGCCCTTACCTGTTCTATCAGCCGATCGACACCCTGAAGCAGGAGGATTACAAGAAAATACGGGCCCGGATGGCCGAGCTCGACGAGCGGCTCCAGACAAAAGGTAATCACGTATTTTATTTATCCACGCCCCCCAGCCTGTATCCCAAAATACCGGCTTTCCTCGCAGGGGAGGGCCTGAACAACAGCGGCGGGGGCTGGAAGCGCCTGGTCATAGAAAAGCCGTTTGGCTATAGCCGCGAGTCAGCCCGGAAGCTCAACCAGGAGCTCCAGCAATATTTCGAAGAGGGCCAGATATTCCGGATCGACCATTACCTCGGCAAGGAGACGGTGCAGAACCTCCTGGTCACGCGCTTTGCCAACGGCATCTTCGAACCCCTATGGAACCGCAATTACATCCACCACGTGGAGGTCACGGCAGCGGAGCAGATCGGGGTGGAAAAACGCGGCGGGTACTACGACCGCTCCGGCGCGCTGCGCGACATGGTGCAGAACCACCTGCTGCAGGTCGTCGCCCACGTGGCCATGGAGCCGCCCATCACAGCCGATGCCGCCGCGATACGCAATGAAAAGCTGAAACTCTTTCAGTCGATCAGGCCCATCGCCAAAGAGGATGTGGCCCGGTACGCGATCCGCGGGCAGTACATCGCTTCCACGATCGGGGGTGAGAAAGTGAAGGGCTACAGGGAAGAGGATGGGGTGGCCGAAGATTCCATCACCGAAACCTACGTCGCCCTGAAATTTTACATCGACAACTGGCGCTGGGCGGGGGTGCCTTTTTACATCCGCACCGGCAAGTGCCTGCCTGCCAAGGCAACTGAAGTGGTGGTTTACTTCAAATCGCCCCCGCACCACCTCTTCCGCAATGAACAGGACATCATGAACGTCAACAACCAGCTCATCATCCGCATTCAGCCCGATGAAGGGTTGTTGCTGCAGTTCGGAATGAAAGTGCCGGGAGCCGGCTTCCAGGTCAAAAATGTGAATATGGACTTCCGCTACTCCGGGCTGACGGAAGAAGTGGTGCCCGAGGCTTACGAACGCCTGCTGCTCGACGTCATGAAGGGAGACCCGACCCTTTATGCCCGCGGCGACTCGGTGGAGGCGGCCTGGCAGTTTGTCGACCCCATTCTGGAAGCCTGGGCCGGCGACCCTTCCATCAAGCTGTACGGCTATCCCGCCGGCACCTGGGGGCCGGATGCCGCCAATGTGCTTATCGAGGGAGAAAAGGTCAGCTGGCGCAACCCCTGCGCCCATCTGACGGATGCCGACAACTATTGCGAATTGTAGGGAAAAACCGGAAAAAATGGCCGCCATGTCGATCCAAATCTCCCCCACTCCCGAGCAGGCAGCCCGGGACTTTGCCGAATATTTTGCCGGCTGGGCAAAGGGCAGGCCCAGGATAAACCTCGCCCTTTCCGGCGGCAGCACCCCGAAAGCGCTGTTCCTTCACTGGGCTGCCCACTACCGGGAAAGCATCGGCTGGGAAAACATTCATTTCTTCTGGGGAGACGAACGCTGTGTGCCGCCCGATCATGAGGAAAGCAACTTCCGGATGGCCAATGAATGCCTGCTCAAGCCGCTGGGCATCCCGGAGCACCGGATTTTCCGCATCAGGGGGGAGGGCGAACCGGTAGCCGAAGCCCGTCGATATGCGCAGGTTTTACAACAAAACCTCCCTTCCCGCCGCGGCCTTCCCGCCTTCGACATGATCCTGCTGGGCATGGGCGAAGACGGCCATACCGCTTCCATTTTTCCACATCAGATGAGCCTGCTTACCGAAGCAGCGCCCTGCGCCCTTGCCATTCACCCCGACACCGGGCAGCCGCGCATCACCCTGACGGGGCCGGTGCTCAATAATGCTTCGGATGTAGTATTTCTGGTAACGGGCGCCGCCAAGGCGGGAATAGTGAAGGAAATCATCGAAGGGCAGGAGCATAGCCTGCGCTACCCTGCGGCCCATGTTGCGCCAAAAGAGGGAAAACTCCTGTGGTTTCTCGACGAAGCAGCTTTTTGACAGTACGTCAGCGGAAAGCCCCGGGAACTGGCATACTGAAAACAGCCGCACTGAATTACATTGCGTCCAGTGCGCGCACCAGATAAGTGAGCATGAAAGGCATGGCGACCCAGAACCATTCGTCAACATAGACGATCATGGCGAAGAAGATGACGGTGGACACCAGAAAGAGCAGCCAGTCAGTTGCTTTGGATCTTTTGCTCGTAGTCGTTTCCATGTTTTGTACTCGTTTGCCGCAAAACTAAGAACTAATCCAAAAAAATTATAGCCATGAATGAGCAAATTGCCATCATAACCGGCGGGGCGCAGGGCATCGGCAAAGTAACAGCGCAAACGCTGCTGCGTTACGGCTGGCAGGCGGCCATCTTCGACTGCGATGAAGAAGCGGGCCGGGAAGCCGTGGAGGAAACGCCGGGCCTGCTTTTCCTGCCCTGCGATGTTTCCAGTGAGGAAAGCGTGAAGAGCGCTGTTCAGGAGGCGGCCGCCCGTTTCGGGCAGATTGGCGGGCTGGTTAACAACGCGGGCTTCGGCATCAACAAACCCATTGAGGAAATGAGCCTGGAAGAATGGAACCGCGTTATCGGAACCAACCTGACGGGGGCTTTTTTGTGCGCCAAATACTGTGCGCCGCACCTGCGCAGGGCCCGGGGCGCCATCGTCAACATCAGTTCCACCCGTGCCTATATGTCGGAGCCTCATACCGAAGCCTATTCCGCCTCGAAGGGCGGCATCCTGGCCCTCACGCACGCCCTGGCCGTGAGCCTGGGTCCCGAGGTGCGCGTGAACAGCATCAGCCCCGGCTGGATCGACGTGACGGGGCATCAGAAAGCAAGCCGGCGGAAGCATATCGAGTGGAGCGCCGAAGACCATGCCCAGCACCCGGCGGGCAGGGTGGGCCGGCCCGCAGATATCGCGGAGATGGCGGCCTACCTGTTGTCTGAAAAGGCGGGCTTCATTACCGGCCAGGACTTCGTGGCGGATGGAGGGATGACGAAGAAAATGATCTATGTATGAAGCGCACGAAGCCCTCCATCTGGAACAACCCCTACCTCTCCCTGCTGCGCACGGCCTGGTTGTACGCCAGGGAGCAACGCCGGCGCTATCTGCTGATCTACGCCATGTTTCTGGCCAGCAACGTAATGGTGGCGCTGGAGCCTGTGATCTGGGGTGTCTTTATCAATGAGGTACAAAAGCAGGGCATGAACATCCTGCGTTCGGCCTGGATTTATGCCGGCGCTTACCTGCTTTTAAGGTTGATTGACTGGGGGTTCCACGGCCCGGCCCGCATCATGGAACGCAACCTGGCCTTTGACCTGAGCCGCAATTTCCTGCAGGAACTCTACCACAAAGCCCTGCACCTGCCGGTGCGCTGGCACCAGGACCACCACAGCGGCGCCACCATCAACCGCATCCGCAAAGCTTATGAGGCCTTGAAGGATTTTTTCGATTCCGGCTTCATGTACCTGAAAACCTTCCTGAGCTTCGCCTTTTCCTTCGCCGCCATGATCTACTTTTCGCCCCTTTTCGGGTTCATCGCGGCGCTCATGGGGGCAGGCGTGATATATCTGCTGCTGAAATTCGACAAACCTTTCATCGAGGCTTCCAGGGAGGTCAATGAGAAAGAACACGTGGTGTCGTCCACCCTGTTCGACAGCTTGTCGAACATCATCACCGTCATTACGCTGCGGCTGGAACAGCGCATGGAAAAGGGGCTGCTGGGCCGGGTCATGGATATACTGCCGCCTTTCCGCCGCAAAATACTGGTCAACGAGTGGAAATGGTTCGTCATGGACATCTGCGTAGCCCTTATCTACGGAGTGATCCTGGTAGGGTATGTCTTTCAGCACTGGGTTCCGGGAGAAGCCTTCCTGATCGGAACCCTGGTCACGCTTATGGCTTACGTACAGCGCTTTACCGGGGTTTTCCACGGCATGGCCTGGCAATACACGCAGGTGGTGCGTTACCACACCGATGTACAGACCGCCCACAATATTTTAGAAGCCTACGGCCGGCGCCATCTTCCGGACGCGGGCGCGGTTCTGCCTGAGGGCTGGCGGCGCCTGGATATCAGCGGGCTCCATTTCACACACAACGAAAAAAGGCCGGAAGATGAAAAAGCCCAGGGGCTGCATGGCCTGAACATCCGCATCAGCCGGGGCCAGCGCCTGGCCCTGGTCGGCGAGAGCGGCAGTGGGAAAAGCACCCTTATGGCCATCCTGCGCGGCCTGTACAACCCCGAGGCGGGCCTACGCCTGTCGGCCGACGGGCAGGCCGTGGCGGGCATGCCCTGCGTGGCCAACAGTGTAACGCTGTTTCCCCAGGAGCCGGAGATATTCGAGAACACCATCGAGTACAACATCACGCTCGGCCTGCCATTCAGCGAAGAGGAAGTGCAGAAGGCCTGCCGCGCAGCCCGGTTCGACAGCGTGCTGGAGCAATTGCCGAGGGGGCTGCAATCGAGCATCAAGGAAAAAGGCGTCAACCTTTCCGGCGGGCAGCGGCAGCGCCTGGCCCTGGCCCGCGGCATCCTCGCCGCCCGCGACAGCGATATCGTATTGATGGACGAACCGACCAGCAGCGTCGACCCCAAAACCGAACTGCAGATATACCAGCAGCTTTTTGAAGCGTTTAAAGACAAAGCCATCGTGTCCTCCCTGCACCGCCTCCACCTGCTCAACCAGTTCGACTACATCTACATTATGGCCGATGGCCGGATCGTCGATGAGGGCTCTTTCCCGTACCTGCGCGCGAACAGCCCTGCCTTCCAGGAGTTGTGGCGCCATCAGGAAGAAGCTATGGAAAGTGCGCCCGGCCTCGTTCCCCGGCCGGGAGGCATTCCCCCGCCGTAGCGGCTACGGCCCGCGGAGGCGGATGAAACCTTAACTAACAAATTCAAAATTTGGTAGTTCCTTGTTACCCTGGGCCTATCCCGGGCTCCTTCAACCTTGCCCTGCCAAGGCTTTGCGCTCTGCACCCCACACGCTGCCTCTTTTTTTCTAAAATTCCGGCTAATCGCTATCTTTACCCTGTATGCAAAAGAAGGACAGCCCTTCACCTGCTGAAAAAACGGAGGCCAGCAGGCTTGCCGCAAGAACTGCACGTATGAACACAACAGACAAAAGGCCGTTGCCCGGCGACCCTTCTCTTCCCAGCTCCCCCGAAGCCTTGTCCGCTTTGGTGCAACTCGGGGACGGATCTTCCAAATACAGTGTTGAAGACTTTTTCAGGAACCCGGACAAAGTGGCTTTCCAGCTATCACCCGGCGGGGAATACCTCGCCTATCTGGGCCCCTACGAGCGCCGGCGCAATATTTTCGTCCAGAAGCTGGGCGACAACCAGGCCATTCGCCTGACCAGTGAAACCGAGCGCGATATCTCCGGCTATTTCTGGGCCAGCGGCCAGCGCCTGGTGTACGTCAAGGACAGCGGGGGCGATGAGAACTACCAACTCTTCGCCATCAATCGCGACGGGAGCAACGCCAAAGACCTCACCCCTTTCGAAGGCGTTAAAATCCAGCTCATAGACGAGCTGGAGGACAATGAGGATGAACTCATCATCGGGATGAATAAGAACAACCCCATGTTGTTCGAACCTTACCGAATTAATATCCATACCGGCGAATTTTTCCGGCTGGCCGCCAATGACAATCCCGCAGAGCCCATCACGGCCTGGATGACCGACCACGACGGCAAACTGCGGCTGGCCATTAAAACCATCGACGGCGTCAACCACAGCATTCTGTACCGGCCCACCGAAACCGGGGAATTCCGTACGGTTATCACGACCAATTTCAAGGAAAGCCTCGACCCCCAGTTCTTCGAGTTCGACAATGGCCCGGTTATTTATGCTTCTACCAATATCGGGCGCGACCGAAGCGAGATCGTCCGGTTCAGCCTCGAAACCGGGCAGGAAGTTGAGGAGGTGGTCTTCTCCCACCCCGAAGTAGATGCGGGCAGCCTGATCTATTCCCGCAGGCGCAAGGTGCTCACCGGCGCCGTTTACACTACCTGGAAAAGGGAAATCCGCTTCTTCGACGAGGAAAGGAAACAGCTCCAGGAATTCCTGGAAGGCGAGCTGCCCGGTTATGAAGTGGTTATTACCAGTATCAGTAAGGCCGAAGATAAATACCTGGCCCGTACCTACAGCGACCGCTCTCTGGGCGCTTACTATTATTTTGACAAAACCGCCGGCAGGCTGGAAAAGATTGTCGATGTAAGCCCCTGGCTGGACGAGGCGGACATGTCGCCCATGAAGCCCATTCAATACGCCAGCCGTGACGGGCTCACCATACACGGCTACCTGACGCTGCCTCAGGGCCGGGAAGCCCGCGGCCTGCCGGTGGTGGTCAATCCCCATGGCGGCCCCTGGGTGCGCGATAGCTGGGGCTACAACCCGGAAGTGCAACTGCTGGCCAGCCATGGCTATGCCGTGCTACAGCTCAACTACCGCGGCAGTACCGGCTACGGCAGGGAATTCTGGCAGAAGGGATTCAAACAATGGGGCCGCGCCATGCAGGACGACATCACCGACGGCGTCCGCTGGCTGATCGCAGAAGGCATCGCCGACCCGGCGCGCATCGCGATCTACGGCGCCAGCTACGGCGGCTACGCCACCCTGGCCGGCATCACCTTTACCCCCGGGCTGTATGCCTGTGCGATCGACTATGTGGGGGTTTCCAACCTCTTCACCTTTATGAACACTATACCCCCTTACTGGAGGCCATACCTGGAAATGCTCTACGAAATGGTGGGGCACCCCGAACAGGACGAGGAATTGCTGCGGGCCAGTTCTCCGGTTTTTCACATCGACAAAATACAGGCGCCGCTTTTCGTCGTGCAGGGCGCCAACGACCCCAGGGTGAATATCGACGAATCCGACCAGATCGTCCGCTCCCTGCGCATGCGGGGCATCGACGTGCCCTACCTGGTGAAATACAACGAAGGGCATGGCTTCGCCAACGAGGAGAACCGCTTCGAGTTCTACAAGGCCATGCTTGGCTTCCTGGAGAAGCATCTGGGGCATGGCTGATTTAAAGAGAAATTAACATTGGGTTCATGCTCAATTAAGGAGTGATCCGGACATTTGCAGCATACTTGTTGATTTCTTGCTGTCATCTTCTCTTACGACGCCAAATTTTCCTGCAATCTAAAGTCGCTTTCACAGCCAGGGGCGCGCCGCCCGGCGCCGCCCCGGCTTCTTTTCCGGAATATTGCGGCCAAATCAGGCCTTTCTGGCGGCTTACCTTCCATTCACCCTTGCAGCATTCAGAAATTTTTGTTTACTTTTAGATGGCCATTTGCCTTAGTTGCTATTTAACACCGAACCCATGCCACCCACCAATCAGGCCACCGAGGAAGTCAAATCCCTGCTCAGCCAGGGAAGAAACGAAGCTGCCGCCGACTACCTGCTGGAACTGTCAAAGGATGCCAAAAAGCAGTATCACCACTCCGCTCTGTTACTCAAGAACCGCATCGAGAACCTGCAGCACCAGGCCATCGAGGGGGTGCTGAGCCAGGCCGAACAAAACCTGGAATGGGCCCGCATTACCAAAAGCATCCTCGAACTGACGGAGCAGATCGAAAAAAACGAATTGCCCGCGCCGCCGGAACTGCTGTTCCCCGGGACAGCCCGCAGGAAATGGCCCGCTTTGATCAGGGCCGCCCTGATCTTTATTTCTCTGCTGGCGGCAGCCGGCTGGCTCGTGTTCCAGAAAAATGCGGATGCCCATGGGCAGGCTGTGGTTGCAGAACGGCCTGCTAAAACGATTGCCTATCAGGGCAGGGTAGTCAGGGCCTCCGACAAAAGCCCCGTGGCGGGCGCCCTGCTTGACTTCAACCACGGCGAACTGAAAGCCGAAACGGATGCAACGGGAAACTACGAAGCGGCCCTGCCCAAACACTATCAGGACATCTACCTGGAAATCTATTACCAGGGCGAACTGAAGGTCAACAGAAGGGTGATCGTCAGCCAGGAAGTACTCCAGGAACTGAAAATCCCGGACTGACCTTCTACGGGCATTTGAAATTCACCTAACCTCCCATACTATGAAAACCCATTCTCTTTACCTGCTGTTCCTGTTGGGCTGCAGCTCCGCCTTCTCCCAAAACCCCAGGCTCATCGCCGTAAGCGGCCTGGTGCTCGAACTCACCGAAGGCGGGCAGAAAGCCGTGCCGGGAGTGACCGTAAGCGTCGCAGGCCAGGACTATGACATCACCGACCAGGAAGGCCGCTTTATGCTCCACCTCAGCGCCGAAAAAAATGAAGCTATCGTCGTGCTGGAAGGGTGCCCATACCCAATGGTGTCTCCTTTTGGCGGGAAAATTTACCTTCCCCCCTCCGGCGAGCTCCAGATACGGGTCTGCGGACAGGAAAACCAAAAGCTCCGCAGGGAGATCGACGCCCTGGAGAAAAAAGTCAAAAACCTTGAATCAAAACGAAAGCTGAGCGAGCGGCAGCTATCCGGATTGCACAAGGCCATGCTCGACACTATCCTGCATTACCAGGAGGCCCTGCATCAGCTCAACAGCACTGTCGTGGAATACGAAAGCAGCCTCCGGGAACGGGAGTCGATGGTTGCTGCGCTGGAAGAAAAACTGGCAAGCGTGGAACAGGAGCTTTTCCTGGCGCTGGAAGAAAAGTACCTGCGGCAAAAAGAGCTGATGGACGCCATTTCGACTGGGCTCGAACAGTACACCGACCAGGTGAAAAACCTGCGCGATATGCTGTTGCCGGAGCGCATTTCCCATTACTTCCTCAATGAAGGGGCGCGGCAGCAACTGTACCTGGCCATCAACAAGTACAACGAAGCCCGCGCCTACATCCTCAACAACCACCAAAGCCAGGTGGAGGGGGCAGGGCATTACTGGGCCAGCCCGGACCTGGCCCGGCAGCTGGAGGAAACCTACCGCTACATCCTGGAAGAGGTGCACCAAAAAGCCGTCTATCCCATGGAATTTTCCGTCAACGAAAACCTCAAACTGTACCTTTCCGGGCAACTCGGCCGAAGCCGGGCCGCCCGGGAGGCCGAAAAAGGCGCTGCATCCGCCATGGCTGAGCTATCCCCCAGGCTGGAAACCCTGGAAAAAAAATGCGCGGATATGATCCGGCAACTGTCCATCTCCCTTTAACCCTTTTTCTCACTCAACACCTGAAGCCATGATCAGAAGATCAACCATCCCTTTCTTTTTCCTGCTCGTTATCGGCATGAGTTACCACTGCAATCCGGACTGCGATTCCCTACCCGGCTTAAGCATCTCTACTATTGAAAACCCCGCGGGCTTTGAAGTCCTCATCCGGGCCAACCCGCCCTCGGCGCTGCAGGGCAGGAAGGTGTTTTTCGATGAGGTTGCGGCCGAAAGAAGCCGGTTCATCGACAATGTCGGGCTGGCCGTTACCGTCCCCGGCGGGCTAAACCCCGGCAAGGTGGAAATGCGCATCGAAGACCCCGACTGCCAGGACTTCGTGGCCCTGGATTTCAACGTAACCGGCGCGGATTTTTTCCTGAACAACCCGGACTACGTCTTTCCGCCCCTCCCGGAGATCATTATCCCGACCCTGCCCGCCGACTTCCCCCCGAGCATCGAAAACGCCTGGCTGAGCCCGCAAAACCTGGACTACTGCCTCTGGTTCAAATTCGTTCCCAACCCGGATGGGCACTGCACCCTCACCCTCGACCCGCTGACGAGTTTCGAGCAGAGCACCTGCCAGACTGCAGGTGTTTTGTATGAACAAAACCAGATGTCGGGCTTTATGGATAGCCGGGGCATCCTCCACCTGTCCATCGAGCGGGCCGACGGCAGCCTCGAAGAATTTGAGGGGCAGCTGATCAACCCCAACGATGCGCCGGAACAGTACCGGGCCTGGGAATCCGCCGGGGCCGATTGCATCAGCGGGCTGCCGCCCGAATACCGCGCCCGCAGCCACATGATGCTGCTCACCTCACAATCGACGGGCAGGCAACTCCTGGTTTACCAGCAGGCAATTCCCGGGGTCCCATTCGATTGTTTGTAGAGGCGCCGAATTGGCGGAGTAAACAGCTTCAATACCACAACCGGATGCCGAGGGTGAAGGAGCTGTAACTCTCCGGCACCCACTCGGTATAGAAGCTGCCGCTATCCAGAATGAACGGGAACTGCGTATTGAACAGGATGCCGTAGCGGACGTCTGGCTGGAACAAGAGCCCCAGGCTGCCCAGGAACTGGTGGTTGAGCCTGGCCAGCGAACCGCCCGCACTTTTCTGGAGAGCTACGCCATAGGTCAGGCCTGGGAACAGATACCATTGCCCATCCCATAGGTCCAGCACCAGGAATCCGCTGGCTGAAGGCGTATGGGTGGTAAAGGGGTTCTCGTCATTTTTCAGGTGCGCCCGCCACTCGCCCTGCAAAAACAGATAGGTGGAGGCATTGAACTGCCGGTAAAAAGTCGCCATGGCCCCGAGCTGCGTCCGCTGGGCGCCAAGGCGGAGGCGGAGTTCTTCCTGCCGGGCAAAGGGATAGTGCACCGTGGCCTGCAGGCTCAGCTCGGGAAGGGTTTCAAAAGGCGCCGCCCGGAATCTCAGCCCCAGGTAGGACAGCCCGCGAAAGGTGTCGCCGCTGCCGCTTTCCCCTTCGAACACCCTGAAGGGAGAACTCCGGGCTTCATCGTCCAGCCGGGAATGGGTGTAGCGGAATTCCGCGCCGAGGTCCCACCTGCCGCCCGGTGAAAAGCCATAGCTGACGCGGGCCAGCTGTTCCAGCCGGGAAAAGCGGTAGCGGTTGGCTACCCGGCTGGCGTTGTAGGCCGGCAGGTACTCATTGACGGCAACCCAGAACGAGGTTAGGGAGTTGTTGAAGGTGGCCTCTACGGCGTCCTTTTTGAGGATGACGGGAGAAATGCCGGTATAAAAAGTGATTTTATCGGCTCTTCCGGGCTGGCCGGTAAGGAGGTTGGTGTAAAAGAACAGGCAACAAACGAGCACGGAGAAGAACCGCAGGCAGGGTGCAGGAGGATTCATGGCCGGAGGGTTTTAGGGTGTTGAAAAAGTAGTTCTGATCAGCCCACTAAAAATACGGCTTTTTTGCGGAAAATGCTCCGGATATTCCCACCCCTGCCTATTCCTCCTCCTCGGCGGCGGGCCGTTTTTCTTCCAGCCAGAAATTGTTCAGCCCCAGGCCCTGGATGATGCTGACCTGCTGCAGGTTGAGCAGCTCCAGCAGCGCCAGGAAGGTAACGATGGCGTGGATGCGGTTCCGGCATTCGGAAAAAATATCCTTGAAATTGGCCCGGCGCCCGCCGGCAATGCGGGAGAATATCTGGGATTGTTGCTCTTCGATGGTGTAGCTGAACTGGACGATGCGGTGCACGGCCCTGGGGTTCGCATGTTCGAAGCGCTGCATGACGCGCTCAAAAGCGCGCAGCAGTTTGAACAAGGAGAGGGATTCCAGCTCGTTGTCCACCAGGGCTTTGGTGGCGATCTGCTGGAGCTCGCGGCTGGTGTTGCCCCGGAAGCTGCGCAGGCCGCGCGCCTCTTCCATCTGGCGCATCTCGTCCAGCACGCTTTTGTAGCGTTTGTATTCCAGGAGGCGCTGCACCAGCTCTTCGCGCGGGTCGATCTCGTTGCCCTGCTCGTCAACCGGCTTGCGGGGCAGGAGCATCTTGGCCTTGATGCGGCAAAGCGTCGCCGCCACCAGGATGAACTCGCTGGCCAGGTCGATGTTCATCTGCTCCATGTGGCGGATATAAGCCAGGAAGTCATCGGTAATCCTGGCGATGGGGATGTCGTAAATGTCCAGCTCGTCCCGCTCGATGAAGAAGAGGAGCAGGTCGAAGGGGCCTTCGAACTGGGGAAGTTTTATGGTATAGGAATTGTCCATGTTTTCTTCAAAGGTCAAGCTTGATTTGAGGGGCTTTCAGGCCCGGCGCTCCCGCATAAATATCTTTCATGGGGATTTCCACCCCCATCGTATGAACCGCAAACATTCTGTTCATCCTGGATGGATACTTCAATGGGGCCGCAAACAACACTAACATCCGGATAGACAAAGTGATTAAGTGCTTCAAAAAATATTTTCTGATCACTGTTAAAGACTGTGCAACCCTTTTTACCAATTGCCCTTAAAGCAAAATAGGCGTTCCCACTGATCGTGTTGTGAGGAATAGCACCCCCCGGCATAGCCACGATGGCTCCGTCCCAAAACTCGTGTTTTTGCTCACTGTGGGCCTCCAACTCCAGATAATCCGCCACGCTGTAAAACTTCTTCGCTCCTTCCATGGGCTTCTTTTTACAAAAATAAGCATTATAGCGTAACTTCGCCTCATGGCAACCAAAGGCAAACTATACCTCATTCCCGCGCCTCTGGGAGAGCAGGCAACCCACACCATACCTTCCTATGTGATCGATATCCTCCACCGGCTGGATGTATTCATCGCCGAGCGCGCCAAAACCGCGCGCCGCTTCATCAGGGAGACCAATCCGGTGAAGCCATTCAGCGAGCTGACGTTTTTTGAGATCGACAAACACACCCCGGCGGAGGAACGCGCGCTGTTCCTCGAGGCGGCGCAGCAAGGCCGCGACATCGGGCTGCTCAGCGAGGCCGGCTGCCCCGGCGTGGCCGACCCCGGCGCCCTCGTCGTGCAAACGGCCCACCAGATGGGCATCGAAGTGGCGCCCCTGGTGGGGCCCTCCTCCATCCTGCTGGGGCTGATGGCCTCCGGGCTGAACGGCCAGAACTTCTGCTTCCACGGCTACCTGCCGCCCAAAAAGCCCGAGCTGATGCGGGAACTGAAATTCCTGGAACAAAGGGTGTTCAAACACGCCCAGGCCCAGATATTCATCGAAACCCCATACCGCAATATGGCCCTCATCGAAACGGCCATCAATACCCTTTCCCCCGACATGCTCTTTTGCATCGCCGCCGCCCTGACCCTGCCTTCGGAATACGTGCGCACCCTGCCAATCGCCAGCTGGCGCAAAACCCAAATCCCAAACCTGGACAAACAACCCGCCATCTTCCTGCTCGGTAAATAAACCTGCCTTCGGCAAGGAGTAAATTCACCCCGGCTTAAGTTGTTGAGCACATTTATTGTAACTCATACTGCTTCGGAAATATGGCCTCAATAGCATTGTTCCTGGGGCTGGGTTATATTGTCATATTGTCATATTGTCATATTGCTATATTGCTATATTGCTATATTGCTATATTGCTATATATTGTCATATTGCTATATTGCTATATTGTTCTGCTAAATGTGTCCAACTACTTAAAAGCTTGGTTCCGACTCAAAAACCGGCCTCCAAACAAGCGCTATGCCGGGCGCGTTTTTGCCAAAACTTAGTTTAAAAACCAAACTAAGCAAACTATTTTCGCTATGTTAGCGTTATTTTTCACGAAAAAGGGAGGAAAGGAAGATATATTCATTTTGCTGCACAAAAAAACTCAACCATGTCCATATTAACCCTTGCGGAACAACAACTGGAGCAGAAAGGCTACCTGGATATCGACGTAAACCCCACCCTCGACCTGTTTGAGGAGATCGAAAAACTGAAAAAGGAGAAAAACGCCATCATCCTGGCGCATTACTATCAGGAGCCGGACATCCAGGATATCGCAGACTACATCGGCGACAGCCTTGGGCTATCCCAGCAGGCCGCGAAGACGGATGCGGAAATCATCGTTTTCGCAGGGGTGCACTTTATGGCGGAAACGGCCAAAATGCTCTCTCCGCAGAAAAAGGTGCTGCTGCCCGACCTGAAAGCAGGTTGCTCGCTGGCCGATTCCTGCCCGCCGCCGCTGTTCCGGAAGTTTAAGGAAAAATATCCGGATCACGTGGTAGTGAGTTACATCAACTGCACGGCCGAGCTGAAGACGCTGACCGATATCTGCTGCACCTCCACCAATGCCGTGCAGATCATCGAGAGCATTCCAAAAGACAAAGGCATCATCTTCGCCCCGGATGTAAACCTGGGGCGCTACCTGATCAAAAAGACCGGCCGGGACCTGGTGCTGTGGAACGGCAGCTGTATGGTGCACGAGATATTTTCGCACGAGAAGATCGTCAAGCTGAAAATGCGCCACCCCGGCGCCGAATTCATCGCCCACCCCGAGTGCGAGCCCCACATCCTGGAAATGGCGGATTTCATCGGCTCCACTACCGGGCTGCTGAAATACACGCAGCGCAGCGCCGCCACGGAGTTCATCGTCGCCACCGAACCCGGCATCATTCACCAGATGGAGAAGGCTTCTCCGCAAAAAACCTTCATTCCTGCTCCGCCCAACAACACCTGCGCCTGCAACGAATGCCCGCACATGAAGCGCAATACGCTGGAGAAACTGTACGTCTGCATGAAGTACGAACTACCGGAGATCACCCTCCCCGATTGGGTCATCGAACAGGGCCGCGCTTCCATCGACCGCATGCTGGAAATATCGGCGAAGGCGGGCTTGTAGGGGGTGGTTGCAGGGCTTGCCGGGGGGGCTCATCTCCCCCTCTCTCCCCTTGGTTCCTGGTCATTGCCCGCCTGGAAGGTTGATCCCCGCATTAAGCAGGCTGCCTGCCAGGCTGTCCCTGTGAACCGTCAAGCTGTCCGTTACGGCAGGAGGCGGCGCGCCATTTTCCGGTATCGGGAAAGGGTTGATCAGGCCGCAGCGCCAGGCTTCCGCCCCGGCCCAAAGGGCCAGCAGCAGGCCTGTTCCGATTATTCTGGTTTTCATGCTCCATGATTTTAAGGTTACGCAGCAAAAAAGCGACATGACAAAATTAAGCCCGGGCACTGGGTAAATGGGGGTAAAATCGGGTAATGTTGGGTAAAATCGGGTAAAACCGCCGCCTGCAAAAACAGGAATAAATGAAACACCCTCATGAACCGGGAGGCGCTCTTCTTGTTTTGCAAGTATTCCAGAACTAAAAAACAGGATGCAATATGACACATCTCAAGGAAGGCGATATGGCTCCGGACTTCAAAGGGGCCGATCAGAATGAGCAAACCGTTTCCCTTTCCGACTTCAAAGGAAAAAAACTGATCCTTTACTTTTACCCCAAGGACGATACCCCCGGCTGCACCGCTGAGGCCTGCAACCTGCGCGACAACTACGCCCTGCTGCAGTCGAAAGGATACGCCCTGATCGGCGTGAGCCCCGACAGCCCGAAGAAACACCAGAAGTTCATCGACAAATACAGCCTGCCATTCCCCCTGATCGCCGATACGGAGAAGGCCGTTCTGAACGCCTACGGCGTCTGGGGGCCCAAGCAATTCATGGGCAAGAAATACGACGGCGTGCACCGCACAACATTTGTCATCGACGAGGCCGGAAAGATCGCCAGGGTCTTCACCAAAGTGGATACCCAGGCTCATGCCGAGCAGATACTGGAGGCCATGGAAGGGTAGGGGTGATTGCCTCCTTTCCGGTTCTCGATTGACGGTGGGCTGAATTTCGATATCAGTACAAAAAGCGGGGCGGCTCTATCCAAATCGGGTTGGAAAAGGGGCTCAAATAAAAAAGCCCTGGAGCAATTGCTCCAGGGCTTTGCGCCTCAGCAAGGACTTGAACCTTGGACCTACGGATTAACAGTCCGCCGCTCTAACCAACTGAGCTACTGAGGCATTATTTCTTCAAAAATCCTTTTCTTCAAAAGGCGCGTGCAAAGTTATCACTTCAGGGAATAAAGTGCAATATTTGCATGAAATTTTCCTGAAAAAAAAGACTCATGAGCTTACTTGCAGTTGGCACCGTTGCTTTTGACGACATCGAGACGCCATTCGGGCGGGCGGAGATGGTCGTCGGCGGAGCGGCTACCTATATCGCGCTTGCCGCATCCTACTTTGCCAGTAATATCAAGATCGTTTCGGTCATTGGCGACGACTTCCCCGTTGATGAGCTGGCCTACCTGCGGTCGAGGGGCATCGACCTGGACGGGCTGCAGGTGCGGGAAGGGGAAAAATCCTTTTTCTGGGCCGGCCGCTACCACAACAACCTCAACGACCGGGACACTTTGGACACCCAGCTCAACGTGCTGGCCGATTTCGACCCCGTTCTGCCCGCCCATTACAGGAAAGTGGACTACCTGATGCTCGGCAACCTCACGCCGGCCATTCAGCGGAAAGTGATCGAACAACTGGAGCGACGCCCCAGGCTGATCGCCCTGGACACCATGAACTTCTGGATGAACACGGCCATGGAAGGCCTGCTGGAAGTGCTGAAAATGATCGACGTCCTGGTCATCAACGACGAAGAGGCCCGGCAGTTGTCCGGCGAACACTCGCTGGTCAAAGCCGCCGACGCCATTCACCGCCTGGGCCCCAGATACCTGGTCATCAAAAAAGGGGAACACGGCGCCCTGCTGTTTGCCGGCGGCAACATCTTCTTCGCCCCCGCTTTGCCCCTTGCAGAAGTTTTCGACCCCACCGGCGCCGGCGACACTTTTGCCGGAGGTTTCATCGGCTATCTGGCCAAAACCGAGGACCTGTCTTTTGAAAACATGAAAAGAGCCGTGATCTACGGCTCGGCCATGGCCTCCTTCTGCGTGGAAAAATTCAGCATCGAACGCCTGAAAGGGCTGTCCAACAAAGAGATCCGGGAGCGCATCGCCCGCTTTGTCGATTTGGTCAATTTCGATGCGGATATCGATTTTTAAGGCTTTCCAAAAAAAATTTCCACACTCCCGGAAAAAAACCAAGCCCGCCGCAGTCTAATCATAAAAGCGCATTATTGCCCAAGCGTATCCCATCCGCCCTGCCCCTGGTAGAACGCGCCCGTTTGGGCGACCAGGAAGCCTTTCGCCAGATCGTGGCTCAGCACGAGAGGCTGGTGCGGGCAACCGCCGCAGGCATGCTGGGCGGCGCCGCCGGGGCAGATGACGTGGCGCAGGAAACCTTTATCCGCTTCTTCCAGTCGCTGTCGAAGTTCAGGGGGGAAGCGGAGGTAGGCGCCTACCTGTGCCGCATCGCGATCAACCTCTCGATCGACGAGCTGAAGCGGCGGCAGCGGAAAAACCGCTGGATGTCCGCCATCAGGCGGGAGGGAAGCACAGAGGAGCGGGAAGACCCCGGGATGAACCCCGGCAGGCAGGACATGCGGGAAGCGCTCCGAAAAGCCCTGCACGAACTCGAACCGGAGTTCCGCAGCGTCGTGGTGCTCCGCCTCATCGACGGCTATTCGGTTAGAGAAACGGCAGATATATTGGAATTGCCCCAGGGCACCGTCGCCTCGCGCCTGGCCAGGGGGCAAAAGAAACTCAGAGAAATACTGGAAAAATGGCTGTAAACGAAGACATTGGGCGCCAACTGATGCTCCGCGCGCTGGACGAAAGCCTGAGCCCGGAAGAACAGGCCTTGCTGGAAACCGCCCTGGCCGGGTCGGAAGCGCTGCGCCGCGAACAACAGCAACTGGAAAACCTGCGGGGCCTGCTGGCGGGCCTTCAGCCGGAACCTTCCGCCGCTTTCGCGGGCCGGGCCATGGCCGCGGTGCGTGAACGGCAAAAGGAAGCCCGCATCATCACCTGGTTGATGAGAGCCGCCGCCGCCTGCCTGCTGATTTTCGCTCTGGCCCTGGTCAGCCTCTACTTGCCGGAAGGCCGCCTCGACGCCGACGCCATCCTCGGCCTGGAAAGCCTTTCGCCCGATGACGCTGTCACCTTACTGGTTGATTAAATTATTGGCCATGAAAACTTATCAGATCATCATAGCTGCCATCCTGCTGCTGGCCGTGGGCTTCGGAGCGGGTTTTTACACCCACAGGGCCATGTCGGTGAAAAGAATTCAGCGGGTGGCCCAGATGCGCTATTCGGAAGGCTTCGAGAACAACTTCTTCCGGATCATTCAACCCAGTGCGGAACAACGCCGGCAACTGGAACCCATCGTCGAGCGCTATGCCGGCCACATCGCCGCCAACAACCGGGAAAGCCGGCTCCGCCAGCGGCAACTGATCGACTCCATGCACCTGGAAGTCAAACCCATGCTCTCGACAGAGCAGGTGGAGCGGCTGGAACAATTCTCCCGCCGGTTCCGGGATTTTAAGAAGCATCCGGGAAAAAAACGCCCCTTCCGGGAAAAAACGGAGCAGTAGAGCAGTCAATAGACAAAAAGGCCGCGCTCCGGTTAAACCTCCGGCGGCAAATCGATCCAATACCAAACCTGGAAATGACCATGTAAAGTAATTGGGCCCACGGGCTCCGGTTATTTCATTAAAACCATTGCACCATGAAATCGAATCAGCAATTTTTCTTCGCCCTCTTCACGGGCGCCCTGCTTTTCCTGGCCGCCTCCCTCGGCGCACAGGGCCGCCACGGGAAGCTCCACCACCCGCACCCTTTCTTTGAGCTCGACAGGCTTGAATCGGAACTCCAGCTGACGGAGGCCCAAAAGGCCCGGGTGGACGAGTTGAAAGCTGCTTTCGAAACGGAGCGGGCAGCGCTCGAAAAGCAGGATTTCGAAACCCCCGAAGCGCGCCGTGATGCTTTCCGGAAACAGAGAACCGAACACAAGGCCGCCGTGGAAAAAATCCTCACCGAAGAACAGAAAGCCCGCCTGCAGCAAATGAGGCAGGAGCGGCCCGCCGGCCCCCGCCACCATATCGGCAAAGAGGAAAAAGCAGCGCTGAGAAGTGAGCTGAAAACCTACCGCACGGAAAACATCCTGCCCGTCCTGCGCGCCCAAAGGGCCAGACTGGAGGAAAAACTGAGCGCGGAAGACAAGGCCCGGATCGCCGCCCTGCGCACCGCCCTCACCGCTATGCGGCAGGAAAAACGCGCCCTGAAACAGGATGAAAACAAAAGCCGGGAAGATTTCCAAAAATTGCGGGAAAGCTACCAGGAAGATATGGATGCACTCAAGGCCCTGGCCGATAAATACGAAGCCGACATCGAAGGGCTGATGGCGGATATTCAGCCGCAACAGGAAAAGTGGAGCCAGGACATCAGGGGCATCATCCAAAAATACCGCCCCGGGCCCGGGAATAAGGAACAGGGCCGGGATTGGAAACACAGCCCCAAAGGCCCCCGGCAGGCCCTGCCCGGCAGGCCCGACATGCACAGAGGCCGATTCCTGCTGCTCGATCCGGATGCTACGGATAAACCCGCCGCCGAACCCCTTTTCAGCAAGGTGAAGGTATTCCCCAACCCGGCGTCCAAAGAAGTGACGCTGCAGTACACCCTGGAAAAAGCCGGCGATGTCCGCATCGAATTGCGCAACAAGGAAGGCAACCTCCTGAGGGTGGTGAAAGAAGGCGCCGGGCAGGCCGGCCCGCAATCCGTGGCCATCGACACCGGCCAGCTGCAGGATGGCATTTATTATCTGGCAGTGATCAGCCAGGGGCAACAGCTTACCCAGAAAGTTGTAATTTCGAAGCAGTAACCATTGCCTGCTTCGAAACCAAAACCAACAAAATGAGCACCTCTTTTCTGCTTAGGTTATCCAGCGCTTTGCTGCTTTTGCCGCTTTTTTCGAACCCCATCCACGCCCAGGAAAAGCCGCTGCGGGTCATCGTCATCGGCGCCCACCCCGATGACCCGGATTATTGCGCGGGCGGAACGGCAGCCCTCTGGGCCGGCATGGGGCATAAGGTGAAATTTCTCTCCCTGACCAATGGCGACGCCGGCCACCAGAGCATGGGCGGCGGCGCCCTGGCCAAACGCCGCCGGGCGGAAGCTGAAGAATCCGCCCGGCGCCTTGGCATCGAAGAATACGAGGTGCTCGACAACCACGACGGGGAACTCGAACCTTCCCTCGATGTGCGCCTGCAGATTATCCGGCGCATCCGGCAGTGGAAGGCGGATGTGGTCATCGCCTCCCGCCCCAATGACTATCACCCCGACCACCGCAATACCGGCCTGGTAGTACAGGACGCCGCCTACATGGTGATCGTGCCCAACGTGGCCTCCGACACGCCCCCGCTGGAGAAAAACCCGGTATTCCTGTACTGCCAGGACCGCTTTCAGAAACCCAACCCTTTCGAGCCGCATATCGCGGTCGATATCAGCTCCGTTTTTGAGAACAAAATCGATTGCCTCGACGCCCATGTCTCCCAGATGTATGAGTGGCTGCCCTGGACGGCTCAGGCCCTCGATCAGGTGCCGCAGGGGGAAGCCGAACGCAAACAGTGGTTGTCCACCCTCCGGGAGCGCCCCATACGCCCGGAAGTGAAGGCTGCGCTTGAGAAATGGTACGGCCCCGAAACGGCCGCCGCTGTGCAGGAGGCAGAAGCTTTCGAGGTCTGCGAATACGGCCGCCAGCCCGACGAAGCCTCCATCCGGCAGCTATTCCCCATGCTCGGCAGCCCAACACCTTTCGTGAAAGCTATCCGAACCGCCGAAACGCTCATAATGGACGGGCGCCTGGACGAGCCCGTTTACCGGAAAGCCGTCCGGGCCTACCTGAAAAACAGCCTCACCCTGGAGCCAACCGGCGACCCCGCCTACGAAACCTACGCCCAGGTGGCGTATGACGACACCCACCTCTACATCGCTTTCAGCTGCAATGACCGCGACATTCACAGCAGTTTTGCCAAAAGAGACGAGCACCTGTGGAAGGAGGAAGCCGTGGAAGTGTTCATCGATACCGACGACAGCAACCCGAATGACTATGTCGAAATAGAAGTCTCCCCCAAAAATGTGCTCTACGACAGCTACATCGTGGCCCCTCAGGATATCGACGTGGAAGAAACCTCGAAGTACAACCTGAAAGGCATCCGAACAGCCGTACACCTGGACGGCACTACCGGCAACCGCCAGGATACCGACCGGAACTGGACGGTGGAGATCGCCATACCCTTTGCGGAGATCGCCCCGGGCTTTCACCCGGATCAACTAAAGGATTCCGCCTGGAAGATCAATTTCTACCGCATCAACCAGGACGCCAGCCCCCTGAAGTACATGGCCTGGTCGCCGACACAGGGGAGCTTCCACAAGCCGGAGCGGTTTGGAACGGTCATTTTTGAATGAGCGTATTTCGTGCACCGCACACCCGCATCTGGCTCTGGGTAAAATTGGGTAATCTTGGGTAATCCCGTCTTTCGCTGTGGATTTATTTCCTATTTTTAATCCGCAACCAAAGCAACCATGGAAGGATTATTCAAGCCCGAAAAGCTGATGCGATGCTGGTAAACACTTTTGCCGGCGCGGTACACGGCGTGGATGCCCGCACGATCGCCGTGGAAGTGAACACCGGAGGCGCCGTTTTGCAGGGCAACTTTTACCACCTCGTAGGCCTGCCCGACAACGCTGTCCGGGAAGGCTTTCAGCGCATCGAAGCCGCCATCCAGAATATCGGGCTGCGTTTGATGCGGGTCAAAACCGTGGTCAACCTGGCTCCGGCGGACATCCGCAAGGAGGGCTCCGCCTACGACCTGCCCATCGCCATGTCGTGCCTGGCCGCTACAGGGCAGATAGAAAGCGCCGAGCTGAACCGCTACCTCATCATGGGCGAACTGGCCCTCGACGGGAGCCTGCGGCCCATCAAGGGCGCCCTGCCCATTGCCATCCGCGCGCGCAAGGAAGGGCTCAAGGGGTTTATCCTGCCCAAACAGAACGCCCGCGAGGCGGCCATCGTCAGCGAACTCGACGTCTTTGGCGTCAGCACGCTGCGGGAAGCGGTGGACTTCATCGAGGGGCGGTTGAAAATAGAGCCCAAGCTGGTGCTCACCCGCGAGGAGTTCTTCGAATCCCAGAACGCCTACGAGGTGGATTTTTCCGATGTCAAGGGCCAGCAGAACATCAAACGCGCCCTGGAGATCGCCGCGGCCGGGGGGCACAACGCCATCCTCATCGGCCCGCCGGGCGCGGGCAAAACGATGCTGGCGCGCCGCCTGCCCACCATCCTGCCGCCGCTCAACCTGCACGAAGCCCTGGAGACGACCAAGATCCACTCCGTGGCCGGCGCCCTGCCTCCTGAGTCGGCGCTCATCTCCACCCGCCCTTTCCGAGCGCCGCACCACACCATCAGCGACGTCGCCCTCGTCGGCGGAGGCTCCAACCCCATGCCGGGCGAAATTTCACTGGCTCACAACGGCGTGCTGTTTCTCGACGAACTGCCCGAGTTCAAACGCACGGTGCTGGAGGTGCTGCGCCAGCCCATGGAAGAGCGCCGCGTCACCATCTCCCGCGCCCGTATTTCGGTGGACTATCCCGCCAACTTCATGCTCATCGCCTCCATGAACCCCTGCCCCTGCGGCTACTACAACCATCCCGAAAAGGAATGCGTCTGCGGCCCGGGCGTCATCCAGCGCTACCTCAACAAGATCAGCGGGCCCCTGCTCGACCGCATCGACCTGCACGTGGAGGTGACGCCGGTGTCCATCGACGAAATTTCCAGCAATGCCATGCCCGCCGAATCCAGCAGGGACATTGCCGCCCGCGTACTCCGCGCCCGCGAGATGCAGGCCGTGCGCTTCAAGGATTTGCCCAACATCTTCGCCAACGCCCAGATGCCCAGCCGCATGGTGCGCGATGTCTGCCAGGTGGGCCCCACCGGCATCCTGCTCATCAAAAAGGCCATGGAAAAGCTGCAGCTCTCCGCCCGCGCCTACGACCGCATCCTGAAAGTGGCGCGCACCACCGCCGACCTGGCCGGCAGCGGGGAAATCAAAATAGAGCATCTGGCGGAGGCGATCCATTTCCGCAGCCTCGACAGAGAAGGCTGGGCGGGCTGAGGCTCCATATTGACAGGAATCACTGGCGCCTATGACATATATCACCTTTTTTCCCGCCGCCATTCCCGAAATTTCTTTTCCTATCCTCACAACTTCACCAGCCATATCCCCAATCTAATTTGTGCATTATGGAAAGGAACGAAATCAAGGACAGAGTCCTCAAAGTCATTGCCGAAGTGCTGGACACCGAGGCTTCGCTGATAGGCGAAGACGACAATTTCGTGTTTGACCTCGGCGCCGACTCTATGCAAAGCCTTCAGTTGGTGGCGGGCTTCGAAGAGGAGTTCGGCATCGAAATGGATGAAGACAAGGCGCTGGAAGTGCAGACGGTCGGCTCCGCCGTCGATTTTATCGCTCAGTATGTTTAACGCCCGCCCCTATGCCCAACCGATCCGCCCTGCACCAGGAGAACCTGGAAAAGATATTTAACCCTTCCTCCGTAGCCGTCATCGGGGCCAATACGAAAAAGGGCACGGTGCCTTTTGACATCCTCTACAGCATCCTGTCGGGGGAATTCAACGGGCTCATCCTGCCTGTCAGCCCGGGCAAAAAACATATCGCCGGCATAAAAGCTTTTAAGTACGTTACCGACATCGACGACCCCATCGACCTGGGCGTCATCGTTTTTCCCAGCACGGTCGCCAACCTGGCCCTGGAACAATGCGGGCAAAAGGGCGTCAAATCCGTGATCATCATCTCCGCAGGCTTCCGGGAAGTGGGGGAAAAAGGGGCGGAGCGGGAAAAACAACTCCTGGAGATCGCCGGCAAATACGGCATTTCATTCATCGGGCCCAATTGCCTGGGCCTGATCAATACCGACCCCGCGGTGCGGCTCAACGCTTCCTTCGCCCGCCAGATGCCGGCCGCCGGCAACATCGGCTTCCTCTCCCAGAGCGGCGCCCTGTGCACCGCCGTGCTCGACTACGCCCACGCCAAAGGGATCGGCTTCTCCAAATTCGTCAGCTTCGGCAACAAAGCCGACATCTCTGAAATTGACCTCCTGTACTACCTGATGCGGGATGAAAAGACCCGCGTCATCCTCCTGTACCTCGAAGAAGTCACCGACGGGCGGGCCCTGATGCAGGCCGCCAGGGACATACGCGAGCAAAGCGGCAAGCCCGTGCTGGCCATCAAATCCGGGCGCACGCAGGAAGGCGCTTCGGCAGCCGCCTCGCATACGGGCTCGCTGGCCGGCAGCGACGACATCTGCGAGGCCGCATTCGAACAGGCGGGCATTATCCGCTGCGAACATATCGAGGAGATGTTCAATATCGCCACGGCCTTCGCCTATGCGCCGATACCCGAATCCAACCGGGTCGCCATCATCACCAACGCAGGTGGGCCCGGCGTGCTCACAACGGATGCCGCAGTAAGGCAGGGCCTCCAACTGGCCCGCTTCTCGGAGGAAACGACAAAGGCATTGAAAAAGGCGCTTCCCAATACAGCCAACATCCAGAACCCCGTCGATGTGATCGGCGACGCCACGGCCGATCGTTACGAAGCGGCCATGGAGGCGGCCTTCCGGGACGAAAATGTAGATGGGGTGTTCGTGATCCTGACGCCCCAGTCCATGACCGATATCGACGCGATCGCGCTTCAGGTCGTGGAAGCGGCCAAAAAGTTCAACAAGCCGGTTTATACATCATTCATGGGTGAAACCGATGTCGCTTCAGGTATCCGGATCCTCCAGCAAAATAACATCCCGCATTACATCCTGCCCGAATCCATGGCCAAAGCTTTCTCCACCACCTGCCATTTCGGGCAACTCCTGCGGCGGAAAGCGGGAAAAACCGACGGCGCAACGCCCGCCAGCGGCCGGCTGAAGGCGACGGCCATACTACAGCATGCAGCCGAAGAAGGTTTTAACTACCTTCAGGAGTATGAAGCCGTCGAATTGCTGAAAGAATACGGGCTTCCGGCTCCGGAAGGCGCGCTGGCCACTTCCGAAGAGGAAGCCGCACGGCTCGTGCAAACGGCCGGCTTCCCGGTGGTGATGAAAATTCAGTCCAGAGATGTCATGCACAAAGTGGACGTCGGAGGGGTGGTGCTGAATATTCAAACCGAAGCAGAAGCCCGGGCCGCCTACCAGGCAATCATGTCCAGCGTCAGCGCCAAACTGCCCGAAGCCCGCATCCAGGGCGTGTATGTCGCCCGCCAGATACCCGAAGGAGAGGAAGTGATTCTCGGGCTGAAACGGGACCCGGCCTTCGGCCCGGTCATCCTGTTTGGCCTGGGCGGCATTTTCGTGGAAATATATAAAGATGTCAGCCTTCGGGTGGCGCCATTGACGAGGGAAGAGGCCATGGACATGGTGCGGAAAATAAAGGCCTACCCCCTCCTCGCCGGAGCAAGGGGCCGACGCCCCAGGGATGTGGGCAGCATCGTGGACGCCATCCTCCGGCTGAGCCAGCTGGCCATGGCCCATCCCGAAATCCGGGAACTCGATATTAACCCACTCATCGTCCGCGACGAGGGCGAAGGCTGTTTTGCCGCCGACGTGAAAATCCTGATAAAATGAGAATACTCATCCACAAAGATTATGAAGCGCTCAGCCGCTGGTGCGCCTATTACATAGCCAGAAAGATCAAGGACAAGAACCCGTCGCCGGGCAATCCTTTCGTCCTGGGCCTGCCCACAGGCTCCTCTCCGGTCGGAACATACAAGGAACTGATCAGGCTGAACCAGGCCGGAAAAGTCTCCTTCCAAAACGTGGTGACCTTCAACATGGACGAATATGTCGGGCTGCCCGAAACCCATCCGCAGAGTTACCACTATTTTATGGAAGAAAACTTCTTCCGCCACATCGATATTCCCCGGGAAAACATCAACATCCCGAACGGCAATGCCCCCGACCTGGCCAGAGAATGCCAGGAATACGAAGAAAAAATCGTCAAATCAGGGGGTATCGGCCTCTTCCTGGGTGGTATAGGGGTGGACGGGCACCTGGCCTTCAACGAGCCGGGCTCCTCCCTGACTTCCCGGACGCGGATCAAAACGCTGACCCTGGATACCCGCATCGCCAACTCCCGTTTTTTTGACAACGACCCCTCAAAAGTGCCTCAAACCGCACTGACGGTCGGCCTGGGCACCATCATGTCGGCCCAGGAGGTCATGATCATCATCAACGGCTACGCCAAAGCCCGGGCCCTGCACCAGGTAGTCGAACAGGGGGTCAACCACATGTGGACCGGCTCCATGCTACAACTGCACCGCTACGGCATCATCGTCTGCGACGAAGAGGCCACCATGGAACTCAAGGTGGGCACCGTGAAATATTTCAAGGACATCGAACAGTACGACCTGGAGCACCTTCCCGAACTGTAACTTTTCCGTATGGAATACCGAAAACTCAAGGAAAGCGAGATTTCCTCCCTGGAATCCCAGGGGTGCTACTGCGCCGACTGGGCTTCCGTGATGGTATCCGGGCCGTTCCAGGCCGCCAATATCCACCAGGTTCGGTTTGAAGGAAGTGTTAAACTTGCCGCCATCGACGGCATGCTGGCCACTGCCGGCGAGGCGCCGACGGCCGCCGGGCTCCATGCCTGCCATATCCGGGACTGCGACATCCGGGGGCCGGTTTACTTCAGCCGGCTTGGCCGGCTGCAGGGCTATACCGTCGAAAGGGATGTGCGCATCGAAAACGTGGATTCTCTGGTGGTGGAAGGCCCCACCACATTCGGCAACGGCGTGGAGATCGAGCTGCTCAATGAAGGCGGGGGCCGTGAAGTGCCCCTCTTCGGCCGGCTCAGCGCCCAGGTCGCCTACCTTCTGGCCAGCTACCGGCACGAGCCGGAAATGATAAACAAGCTGAAGGGCCTGATCCGGGATTACTGCCGGAGCAAAGAATCGCAAACAGGCCTCATAGGCCAGGGCGCCGGCATCCGGGATGTGCAGGCTGCCCGGAATGTGCACTTCGGCCCCCATTCAAGGGTTTCCGGGGCGCTGCTGCTGGAAGAGGGCACGATTGCCAGTTGTGCGGAAGATCCGGCGGTGGTTGGAGAAGGGGTTATCGCGCGGCATTTTATCATCCTTTCCGGAGCCCATGTGGGCTCGGGGGCGATACTGGACAAATGCCTGGTGGGCCAGGGCGCCCGGATCGGGAAACAGCTTTCGGCCGAAAATTCGGCCTTTTTCGCCAACTGCGAAGGCTTCCACAGCGAAGCTGTCAGCCTTTTTGCCGGGCCTTATACGGTTACCCACCACCGCTCCTCCCTGCTCATTGCCGGCATGTTCTCCTTTTTCAACGCGGGAAGCGGCACCAACCAGAGCAACCACATGTACAAACTGGGGCCCCTGCACCAGGGGTGGGTGGAGCGGGGCTGCAAAACCGGCTCTTTTTCCTACATGCTCTGGCCCTGCCGCGTCGGCGCCTTCTCCGTGGTGATGGATAAACACGCCGCCAATTTCGACACGGCCGATTTCCCGTTTTCCTATATCACCGTCGAAGATGGCCGGAGCGTCCTCACGCCGGCCATGAACCTTTTTACGGTGGGCACCAAAAGGGACAGCGAAAAATGGCCTCGGCGCGACCGCCGGAAGGATCCGGATAAACTCGACCTGATCCATTTCGATCTTTTCAGCCCCTATATAACCGCCAAAATGATCCGGAGCAGCGAAATCCTTCAGAAGCTCCTTGAAGAATCGCCCAGAGAACAGAAATACGTCCTGTACAAAGGGGCCAGCATCCTGCGGCTGATGCTGAAGGCCTGTCGGAAATACTATCAGATCGCCCTCAGGAAATACTTCGGCGAGCAATTGATCAAACGCCTGGAAAGCCGCGCACCCCAGGGCCTGGCTGATCTCCGGCTCGCCCTGCAGCCGGGCGAAACCGGGGCCGGCGAATGGGCCGATATGGCGGGCATGTTTGCGCCTGTTTCGGTAGTCCGGGTAGTTGTCGAAAGCCTGAAACAGGGGCGGATCGGAAGCGTGGAAGCACTGCGCGCCCGCCTAAAAGCGGTTTTTGACAACTACAACGAATACGCATGGGCCTGGTGCGCCCATGCCCTGGAACGCGAAACAGGCATCGCGATAGCCGCCGCCACAAAAGAACAGCTGCTCGGCCTGGCCGAAGACTGGAAAACCAATACCCTGAAGCTGAACAACATGATCCTGAAGGATGCGGAAAAGGAATTCGGGCAGAACAGCCGGATCGGATTCGGCGCCGATGGGGATGAAGAGACAAAAGAAACCGACTTTTCCATGGTCCGGGGGGACTATGAAAACAACGAATTTGTCCGCACCCTCCTCGCGGAAAACGAGGCAACGGAACAAAAGGCCACAAACTGGGCTGCTAAACTCGAACAGCTTTTCGCCACTCCCTGAATCCACGGCCTGGCTGAACCACCCGTTCTAAACCACCCGCTCAGACAAACTCGGGCCTGGAAGAAAATTTCAGGATTTTCGGCTTCACCAGCTTTTCGAAGTCTTTAAACGACATGCGGATCAGCTCGGAATGCGAACCGGCGTTAAAAGCGATCTGCTCGTCGTCCCTCAGGCTTTCCGCAACGAAGACTTTCATCCCGTATAGGTTGCCGAAAGGCGGCATGGCGCCAAGGTCGCATTCCGGAAACTTGTCCTTAAACTCTCTTTCCGCCGCCAGTTCCACCTTGTCGGCGCCGGTAGCCATTTTCAAGAGCCCGAAATCCACCTGATAGGGAGCGGGCAGCACGGCCATGGCCATCTCGCCGTCCATTTTTATCATCACCGTTTTGGCAATTTCCATTCCGGGAATATGGGCGGCGGCGGCGATTTGCTGGGCGGTATACGCCATCGAGTGGTGAATAGCCTCGTACGGAACCTTGTGGCTGTCCAGAAAGGCTTTTAATTTTTTGGTTGGCATAGGACTTCTTTTTTATGAGGAAACAGGAATAACAACCTTCTTCCCCCCTTGCGAAGCTTCCTTTCAATTTACATAAAAAATGGCAGAAAAACCGGCAAAGCGCGAGGATTTTCCTGGCTTTTTATCCCCGGAGATCCCAGGCCTCCCTGACAAAAATCATCCATTCCGCTTCCTTAAATAGTGTAACTTGAATAATCAACCAATCCCCAAAACACATGCCACCCTGCTTCGGCCCGGGCAAAGGCGCCTGCATGGCGCCGGTTTCCCTCATGTTCCTTGCCCTTTTCCTGAGCACTTTGTTTTCCTGTGAAAGCGGCCGGCCGCCGGACAAAGTGGTGATTTTTGAAAAATACGGCCCTCTGGTGCAGGACCCTGCCGGCATTTTTGACCTGCCCGAGGGCTTTACGTACAAGGTCATTTCCCGGGCCGGCGAAGCGATGAGCGACGGGCTGTTCACGCCGGATAAACCAGATGGCATGGCAACCTTCCCGGGAAGCCGGGGCAGGGTGATCCTGGTACGGAATCACGAGCTGATGCCTTCTCAGCAGGGGCCATTCGGCCCGGATGGCGCCCTGGCGGGAAAGGCGGCGGCGGGTAAAATTTACGACCCGGGCAACGGAAACCTGATTTGCCCTGGCGGCGCCACCACTCTGGTCATCAACGAAGCCAGCCTTGAAGTGGAAAGATCCTACCTCAGCCTTGCGGGTACGCTGAACAACTGCTCCGGCGGGCCCACGCCCTGGGGCTCCTGGATCAGCAGCGAGGAAATCGTCGTCGATGCCGGAACCAGCATTTATCAAAAAAGCCACGGCTACAATTTCGAGGTGCCGGCCTCCGAAGAAATCGCTCTGGCCAATCCCGTTCCGCTGAAAGCCATGGGCCGCTTCCGCCACGAAGCCGTAGGCGTGGACCCACGCACCAGTATCGTTTACCAGACCGAAGACCTGGATGACGGGCTGATCTACCGCTTCATCCCCGATGTGCCCGGGCAACTGAGCCGCGGCGGGCGCCTGCAGGCGCTGGCCATCAAAGGACAAAGGAGCTTCGACACGCGCAACTGGCAAAAGAAAGCCTTCCCCCTCAACGAACCGCTTGAGGTGGAATGGATCAGTATGGAGCACGTGGACGGCCCCGACGACCTGCGGTTCAGAGGCTTCAGGCTGGGGGCGGCCGTATTCGCCAGAGGAGAAGGCATGTGGTTCCAGGACAACGCCTGTTACTTCGCCTGCACCAGCGGCGGCAGGAAAAAACTGGGCCAGATCTTCCGCTACACGCCCAGCCTCTTCGAAGGCACGGCCCGCGAAGAGGATCAAGCCGGAACGTTGGAACTCATCCTTGAACCGGAAAGTTCGGCCATCGCCCGATGGGGCGACAACCTGACTGTAGCCCCCTGGGGCGACCTCATCGTCTGCGAAGACAACCCCAGCCCCTACCTCTTCGGGCTGACGCCGGACGGCAGGCTCTACAAACTGGGCCGCAACACCGGCTTCGAATCGGAACTGGCAGGCTGCGTGTTCTCACCCTCGGGCCGCACCCTCTTCGTCAACATCCAGCAGGCCGGCCTGACCCTGGCTATCCAGGGGCCCTGGGAAGAGGGGGCGCTGTGAGGTGTAAATGTATGCATACGGTTACTGCCCACGTTTACTAAACTTCCAAAGTTTAGTAAACGTAAGAAGCACGTAAGAAGTAAGAACCTGCTGCCACGCTATCCCTCCAGCGCCGCCAGCACCCTTTCCGGCGTAAAGGGCATGTGCCGCAGGGGTTTGCCCGTCAGCTTCAGGAAAGCGTTGGCGATGGCGCCGCCCATGAGGGGCAGGCTTGCTTCACCGATGCCGGCGGGTGGCTCCTGCGAAGGAATGAGGCTGATATCTATGCTTTCCGGAGCGTCCGCCATCCGGAGAATGGGGTAATCGTGGAAATTGGATTGCTGGACTTTGCCGTTCCGGAAGGTGATGCTTTCCAGGAGCACACTGCTGATGCCCATCACGATGCCGCCTTCCATCTGGGCGATGGCGTTGTCGGGCTGCACTACCACCCCGGCATCGAGGGCTGCCCAGACGCGGTGCACGCGGATCTGCCCGCTGTCGCGATCCAGGGATATTTCGGCCACGCCCGCCGCATAGGCGCCGCTGCGCTCGATAAAGGCCAGCCCGCGTGCGCGCCCTTCTCTTTCCGGCGACCCCCAGTTTGCCATCCTCGCCGCCTCTTCCAGCACCCTGAGTTCCCGGGGATGGCCTTTCATCAGCCAGCGGCGGAATTCGAGGGGATCGGCGCCCTGGCCGGCCGCTATTTCGTCGATGAAGGCTTCGATGGCGAATTTGTTGGGGCCGTGGGCGACGGCGCGCCAGTGTTTGGTGCGCACCCCCTCGTCGACGGCGCGCACTTCGATGTGGAGGTTGGGCAGGGTGTAATACTGCGGCCGGGCGCCGGAGTCGAGCAGGCCGCCGCCGGTACCGGCGATGATGTGGTTCCAGGCGGTGAGTTTTCCCTCTTTGTCGAAACCAGCCCTCAGGCGGTGGAAGAAGATGGGGCGGAAAGCGCCGTACTGCACATCGTCCTCCCTTGTCCATACCAGCTTGACCGGCCGCCGGATATGGTTGGACAAAATGGCGGCTTCCTCCACATAGTCGGCCATGGAGCGCCGCCCGAAACCGCCGCCGAGGTAGCAGGGGTGCAGTTTCACCTGGGAAAAATCAATGCCCAGGGTTTCCGCGATGGCCCGGCGGGCCGTGTCGGGCGCCTGAGAGCCCACCCAGGCCTCGGCGCTTTTGCCGTCGGGCGCTACCGACACCACGGCGTTCAGTGGTTCCATCTGGGCATGGTAGGCAAAGTCGTTCCGGTATTCCAGATCGTAAATTTTCACCGCCGACTGCAGGGCCCGGGCCGCATCGCCCTCGCTGGCCGCCACATCCCCTTTGGCTTTTTCGTCATGGGCCATTTCCCGGTATCGCTCAAAAGCCTCCTGGCTGTCGTATGACTGCGCTTTTGCGCCTTCGCTCCAGCGTATCTGCAGATTCTTCCTGGCCTTCAGGGCCTGCTCAAAGGTTTCGGCAAGGAGCCCGATGCCGTGATCCAGGCGGACGATATCGATCAGCCCTTCAGTTTCGCGCACATCTCTTTCATTGAGCAATTCGGGCTTCGCGCCATTTACCGGCGAACGGGAAATGGCGGCGTACACCATACCCGGTACTTGTATATCGATGCTGTACATCGCGCTGCCGTCCACTTTGGCGGGAATGTCAAAGCGGGGTAGGGAATGGCCGATCAGGCGGAATTGTTCCGGTTTTTTCCATTGTGCTTCGGGAATATCGGGAATGTCGGCGGGTGCTTTGGCAAAGGCGGCGATCTCGCCGTAGCTCATCCGCCGTCCGCTGGCGGGGTGGATCACTGCACTGGGTTCCGTTGTCAGTTCGGGCTGTGGGACGCCCCATTTTTCGGCGGCATTGTACAGCAGCACATAACGCGCCTGTGCGCCGGCATGCCGGAGCCCACGGTAATAGCCGCGCACGGTGCGGCTGCCCACGGTAATCATGGGGCCGCCCAGTTTTCCGCCCCACTGGAGTCCGTAAATGTCGGGCTCAATGGGCGAGAATTCGATGTGCACATCGGCCCAGTCGGCGTCCATCTCTTCCGCAATGATTGCGGCCAGAGCGGTCATGGAGCCCTGCCCCATTTCCGCCGCAGGGTTGAAGACGGTGATGCGGCCGCTTTTGTCAAGGCGCACCCAGGCGGTGATCGGGCTCCCGTCGGAGGGCGCTACGCCGCCTTCTTCCTCAAAAAGCCGGGCCGTAAAAACGCCGGTGGCGACAGCGAAAGTAATGGTTCCGGCAGTGGCCAGAAACTGCCGGCGGGATATCTGAGCTTGAGTATTGTCCTTTTGATTTTTCATAGCTACCTGGATTGTGAAACGCGTTCAATGGCTTTGATGATGCGCAGATAAGCGCCGCAGCGGCAAAGCACGCCGTTCATGTAGGCGATGATCTGTTCGCGGCTGGGCCGGGGGTTGTCCCGAAGCAGCGCCACGGCCTGCATGATCTGCCCCGGCTGGCAATAGCCGCACTGGGGGGCCTGCTCGTCGATCCAGGCCTGCTGCAGCGGATGGAGTTCTTCGCCGGCCAGCCCTTCAATAGTCGTCACCGACCTGCCGGCCACCATGGAAATGGGCGTCATGCAGGCGCGCACGGGCATACCGTCGAGGTGTACGGTGCAGGCGCCGCAGAGGGAAGCGCCGCAACCGTACTTGGCCCCTGTCATCTGAAGTGCGTCCCGAAGCGTCCACAGCAGGGTTGCGTCAGGGGCGGTTTCCACCTGTACGGGCTTGCCATTGAGTTTAAAGCTCGTTTTCATGATACGGGTATTTTTATCTAATTGCTTAAAGATAAGGAATTTGAGGGGATGGCGCACGTTTTTCTACCCTTCGAAATAAAGAGGAAATGGAAGGGCAACCCATATTTAGCTACATTTACAGGAAACGAAAAACGTGACTCGGTAATGGACAAAAAACCACTAATGTTATCCTTGTTTCTCCTGGCCTGCACATCAGGCAGCGGACAGGGCTGGCTCGAACTGGGGGTCAAAGTAATGTACGGCCTGAACGGCTTTTACAACAAAAACCTGGCCCAGGATGAGCAGCACAGTTATTACCTCCATGGAGCGCCCTCTTTCGGCGGGGTGGTTGGATTGAACCTTGGACATTCCAGCGTTCTGAACCTGGAAGGCCTGTTGCTGAATAACCGTCAGAAGCTGGGCTTCCGGGAAAATGGCGGCAAAAAAACGGATAATATTCTCGAATGGAACAACCTGGACCTTTACATGCTGTACCGCCATTACAGCAATAACGGCAGCCATTTTGAGATAGGCCCCAAATGGAGCCTGATCCGGTCGCTGGAGCAAACCTACGATGGGCAGGTGCTGGAAACGGAAGGGCTGTACGAGGATAACTACTTCTCGGCAGTAGCCGGGCTGGGAGGTTTTATCACGGGTTCAGAAGCCATGACCCTAAAGATCGGCTTCCGCCTGGAATATGCTATCACCGGCCTCGTCTCTGACAGTGGCGAAGAAGAGGGGTACCCTGCTTTTTATCAAAGTTATTCCAGCTATACTGCCACCCATCCTTTCCGGGCGGGGGTTTTCCTGGAACTCAATTTCGGGATCGGCAGGGAGGCCAGGTACATCTGCGGGCGGCGGAAGTATATCTTCCAGTGGAGATGAGACAGTCGTAAAGTCATAAGGTAGGAAGATCACCCAGTCTCCGAGTTATCCCCAGGAAGGCGTATATGGCATACAGCTCCAGCGCGAAAGGCAGGTAGCCCAGATAGCCGAGCAGCGGCATTTCGAAGACGTGCCAGAAGTCGACATAGGGCACCTGATAGAACCATTTGGGCGAGGAGTAGAAGTTCCACAATTCCCAGAAAAAGCCGCAGGTGAGGCCGCCCAGCCAGAGGGCGAAGACGAGGCGCCAGTCTCCCTCTGCCGTCCTCTTAAGGAGCGAAGGCCTGCCCAGCCAGTAGTTGACGGGATCCATAATGAAAAAGAGCGACATCCACAGGAAGGCCATGCCGTATTGCGGCCAGAGCAGGGTGGCGGCCAGCATGAGCCAGCCGGAAATGAAAAACAACAGGACGGTTGCCCGGCTTCTGCCCACCTTCCATCCCGGTGGCAGTAGACGAAGCCAGGGGAAAGTCCGGAACAACTGCGTAGTGACGAAAATAGCCGGCAGGACAACCGAGAAGTTCAGCGTACAATACAAATAGTACTCCAGGCGGCTGAAGGAATCGACCGGCACGTACACCCAGTATTGAACCCGTGCATTCAGCGCCTCGAATATCCACCAGAAGGGGGCCGACAGCAGAAAGAGCAGGGCGAAGCTCCCGGGGGCCTGGCTAAACCAGGAATTGCCCTGTCTGTAAAAAACCAGGGCATCGACGGTGAGGATGTAACCCAGCCAGAGCGGGAAAAAGGCCCAGTGGGTGCGCAGGCCAGGCAGGCCCCAGTTGAGATACCAGAACAGCGCCACCAACAGCAGTCCGGCCCAGCCGTGCCGGGGGAAACGAACCTGAAGGGATTTTCGCCGGTTCATCATGGCTCGTATTTGAACAGTATTTTATCCTTCATCACGGTGATGACCACCACTTTCCCTGCGGGCAGGCAGATATCCCGCTGCCGGTCCGAAAAGTAGAGGTTGTAGGCTGCAGAGTTGTTGCCCAGGCTCCATTTTACGGCAATGGAATAAGTGTCATTATTCACCGCTCCGGCGAAGACGACTTCCAGTTTGGCTTTGAAAAAGCCCGGGCGTACGGTGGCAGATTCGCCCAAACGGAGCGTGTATTCGGTTGTTTCAGGCATGATGAGTGGTTTTTTTTCTAATTTTAGGAAAACCCGAGGGAAAAGCAATGATAATTCCCACTGCTTGGATCAATAGCAGCAAAGGCCTGCCCAAGAGTTAAAATGCTGTTTGTTTTCTGTATAATTTCTTTATCTTGAATTTTGAAATTCAATATTTCTGCATCCGGAAAACTGATAGAGATGAAGTTCCACTTTACAATCTTTTTCCTGTTGCTTAGCCTGCCGCCTGTCCTGGGGCAAAGGGGGATAATACATGCCGACACTTCCCACCTTCAGGTTATTATCCCCTGGGCCAATGCCGATTCCGTCGTTTTCCGGATGCCGGAGGATTCTGTTTTCCAGCTCCGGTTTGCCAGTGAGGTGGACAGTATTTACCTGGAGGACAAAAAATCCACTTATATTTCCCAGCCTGCGCCGGGTGAGGCAGGAATAGCGCGGAAGTTCTATCTGCGGGTGGTGGATGGGGAGCGGCTTGATTTGTTATCTCTGGACGAAAGCCAGTTTTTCATCAAAAGGAATGAAGATATATTCGGGCTTCAGGGGGATGCTTCAGAAATACAGGAGGTGCTTCGGGCGCTTTCCGATTCCTGCGCCATTGGCCTAAAGTGGGCCAAGCTGGTAAAACCCCAAAAAAGGCCGCTTTCCTTTTTTGTCGCCCACATCGGCCAATGCCGGTATCGCTTGTTTCCTTACCGGCGTTTTGGGCTGGGCGTGGGTGGTTCTTTTTGGTTGGCTCCATCCTTTTTTAAAAAAGACGCCCGTCCGGAAGCAGCTCATCCGAAAGTGCGTTACCGCTCTAATTTTGCAGTCCGTGCTTTTGGGGAATGGCCAATGAACGTCGGGAAAAACGGACAGCTCTATCTGGTTACTGAACTGATTTTTTCCCGGCAACATTTCGGCCTTTACCGCGATGAAGGATTGGAGCGATATACTGCCGACGTTGACTTCTTCAGGGTGGAAATCCCTGTTCAGGCCCGGCAGTATTTTACAATGGCCCACATGCATCCCTTTATCAATGCCGGCATCAATTACGTTCATCACATTTCCCTGGATGTGACGGAGGGCCGCGCACAAGATGAAGCGACAGGCTGGAGCTGGAATTATTTCGAAGGCGCCCTCTTCAGGAGAAGCCAGGCGGGATACGCCCTTGGCGGAGGCCTTGCCATACCTTTGGATTATAAACACATGCTGTCTCTTCAGGGGAGGTTCAATAAAGTTTACCACTTTACGGACAAGGGATTTTATTCTACTGATTACTTTACCTTCAGCATTGAGATTAACTTGTAAGTCATGAGGTGCTTTTTCCACTTTTTATTCATTCTGGCAACTTTGCTGCCCATCTTATTCCTGTCTGGTTGCCAGGACGAAACTTACTTTGGTGATGAAATTCCGGTAATACGGGCCAACGAAGTCACGTCAATTGGCCCGACAGGAGTGGTGCTGGAAGGAGAAGTATTATACACTCCTGAAAAACAGGTTATAGATTTCGGCTTTGTTTGGGGGGATACCGAATCGCTGAACGCAAAGGCGGCCTATCGAAATAAGCTTTCACTGGGCAGCGAAGCCGCTCCGAAGCGGTATTCCACCAAGCTGGACAGGGATTTGCTGCCGGATCAGGATTACTTCTATCGTTTCTATGTGGAAACGGAAGACGGACTGACTCAGAGCAATGCCATCGGCTTTAAGAGCCAGGGTAGCACCTGGAACCCCTGGGAACAGTCAGGCCTGGAATTTCCTCCCTTCTTTGACTTCAACAGGTTTTCTCAGGTTTTCTGGGAAAACAAGGTTTATCTCATTGGCAGGCGGGATCGTATCCCGGTTTTTGACCCCATCAGCCGGGAATGGGAATCCATACAGGTCAATTTTAATGATTCCTATCCGGACCCCCTTTTTATATCGGATGGGAAGGCTTATTATTCTTTCTGGTATAGCCTGATCAATGAAAGAATTAAAGCTGTAGACCTCCGAACAGGAGAAATTCTCCAGAGCTTTCCGATATCTGACACCCTGGCGCAATACCTCGAAACCTATTTCTGGTTTTGCCATGGGCCATATTGTTACACCTACCTTCGGGCACAAAGTTCTTTTACCTACTTCCTGTGGAAATTCGACCGCAACACCTTGCAGGGAAGAGCTTTGCATTCACCTCCTGATTTCAATACAGATAATTCCAGAGTCCTGTACTGGAATGACAAGATACTGGTATGGAGCGGCCAGCAGCTTTGGGAGTATATTCCGGATGATAGCTGGCAGGGTTCAGGTGAGTGGGTGCTCCTGTCACAATATCCAGGGGCCTCCTCCGATATTGGGCCAAGCGCCGTTTTTATCAGCGGCGATAAATTGATTGCCGGATGGCCCCAAAAATCAATCTATCATGGATTTATTAACGAACTGTGGGAGTATTCCCTTACAAAAAAACAATGGGGCCGGTCACACCTGGCGCCGGGGCTGCCTGAATCCTTTTCAAGATACCAGATTCAGGTTCCGGAAGGCTATTATCTTGTCCTCAGCCCACCTCCTCCTCCGGGAAATGGGATTTGGTTTTTCAACCATGAAAAATTCTTCCCCCTGGAGTGAGCCAGGCATCTTTCAAAATAATCCCTTTTCCAGAAAGCCCATAACCCCTTCCCTGTCCACTCGGCCTCTGCTTTCGGGATTTGGTATTCCGGAAAGATGAATTCGTCCTGATGATGGATGGCGACGGAACGCCCCTGTTCCAGGAAATACTTCCGCAGGCGCCCGGCCAGCTGGTGGCGCAATTACTCCTGGCCCGCAAGAAGCAGGAAAACCAGATCATCTGGATTATCGTGGACGGGGTGGCCATCCGGACTGCGCAACACTCCGCCAAATCGAAGAAAATTGCTTACTTTGGAAAAAATCCGCGTTTCCATGAAATTTCCCCGGCTCCTCGCCGCGCCCATTTCCGGCCTGATCCTGCTGAGCACCCCCTTCAGGCCCCTGGCGCAAACGCCCTACGCACCCGAAGCCCTCACCGCCGAAGACTATGCCCGCGGCGAACAAGCGCTTTCCGCCAATACGGAACCATTGGTATTCCGGGCGGAGGTGCGCCCAGGCTGGATCGATGAACACCGCTTCTGGTACCAGAACAACATCCCGGAGGGAAAGGAATTCATACTGGTGGACGCCCGCGCCAGGACAAGAGAACGCGCATTTGACCACCACAAACTGGCGGCAGCGCTCAGCAAACTGGACGGCGCCGAATACGGGCCCTTCAACCTTCCCTTCTCCCGCTTCGAAATGGCCGATAATGGGCAAAGCATCACTTTTGAAATGAAAGGCCGGCGGTATGCCTGCGATACCCGGCGCGGCGCCTGCACTTCCGAACCTGCGCCGGAACGGGCCGGGCGCAATGCCATTGTATCTCCTGACGGCGCAAAAGCAGCTTTCATACGCGATCACAACCTCTGGGTAAAGGATTTGGGAACAGGGGAGGAAACCCAGCTCACTAACGACGGCGTGGAGGACTTCGGCTACGCCACGAACAATGCAGGCTGGATAAAAAGCAACCGCCCGGTTCTGCTCTGGTCGCCGGATTCCCGGATGATCGCCACTTTCCAGCACGATGGGCGGGGCGTGGGAGAAATGTACCTGACAACCACCAACGTCGGCCACCCCAAACTGGAAGCCTGGAAGTATCCTTTGCCCGGCGACAGCCTCATCTTCCGCATCCACCGCGTCGTCATTCACCTGGACGGGCCGCGGGTGGTGCGCCTGCAGATGCCTCCCGACCCTCACCGCTCTTCCACCACCGACCATATCGCCGGCAGAGACGGCGCTTTCCTGGATGTAGCATGGAGCTCCGATGCCTCCCAATTGGCGTTCCTGTCCAACTCCAGAGATCACAAGGAAGCGTCCCTGCGCATTGCCGACCCCCGTACAGGGGCCGTACGCACGGTGCTGGAAGAAAAAGTGAAGACATTCTTCGAGTCGGGCTTTAACCAGAGCAACTGGCGCATCCTGCCGGAATCCAATGAGGCCATCTGGTTTTCCCAGCGCAGCGGCTGGGGGCATCTCTACCTCTACAACCTGGAAACCGGGCAAATGAAAAACCCCATCACCGGCGGAGCCTGGAACGTACTCCAGGTGCTGAAAATCGATGAGGAGCAACGGGCCATTTACTTCACCGGTGCGGGAAAGGAAGCCGGCGACCCCTATTTTCAATACCTGTACCACATCAACATGGATGGTTCGGGGCTGAAGCTGCTAAGCCCCGACAGCGCCAATCACCAGATCAGCCTGTCGCCGGCAGGGGATTATTTCGTGGACAGTTATTCGACGCCGGCCAGCCCGCCCATTGCCGAACTGAGGAACAGCCAGGGGGGAAAACTCCTCACCCTGGAAAAAGCTGATATTTCCCGCCTGCTCGACGCCGGCTGGGCGCCGCCCATTCCCATTACTGTCAAGGCAAGAGACGGCATGACTGACCTTTACGGGCTCCTGTTCCGCCCCGCCAATTTTGATCCCGGAAAAAAATATCCCATCATCAATTATATCTATCCCGGCCCGCAGTCGGGCAGCGTTGGCGGTCGAAGTTTTTCGGCTTCCCGCCGCGACAACCAGGCCCTGGCCAACCTGGGCTTTGTCGTAGTCGCCATCGACGCCATGGGGACGCCGGGGCGGTCGAAATCGTTCCACGATGCCTATTACGGCAATATGGGTGACAATGGGCTGCCCGACCAGGTGGCCGGCATGAAACAACTGGCGGAACGCTATCCCTGGATCGACCTGGACCGCGCCGGGATCTACGGCCATTCCGGCGGAGGCTTCGCTTCAACCGACGCCATCCTCCGCTACCCGGATTTCTTCAAAGTGGCCGTCAGCGGTGCGGGCAACCACGACAACCGCAACTACGAAGACGACTGGGGCGAAAAATGGCAGGGCCTCCTGGAAACGCACCCTGATGGAACGACCAATTACGATAACCAGGCAAACCAGTTATTGGCAGGAAACCTCAAGGGCAAACTCCTGCTCACCCATGGCACCATGGATTCCAATGTGCCGGTGTACAACACCCTGCTGGTCGTTGACAAACTGATCGAGGCCAATAAGGATTTTGACCTGCTGCTGTTCCCCAACCGCGGCCACGGCTTCGCCATGGAGCCCTATATGATGCGCAAGCGCTGGGATTATTTTGTCAAACATCTGCTGGGCGCAGAGCCGCCGAAAGAATACCAGTTCGGGCAGAAACCGGCAAGGCCATGAGCTTTAGTGGTACGTCATGGCTCGTATTTGAATAGGAATTCAGGGCAATTTTCCTTGTTTTTATAAAATCCGGATGGAAAAAGCAAAATGCCATGTCTGTTCAATATGCAAGAAGGCTGATCAATGTGAGGGAATACCACCGAATGGTTGAAGCAGATATCCTCACAGAGAAGGACCGGGTCGAATTGATCAATGGAGAAATTATTGAAATGAGCCCCATCGGAAGTAAATATGCAGCCATTGTAGACCGGATAAGCAATACCTTAATGGCCCATCTGGCTGGCCGGGCGATTGTCAGAGTGCAGAGCCCTGTTCAAATCGACGGCCTGTCCGAACCCGAACCGGATATCGTCCTGCTCAGGACAAAAGCAGATTTTTACGCCCAGGAGCATCCCCGCCCGGAGGATATCATTCTCCTCATTGAAGTAGCGGATACTTCTCTTACTTACGATCGTGAAATAAAATTGCCGCTATACGCAAAAGCAGGTATCCCGGAATTCTGGCTGGTGGATCTGGAAAAAATGCAGCTTGAAGCCTACAGGAATCCACAAGGGGAAAGCTATGCAAGCCAGGAAATTTTCAAAAGCGGAAAACCCGTGAAACTTCACGAATGGGGCCTGGCCATCGAAGCTGGACAACTTTTGGGTTAAGGGCCCGGAGAAGAATTACTTCCCCATTTGATACGGCTATTTCTCCGGCCCCTCAGGCTCTTCTTTCAAAAAGCGGATAACTTCTTCCCATTCTATCCTCCCTTCGCCGCTTAACCGAAGCAGCGGCGCTCCTCCTTCCGCCGGCATCCCATATTTCAGATAACTTTTCCATATATGCTCCACATACCATTCCGGCTCCTCCCCCCAGCGTTTATCGGCGGCTTTCCGGCGCAAAAAGGTGGGCTTGCTGATCTCCACAAAAAAACATTTGTCGTAAAGGCGCTTGGTTTCCGCATCGTAAAAAGCCATCAGCCCCTCGGCGATAACGACATCGAACCGTAGGGCCGCATCCAGTATGGCCTGCCGGAAACGGTGGAAATCAATGGAGCCGGGATGCTCCCAGTCTACCCGATCCCTTACTTTCGGGATCTGGTTTTCCGGAAAGACGAATTCGTCCTGGTGCAGAATCAGGGCGGAACGGCCCTGCTCCCGGAAATGCTTACGCAGGCGCTTGGCCAGTTTGGTTTTCCCCGCCCGGCTCAGGCCGCCGATGCCGATGATCATTTGTTTATTTACATTTACAGAAAATCTTCTGTTGACATGGACACCCTGCAAGTTATAGAATTCATAGCCGTGGTAAGCGGCATCATCCACGTATTTCTGCTCACGCGGGAAAAGATCATCGCCTGGCCCTTCGGCTTGCTGTCGGTAAGCCTGTACATCTATATCTTCGGGGAATCGAAACTCTACTCGGACGCCATCCTGCACGTCGTTTACGTCGTCCTCAATATTTACGGCTGGTGGAACTGGGCAAGAAGGGGGAAAGAAACGATCCATATCCCCATCACCCGCCTTTCCGGCAAGGAAACAGGCGCCTGGTCCGGGCTCATTCTGGCCGGCTTCCTCATCTGGGGTTACCTCATGAAGGCCAACACGGACGCCTCCTTCCCCTACGGCGACGCCTTCACCACCGTGGCCAGCCTGGTGGCGCAGTTCCTCCTGGCCCGCAAGAAACTGGAAAACTGGATCATCTGGATCATCGTGGACGTGGTGGCCATCGCGATCTATGCCCTGAAAGGCCTGTACCTGACCACAGGCCTGTACGGCGTGTACCTGCTGCTCAGCACTAAGGGTTTCCTCGAATGGCGGCAGACGATGAAGGCGGAACCCTCGCAGGTTTAGGGCCGATGGCCAGGGCATTTAAAGCCCGGGGGCTCCAACTCTGGCAAATTGTCCTTTCCAGGGAAGGTATTCCGAATGGGCGCCAAACCGTCATCCGGTAGGAAAGGGGCGCCTGCACACCGGAGTTAACGGTTGCGCCCGTACTTTGCAAACGGATCGCATTGGGCAAATCGGTTGATTCCGGCGAATAAGTAGTTTGGACACATTTAGCAGAACAATACAACAATATGGCAATACAACAATATAACAATATAACAATATAGCAATATAGCAATATAACAATATAGCAATATAACAATATAACCCCAGCCCCAGGAACAATGCTATTGACGCCGTATTTCCGAAGCAGTATGAGTTACAATAAATGTGTCCAACTACTTAGAGCAGCCTCTACCGCACTACCGACACATCCCCCTCGAACAGCAGCGTCTCCCCGTCGAGATACTCCACCACCGCATAGTAGGCATATACGCCAACCTGGGCCGGCTCGCCCCTGATCAAACCGTCCCAGCCAAAGTTGGGGTCGTTGGGCAGGAAGTTGTCGTTTTCGAACACCAGCCCGCCCCAGCGGTTGAAGACCTTCAGCTCACGGATGAGGCGAACGCCCGGGCCGGCATAAACGGTGAAATTGTCGTTCCTGCCGTCGGCATTTGGGGAGAAGGCATTGGGAATGTACACCTGCCGCGCCTTGACGACGGTCACCGTGACTTCATCCGTGGCCGTACAGCCGCTCTCATCCGTAACGGTGATGGTGTATGTGGTGGTCCTCACCGGATTGGCAACCGGATTGGGGCAGTCGATGCACGACAGGGAATCGGGCGGCTCCCAGGCAAAGGTGACCGGCAATGCACTGGGCGTAGCCCGCAGGCTGGTGGCGTAGCCCAGCTGGATCTGTACGTCGGGCCCGGCGTCCACCAGGAGCTCGGCGGGTTGGGTGATGGCGGCCGCCACGGTTTCGGTACAGCCGTTGGCGTCCATGATGGTAAACACGTAATCACCGGCCGGCAGGTTTTCGAAAAGAGGCTCCAGCTGGAACGCCTGCCCGTCGGCGCTGTACATATAAGGCGGCTGGCCGCCGCTGCCGACGACGCTTGCCGAACCCGTCGCATCGCCGAAACACAAAACATTGACGATCTCGCCGATCTCGATGAATACCGGCGCAGGTTGGACGAGGCTGGTGTCGCCGGAGACGATGCAGCCATTGGCATCCGTAACGGTTACGAAGTATTGCCCTTCGCCAAGCCCGGCAAGGGAGGCGGAAGTTTGTCCACCTGCCCACATAAAGCTGTATCCGCCTACCCCGCCCGTTGGCGCCGCCGTAAGGACGCCATCGGTTTCTCCAAAGCAGCTGATGCCCTGGGCTTCAAAAGCGAGCTCGAGCAGGGGCGGGTCCTGCAGGTTGAAGGTAAAATTGCCCTGGCAGAGGTTGGCGTCCTGCACCTGCACGTTGTAAACGCCGGCAGGAAGGTTGTTCAGGCTGTTGGCGTTCACCCAGCCGTTGCCGTCGTTGAAGTCGAACAGATAGGGCGGCAGGCCGTTGGCAATTACCAGGTTGATGGAACCGTCCGAAAAACCGGTACAGGAGGGATCGGTGGCGGCAACGACATTGGGGTCGAGCACCAGTTCCAGCTCCCGCACGGCGATCAGCAGTTCCAGATCGCAGTTGTTGGCGTCGCGGATGGTGACGGGGTAATCGCCAACCGGCAGGTTCGCCAGGGTATTGCCCGGGCCAAAGGGGCCGCCCTGCCAGCTGAACTGATACGGCGGCGTAGCGCCGCTGACATTCAGCGTGATCGACCCGTCCATGCCGCCATTACAGGTCGGCATGCCGATGAGGGTGTCCACCTGAAATGGGGCCGGGCCGCCTACCGCAAATTCGGCGGTGGTGCTGCAGGTGGCCGCATCCGTGATGGTCACGATATAAGCGCCGGTTTCCAACCCGGAAATATCTTCCGATGATTGTCCGCTGCTCCAGTTGAAAGTGTAGGGGGAATAACCGCTGACGGCGCTCAGGTCGATGGCGCCGGTCGCAGAGCTCGGGCAATCCACATCCGTAATTGTTCCGCTGATGTCAAAGTGATCGTCGCAGCACTGCACATATACCGTGCCCACTTTTGTAACGACACAACCGTCTTCGGTGGCCACGCGCAGCACGATGGACTTCAGGCCCGGACGGTCGTAGCTCACGCTGTGGGGCCCGACACCGGTAAGGGCGCCGGGGCTGGCGTTCTGCCCGAATGTCCACTCCCAGCTGACAATGCCGCCGGAGAATGCGCTGGCGTCCGTAAAGGTCACGGGTTCACCCACGCAAATGGTGTCGGAGCTGGCATTGAAGTCAGCCGTTGGCCCAAGGAAAGTTCCGGCGCCGCCGAACTCGATGGAAAACCCGGCGCCCGACTGGCTGAAGTTGTTGATGACCAGGGCATAACTTTTTCCGGCTTCCATATCGATGGCTTCCGCAAAGTTGTTGTCCCCCGGCTGGCAACCGCAGGTTTCGCCCACATCATCATCGTTGAGGCTCAGGCCGGTGGCGCCGGTGCAGGGGAACCATTCCGAAAACGGGGCGCCGACGTTCTCTCCGGAAGCCATGCAGCGCAGGTCGAATTTCCCGGCGCAGTTGTCAATGCCGTTGGGCAGTTCGTAGAGCACGAAGTCGATGTCGTCGGCGGGGTTGAGCGGGGTCAGGGTGAAGGTGAGGGAGCCGGGCTGGTCGCAGGTCCACTTGTACCAGGTGGAAGAGGATTCCGACAGGGGGCAGGTCGGGGAGGCGCAGCTCACATCGCCGATCTCGTTGGGGTTGTTGCCGACGCCGCTGACGAACTGCACGGTGAAGGGATCCTTGTTGCAGAGGATCACCCCCGTATTGCAATCGCTGGACGGGTCGGGAACGGCGTTGAAGTTGTTGACGCACAACTGGAAGGTGCCCGTCTGCCCGTTGCGGGCGCTCACCTGAATATAGTAAGTCTGGCCAATCTCCAGCTGGCTTTCCAGCAGTTGCACGGCGTTGTCGTTGAAGGCGTCTGAGGCGCAGGCCACCTGTACCAGGCTGCCGCAACTGCCCAGATAAAGCGCAAACTGGGGGTCGTTGAGCGTGCCGCCGGCATTGAAGGGAATATTCCCGGTGACGCTGATGTTGACATCCGTGGCCTGGGCCACGAAGGAGAACCAAACGTCATTGTTAACCTGGTTGTTGGGAAAGCAGCTCGGCGACTGGCCCGAATCGGTGGCGTTATTAGTGGTGAAAGCGGCCACTGCAGAGCACCAGCTGGATACATCGTCAAGGGCAATGGCGTTGGCGCAGTTGTCATTGGCCGGCTGCGCAAGCACTGCTGTCCAGGGTAAGGCCGCCAGTACGAGCGACAGCAGGGCGATGCGCGCCACATGTTGCGCCGGGGCCTGCTTTTTGTTCATAGTATGCACATTTTCCATAGCAGAATATTCAGGGATTGCTGAAATGGCCCGGCATCATCGTATCAGGGAAATATCCCCACTTATAAACAGCCGTTGGCCATCGATAAATTCCAGTTCGAAGACATAAGTATAGACACCTGGAGGGGCGTCCTGGTTTCCGGCGCGGCCATCCCAGGCGATAACGGGATTGCCAGCCGACAAATTTTCCTGTTCATAGGCCAGCCCGCCCCAGCGGTTGTAAATTTTCACCGACACAATGCCCATCAAACCGGGCCCGCCATAAGCCGTAAACAGGTCGTTCCGCCCATCGTCATTGGGAGAAAAGGCATTGGGGACGAACACCGGCCGTTCGGAGCTGATCGCAACCTCTACCGAGTCGGCTGCCGTACAGCCGCTGGCGTCCTCTATCTGCACCACATACACGGTGTTGCGCAGCGGCAGGGCAAGGGGCGAAGAACAATCGGCACAATCCAGGCTTTCCGCCGGCGCCCACTGAAAGGTGACATCCGGGTTGTTGGGCACGGCCCGAAGCCTGGCCTCATAGCCCAGGATCACTACCTGCTTTTCTCCGGCATCCACCAGCAGGGGAGGCGGTTCCGAAATGACGGCATCGAGGGCCGAAGCGCACCCCCTGCTGTCCTCCACCACCGCCTGGTAGCTGCCTGCCGGAAGGCCGCCGAAAGCCGGAGTGCTTTGAAAACTGAGGCCATCCAGGCTGAAAGAATATGGAGGCGCTCCGCCCATAGCACTGAGAGCCAGGCTGCCTGTGGCTTCGCCAAAACAAATGACATTTTCCTGGGCCTCAATGCGCAGGGCTATCTGTTCGGGCTGGGCCAGTTCATAGGCGCTCTCAAGGCTGCAGCCGCCGGCGTCGGTAAGGGTCAGGGTGTAGCTGCCGGCTCCCAGTTGAGCGAGCGTAGCTGAAGTGCTGCCGGTATTCCAGCGGAAAGTAAATCCCCCCACGCCCCCGGCCGGTACGGCGGATATTTCGCCATCCGCCTGGCCGAAACAGGAGATGGGCGTTTCCTGAAAGCCAAGCGTCAGGAGCGGCGGGTCCTCCACGGTAAAGGAAAAACTACCCCTGCAGAGGTTGGCGTCCACCACGTCCACCTGATACATGCCGGCGGGAAGGCCCGACAGGCTGCCGGCCCCCACAAACCCGTTGCCGTCGTTGAAATCATACAGATAGGGCGGCAGGCCGTTGCTGATGCTTACCTGAATAGAAGCATTGGCATCGCCGTTGCAGACGGGCGGGCGGACTGCCTCCACCGTGGGGTCCAGTTCCAGTTCCAGCTCCTGCAGGGGTATGACGAAGGAAACTTCGCAATCGTTGGCATCGCGCATAAGAATATTGTACACCCCTACCGGCAGGTTTTCCTGGCTGTTGCCGGGGCCGAACGGCCCGCCCTGCCAGCTGAAGGCATAAGGGGGCGTACCCCCGCTCACACCGAGCGTGATGGCGCCATCCAGGCCGCCATTGCAGGTAGGCCTTACCAGCGTCGTGTCGAAGCTGAAGGCCGGCGGGGCGGTTATGGTAAAAGCCATCAGCGTGTCGCAGCCCGCGGCATCGCTGATCGTGACGGAATAATCGCCGGGGGAGAGGTTGTTTATGCCGGCGCCCGACAGGCCGTTGCTCCAGTTGTAGGTATAGGGGGCATTGGGGTTGGAAACAGACAGGCTGATGGCGCCATTGCCGGCGCCGTGGCAATCCACCTGGCTGATGTCGGCGCTGGCCTGGAATTGGCCGTTGCAGCAAACCACCTCGATCGCTTCGACAACAGATACGACGCAGCCTTCGGCCGTCGTCAGCCGCAGCAGCACGGGCTTAGTCCCCGGGCTGTTGTAGGTAACCTGATGGGGCCCTGCCGTAAAAGCGTTGGCGGGGCTGGCGCCGGGCCCGAATTCCCAAGCCCAGCCCACGATGGATCCCAGGGGGAAGCTGGTGGCGTCGAAAAAGGAAACAGGCTCGCCGATGCAGGCAGGCCCCTGCAGGCTGGAGCCTATCGCGGCCTCCGGCCCGGCGAATTCACCCGTGCCCCCGAATTCGATCTCGAAGCCGATCTGGGTGGTGGAAAAATTATTGACCATCAGCCCGTAGGTTTTGCCGGCCTCCATCTGCAGGGCGGCCAGGAAATTGTCCTGGGTGGGCAGCAGGCAGTTGGGCGGCTCCGAAACGTCGGTTGAGCTAAGGCTCAGCCCGGTGGGGCCCTGGCAGGACGAGGCCATGCATCGCAGCGGGATCTTGCCGGCGCAGTTGCCGGGGCCGTTGGGAAATTCGTAAACGACGAAATCCAGGTCATCCGGCGGGTTGAGCGGGGTGAGGCTGAAGGTCAGCGTACCGTCGTTTCCGGCGGTCCAGACGAACCAGGTGGAGTAGGATTCGACATTCACGCCGAAGCCGTTCAGGCATTCGGCGTCGTTGGCCTCGGTGGGGTCATTGCCCGGGCCGAGCACCTGCTGCACGACGAAGGGGTCCTTGTTGCAGAGAATGGCCGCATCGGGGCAATCCGAAGAAGGCTCCACGGGGGCGTTGTAGTTGTTGATGCAAAGCTGAAAGTTTCCTGTCCCGCCGTTTTTACCCTGCACCAGGATGTAGTGCGTCACGCCCAGGGAAAGCCCGCTGAAGCTCAATTCGTTGGCGTTTCCGAAGGGCGGGGCCGGCTCGCATGCCACGAGCTGGAGGGCGCCGCAGTTCCCCTCAAACAGGGCGATTTCCGGCAGCATCAGGGCCGGGCCGCCGCCGACGGAATTGCCGATGATGGTAATGGTGACATCTGTAGCCTGGGGGACGAAAGAGAACCAGACATCGAGAAAGGGGCCCGACAGGCAGCCCGCCTGCAGGCTGCCGGAGGAGTTGGCTCCAATGCTCGAAAAAGTCCCCGGGCCCGAACACCAGTCGGTGGCGTCCTGTAAAAAGGTAGCGCCGGCGCAATTGTCATTCGCCGGCTGGGCCAGGCCGCTGCTCAGGGCGAGCAGCAACACCCAAAGCGGCAGGGTAGGTTTCCATAACATATCGGTTCGCCTTTTTGCCAATTCAGAGGGATTTCGGTTGAAAAAATGGCCAGATGAAGATATGGCCTCCGGGCGCCCGGGCAAAAGCCGGGCCCGGCCGGATATTCGAGTGTTCAAACAGGGCAGAGGGCCGTCAGAAAAATTTCTACTTTTGTATTGGCCAAAATTCCGTTGTCGCCCGGCCGCTGGAACCGACAACTAACAATTGAAATGTACTTTAACAAGAAATTTAGCCAACTCTCCTCAAAATAAAGAGGCAAGGTACTCTTTTTAACAAATATTTTAGGCGCACGCTCCGAATCTGATTTTACACCTACTTCAGGCCCCTGCCCCGGCTGGCCGGGGCCGGCAGGACAAAAGCCCGGAGAGCAGGCCTGAAAAACAAGGAAGTTTTCGTATGACAAAGCACCTTCCAAATGCCATCACCCTTTTAAACCTCTTTCTGGGGTGTTGCGCCGCGGGCGGCATCTTCTACGGCCAGTTTGTCCTGGCCTTCTGGCTCATTTTAGCCGCCGTGCTGGCCGACTATGTGGATGGCCTGGTGGCCCGAATGCTGGGCGTGCATTCGGAGCTGGGCAAGCAGCTCGACTCGCTGGCTGATGTGGTCTCCTTCGGGCTGGTTCCCGGCGCCATTTATTACAAGTTGCTCACCATCGGGCTGGGGCTCGGGCAGGCCGAAGGCTTGCAAATGGCCGCCTTGCCCGGCTTCCTCCTGTCGGTTTCCGCAGGCCTGCGCCTGGCCAAATTCAACCTGGACACCCGCCAGTCAGACGGCTTCCTGGGGCTGCCTACGCCCTCCAGCACCATGTTCACCGCCGGGCTCATGGCCATCTACCACTTCGATTCCTTCGGGCTCGCCGGACTGGTTTCCAGCCCCCTTTTCCTCTACTGTTGCATCGGCGGGCTTTCATTCATGATGCTCTCCGAAATCCCAATGTTCAATTTCAAATTCAAATCACTCCGATGGGCGGGCAATGAGATTAAATATATCTTTGTGGCAGTAGCGGTTGCATCCCTCCTGCTGGCGCGGGAGGCGGCCTTGGCCATCGTCATTTTTCTCTACATCCTGTTTTCCATTTTCAGGCGCCTGGCCCAAAAAGGCGAAACCGCATGAAAACCGAAGCCATAGCCCTCATGGGCCTGCCCCCGGGAAAACCGCTGTTTTCTTCATCACGGAGGCTTTTTTTCTTCAGGGGTTAAGGCTTCCCATCTTCCACAAGCCTCCAATTGCCTGCTGCCTATGTTATACCTCGTCCCAACTCCTATCGGCAACCTGGAAGACATCACCCTGCGCGCCCTGCGCGTGCTACGGGAGGTGAGCCTCATCCTGGCCGAAGACACGCGTACTTCCAAAAAGTTGCTGGCCCATTATCAGATCGAAACCCCGCTGCGCTCCTACCATGCCCACAACGAGCATGCCGTGACTGCCGCCCTGGCCGCCCAGATGGAAGGAGGCGCCGATATGGCCCTGATCTCCGATGCAGGCACGCCCGGCATTTCCGACCCCGGTTTTCTGCTGGCCCGGGAATGCCTGCGCCGTGGAATCCGGGTGGAATGCCTGCCGGGCGCCACGGCTTTCGTGCCGGCCCTGGTTGCTTCCGGCCTGCCCTGCGACAAATTTCATTTCGAGGGTTTCCTGCCGCATAAAAAGGGGCGCGCCAGCCGCATCGAATACCTGGCGGGGCTCCCGTTTACCTTTGTTTTGTACGAATCGCCCCACCGCCTGCTGAAGTGCCTGCAGCAGCTTGCCGGGGCCTGCGGCCCGGAGCGCCAGGCCTGCGTGGCCAGGGAACTGACAAAGATCCACGAAGAAGTGCGCACCGATTCCCTGAATGCCCTGATCGAATATTTCAGCAAGCCGGACAGGGTAAGGGGCGAGATCGTCCTGGTGGTGGAAGGGAATAAGGGCGCAGACGGCAAAGACAGGGATTAATCGACGAGAATGCGCTTCACCAGCCGCCCCTTGCCTGTGTTGACGACAAGCCAGTAAATGCCGGGGGCGAGCCGGGAAATGTCGAGCTCAGTCCGTCGGGCCGCCACGGGTGCGTGCATCACCACCTGCCCGAGGGGGGTGGCCAGCAAGAGGCTGTTCACGTCAAGGCCTCCGAATTCCAGGAATAGCTTTTCGCCTGCCGGGTTGGGATAGGCCAGAAATCGGGATTCCGGCCCGCCTGCGCTTCCGGCTTCCGCTACTACCTGGTTGATGACGATATGCGCCGTATCGGGCCCGGACAGGCTATAGTCCATCGGATTGCCGTCGGCATCCTTCATGATGATGCCGTCAAGGGAAGCGGTAAAATGGGCGCCGGGCTCCGGCAGCCCGTCTATGATGTCGCCGTTTACGATAAAGCGGATGGTGGCTATTTTTCCGTACCCGCTTCTGCCGTTGTCGTTTTTCCGGCTGTACGCCAGGTCAAACCGGCCGGCTCCATAGCCTGCGAGGTTTTTTTCAACCTCCAGTATGTCCTGGCCGAAGAAAGATGCGTCTTCGTAATCGACGATAACGGAATCCGGAACCACCAGCCCGAGGGGATAGTTGAAATAGAGCGCCAGGCCATGCAGGCCCGAAACCGGCAAGCTGCTGCTGCCCAGATACAGCCCCGCCCTGAGTTCGAAAAATGGCGGCGCTTCTCCGTCAAACTGGATGAGGGATTCTTCAAAGGCCAGATAAACGGGCGGCGCGCCCGGCAGGGGATTGGAGGCCGCTTCAAAATCGGGCGCATAATTGTGGGCGATAGCCTCCGCATCCATCTCGTCGATAAAGCCGTCGCCGTCGCAGTCGAGGTGTTTAAAGTTGACCGGGCCCAGCCAGCCGGCCCACTGCCAGCTGAAATTCGGCAGCCAGGCGATGTGGTCGCCTTCATTGGGAAAGAAGGGGCGCTCCGGCCCGTCCACTCCATACCCAAGCCCGATGTTCAGCAGGTCGTACACGTTGGCTTTGCCGTCGCCGTTGGCGTCGCCGGGCCAGACGCAGTCCGTCTGCTGGCAGGCCTCTTCGTGGGCGCCGGGAAAAACGCTGAGGCAGCTTTCGGCCTCGCAGCCGGCCTCCGTCCAGATGCGCAGGCAAACCAGGCTGGTGTCTGCATCGAAGGACTGAATGATCACGGGCGTATTGTCCGGAACGGGAACGGCCATCCCGTTGAATTCCCACTCAAAACTGCTGTATTCCGGCGAATTGTTGAAAAAGAGGACGGTATTGCTGTCCAGGTACATGTAAATGAAACTGGCTTCACAGTCGAGCTGCCCGGGCGCCGGGCCGGTGTCATTGCTCCTGGCAAAGGCGGGAACTGCCGAAGCGAGCAGGAAAAGGACAAGGGCTGAAATGGATGATGGGCGCAGCATGAGCTTTCGTTTTAGAGCCTTTCACAGTATAAAATTGCCAAGTGCTCAGGCAAACAAAAAGGACAATTTGGTTAAATTGTTTTTCGTAAATTAGCAGAACAATGGTTTTAAAATACTGTTTTTCAATATTGTATATTTTAAAAACACAACTTTTTGTGTGAGAAAACCGATTGGAAATGCCAAGCCCCAAGCTGCTATCCCTGCTGGAGGGTTTTTCCAGGCACGGCCTCAACCGTTTCCGGAAATTCCTGCTGTCTCCTTTGTATAATGAAAACCGCAACCTGCTTGCGCTTTTCGACCTCGTCGATACATATTTGCGGGATGAGGGGCCAAAGGTCAAACAGTTGGAAAAGAAAGTTGTTTGGAAAAAACTCTTCGGGCAGGCTCCTTACAAAGACGCCATACTGCGCCGCCTGAGTTCGGAATTGCTGCAACTGGGCTATACCTTTTTTTACCTGGAGGAATGCCGGGCAGCGGAGGCCCAGGAGAAGCTGGCCCTGATGCGGCACTTCAGAAGCCCGGCGCAGGAAAAGCATTTCCGCGGGCTGGCCCGGCAGGCCCGGGCCCTGCAGGAACAATCTTTTCAACATGGCAGCCGGCAGTATCTGTTCGCCTATCAGTTGGAGGAGGCCTTGCACCAGCAACTCGAAGAAAGCACAGGGGGCATGGATAACTTCAGCCACCTGGAAAGGGCCGACGCCGAACTCGACCGTTTTTACTATCTGCAAAAACTGAAACACTACTGCGATGCGCTGGGCTACCAGAGCTTTTTGTCCAAAAGGCCGGAAATCGCCCTGCCACCCGGTTTTGCTGCCCGGCTCGAAGAGCCGGAACTGCTGGAGAGCCCGCTTTTGCGGTCCTACTACCTGGTGTCCCGCATGCTGGCGAACCCGGAAGATGAGCGCCACTTCTTCGAGTTGAAAGCCCTTTTCTTCCGGCGCCAGGCTTCCTTTTCTCCGGAAGACCGCCAGGCGCTTTACATCCACCTGAAAAATTACTGCATCCATAAAAAGATCAACGCCGGCTTCTCGGCTTTTTTCGCCGAACTGTTCGATCTTTTCAAAAAAGGCATGCAGGCCGGGTTGTTGCTCAAAGAGGGGTTGCTGGATCCGCAGGACTACAAAAACATCATAACGGTGGGCCTGTACGTGCGCGAATTCGACTGGGTGGAGGCCTTCATTCAGGAGAACACCCAACGCCTCCCCGAAGCCTATCAGGAAAATGCCCTGGCCTATAACCTGGCCAAGGTCTTTTTCCACAAAAAACAGTACGACAAGGTGATCGGGCAGCTCAGAGAGGTGGAGTACAAGAGCCTCGTGTACGCCCTGGGCGGCAAACTGATGCTGCTGAAGACCTATTTCGAACTCGGCGAATTCCTGGCGCTGGACTCCCTGATCGACAGCTTCCGCATTTACCTGCGGCGAAAAAAGGAGATATCCAGGGAAGTGCGCCAGCAATACCTCAACGTCCTGCGCTTCGTCAAAAGGCTGTCCACGGTGGATACCCGCGACAGGGACGCCCTGGCGAAGATCAGAAGGGAAGTGGAAAGCTGCACGGCCCTGGCAGCCAAGAAGTGGATTCTGGAAAAAATTGACGAAATGGGGTAAAACGCCCCGGGCCCGTGCGGGCAGGTAAATCTGTACACCTTGATGTATCTTAGAGGCAGAAAAGGCCAGCCATGAAAATAAAAGACATAACCACCTACCTGGAAAGCATAGCGCCCCCGCTACTCCAGGAAAGCTACGACAATGCCGGGCTCATCACCGGCGAGCCCGAAGCCGAGGCGACGGGGGCGCTGATCTGCCTGGATTCGACGGAAGCGGTGGTGGACGAAGCCATCGCCCGGCGGTGCAACCTGATTATCGCTCATCACCCCATCCTGTTCAAAGGGCTGAAACGGCTGACGGGGCGCAGCTACGTGGAACGGGTGCTGATCAAAGCCATCCGGAACGGCATCGCCATTTACGCCATCCACACCAACCTCGACAATGTGCACCACCAGGGCGTAAACGGGCGCATAGCGGAAAAACTCGGGCTCGTGGGCACGCGCATCCTGGCGCCCAAACAACTGCTGAAAAAACTTAGCGTGCTGCTGCCGCCGGCGCACAGCGAAACGGCGCGGCAGGCCTTGTTCGCCGCCGGGGCCGGTTCATCGGGCGGCGCCCCGGGGCACAGCTACGCCACGCTGGGCGTGGGCACTTCGCCCGGCCAAACAGGGGCGCAGGTCAAACTGGAGGCCTGTTTCCAGGCGCCGCAGGAAGCGGCCGTCCTGAAAAGCCTGCGCGACAGCCTGCCCGGCCAACCCTTCACCTACGAAATTGTTTCCATAGAAAACCCCGACGCCCGGGCCGGGGCCGGCATGATCGGGCAACTGCCGAAGGCCATGAATGAAAAGGCCTTCCTCAAACACCTTAAGGAAAGCATGAATCTTTCCTGCATCCGGCATACAAGGCTGCGGGGCGCGCCCGTCCGCTCAGTGGCGCTCTGCGGCGGCGCCGGCAGCTTCCTCCTGGGCCAGGCCCTGGCTCAGGGCGCCGACGCCTTCGTCACAGCAGATTTTAAATACCACGAATTTTTCGACGCCGACAACCGGATCGTCATCGCCGACATTGGGCATTACGAAAGCGAACAATTTACAATTGAACTATTGTACGACATTATTTCTCAGAAATTTAGTAATTTTGCGGCCTATTGTACGGAAGTGAATACCAACCCCGTTCAATACTATCACTGAAAGGGGCATGTTTTGCAGCTATCCCCTTGGGAATCTTTAAAATTTAAACATCACAACAATAATGGCAGGAGAACCCACCGTAGCTGAAAAGCTGAAAGAACTCTACCAACTCCAGTCTATTGATTCGAAAATCGATGAGATCGAAGTGCTGAAAGGCGAGTTGCCCATGGAAGTGAGCGACCTGGAGGATGATATCGCCGGCCTGAGCACGCGCGTGCAACGCCTCGAAGCGCAGGTCAGGGAACTGGAGCAGGAGGCCGGCAAGCACCAGGCCAACATCAAGGAGGCGGAGGCGCTGATCGCCCGCTACAATACCCAGCTGGACAATGTCAAGAACAACCGCGAATACGACGCCCTGACGAAGGAACTGGAAATGCAGAACCTGGAAATCCAGCTCTCCGAGAAAAAGGCCAGAACGGCCAGAAAGGAAGCCGAGGCCAAGCAGGAGACCCTCCGGGCCACGAGCGAGCGCATGGAAGCCAAGCAGAAGGAACTGGAATCGAAGAAGGTGGAACTGGAACAGATCATCTCCAAGACGGAAAAAGAGGAAGACAAGCTGCGCAAATCGTCCGAAAAAGCGCGCAAGAATATCGAGGAGCGCCTCATCCGGGCCTACGACAAGATACGCAAGACCTACCGCAACGGGCTGGCTGTGGTGACGGTGGAACGCAATGCCTGCGGAGGCTGCTTCAATATGATCCCTCCGCAATTGCAGCTGGAGATCGCTATGCGCAAAAAGATCATCGTTTGCGAGCACTGCGGCCGCATCCTGGTCGACGACCTGATCGCCAGCGTCGGCGAAGAGGAAAAAAAGGAAGCCCAGGAAGCTTAAGCTTCGGGAATTAGCAAAAAAGCCGGAGCCTTGAGGGAATAAAAGTTGCAAATCCCCTCGAGGCTCTTTTTCTTTGTACCTTGTTCGAACGATAGTCCAACCCTTCACAAGCCTTCAGGCACAAGCACCCAAAAACGCACTACATGCAACGGCTTTTGGCCCTTATTTTCCTGTTGCCCCTGCTGGCTACCTCCTCACAGGCTGCCAAATATTTTGCGTTTACCTCCAGCGCCAGGCAAGCCTACGACCAGGCCGTAAGCCTGCGCTTCGGCGAATCCTACGCCCTCCTGGCCCGGATGAGGCTGGAAGACCCCAATAACCTCATCGTCCACCACATCGAAAATTATATCGACTTCTTTTCCCTCTGCATCACCGAGGATGAGGAAGCCTACAAGCGGCTGAAAAAGAAAAGGGATATGCGCCTGGAACAGGTGCGCCTGGGCGATCCCGCTTCTCCGTACTACCTCTTCGTCCAGGCCGACATCCGCCTGCAATGGGCGCTGCTGCGCCTCCGCTTCGAAGACTACGTCGGGGCCTTCAGCGAAGTGAGCAAAGCCCACAAACTGCTGCGGGAGAACGAAGCGCTGTTTCCGGATTTTATGCCCAACAAAAAAGACCTCGGCATCCTCCACGCCATGGTGGGCACCATTCCCGACAGTTATAAGTGGGGCGTCAAACTGCTGGGGGGGTTGGAAGGCACTATCGCTCAGGGCAGGAAGGAAGTCGAAGAGGTGCTTGAATACGCTTCGAAAAACGATTTCATCTTCGAGGAGGAGACCGTCGCCCTGTACGCCTACCTGCTCCTGCACCTCGAAAACCAGGAGCGCCAGGCCTGGAAGGCCATTTCCTCCGGGAAACTGCGACCGGCGCAGAACCCGCTCCACTGCTTCGTCATGGCCAATATCGCCATGCGCACCAACCAGAACGACAAGGCCATTCATATCCTGCAGAACCGCCCCCGCGGCGGCGCCTTCCTGGAACTGCCCTATCTCGACTACATGCTCGGGCTGGCCAAGCTGCGCCGGCTCGATGAGGACGCGGGGCCCCATTTCCAGCATTTCCTCAGACAATACAAAGGCCACAACTTCGTAAAGGAAGCTTACCAGAAAATGGCCTGGCAGGAACTCATCAACGGCAATACCGCAGGCTATTCCCGCCTGATCAAATACTGCCTGGACAAGGGGCGCGATAAGGCGGGAGGGGATAAAAACGCACTGGAGGAAGCCCGCAGCGGCATGGCGCCCGACCCCACCCTGCTCAAAGCCCGCCTTCTTTTCGATGGGGGTTATTTCCAGCAGGGATATCAGTTGCTGCAATCCAAAACGGCCGGACAATTCGCCCAGCCATACGGCCAGTTGGAATACTACTACCGCATGGGGCGCCTGCTGCACGGCCTGGAGCGCTACCCCGAAGCCCTGCGCTATTACCAGCTCACGATCGAAAAGGGAGCCGCCCAGCCCTGGTTCTTCGCCTGCAACGCCGCCCTTCAAATGGGCCTCGTTTATGAAAAGCAGGGCAATACGAGCCGTGCAAAGGAAGCCTATGAGCGATGCCTCAGCCTCAATCCGGAGGAATACCGCACCGGGCTGCACCAAAAGGCCAAATCGGGCCTGGCCCGGCTGAATGACAGAAAACGCTCCTGAAAAGGGTTGGCGGAAAGGCGGGGAAAATTTACAATACTTCCATCAAAGTGCGAAAAGCCACATACTGGCCCTGATAGCGCTCGCTGTGGGCCTGCTGAAGCCGTGCGGCGTGCTTCTCCTGGTATTCCCTGAAGGTTTCCGGGCCGGGGCAGAGGTACTGAATGGCGTAGGTCACCCCTTCGGTTTCATCCTCCCCCAGAATGTGCAGCAGGCGGTGCTCCACAAACAGGCCGGTGGCCAGAACCTCGGGGATGTGCACGGCTTTCATCCACTGCAGCCATTCTTCGTGGACCGGCGTTGCGATCTTGACGGTAACGTTGTAAAGTATCATCCTTCTACTCTTCGGATTTGGGCGCCCAGGGCCCGCAGGCGCTCGTCAATTTTCTGGTACCCCCGGTCGATCTGGTGGATGTTGTGGATGACGCTCCGGCCATTGGCGGAGAGGGCCGCGATCAGCAGGGCCACCCCGGCGCGAATGTCGGGGGAGGTCATCTCGATGCCCCGAAGCTGGTGCCGCCGCCCCAGCCCGATGACGGTCGCGCGGTGGGGGTCGCAGAGGATGATCTGCGCGCCCATGTCGATGAGCTTGTCGACGAAAAAGAGGCGGCTTTCGAACATCTTCTGGTGCACCAGCACGCTGCCCTTGGCCTGGGTGGCCACCACCAGCACAATGCTCATCAGGTCGGGGGTGAATCCCGGCCAGGGCGCATCGTAAATGGTCATTATGGAGCCGTCGATAAAGGTCTGTATCTCGTATTCCTCCTGGCGCGGCACGAAAAGGCCGCCGTCCCGGAATTCCGTTCTGATGCCCATGCGTTCGAAGACGTGGGGGATGATGCCCAGGTCCTCCTGGCGGGCATCCCTGATCGCGATCTCCGACTGCGTCATGGCCGCCATGCCGATGAAGCTGCCCACTTCGATCATATCCGGAAGCAGCCTGTGCTCCGTGCCGCCCAGCCGGCCGACGCCTTCAATGGTAAGCATGTTGGAGCCGATGCCCTCGATCCTGGCGCCCATGCGCACCAGCATGCGGCAGAGCTGCTGGACATAAGGTTCGCAGGCGGCATTGTAAATCCGGGTGGATCCCTCGGCCAGCACAGCCGCCATGACGACGTTGGCCGTGCCGGTAACGGAAATCTCATCCATCAGCAGATAGCCGCCTTTAAGCTGCCGGGCTTCCACATTGTACTGGCTCCGGGCAGCATCGTAGGTGAAGGCGGCGCCCAGCTTCTCCAGCCCCAGAAAGTGGGTGTCGAGGCGGCGGCGGCCGATCTTGTCGCCGCCGGGCTTGGGCAGGAAAGCCCGCCCGAAGCGGGCCAGCAGCGGAGCCACCAGCATGACCGAACCGCGGATGCCGCTGGCGTCCTGGCGGAATTCCCCGGACTGGAAAAAATCCAGCCTGACATCCCTGGCCTGAAAACGGTAAGTGTCTTCCGACAGCCGTTCAACGGAAACGCCGAGGCCTTCCAGCAGCCGGATCAGGCGGCGCACATCCAGAATATCGGGGATATTGGAAATGGTTACCTTTTCCTCCGTCAGCAGGGTCGCACACAGGACCTGCAAAGCTTCGTTTTTGGCGCCCTGGGGCGTGATCTCTCCCTGGAGGCGGGCGCCGCCAACCACTTCAAACGCGTCGAGTGACATGCTTTTGTTATTTCTTGCGGCGATAGGTGCGCGGCCTTTGTTTGTTGTCTCTGCCGCCCATCGGGCCGCTGCCGTTGGGCCCGCCGGGGCGCTTGCCGCTGTTGTTCTGCATCGGGCGGCGGCGGTCCATCGTTCTGGACAGGTTATCTATGGCAGTGTCTTCGTGAAGCGTGAGCTGCCCCTGAGACAGGGATTCCAGGTCGCCCTTGATGATGTCGTCGCTGACGTAGTGCTCCTTGTTCCAGGTCTTGTAAGCCAGTTTCATATAGGAGGCAATGACGTTGACGAAGCCGTCGCGTTTGGGGCCCGGAGGCATGGCGAGCGCTTTTTTGATGAGCACCTGCACATTGTGCCCGTAGTGGCGGAACTTGGCCTCCGACACCGGGTAGCCGACCTTCTCGGGATGCTTGCGGATGTCGTCCGGTTTGGGGATCTCGCCGAAGGGGGGCACGACATCCAGTTCGTAATTGGCGATGCGGAAAACGTGCTTCCAGAGCTTTTCTCGGTAGTCGTCCACGTTGCGGTTCTGGGGATGCATCTGCATCATCATGTCCACCACCTTTTCGACAAAGCGCTGGCGTATCTTGGGGTTCTCGATCGTCTTGGCGTGTTTGATCAGCTTCTGTACATTTCTGCCGTACTCCGGGATGATGAGGCCTTCCCGGTCCGAATTGTATTCCATTCCTTGATTAATCGGATCGCTCATATTTAAAAAATTTACTTATTCTACGGTAACAGATTTGGCAAGGTTTCGCGGCTGGTCGACATCGCACCCCCGCATCACGGCGATGTGATAGGAGAGCAGCTGCAGAGGGATCACGGAGAGGAGCGGCGTCAGAGGTTCTTCCGTATCGGGGATGCGGATCGCGAAATCCGCCATCCCGCTGATGGCTTCGTCTCCTTCCGTCACCACTGCGATGACCATGCCTTTTCTGGCCTTTACTTCCTGGATGTTACTGGCGATTTTGTCGTAAGCGCTCTTGTTGGTGGCAATAACGATGACGGGCATTTGCTCATCAATGAGTGCGATCGGGCCATGTTTCATCTCGGCAGCGGGATAGCCTTCGGCGTGAACGTAGGAAATTTCCTTCAACTTCAGGGCTCCCTCCAATGCTACAGGGAAGTTGTACCCTCTGCCTAAATAGAGGGCGTTGTGCCGGTCCTTGATTTCCCCCGCAATATACTCAATCTCTGAATCGAATTCCAACACCTTTTTCACTTTGTTGGGAATATCGGCCAGTTCGGCGATCAGGCGACGGAAATAGCTGTCTTCGATGGCGCCCCGCTTCCGGGCCAGTATGAGGGCCAGCATGGTGAGCAGGGCCACCTGCCCGGTGAAGGCCTTCGTGGAGGCCACCCCGATCTCCGGGCCTGCATGGATGTAGGCCCCCGCGTCGGTGATGCGCGCGATGGAAGACCCCACCACATTGACGAGCCCCAGGGCCAGGGCGCCTTTTTCCTTTGCGAGCTCCAGCGCCGCCAGGGTGTCGGCCGTTTCCCCCGACTGCGAGATGGCGATGACGACATCCTCCTCGTTTATGATGGGGTTGCGGTAGCGGAACTCCGAAGCGTACTCCACCTCCACCGGAATGCGCGCCAGGTCCTCGATCAGGTATTCACCGATGAGCCCCGAGTGCCAGGAGGTGCCGCAGGCCACGATGATGATGCGCCGGGCCTGGCAGATGCGCCCGATGTGGCTTTCCAACCCGCCCAGCCGGGCCCAGCCCTCCGCTACGTTGATCCGCCCCCGCATGCTGTCGGCAATGGTGGTGGGCTGCTCGTATATTTCCTTGAGCATGAAATAATCGAAGCCGCCTTTTTCCAGGCTCTCCAGCTCGAGGTCCAGCTCGTGGATGAAGGGGGTCTGGAACTCGTTCTGCATGGTCCTGACCTTCATCCCCTCCCGGAGTGACACCACGGCGATCTCTCCGTCGTTGAGGTACGCCACTTTCCGGGTGTGCTCGATGATGGGGGTGGCGTCGGATGCCAGGAAAAATTCCTGATTGCCGATGCCGATGACCAGCGGGCTGGCTTTGCGGGCGGCCACCAGCTTGCCGGGCTCTTCCTGGTCCATCACCACGATGGCGTAAGCGCCCACCACGCGCTTCAGCGCGACCCGGACGGCTTCTTCCAGCGGAAGCCCGCCCCGTTTCTGCACCTCCTCGATCAGATGGGCCAGCACTTCGGTATCGGTCTCGCTTTTGAAATGGTGGCCTTCTTTTTCAAGGGCGGCTTTCAGCAGGGCGTAGTTCTCAATGATGCCGTTGTGCACCAGCGCCAGCCGCCCGTTTCCCGACAAATGCGGGTGGGCGTTGAGGTCGTTGGGGGCGCCATGGGTCGCCCAGCGCGTATGCCCTATGCCGGCGGAGCCTTCGGGAAAAGCATGCTGCACAGCGTCTTCCAGTTCCTGTACTTTTCCCTTCTTTTTGAAGGCCTTCAGCTTCCCGCCATGCAGCACGGCGATGCCCGCACTGTCATAGCCGCGGTATTCCAGCCGCTTCAGGCCTTTGATCAGGATGGGATACGCCTGTTGCGGGCCGAGATAAGCAACGATGCCACACATGTTTTTTCAGGTTTGGTGTTGGGAGAAAAAAAGCTAATGTATTCTGCAGGCGCCGCCCGCCTTTACAAGCGGGTGAAAGCCAGCTTCAGTTTTACTGCGTACTGGGGGCGCCCGGCCCCGTAAAAAACGAGGCGCGAAGGCGTTTCCGCCTTGAGGTAGGGCGTGATGTAAAGCACATTGCCCACTACGCCGTCAACCACATTCTGAAAATGGGACGAGAGGTTCATCCGGTACACCACCGGGCTGCCGTTGCCGCCCTCGACGGGGACGCCGCCGAATACGTTCTCCAGGGAAAGGCGGCGCGCCAGGATGATCTCGATATCCTCGATGGCCACTATCTCTCCCTCGCTGTTTGGAGCCGTCAGGATGAGCTGATCAACGGGCGGGAAGGACAGGATGTCGTCGCCTTCCAGGTTGGCCAGGTATAACTCCAGCTCTGCCTTATTGATTACCACGCCGCTGAGGCTTTGCACATCGGGTATCTCCAGCTTGATCTCCAGCCCCGACATGCCCTGAACGAAAAGCAGGCTGTCGCCAAGGCCAGGGTTATCGATGAAGGGCTCCGCCTTTGAGCCGCTGTAGTCATGTTCGTAGTGCGTAAAGCGAACAGTCGGCGTGGGGTCGAAATCGTACAGGAAGCGGCGGGCGTCGCCGGTGGAATCCCGGTAGAACAGATAGATGCCTGCCCGGGTGGAGGCCAGGTCAAAACCCAGCAAACCCTTGTTGCCATCGTTGGTGGGCTGCAGTTTGATGCCTTTGAAGGCGTCGAAAAACAAGCTGTCGGACCGGTAAAAGGATGTATCCAGCCCGATGAGTTCCCTGGCGAGGGTGGTGTCGAGCGGGACGCGGAAAAATGCGAAATTCAGGGTGTCCGCTTCGTTGCCGACGTAATCGATGAACATTGTGCTGTCGAGGCTGGGCGTGGCGGTTATGCTGCCCAGCGGGATCGGGCTGACGGCAATGTCCTGGTTGGAGAAATATTCTTCATTTTCGTCCAGATTCTCCGCCAGGCGCAAAACGTCCATACCGAAAGGCTCATTGATCACCCCATAATGGCCGCCGCTGAAATAGGGCAGGATCAGGACGAGGGAATCGATGGTGATGTTTCTGAAATTCGGGGTGCGGCTTTCGGGGTAAACCTGGGCAAAGATGCTGGCCGTGGTTTTTCCGAAAACGGGGTCGTTAAAGACGCCGAACAGGTAATTGTTCAGCTGGCTGCCGAGGAATGGCGAGTAGGTTCGGACAGAGTCTTTGGCGATAGTGCTCGCCCGGATGGAAAGGGTGTCGGTGAAGCCCACGTTGGCCTTGTCGTCATCGAGCAGGCTGCCGCCTACCAGGGTCGGGTCGGCGCAGGCGGCGAACAGCAGTGGCAGGGCCAGGATGGGAATAACAGCGGATAATTTCATATAAGCAGGTCGTTTTTTACCATTGATTCAGAAAACCCCGCAATATTAGCACAACCGGCGGAGCTTTCCCAATGGAAAAGGCCGGCGGGAGCAGGCAGGGGTATTCGCCGGGCGCCGGGCGCCGGGGCGAACGTTTTTCAAACCAATGGGGGAGGAAAACGCCCCGGCCCGCTTCGGAAAGCCGTATGCCTTGCGGGCCGGGGCGCGCCCGGCGGCCTGGAACAGTTTGCAGCCGCCGGCAGCAGCCATAAGCCGGCGCAGGGAAAAGGCCGGCGTATGGAGGGTGATCAATTATTTTTCTTCTTCTACTTCCTCTGCAGAAAGCATATTGTAGAACTCGAGGTAGTGCCCGAGGCCTCCTTCGTCATCTCCCTGGTAGTCCAGGACGGGCTTGTCGGCCGCAGCCAGGGCTTTTTTGAAGGAATCCCCGATGCCTTCGCTGCCCAGCACCACGGCGTCGGCATAAGCAATGGCGCCTTTGTGCAGGGTGATGCCCGTGCCGTTCTGATAGGCCTGCAGGTCCTCGTCGGTCAGGTTGTTGATCGAAGCTTTGGCGATGAACTGGCCGTTGAAGGTTTTCTCCAGCGGGTTGTTGTCGTACACGGAGTAGACCACCTTGGCGTGCTGGAAAAGCGGCTCGTTCTTGTAGGCCGTTTTCAGGTAAAGCGGGATGAGGCTGGTCATCCAGCCGTGGCAGTGGACGATGTCGGGCGGCCAGCCGAATTTTTTCACGGTTTCGATCACGCCCTTACAGAAAAAGACCATCCGGTCGGGATTGTCATCGAAGGGCACCCCTTCATCATCCTTGAATATCTGCTTGCGTTTGAAAAAATCCTCATTGTCCAGGAAATAGACCTGCATGCGGGCTTCCGGCAGGGAGGCGACCTTGATAATCAGCGGGTAGTCATCATCATCCACGATGATGTTCATTCCGGACAGCCGCACCACTTCGTGCAGGCGGTGCCGGCGCTCGTTGATGGTGCCGAAGCGGGGCATCAGCACCCGGATTTCCATGCCGTTTTCCTGGATATGTTGGGGAAGCTTTCGGGCTATTTTGGATATTTCGGAGAGTGAAGTATACGGATGCATTTCCTGCGTTACGATCAGCACTTTCTTTTTACTCATAGACCATAAGTATTTAAAGGAACAACTTTCAACTCCACAGGATGGAGCAAACAGTCTGCAAATTTAGCAAAAAATCATTGATTTTCCTGTATTTAGGCCCAACTTAATACTCTGTTAACAAAAACGCCTATATTCGTATCCTGGTTTTTCAAAACGTGCGAATTCGAGATGTACCTCTTCAAAAACGTTCGTGCGCTCCGGCTTTTCCTGGAGCCTTTCCGAACCAAAGGCCGCGCAATCGGCTTCGCGCCGACCATGGGGGCGCTGCACGAAGGGCACCTCTCGCTCATCCGGCAATCGCTTGAATCCACCCAGTGCACGGTGTGCAGCATTTTCGTCAACCCCACCCAGTTCAACCAGGCCGAAGACCTGGAGAAATACCCCCGCAATCCGGCTAAAGACCTGCAGATGCTCTACGAGGTTGGCTGCCATGCCGTTTTCATGCCCCCCGTGGATGAGGTTTACCCGCCGGGCCTCGACAGCACGGCGCCCGTCGATTTCGGGCCGCTGGCCGAAGGCCTGGAAGGCCGCTTCCGGCCCGGCCATTTCCAGGGCGTCGCCCAGGTGATGAACCGCCTGCTCGGCATCGTCGAACCCCAGCGCCTGTTCATGGGGCAGAAGGATTACCAGCAATGCCTCATCGTTCAGCACATGATTCGCACCCTCGGCCTTCCGGTGGAGTTTGTCATGGGGCCTACCGTTCGCGAGCCCAACGGCCTGGCGATGAGCTCCCGCAACGCCCGCCTGAGCCCGGAACAACACAGCCGGGCCGCCATCATCTTCCAAAGCCTGCAGGACGCCGCCCACTGGATGGGCCAGGGGCTGGGCCCTGCCCAGGTACGGGAAAAAGCCCTGCAACAACTCAGCATACCTGGCTTCCGGCCCGAATATTTTGAGCTCGTCGACGGCCAAAGCCTGCAACCCCTGGCGCACTTCGATAATGAGGGGATGATCGTAGCCTGCGCTGCCGTCTGGGCCGGCGATGTGCGCCTGATCGACAACCACATCCTGCGCAGGGGCGCCTAACGGGGCTACAGGCCCGCGTTCCGGATAATACCGCTAAGGAGCCCCAGATGGCTGCAACTTTTCGCAATATTGTTTTGTTTGTATGGGGGTGGTATGATGTGCTATGGTACAAATGGACACCATCCTTAAATATTGCAGAATATTATATTTCTTCTAGTGCTATGATGATCCAACGGTTCAAATCCAAAATACACCGAGTCAAAGTAACCCAGGCCGACCTCAACTATGTCGGCAGCATCACCATCGACGAAGACCTGATGGACGCAGCCAACCTCATCGAAGGGGAGAAAGTGCAGGTGGTCAACAACAACAACGGTGAGCGGCTGGAGACCTACGTCATCCCCGGCGAACGCGGCTCGGGCGTCATCTGCCTCAACGGCGCCGCCGCCCGCCGCGCCCAGGTGGGCGATATCGTCATCATCATCTCCTACGCCTGGATGGATTTCGAAGAGGCCAAAACCTTTAGCCCGAGCGTGGTCTTTCCGGATGAAAATAACCGGGCGCCGAAGGGGTAGGCGGAAGGCACCTGCTCCACCGCCGAAGGTATCACCGCCGGCACTTCGCCGGCCTGTACAACTCGCGTTGGGGCGTGGAAACCTGCTTCCATATCCTCAAAAGCTACTTCCAGGCGGCTGTCTTCGCTTCTTACACCAACGAAAGCATCCGGCAGGAAGTGTGGGCCATGTTTGCCCTGTTCAACCTACAGAGCATGCGCCAGTTTGCCCTGGGGAAAAGCAGGTGGGCCAAAAAACGCAAGGCAGAAAGCATGCCTATCAGCTCAACCGCAATGTCGGCCTGGGCTATCTCAAACGTTTCCTGCCGGCACTCTTGCTGGACGGGCCTAAACGATGGTGGGCCAGAGTCAAAGAACTCCTGGCCCTACTGCTTTCCGCCCTGGAGCCTATCCGAACGGACAAAAAACGCGTCCGCAAAAGGCGCTGATGCGAGGGGCTGAGCGCCATAACTACGAGTCCAATTACAAGCCCTCGCTTTAGCCCGCCCGGGCTACGTGCTCTCCTGAACAAATTCGGGGCCGCCGGCCAAGCCGGCGGGCAGGGGGCGCTTTTGCCCCCCTCTATGTGTTTCCGGATTTTCCACCCAACTGCGGGCGGAGCACCAGGTTTTTACCCTTTGGTTTCGGTTTTGGGGCTTAACTTAATGGGGTTGAGCCAATGTTGTGCGTTCGTATTTCTTAAAATTGCCTTTCAAAAGTCTTTCCATTAAATGTATATACTTTTCCGTCTTCCATTCCAAACCACAATTCGCCTTTATCATCTTCAAAAATGGATAAAGCATTATCATTTGTAAATCCATCTTTCTTTGTGTAATTAGTCATCTTTACACCATCGTATTTCCAAATTCCTGCATCTCTGTCTCCAAACCATATATTTCCTTTACTATCTTCTGCAATTGTGAAAACGTGTTCGAGCGTGCCTGGCATTGATTTATCACCTTTTCTTCCACTGGTTGGGTGAATTAATTTGTTCTTATCAGAAAAATTAATTATTGAATCGCCTTCTTTTAGTAATACACCTATACCATTGTTACCAATCCAAAGTCTGCCTTTAGAATCCTCTAGAATACTTCTAATATGAAGAGGTGCGATATTCCTATCAAAGCCTAAAGTTTCATCATTGATAATTTCAAATTCGTTTCCATTATAACCAAAAACACCTGCGTACGTACCAAACCAAATCATATTGTTTTTTCCTTGTGAAATACTGGTTACTGCAAATAAATTATCGTAGAGGTTAAGGACTTTATGAGGAGGAAATGCCAAATAATTTAATTTTTGCCCATCAAATCTATAAACTCCTTCTTTAATCCAAGCTCCAAACCAAAGGTCTTGATCTGATTTCATCCATTGGCTTTGCAATGTTTCATTACCCTGAACCGGTAAATTATTTTGTGGTTTTTCTATGTCAGCTGGGGTCTGATTCACGATTTTTGTCCCATCATAACTGCTCACTCCTTGTTGCGTATTAAACCAAATAACTCCTTCTTTATCTTCTTGAATGGAAAGGATTTGGTTGTCAGTTAGCCCTTCATTAATAGTGAAGTAATTGAATGATTTACCATTGTAAACCGCAACTCCTTCTCGAATACTTCCAAACCAATAATTTCCTTTACTGTCTTGAAAGATAGAACGGATACCGGAAGTGAATTTTAAGGTGTCGGTTTTTGAAATCTTTACAAACTCAGTCGAATCAGTTTTCTTATCTGATTTTTTATTTTCAGAACAAGAAAAATTAAGAGTCAATATTAATATTAGATAAATCAATTTTATGTTCATTTCAGTTTTCCTATATGACGCCCAACGTGGGGCTACCTGCCGTACGAAGCGCATGCGGAGTATGGCCAGGTGGCCGGTGTTGGCGGCAGCCGATCCATTTTTCTATGCAGCTAAATCACTGGGTTTGATATTCAATTCCTCCAATATTGAGCTTAATTCTTTAATGTGTTTCTCCCTCCGGTATTGATACTGGATTAACATAATGTCTTCCTCATCCCCTTTTTGCCTATGGAGATTGATCATTTCATCTACGGACTTTATTTGTTCCAGTAAGTCCACCACCCTTATTATCCTTTCATCCATTATTTCCAGGTCTTTCATCTTTTGTTGTTTTACTCTCCAAAATTTATTTCAATGAAGCCTTTGGGGTGTCCTCTTCCCCCCAGGCGCTACCATCCAAAAGTAGAGAGTTAGGGTAAAATTATCTAACTTTCAAAAAAGGATCGTGATGAAGCAAAGTAAATTCACGGAAACTCAACGGATGGCCATCCTGGCCAAACAAGATGCCG
>CAUJDW010000078.1 GCA_963169455.1 Bacteroidota bacterium | reverse complement strand
CACACCTGCTCCCCCCCCCCCCCCCCCCCCAACCCCCCCACTTCCGGGGTGGTTTAGGGGGGGGTGGAGGGGCCGGGGGCGCTTGCCTACCTGCGGCGCTTGATCCCCCTTGCGGCTTTGCCGCCGCCGGTGGGCGGCGCTCCGGCGCCCATGCCAGGCATTTTGCTCATTTTGTGCATCATGCGGCGCATCTGGTCGAACTGTTTGAGGAACATATTGACCTCGTGGATGCTGTGCCCGCAGCCGTTGGCGATGCGCTGTTTGCGGCTCATGTTCATGATCTCCGGATTCTGGCGTTCCTGTGGGGTCATGGAGAAGATGATGGCTTCCACCTTGTTGAATGCGCTGTTGTCGATGTCCAGGTTTTTGGTCATCTTGCTCATGCCCGGGATCATGTTCATCAGGTGCTTGAGGTCGCCCATTTTGCGGATCTGGCCGATCTGTTCGAGGAAGTCGTTGAAGTCGAACTTGTTCTTTTTGATCTTCTTTTCGAGCCTTTTGGCCTGTTCTTCGTCGAACTGCCGTTCGGCCATTTCCACGAAGGAAACGATGTCGCCCATGCCGAGGATGCGGCTGGCCATGCGGTCGGGGTGGAAGACGTCGAGCGTGTTCATCTGTTCGCCCATACTGACGAACTTGATGGGTTTGCCCACGGTGTACTTGATGGACAGGGCGGCCCCGCCGCGGGTGTCGCCGTCGAGTTTGGTCAGCACCACGCCGTCGTAGTCGATGCGGTCGTTGAAAGCCTTGGCGGTGTTGACGGCGTCCTGGCCGGTCATGGAGTCCACCACGAAGAGCGTTTCCTGTGGCTGGACGGCCTGTTTGACGTTGGCGATCTCCTGCATCATCTCCTCATCGATGGAGAGGCGGCCGGCGGTGTCGATGATCACGACATCGTGGTTGTGGGCCTGGGCGTGGGCGATGGCTTTTAGGGCGATCTGAACGGGGTTTTTATTTTCCGGTTCCTTATAGACCGGCACGTTGATCTGTTCGCCGATCACGCTCAGCTGGTTGATAGCTGCGGGGCGGTACACGTCGCAGGCCACGAGCAGGGGGCTTTTTTTGCGTTCGCTTTTCAGGTGGAAGGCCAGTTTGCCGGAGAAGGTGGTCTTTCCAGACCCCTGGAGCCCGGCGATGAGCACCACGGCCGGTTTCCCCTTGAGGTTGATGTCCTCTGCAGCCCCACCCATCAGGCTGACCAGTTCGTCGTTGACGATCTTGATCATGAGCTGGCCCGGTTTGACCGAGCGGAGCACGTTCTCCTGCCCCAGGGCTTTGTCTTTGACGTTATCCGTGAATTCCTTGGCGATCTTGTAGTTCACGTCGGCGCCGACCAGCGCGCGGCGTATTTCCTTGATCGATTCGGCAATGTTGAGTTCGGTGAGCTTATTCTCTCCCTTCAATACCTTGAAAGCGCCTTCGAGGCGTTCGCTTAAGCTGTCAAACATAATGTTTGGTGGTTTGTGCGGTGCAAAAATAAAAAAAATTGTCGCCGTTATGGGAATATGTTTATTTTTATAGGGGAGTAGGATTACTCCACATTCGCCCGCTGTCTGCCCCTGATCATATCCCCTTGGCTGAATTCTTAACAAAACAAAGCGAAATATGTCATTTCCCTTTAAACTATTCATTGCCGTTGCAGTGTGGCTGCTCTATTTCCTGCTGGTCTATTACGGCTGCCGGGACGAGCTGTGCGACGCCTGCAAGGAGCCTCCGGCTCTGACCGGAGCAGCGGAAGGGCAGCCCGACTCAGCGCTGGCGCTTATTCCCTCCTATCCCATTTATTTCAAATGGTCGGACCCTAAAGCCTATACGGACGCCCGCTACGACCTCGACAGTATGAAACAGGTAATCCTTCGAGGCAAAACCGGCGATAATATCCTGATGCTCACCGGAAGGTATTTTGAAAATGAAGGCAAGGCCGAAGGTTTCGACAACCTGGGCTTTGCGCGGGCCGCCCAGGTGCGCGCGCTGCTGGGCGAAGCCCTGCCCGACGGGCGCTTCGAATTCCGCGCCCAGACGATGGAAGAGCGCGAGGGCGTCCGCGACAACCCCTTTGAGGCTTTCAGTTACGAATGGGTGGAACCGGAAAAAACCGTTTCGGAAACAGTAGAAGAACTGGAAGACCGGATCATCATGCGTTTCCCATACGGTTCGGCGGAAAAGGAATACGACGCCAGGGTGGACGAATACCTGGACAAACTGGCGGAACGGGTGAAAAAGACGGGTGAAAAGATCACCCTCACCGGCCATACCGATAATGCGGGCGAGGAAGATTACAACGTCCGCCTGGGCCAGGCCCGCGCCAACGGCATCCGCAGCATCCTGCTGAAGAAGGGCGTGCCTGCCGATTTGATCAGCGTCAGTTCCAAAGGCGAATCCCAGCCCGTGGCCACCAACGACACCGACGCCGGGCGGCGGGAGAACCGCCGCGTGGAGCTGCGCCTGATGAAGAAACAATAATCCATTGCAAAACAAAAAACTAACTAAAGCATGAATACCGATAATACCTTATTGCTGGCCGCCCTGGAACCCTGCTGGCTCTGGTGGCTGATCTTTTCCGCCCTGGCCTTTATCCTGGGCGCCCTGCTGGGTTGCGCGCTGTGCAGCAACCGCAAGCGGCTCAGGGAACTGGAAGAGGAGAACAGCGGATTGAAGGCCAGGCTGACCAATATGGAGAAGGATTACATGGGCCTCAAATACCAGTACGAGGAAGCCCAGAAAACCCTGGGCGACCTGCGCACCTCTCTGCAGCGCTGCCAGGCCGACAAAGCCGTGCTGAACACCAAACTCGACAAGTGCATGGCGGAGAAAGAGGCTTTGAGTGCCGGTGGAGCTGAAACCGGCGCAACGGAAAGGGGTTTCTTTGCCGCAGCCGCAACACCGCCGCCCAATCCGGACGACCTGAAAAAAATCGAAGGGGTGG
>CAUJDW010000077.1 GCA_963169455.1 Bacteroidota bacterium | reverse complement strand
ATATCGACCCGAAGATCATCTTCACGCAGCCTGACGACTTCTGCAGCTACGACAACGAGACCTGCACGGGCCTTGTGACGTATCCGTTCGAGATCGACGAGAACTGCACGCCGGATGACCTGACGATCAAGGTGTTCCTGGATGCAGGCGCAGACGGCACGATCGACGCCGACCTGACGAACAGCGGTGCGCTGAGCGGCACGTACCCGAACTATACGATCACGGGCAACTTCCCGATCGGCTGCCACGCATTCGAAGTACACGTAGAAGACGGTTGCGGCAACGCTGATGCCGAACTGCTGCCGTTCTGCGTAGTAGACTGCAAGCCGCCCGCCCCGACCTGCATCAACGGCCTGGCAATCGAGCTGATGGCCTTTGACAGCGACGGCGACGGCACGCCTGACACCGGCCAGACGGCTATCTGGGCATCTGACTTCATCGTCAGCCCGATGGGCGACTGCTCCGGCCCGGTTACCTACTCGATCAACCGCAGTGGCGACCCCGTTGACCAGAGCGTTACGGGCCTGACCCTGACGTGCGCCGACACGGGCACGTTGGTGGTTGAGATCTGGGCATGGGATGCTGCCGGCAACGGTGACTTCTGCGAGACCTACATCCTGGTGCAGGACAACCTGTTCGACCTGTGCGGCGGCGCTCAACTGGCGGTATCCGGCGCAGTGTCGACGGAAACCAACAGCGCAGTTGAGAACGTAGAGGTTAGCCTCTCGGGCCAGGGCGCAGCCACGATGATGACCAACGCGAGCGGTTCCTACGCATTCAACAGCCTGCAGGAAGGCTACGACTACACGGTGACGCCGCAGCGCGATGGCGACTACCTCAACGGTGTCTCCACGTTCGACCTGGTGCTGATCAGCAAGCACATCCTGGGTGTGCAGCCGCTGAACAGCCCGTACAAGATGATCGCAGCCGACGTGAACAACTCCGAATCGATCACGACCCTCGACCTGATCCAGCTGCGCAAGCTGATCCTGTCGATCGACACCGAATTCGCGAACAACACGAGCTGGCGCTTCGTAGAGCGTGCTTACGTATTCCCGAACCCGGCCAACCCGTGGTTCGAAGACTTCCCCGAAGTGGTGAACATCAACAACCTGCCGGCAACGGGCATCAGCAATGCTGACTTCGTAGCCGTGAAGGTGGGCGACGTGAACCTGGACGCTGAAACGAACAGCTTCAGCTCGGTGGAAGAGCGCAACATCGTAGGCGCGTTTGCCTTCCAGGTAGCCGATGAGGCTGTCAAGGCAGGCAACGAGTACACGGTAACGTTTGCAGCCGGCACGGCCGATGTAGACGGCTACCAGGGTACGCTGATGTTCGACAACGCAGCCCTCGAACTGGTGGACATCATCAGCGGCGTGGCAACGGAAGAGAACTTCGGCCTGACTCGCGTGAGCGAAGGCGCTATTGCAACGAGCTGGAACGGCCAGGCAGAAGCCGGCCAGGGCCTGTTCAGCCTGGTATTCCGCGCCAAGGCGGATGGCCAGCTGAGCGAGCTGCTGAGCATCAGCAACCGCGTGACGAAGGCGGAAGCCTACAACCGCGGCGGCGAATACATGGACGTAGCTATCCAGTTCAGCAACGGCACGGTGGTATCTGCTGGTTTCGAGCTGTATCAGAACACGCCGAACCCCTTCAAGGGTGAGACGATGATCGGCTTCAACCTGCCGGCAGACGCCCAGGTGACGATGACGGTCAGCGATGTAACGGGTAAGGTGCTGAAGCTTGTCCGCATGGACGGCGTTAAAGGTTACAACCAGGTGGTTGTAAGCGGCAACGGCCTGCCGGCAGGCGTACTGACCTACACCGTGGCAACGGCTGAGTTCACGGCTACCAAGAAGATGGTTGTTGTGGAATAAGAAACCAAGGGAGGCAGCGGGCCATTTGGCCTGCTGTTTTCTCCATGGTGAATAAACAGGCGAAAGGGCGCTGGGGAAATCTCCGGCGCCCTTTTCGTTTAAGGCACATTGCTTATCTATAGCCTGCAGCCCGACGGGCGCCACCAATTGATCCGCCAAAGGCCTTTTACACGAGGAGAAAAGGCGCCGGCCGGCATTTTTTCCGGCTTTGAGGTGGATATGGCAGAGGTGTTTGAGAAGTGAATAAACCTTATGCTTGCAGTATTACAGGCTTCACAGCTTTTCCAGGTTGGCGGCTGAGAAATAACTTTCCTCCAAACCGGAACCTACCTGAAACCGGCCGATAGCGATAACTGAACTGCGGCCGTTCTGCCGGTTTTGCATTTCCATGTGAAAGGCGAAATACTTGCCATTGGCCTGCTTCTCAAACCTGCTCAGGGATAAAACTTTGAACAGTTTGCCATCGAAATCGTAATACTCGGCCTGCCGGGTCAGGTAGGCGCCTTTTTCGATGTAGGCAACCTGCCTGCTGTAGCCAAGTTCGTCCTCGATGTCTTCGTTGAGGCAGGTGGATTCGACCTTCCAGCAATCCTTCCCGGCAATGGTGGCCGAGCCCAGGAGTTTGTGGTTAAACTGCCCGGCGTTTGGGCGGGCCATATCCGCGTTGGAGAATTCCGAACCCATGAAGCTTTTGCCTTTTTCGCTGCTCACGATACGGCGGGTTTTGCGCAGTGCGGGCAGGAAAATCCACATATCGTCGCTGCGGTCTTCGTAATCGTAAATCAGCATGGCGGCGCCTTTGACGTCAGCAGGCGCCAGGAACTTCATCAGGGTTTTGGTAACCCCGCCGAACGTCCGGCTGGCAGTGGCTATCTGCCGAATCCGTTCGTTGCCCCGCCCATCGCGTATGGACAGCGTGGCGGCCATCTCCATGGCCTTGAATTCGATAGCTTCATTGGCCTTTTCAGCGATCTGCCGGGCATCCTGGCCCGGGAGGTTAAAGGATAGCAGCAGCGCGAGGGCGGCGGCCATCATGTATTTCCTTTTCATGCTTACAGTTTTTGGTCAAAAAATGAGGCTTCAGCCAGATGCTCAGGGCTGGAATGAGCACGAGGGCGCACAACAGGCACAGCAGTAAGGAAAACAGGATCAGCAGGGCGAAGGCCTTCAGGATGGACAGGGCCGAGCAAAAAAGCACCGCAAAACCCAGCATCACCGAAATGGCGTTGATGGTAATGCCCCGGCCCGTGGTGAACAGGGTTTTTTGAATGGCCCTGGCATAGGAAAGCCCCCCCTCCAATTCACACCGCAATCGCCAGAAAAAGTGGATGGTGTAGTCGACCCCGATGCCGATGGCGATCGATGAGAGCAGGGAGGTGGCGATGTCGAGCCTGATGCCCAGCCAGCCCATCAGGCCGAAATTACAGATCAGGGCGAAGGCCAGGGGTAGGCCACCCATCAGGCCTGCCGCTACAGACCGGAAGATGAGGAACAGCAACAGGGCGATGGCCACGGATGCAAAAGCCAGTGAGTAAGCCTGCCCCCGCACGACGGAGGTGGCCAGTTCGTACTCCAGCAGGGATTGGCCGCCAAGGAGCACACAGTTAGGGTCTTTTTTTACAATCGCCTCCATTTGGCCGATGGCCTGCCTGAATTGCTTCAGGCTGCCGGCCCTGAACTGAACGGCCATGCTGGCCCGGGTATAGCCGAAGTCAACCAACTGCTCCAGGCCTTCCGGCTCGCCGCTCATGGAATAGAGCTCCAGGTACTGCGCCACGGCCTCCCGCGTTTCCGGGATATTTCCGTACCGGGGATCGGCCGGATCGTTCAGCGCCTCGCTCATCTTGCGCACCACTGTAGCCAGTGATACCACCTTGCCCACCTCCGGGAGAGCTTCCAGTTGCTGTGCCGCCGCTTCCATCCGGCGCAGGATAGCAGGGTCTTTCATATCTCCCTCCCACATCAGGGTGGCGTGTTGGATACCCCCGAAATGCTCGTTAGCGATCGCAGTGGACAGGCGCAAAGGGTGTTTCGGCGGCAAAATGTTCTCGTTGTGGATGCTTACATGCAGCCGCGTCAGCCCCAATCCCAGGATGATCAGGAAGGCGGCAAAAGTGCCTGCCGCCAGCCTGGGATGATGGGTGCTCACATCGGCCAGCCGGCCCAGCAGGCGGCCGGGCCAGCTATGGCGTACTTCGGCGAATCCGGATCGCACCTTTCCCTTTTTCATGTTAACCAGAATAGCCGGCAGGAAGGACAGGCTCAGCAGCAGGGCGAAGGCGACACCGATGGCCGACACGATGCCCATCTGCCTGGCGGGCAGCATGATATGCGTGGCCAACCCCAGCACGCCCACAATGGTAGTCAGAGCGGTGAAGAGAATGGGCTTGTCGAGATGCCAAAGGGCATGCCCCACGATCTGCCGCATGTTCCAGTCCGGGCGTAAGGCATTCAACTCCTGATAGCGGGCGATAATGTGGATGCCATAGTTGTTGGCGATGGCAATCATCAGAATGGGCGCCAGGATGGCGATGATGCTCAGTTCCCAGCCGAACAAGGGAAGCAGCCCCATGGAGAGGATGATGGAAAGGGCAACCACCGAAAGCGGCAGCAGCACGCCTCTTTTTTCCCGGAAGGACATATACAGGAAAACGGCCATTACCAGCAACCCCAGTGGCAGCAGGATGGCCATGTCGCGCGTGGTGCGCGCTTGTATTTCGCTTTTGAGATAGGGCATGCCGTTGAGGTAAACTTTTTCCTCGCCGGGATGATGCTTCAGAAGTGCTTTTACCATGGCCACCGCTTCATCGTCGGATACCCCTTTGGCCGGATTGGCCAGGAGGAGGGCGTAGTGGAAATCTTCCGACACCACCAGCCCGTAAGCCAGCTCATTGCCGCGGATTTCCTCGCGGAGGCGCTCCCGTTGTGCTTCGCTTTCCGGGATGCGTTTCACAACGGGGCCGACGATCATGGCTCCGTCTTCTCCCCGGATGTTTTTGGTGTCGAAAAGAGAGGCCACCCGGTTGAATTTCAGACTGCGGTTCAGCGCTTTGCTCAGGCCCCGGATGCGTTCAAGAGTAGGGGTTTTCAATACGTCGTCCGTTTCGAAAAAAATAAGTATAGGCTCATATTTGCCAAATGCTTCCTCCAGGCGGGCCAGGTTTTGCCTTGCCGGCAGTTCTCCCGGCAGGTAGGCGTTGAGGTCAGGATTGATGCGGGCATGCCGCAGTGGAATCATCAAGGCCAGCGCCACGAGCACGGGAAGCAGAATGAATATACGGGAATAGCGGAATAGCGTTCGTTCGTAGTTCACGGCATGTGTGGTTTAAAAGCGCACTTTCAATTGCAGGAAAGCTCCGTTCAGCACTTCTTTTGCATAGTCGTAAATGAATTGCTCCGGCCCGCCCATGATGCTGGCGCCGAAGGTGGCCGACAGGGCATCATTGGCCTGCCAGTTCAGGGCCGGCCGCAGAAGGTATTCCTCCGATGTGAGGTTGTAATAAACCGTACATTCTGCCCGGAGCACCTCGTGGGCCAACGAGCGGTTCAGAGAGAGGAAAAGGGCATGGTTGCTCTGCTCCTGCTGCAGAAATATCTTTCGGTTGAACAGGCTGGTTTCATAGCCGATCCGTTCAAGTATGTATTCCTGTAGCTGATCCAGGCCTTCCGGCGCCGGTTCGGTAATATCCCGGTAATCGAAAGTGTATTTCCCGATGTATTGCAGAATGGCGGTGATGGCCCATAACTGCCGTTCCAATCCCACGACGTAGTACAGGCCGGGGTTGGGGACATGTGGTGCTTCCAGATAACCTTTCGTCATGTCGCCGGCAATTTCCCCCCGCAGTATCCAGTTGCCCAATGGAAGGGCGAAATCGGCGCCGAAGGATTGTTTTCTGTAAAAATCCGGCCGGTAGGTGATGAGGGGCGAGAGGAGATTGCTCAGGTCGATATCCTGGGCCCTAAAGCCGTAGAAGGGGTCGTAGCCGTTGAAGTAAGACAGGGAAAAGCCGATGCGGGAGAGTTCGAAATCGAGCCGGGCGGCCAGGGCGCCGTTCCCGAACCGGGTTGCAGGCAGGATAGCTTCGTCAAATCGGGCATGCTCTCCCAGGCTGAACAGGCCGTAGCGATATACCGAGGGCCGGAAGAAGGGGACGCCGACAATCTCCAGTCCAACCTCCGGGCTGAAGTGATACTTCGCCCGGAGCAGGAAATTGGGCAGGGTTTGGTCGTCAGGCTCAGGGGTGAGCAGAAAGTAGTCTCTGGGGGTGAGGTTATTGGTTGGATTAAAGCCGTCGGCGCGCCCCCAGGCCATGATTTGGTTGCCGAGATATAAACCGAGTTTGTCAGACTGGTGCCCGGCGTAGGCTTCCTTTAGCTGGAGGGTAAGGCCCCTTTCTCCGAATTGCACGCCTTCCCGCAGGCGGATATCGGCAAAGAGGAATGCCTTGCCTGCTGCCAACTTCCCCTGCAGCGCTGCTTCCCCGAAAAGGCTCGAATAATCGAATTGCTTCGAACCGCCAAAGGCGGAACCCCGGACATACCCGTTCCATTCCAGGGCGGTTCCGCTTTCCTTGGGTTCGGAGGCTTCTTCAAAGATGCCCTGGCTCATCCCCGGCAGGGCAATAAGGCAGGTCAACAGGAATACCAACAGCTTGCGCATCTCGCCGAATTTTCCTCCAAGATGTGATGCTTCCGGCGTTAAACACTCCGGATTATGCGCATTGGAGCAGGGGCGCCACTCCGGGAAATGCGTTACAAAAGCCGGAGCCCTAACCGGAGGGGGGGCGGGATGAATGGTTGGATGGTTATATTGCTATATTGCTATATTGCTGTATTGCTGTATTGCTGTATTGCTGTATTGCTGTATTGCTGTATTGCTGTATTGCTGTATTGCTGTATTGCTATATTGCTGTATTGCTATATTGCTGTATTGCTGTATTGCTATATTGCTGTATTGCTGTATTGCTGTATTGCTGTATTGCTGTATTGCTGTATGGCTATATTGCTGCATTGCTGTATGGTTAGGATCCGGCCTGCAACCTTGCCCTCACCTTTCCTCCTGATACCTGGCGGGTGTAGTTCCGGTCATGTTTTTGAATACGGAGAAGAAAGTGGACTTGCTGTTGAAGCCGCAATCGAAGCCGATAGCCTCGATGGAGAGGTGGCGGAATTTCGGTGAGTGCAGCATTTTTTTGACGGCTTCCACCCGGTATTCGTTGACAAACTGGTAGAAGTTCTTCTCCATGGTGGTGTTGAGCACTTCTGTAAGTACATGGCGGGGCACTTTGAGTTCAGCAGCGACATTGCTGATGGTGAGCTCGGAGTCGAGGTAGGGTTTTTCGGTATCGAAAAGTGTGAGCAGGCGGGCCCTGATGCGCTGCTTGTAGTCTTCCCGCAGGCGGGAGCGCCTGTATTTTTCACTGCCGTTTTCAGCCTCCTCTTTGAAGATGCGCTCCTGTTTCAGGCCATAAAAGCTCATAATATAGGTCAGGGCCAGCAACACGGAATAGTTGAAGACTGGTACGAGCCCCGATCTGTATGAGAAATAGTTGTAGATGCCGATGCTCAGGCTGCCGATCCAGTAAATGGAGTAAAATACCAGCACGAACAACAGCCAGCTGATCCGCTTGTAGCTTTCAATGGTGGAGAACTCCTGCATCAGGTTCATGCGGTGCCGGTGTACGGCCCGGATGCTGAGGGTGGGGTAGGCAGCCCATGAGGAGACGGCGGCGATGATGAAAAGTATGCGGAACCAGAGCGTGTCGTCAGGCTCGAAGTACGCATACAGCACTTGCCGTTCACCCAGAAGATAGGCCGTGCCTTCAAAGGCTATATAAGGCAGGAGGTGCAACAGTTGCATCCACCGAAGCCGGAAATTTTGGTTGGTCAGCGAAAGGGTGTAGAGGAAAAGAGCCGGATTGAACAGGAGAAAGGCATTGCTGAGCAGAGGGGGCGGGCCGAAGATGCGGACGTCGATGCCATAGGTTGCAAATTCGATGCTCATCAGGATAAGCCAGGCCGAGAGGAGTTTGTCCGCCGTAGTACGCCCCTTTTTGGTAGCGATGATCAGGCCCGCAAACAGGGCCTGGGAAAATCCGATCCAGGCAACGGTTTCCATGTTGGGGATTCACGAGGTATCAGGGATTTTCCTCAAATTAATGAAGGCGGGCAGAAGAAACAAGAGGTGCACGGATAATTATCGTTAACAAGAGTTCAGGCATAAGCCATCCTGGATATTCCCCCATTCAATGTAGGGGCCTGTTTCATCAAAATTGAGGATATTAGGGGCCGAATTGGAGTTCTTCCGTTTGAAAAAGGGCAGGCGCATTAAACCTGACAGGTTTGCAGCCAGCCGTTCCCTTGACAAACCTGTCAGGTTTAAACAAAGATCAATGAAGCGATTTCCAAAGGGCTTTGTATGGGGCGCCTCCACCTCCGCCTATCAGATCGAGGGGGCTTACAATATCGACGGCAAGGGCCCTTCAATCTGGGATGCCTTCGGCAACATCCCGGGGAAAATAAAGAATGGAGACACCGGCCAGGTATCCGGCGATCATTACCACCGTTTCCGGGAGGATGTCGCCCTGATGAAGCAGATCGGCATAAAGGCTTATCGCTTTTCCATTTCCTGGCCCCGGGTCATGCCCACCGGCAGGGGCGCCGTTAATGAAAAGGGCATTCAGTTCTATTCGGATTTGATCGACGAACTGCTGGCGGCCGGCATCACCCCATGGGTGACTCTTTTCCACTGGGACCTCCCTTTGGCCCTCCAACTCGAACATGACGGCTGGCTGGGCCCGGAGATCTCCGGTTTTTTTGCCTCTTATGCCGACGTCTGCTTCGATCGATTCGGGGATCGGGTCAAGAACTGGATCACCCTGAATGAGCCCTGGGTGGTGGCTGTTTTGGGCCATGGCCTGGGCGAGTTTGCCCCCGGCCGAAAGTCCCATGCCGAGCCCTACCTGGCGGGACACAACCAACTTCTGGCGCACGCCAAAGCCGTGGATGTCTTTCGGAAAAAGTACGCCCATCAGGGCGGACAGATCGGCATGGCCAACAACTGCGACTGGCGGGAGCCGCTGACGGATTCCCCCGAGGACAAGGCCGCCGCCCAGCGGGCCCTGGAATTCTTCCTGGCCTGGTTCGCCGACCCCCTCTACTTCGGCGATTATCCGGCCGTGATGAAAGAACGCCTGGGCAAGAGGCTGCCGGCTTTCACTGAAGCGGAAAGGGAATTGGTGCAGGGTTCGGTGGACTACTTCGGCCTCAACCACTACACCACCATGTACGCAACGGAATCTACCGGCCCGATCGATGAAGCCTCTATTTATGGCAACGCCGGCCTGGCCGACGACCAGGACATTGCGCTGTCTAAGGATGACGGCTGGAAATGTACCACCATGGGCTGGCCGGTAGCGCCCTGGGGCTGCCGCAAACTGCTGGAATGGATCGATGCGCGCTACGGCCGCCCCGAAATCTACCTTACCGAGAACGGCTGTTCGTGGGATGACCAAAAGGCGGACGGGAGAGTGGCCGATACGGGCCGAATCGAATACTACCAGGCCTACCTCAATGCCTGCCATGAAGCCATGGAGAACGGCGTGAAGCTGAAAGGATATTTCGCCTGGTCACTGATGGATAACTTCGAATGGGCCCACGGCTTCAGCAAGCGCTTCGGGCTGGTCCACATCGATTACCGGACGCTGGAGCGGACGATGAAGGAGTCGGCCTACTGGTATGCGGGGGTGATCCGGGAGAATGGCCTGTAGCGCAGGCTTCAGCCTGCGTACAGCAGGCAGTGCCTTTGGAAATTCAGACGTTGTTTTTTCCTGAAAAAATGCCTATTTTTAATGGCTTTCAAAACAGAAAAAGAGCCTATGCCCTCGAAAACGGCTACATCTAACCAGGAAGGTATTCGCAGAAAAATGCTCATCTCTGCCGAAGACTATCAACGCATGGGGGCTGCCGGTGTCTTTGCGGATAAGCCCCGCGTTGAATTGATAGATGGAGAAATTTATACTATGAGCCCTTTTACCCCAAGCCACAACGGCCATGTTGATAAAGCAGCCGAATTTTTTACGGTGAATTTATTTGGGAAAGCTAAAATCAGAACCCAGGGTTCAGTCAGAATTGACGAATTTTCCGAACTGGAACCGGATATTGCTATCCTCCGGTTCAGCGAAAATTTTTACAGCGACAAGCAGGCTACCGCTAAGGATATCCACCTCATCATTGAAGTGGCCGTGCATACCCTGGAAACGGACCGGACGGTGAAGAAACAGAAATACGCCGAAGCCCTGATTCCCGAGTACTGGATCGTCATTCCCTCCAAAAAGGCCATCGAAGTGTACCGAAAACCGGAAGACGGGGATTACCTCGAAAAAAATACCTGCCATAAAGGGGATGAATGGCTTTTTGAAGCGTTCAACCTGACGGTCAAGGGAAGTGATCTCTTGATTTGAATAAAGGGTTAAAGTACATCGACTTTTTTACTTTCCACTGGTTTTCAGGAAAACCTGTAACCCCAATGGGGACTGGGAGAGGGGGAGACGAGGTGAGCCTGTGGCAACCCTGAAACCTGAAACCCTGAAACCTGAAACCTGAAACCTGAAACCTGAAACCCTGAACCCTGAAACCTGAAACCTGAAACCTGAAACCCTGAAACCTGAAACCCTGAAACCCTGAAACCTGAAACCTGAAACCTGAAACCTGAAACCCTGAAACCCTGAAACCCTGAAACCTGAAACCCTAAAACCTGAAACCCGAACCCTGTAACAACCCGCTCTCTCCTCCTTTTTCACTCCGAAATACTCAGCAACAGGAAATCAAACTGATGCCGCCCGCCCTGCGGCAGGAAATCATCGCCCAAAACATAGCTGTACCGAACACCGAAGTCGATTTCCAGCAGGCGGAGGGCGCGGACGTCAAAAGTCAGCTCAAGGCCAGCAGACTGTTGTGTCCAGGTGTTCGTAAAGGGGGAATTGGCATTTAACCAGTTGTGGTCATAAAACACATTGGCCTTTACCCGCTTCAGAAAGGCCAGCCCGCCCACAGCCCGGTCGGGGTAGAGCAGGGGTAGCCGATAGTTCAGGCCCAGTTTGAATACCTCGTCGCCAAATACGGCATCGTAGCCGCGCGGATAAACGAATAAATTCGGGAAGCGGTAATTGTCGAGCACATCCTGCCGCTGGTACATTGTATTTACCACAAAGCTGTGGTTGCGGCTCAGCCCCGGCAGGAAGAGGTCCGCCCGCCCCAGGAATACACTACCCCGGAAAGCCTCATTGCCGAAAGTGCTCCGGTAATGCAGGTCCACATTCAGCCCCAGCCTGGGATTGAGGTGCTGCAGAGCCGTGCGGCGGAAACTTCGCAAAACCAGGCGCAGGCCAGCAGCATTCAGCCTGGTGTTTTGCAGCGGCGCCCGGAACAGGTAGGCCAGTTCTTCCAGCCTCCCCGGGCCTGTGGCAATCGTATCCCGGGAATTATCAGGGTTGTCAAAATTGCCGTCTACGTTCAGGCCGATGTTCTGATAATCCGCCCTTAGTGTAAGGCTGCTGAAAAAATTGCCCCGCGTCAGATTCAGCGGAAGAGCCAGCCCCCCGGAAAGCCGGTTTTCCCGCCATCGTTCCACATAGCTATTGGAGTAAATAGTGGTGTCATTCGCCGCAGCGAAATTGTAAAAAACGGCCGAGCGCCTGGAAGAGAAGTAACTGGCATTGATAAAGGGGTAAAGTTCGGCGTAAGACGCCCCGGCGGAAAATGCCCATTCGCTTTCATTTTCATTGTAATAAGCGCCGCTTTCCATGGACAGGGTGCCGAACTTGTTGTCCGACAAAATGCGGGCGCCATAAACCGGCGGGCCTATATAAGGCAGCCAGCTGTGCAGGTTGATGATCCCGCTCCACTTGTTGAATTTTTGCACCGGGAACACTTCTGTCCCCACTTTTCCCACAATACTGCCGCCTTCCTGTTCCGCCAGTATTTCCGCGTAGCGGAAGCGGCCCGGCTTGCCGGGATCATAAGCCAGCCATAAGGCCTGATTGAGTGGCATTTCCATGACGTCAAAACCCCGTGGGTGAAATTCGCTGTAGGCCAGTTTGCGGCCGTCGGGAGAAACCGCCGGCTGGAAAGCTCCAAGGGGTGAATCCGTTAACTGATAGAGCGATTTGTCCTTCAGGCTGAGGGCAAAAATGTTGTTGATGCCGGTGAAAGCGCCTGAAAAGTAAACGTAATCTCCCTTCGGGAATGGGTGGCTGATCTGTTGGTTGCAGGGCTGGGACAGCACCTCCGCCTTGCCGGTTTCCCAGTGGATCAGCTGCAGGGCATTGGTTTCTCCTTTCTGGGCCACTACGACGAGGCGCCGGCCGTCTTCGGCCCAGCGGGGGAAAGCGTAAAAGAAATTGTCGGGATTGGGCAGTTTCCGAATAAGGGCCCCGCTTTCCGCATCCAGGATTACCAGGCTGTACTGCATATTTTCCGCCGCCTCGGCCGCTGCGATCCACTGCCCGTTGGGGGATAAGGCCGGGGAGAAATATCTGCTGCGGGCCGTCAGCTTTTTCTTCTTTTTTGCCGCAATATCATAAGTCCGGATGATCGAGAAGTTCTTGTTCCGCCAGCGCGGGTCATAACCGGCCTCTGCCCAGCATAAGCGGCCGTTGGCCAGCGACAGAGCCGCGTTTAAAGGATCTGAAGGGATGATTCCCGGCTCCGTGAGTTTTTCTTCCCGGCCTTCAGCCCCGATTTTTAGGAAAACGGGTATCTGATCGTAGCTGCTTTTGGTGACGACAAGGCTTCCGTCGTCCTGGTATTGGGGGGTGCTGTAATGGGCCACCGTTTTTTTGGGCCGGGTATGGATCGGGGTTCCGGAAGCCTTTGGCTTTTGCTTATCCGTGGGCTTCCATTCCCTTTGCAAATCTGTGATCGTATTCTGATATAGTGCTTTGGGGTTGAGCCCCGTCCGCTTTTTCAGGCTTCGGCTGAAGGGGTAGAGGAGCCCCCGGTAGCGGGTGGCGTCATCCACCACATCCGCCCAAATTTCCTTCCCGAATTCTTTGCGGGCGCAGGTGTTCATGTAATAGCCGAGTGCATACCAGTCGGGAACGAAATCCTTCAGCGAGCCGGCGGCTGCCTTTTCGTAGGAATAGTGGATATCATGGAGGATCAGCGAGCGGTATTCCATGTCAAAGGCAGGCAGGCGGCCGCGGCCGGAAGCGGAGAGGGCCGTCTCCATTGCAGTAGCATCTCCTTCAAGGAGCCATCGTGGCAGCGCCAGGCCGAGCATGCCGCCCCAGCCCCAGGAGCCGAAAGTGTTTTTCACCAGCCCCGCCAATCCCTTTTTTGAATTCCCGAACTGCTGCACATGCCGGTATTCGTGGATGGCCAGCAGGTCCAGCCAGTCGGTGGGGCAGTTGAATTGCGGTGGTGTCATATTGAATTCCGACCGAAACGGTCCGACGGTGACAAAGCCGTTGGGGATGAGCGTCTGGTTTTGCAGCAGGATCGTCACCTTCTGCCGGCCTTCGCCGATGGACTCGGTGTGGTTGTCCCACAGATAGTGCGCCATGTTGGCCACCCGCTGCCCGGCCGGTTCGAGCCCCTCCGGGAAAACCACCTGCACCCTTTCGGTATGGATCTGCTTCCATTTCAGCGACAGGGGATTGCCGCCGATGGGGTTGGCGGGGATCTGGGCGGGCAGCAGAAAGGGCAGCCCTGGCAGGAGGCAGGCCAGCAACAAGGGTATTAGCTTTCGGTTTAGACTGCTTGGTTCGCAAGACATTAGGGATATGGTTTTCGGAGAGGCAGCACTAAGGCGATATTGATCAATCCTGCTGATGAACCAGAATCTGCTTATCGGCCAGTAGTTTTTTCCTTAATCGGGCGTAATCCAGATCCTGTACACTTTTCCCCGTGTCTATTGCCAGGGATGCAGCCGTGGCCGCCGATTGGGCCAGGATCATGAAGACGGGTTCCATGCGTATCGAACCGAAGGCGATGTGTGAAGCGGAAAGGCAGACTGGAACCAGCAAATTGCTCACTTCTGTCGGTTTGGGGATGATGGACCGGTAGGAAATGGGATAGGGCGGGAAGCCGTATATTTCCACATTGCCTTCATTTTTGGCCTGCCCATCCACAACGATGCGCTGGCAGTTGTGGGAGTCCATGGTGTAGGCGGCCAGGCCTATGGGGTCATCGGCCACCACATCGCCTACACAGTTGGCCTGTGACATTACATAGGCGCCCACCATCCTTCGCGCCTCGCGTACGTACATTTGCGGCGACCAATTCCCATGGGCGGTGTATTCGTCTTTGGGATATCCCCACCTTTGCATTTCGGTTTGTAGCTCCTGCGGCGCCCGCGGATCTGTAGCTATAAAGTAAAAGAGCCCCTTCGTATAGGATTCATGCAGTTTTTGGAGCCGCTGCTGCTCTTCAGGCCCAGCTTCCGGATAGCCGTAGTTGGCGCCGATCATGTCCGTGGAAAAGGCGCCTCTGTTGTTGATATCCGTCTTGCGATTAGGCATCCTGGCCCAAATGAAATAGTCCCCAAGGCTCCGTTTTTCAGGTTGGGCTGCAAACAGGCGAACCAGCAGCTCATAACGGCTTGAATCATAGCCTTCCGGACGGGTAATGGGCGCCCGGTTATCGGGGTGGTCGGTCAGGCAGACGCGGAAGTTGTATGCCTGCACCAGCGTATCTCCGCTGCCGGTGCTGTTCAAGACAGCATTGCTGATTCCCCACAACAGGCCGCCAGACGGATCTCCGGGGATGATATAGGGATCCACTCCATCCGGGAACTGATGCCCCTTCATCAACTGTACGCCATTGTAGGTTTCTCCATAAACGCTGTTGGCCTCCCGGCCTACGGTGTAACTAACCCCCGCCGCTGCCATCAAATCTCCTTCATAGGTTGCATCAATGAACATTTTCCCATGGTATGCAGTACCATCCTTCAGGATAACCTGCGTGATCTTTCCCTTTTCCACTTTGGCAGACTGAAGCCCCGCCCCCATCCGCACCTCGATCTGTTCCCCGGAGATCATTTTCTGAAACACCTGGCTGGCTGCCGAAGGTTCAAAAGTCCACATGGCATCTTCCCCCGCCAGCGTTACGCTTTGCCCGCCGCTCTGATAATCCGAGGCCTTCTCCCACCGCCAATTGGCGGGGTCTTCATAGTGTGCTTTGATTTGCTGGTAAAACTCCCGGGAAATCCCGCCAATGGCCTGCTTGTTTCCAATGTCGGTCTGGCCAAGGCCTCCTGTCGTCAGGCCTCCCAGATGATCGCCCGGCTCGATGAGGATTACGGTTTTACCCATTCGGCTGGCCTGAATAGCCGCCACAATCCCGGCAGAGGTGCCGCCGTACACCACAATGTCGTATTGAAGTTTTTTTGTGCCAGGCAGGCACGATGGCAGGAAAAAAAGTAGTCCGAGCAGGATTCCGGCAAATGTGGCGGTTTTCATGATCGCTCCGGTTTTGGAAGGGAAAAAATACCCTCGTGAATTGAAATTTCATCCAGATTGGCATTCTGGGCCGGGGATTCTTTCAAAGATAATAATTTTACGGATCGCACCATCCGGTTTCCTTTCCGGAGGGCTTATAGCCGGAAACGCTGAAAAGGGAGTGGCTGGATTTAGCATCCTGCCCTGTTGAACAGTATCCCCGTCTACACGGTTATTACCCTATAATCGGTAGCCGGTCGCTCGTTGCCGGCAACTGGCTCCGCAGGCAACGAACAACCGGTAACAAACAACCTACAACAAATGAACCGCCTCCAATACGAAACCAGCCCTTACCTGCTGCAACACGCCCACAACCCGGTCGATTGGTATGCCTGGAAGCCCGAAGCTTTTGAGCGCGCCCGGGCCGAGGACAAGCCCATTCTGGTCAGCATCGGTTACAGCACCTGCCACTGGTGCCACGTCATGGAGCGGGAGAGCTTCGAAGACGTGCAGGTGGCGGCATTCATGAATGAGCACTTTATAAATATAAAGGTGGACCGGGAGGAACGCCCCGATGTCGACCAGATCTATATGGAGGCCTGCCAGGCCATCAGCGGCAACGGAGGCTGGCCGCTCAACTGTTTTTTGACCCCCGACGGGCGCCCCTTTTTTGCAGGCACCTATTATCCGCCCCGCCCGGCCCACAACCGCCCTTCCTGGCCACAGTTGATGCAATACATTTCCGAAGCCTTCCAAACCCGGCGCAGTGAGGTGGAAGATCAGGCCAACCAACTGACCGAGGCGGTCAGCAAATCGGACAGCGTTTTCCTGAAAACGGATGCATTGCTGGCGCCGGCCGAAAAACGCTTCACCCGAGAGGTTGCCGCCAATATTTACAATGGACTGAGGCAGCAGTTCGATACCAGGTACGGCGGGTTTGGCGGCGCTCCGAAATTTCCGGGGGCCATGGCGCTGCGTTACCTCCTGGATTTCCACTTTCTCACTGGTGAAGCCGAATCCCTGGCCCACCTGAAATTGTCTCTGGAGAAGATGATCATGGGCGGAATCTACGACCAGATCGGCGGCGGCTTCGCGCGTTATTCCACCACCCGCGACTGGCTGGTTCCCCATTTTGAAAAAATGCTCTACGACAACGCTCTGCTCGTAGGCCTGCTGGCCGATGCCTACCGCCTGGATGCTGATCCTTTGTATAAGGAAACCATAGAAGATACGCTGGCCTTCATCAAACGGGAGATGACGAGCCCGGAAGGCGGCTTCTACTCCGCCCTCGATGCCGATTCGGAAGGCGTTGAGGGCAGGTTTTACGTCTGGAAAAAACAGGAGGTTGACGAAATACTTGGCGAGGATGCAGCTTTGTTCAATACGTTCTTCGGAATCAGTGAAACGGGCAACTGGGAGGGCGTCAATATCCTGAACCGCAAACAGCGCCTCAGCGGCTTTGCCCGGGAACAGGGCATGGCGGAAGAACAAGCCCGCATCACCCTGGAAAAGGCCCGCCGCCGCCTTTTTGCTGAACGCGAAAAGCGGATCAGGCCCGGGCTCGACGACAAAGTGCTGCTTGGCTGGAATGCCCTGATGGCTACCGCATACTGTAAAGCCTTCGCTGCTCTGGGCGATCCGGAGTACCTGGAAACAGCAGAGCGCAATATCCGTTTCCTGATCCGAAAATTCGGAGCGGAAAAGGAACCCGCCTTGTTCCACACCTATAAAGATGGCCAGGCGCAGTACGACGCCTTTTTGGAAGATTACGCCCTGCTTATCGAGGCCTTGCTGGAGTTGTATTCCGTTAACTTTGACACCGGCCTGTTGCAGCAGGCAGCCCGTTATGCCGACTACCTGATCGGCCAATTCCTTGACCCGGACAGCAAATTGTTTTATTTTACAGGGGCTCAGCAGCAGGATATCATACTGCGTCGAAAGGACCTTTATGATTCCGCTACGCCTTCGGGCAATTCCACCATGGTGCACAACCTCCATCGCCTGGGCCTGTTGCTCGGCCATAGCGGCTTCTCGGATTTGTCCGTCGATATGCTGAAAGTAGTAAAGTCTGCTGTTGAACGCTATCCTTCTTCCTTCGCCCGTTGGGCGAGAGCTTTGTTATACCGGGCGTATCCGATGCACGAAGTGGCGGTTGTGGGGCAAAATGCGGTGGGCAGGGCCAGGGCGCTCCTGACAGCCTTTGTCCCGAATATGGTGCTGATGGCCGCCGCTTCTGCCGATGAAACATTCCCGCTGCTCGCCGGGAAAGGTGAGGGAGGCGACACAAATATTTTTGTGTGCAAAGAATATGCCTGCCAGGCTCCCGTTAAAACCGTGGATGAAGCCCTGGCGCTGATGAAACCCCGGCGCATTGTGTGAATAAAAAAACTCCGGAAAAGCGGTCCGTCGCCCTGGCGCATAATGCGTTTGAAATGGAATGCAGGATTCTGAAAAAAGCATGTAATATGAGGCTACTTTTTACACTGATCGCACTTTCATCAGCCCTTTTAATCGGGTTTGGGCAACAACCTGCCCAGTACAGCCTTTTTATGATGAATAAGCTCAACTGGAACCCCGCCTATGCCGGGCTCGACCACTCTCTGAGCGCTACCGGGATATACAGGGCTCAGTGGGACCAGTTGGAGGGCAACCCCATCACCCAGAATATCAACGTTCACATGCCCCTGTATATCTTCAGCAGCGGCATCGGCATCAACCTGGAAAACGATGAGCTCGGCGCCGAACGGCGCACCTCAGGTTCCGTCGCCTACAATTATCAGCTTCCTGTTGGCAGAAAAGCTCTTCTGGCGCTTGGCCTTGAAGCCGGCATTGCCCAGCGGACGCTTGACGGCTCAAGGTTGCGCACGCCCGAAGGGAACTACACCGACGCCACCGTCATTTTCCACAATGACGATATCCTGCCTGTTTCCAGTGTTTCAGCAACCGCCACGTCCTTTGGCGCCGGCATTTATTTTTATTCCGAACAATTCGAGGCGGGCCTCGCCGTCCGCCACCTCAACGAGCCGTCCGTCAGCCTCGATGTCCTCAGCCTGCAGTTGGCCCGCGCCTACTTTTTTACCGCCGGCGCCCATTTTGACCTGAGCCAGAGCCTTTCCCTGCACCCCTCCCTGATGGTCCGTTCCGACCTGTCTCAAACCCAGACGGACATTGCTGCAATTTTCAAATATAACGACAATATTTTCGGGGGGGCATCGTTTAGAGGTTACAACAGCGACAGCGTAGACGCTCTTGCCTTCATTGCGGGCTTCAAGCTGAATGAAAAGGTGACGGTGGCATACGCTTATGACCTGACGCTTTCCCCACTCAACCAGGTGAGCAACGGCTCGCACGAACTGATGCTGAACTACAACCTGAACAAGCGGATCGGCACCGGACGCCCTCCAAAGGTGATCTACAATCCGCGAACCTTGTAGGTTAAATTGGCGCCAGGCTTGCCGATTAAAAAAAAATCTGTATATCTTGCGCCCATCTTGTGGCGCACTTTTGAAAAGGCCATTATCCATAACAGTGCGCGCCATAGCTTTCGGCCGCTTCTTTTGATGGAAATGACTCAGGCTATCATCATTCCGCCCTTCATTTAAATTGGGCCGGCGTTGTGCTGATTGATCCCGCCGGTAAAAAGCTTCTTATCCGTTTTTCGGAAACCCGCCGGAATCCGGCAGCTAACGGAGTAACAGAAGACTATTTCGGGTGTGCCCCGCACAAAGCCCCCGAGGAAAGGCGGCAGACAAAATTGAAAAATTTATTTTTGATAAAATGGGCAAAGCGCCTATATTTACGATCGCTTTTAAAGACCGTATTATATATTCAGAAGGAAAACTCGGGTGTTAACATGAAAAAATTACTCAAAATCTCACTAGTCCTGCTAGTGGTGGTAGCAGCTTCCTGCGGCAGGCGTGAAAACGGCCAATTGGTCGGCGCCCTCGATCGTCCAGCCTGGAAAGGCATCAACCCCTATGGAATGGTTTATGTGCCCTCGGGCACATTGCACATCGGCCCGTCCGACCAGGACGTTAACAACACCTTCGTGCAACGCCAGAAAGCCATCTCCATCCAGGGGTTCTTCATGGATGATACGGAAATTACCAACAACGAATACCGCCAGTTCGTTTACTGGGTGCGGGATTCCCTGGCGCACACCTACCTCGACCACTACACCGAAACGGAAGACGGCGATGAGCGCATCGACTGGGAATACGAGATCGACTGGGCGGATGAAGGCCTGGAAGACCTCTACTACCAGGGGGATGACCGCTTCGCCGGCAAAAAAGAACTCGACGCCAGCAAGCTGGTCTTCGAATATGAATGGTACGACTGGCAGAAAGCCGCCCACGACCACGGGCGCTCTCCCCGCAACTCCTTTATCCAGCGGAAAAAAGTCAATATCTACCCGGACACGCTCGTCTGGATCCGCGACTTCTCCTACTCCTACAACGAGCCGATGACCCGTAACTACTTCTGGCACCCGGCCTTCGATGATTATCCGGTTGTAGGGGTCGACTGGCACATGGCCAATGCCTTTGCCTACTGGCGCACCAAGTTGTGGGATACCTACGCCCTTACCCGCGGCGACGGCATCAACACGGAAGAATTCCGCCTCCCCACCGAACACGAATGGGAATACGCCGCACGCGGCGGCCATGACCTGGCTCCCTATCCATGGGGCGGTTACTACGTGCGCAACGCCAAAGGTTGCCTCCTGGCTAACTTCAAGCCCGGCCGCGGCAATTATCCCGAGGATGGCGGCCTTTATACGGTGAAAGCGGATGCTTACTTCCCCAACGACTTCGGCCTGTACAACATGGCCGGCAACGTCGCTGAATGGACCAGCACGGCTTACTACGCCAATGCCTACTCCTTCCTGCACGACCTCAACCCGGACATCCGGTACGACGCCAAAGATGACGACCCGGAGGCCTACAAGCGCAAGGTCATTCGCGGAGGATCCTGGAAAGATATCCACCATTTCATCCAGACCGGCACCCGCCATTGGGAATACCAGGACACGACCAAGTCCTATATCGGCTTCCGCTGCGCCCTGACCTTCCTGGGCCGTTCCCTGACTGATTTTTAATGGGAATAAGGCCAAAGATGGATGCCGCATAAGGAGCGGCATCCATCTTTTCCCTTTCACCCCACTCCGGCAACTTGCAACTATACCGGCCCTCTCCACACCCAACACCATGTTCTTTTTCGCTGGCCTGATGGGATTTTATTCCATCTCGCAAGCTCTTTCAAACCAGTATTTTTCCAGTATTTGGCTCTGCTCGTTCAAATGCTGAAAAAAAAAGCCGTCGGCCTGTAACCTTTACAAGGCCATGCATTATGAGGGCGGGTTTTCGTAAAAGCCCAATGAGAAGGAAAAATTTTAGCTAACTTAATTTAAAAGAAAATTAAAGATGAGTTTCTTAAAGTCAAAAGGGTTCAAGTACATTAAAAACCTGATTATCGGTGTAGGTGCATCCGTGGTATTGCTGGGAGCCCTCTTCAAACTGGAAAGTTGGGAAGGTGCTTCTACCATGTTGATCATTGGGCTTTCCGTCGAGGCGTTCATCTTCCTCTTCCTTGGCCTGATCGGCCCGGAGCCCGATTATTACTGGGATAAGCTGTACCCCGGCCTGAGCGATTACGGCTCCAATATCGCTCCGCTGACTGCCGGCGCTACTCCCGCAGGCGCCTCTTTCCATCCCGTCGCACCCCTGAACGGCGAAGTGGTGGAACAGCAACTGGGCGGCATGCTCACCGAACTGCAAACCATGTCGAAGAGCCTCTCTTCCCTCAAGGCCCTTCAGGAAGTGGACTTCTCCGGTACGAGTGACCAGATCCGCGCCATGAACAACTTCTACGCCAAGTTGAACGAGGCCATGGCCGACCTGAGCGATTCCCTGGAAGATACCAAGCAATACAAAGACCAGCTGGCCGTCCTGAACCAGAATATCGGTTCCCTGAACCATACCTACAGCCAGCTGAACTCGGTCTATGGCAATGTGATCTCTGCTATGGCCAATGTCAATAGGTAAGCTTTGCCGTGCGTTTAACCATTTTTTGAATTTTTAAAAAGCGATAAGCTATGTCTATACCTAAGGAACCGCGGCAGCTTATGATCAACCTCATGTACCTGGTGTTGACGGCCCTGCTGGCCCTCAATATCTCGGCTGAGGTGATGAATGCGTTCTTTACGCTCAACAAAGGTATCACCCAGAGTAACAACATCGTTGAAAATACCAACCAGACGCTTCTGACAAACATCCAGAAGCAGGCTGATGCCTACAAAAACGAGCAGAACGACAGATATCTGGCTGCGGCTAAAGAAGTCAAAAAAACTGCCGACGATTTTTACCAGTATGTCGAAGACCTGAAAGCTCAACTCTTTGAAGCCGCCGGCGGCCCCTCCGAAAAAAACCCGGACCAGCCCAAGCGCATCAAGGACAAGGACGTGACTACCCGCTTGCTGGTGGGCCTGGAAAAACAACCTGGCAAAGGCTTCGAACTGGAACAGAAGATCAGGGAAACAAGGTCCAAATTTGAGGAACTGGTCAACAAGGACCCCTCGGTGCTGGCTGCCATGCCGCTCAGCCTCGATGAGGAGGCCGTGAAAAAATCGGACAAGAAAAACTGGGTGGAATATAACTTCCTCCAGATGCCGGTGGCGGCCGTGTTCCCCATCCTGACCAAAATCCAGAACGACGCCCGTGCTTCTTCGACTTCTGCACTGAACTACCTGCTTGGGAAAGTGGCCGGTGAAGATATCAAATTCGATGCCTTCGAACCGGTCGTGTCGGCCAGCAAAGGTTATGTCATCCGCGGTGAGAAATATACGGCTGACGTATTCCTGAGTGCATTCAGCACTTCCGCCGGTGACAATACCCGCATCTCCGTCAATGGCTCCAACCTTCCTGTTAAAGATGGAAAGGCGACTTATGAAACGACGACCAGCGGGATCGGCACCAAGAAGTACACCGTGAAAATTGATGTGGTCAACCCCCTGACCAACGAAGTGAAATCCTACACCAAAGATTTCGAGTACGAAGTAGGGGAGCGCTCCGTTGCCGTGTCTGCTGAAAAAATGAACGTTTTCTATATTGGCGTGGATAACCCTGTGGTTGTTTCTGCAGCAGGTATTTCTTCCAATGACCTCAGCGTGAGCATCAGCGGCGGTGGAGGCTCCATCAAAAAGGTGGGTTCCGCCAACTATGTCGTCAATGTGACTACGCCGGGCGAATGCCGCGTCAACGTTAGCGGCGGCGGCCTTCGCGATAGCAAGCCCTTCCGGGTGAAGCGCATTCCCGACCCGGTAGCCCGCCTGAGCAAATCCAGCGGCGGCGCCATGGGCAACGGCGAATTCAAGGCCCAGGGCGGCGTGGGCGCTTTCCTCGACAACTTCGACTTCGATGCTACCTGTACGATCCAGGGCTTTACCCTGGTTTACGTGGCTTCCCGTCAGGACCCCGTCGAGGTGATCAATGCCGGCCCGCGTTACAACGACGCCGCCCAGCGCCTGGTGCAGCGTGCCAAGCCGGGCGATATCTACTACTTCGATGACGTCAAGGCGCGTTGCCCGGGCGACAATGTCGGCCGCCCGATCAACTCCATGGTGTTTAAGATTAAGTAAAAATCCTGTCTGAACTGCCCGGAAAACCAGGCAAAGGCCTGAAGCTCCGGGCAGTTCTCCTTTTCGGACGGATATTTTGAGTGAATGCAATAATGAGCAAGGCCGGAAAATAGTTCCCGCCCTGCTTCGTTAGTTAAGTTACAGCGGCCATGGCAGTGCGAAGGAAAGAACGTGGTGTTAAACAGCTGTTTTTCTGCTTTTTAGTAGGGTAAAAACAGTACTTTCGTGCTCCGTATGGTTTTTCGGCCGTACCCAAACCGTTTAATAAAAAAATTAATGTATTAAAAAATCAGCCATGAAGATCGCTCTGAAACTGTTAAGTTTGGGTTTGTTGTTGTTCTTCCTCTCCGGCCCGGTGATGGCTCAGATCCCTGATAACATCCTCATCACCGAATCCGGGGCGTCGAACGCGGACAAACCGCTGGATGACATCGTCGAAAAGCGGATCACGGTCGAAAAGCGCATTTTGCCTTATGACCCCATCCGCGAGGCGGACATCTTCTGGGAAAAGCGTATCTGGCGTATCATCGACGTACGTGAGAAAATGAACCTGCCTTTCGCTTACCCCGAACGCCCGCTCTTCACCATCATGCAGGAAGCTGCGGAATCCGGTGAGATTACCGTATTCAGCACCGAAGATGACAAATTCACCGTTCCCCTGACTCCGGATGAGGTTGCCTCCATGGGCGCCAGCGTGGACACCATCGCCACGGTCGACCCCGAAACCTATGAGGAGACTTTCCAGATCGTCCGCAACGAAGTCAACCCCTCTGATGTCAAGCGCTTCCGCATCAAGGAGATCTGGTTCTTCGACGAGGAATCCTCAACGCTTCAGGTGCGCATCCTGGGCATCGCTCCGCTGATCGAAGAATTTGACGACAACGGCAACTTCAAGTACGAACGCCCCATGTTCTGGGTTTACTACCCGGAAGCCCGCCAGGTGCTGGGCCGCGAGAAGGTGTTCAATGTCGGCAACGACAACAACCCGATGACCTGGGAGGATATCTTCGAAATGCGCTTCTTCTCCAGCTACATCTACAAGGAGTCCAACGTATTTGACCGCCGCCTGGAAGACTATCTCTCCGGCGTCGACCTGCTGATGCAGGCGGAAAACATCAAGCAGGAAATCTTCAACTTCGAACACGACCTCTGGACGTATTGATATCGTCTGGCCAACAGGATAAAAGCAAAAAGGCTTCTCCGGATTTTCCGGAGAAGCCTTTTTGCTTTTATCCCACTCCCGAAACCGACCGCCGAAGCCACCCCTGAGATATCCTCCGAGGGGGGCGAAGGCAGGCGGGCATCCATCACCCCCGCATATATTCCCAGGCAGTGCGGTAGGCCCCTATGCTTTCGCAGTAATTCAGGAAATCGTTGTAGAAACCGTCGTTGCCGATCGTCGCACTATCGCCAATGACCACCAGTTTTTTGCGGGCGCGGGTCATGGCCACATTCATGCGGCGGTAATCGGACAGGAAGCCGATATCTCCTTTGCTGTTGGACCGGACGAGGGAGATGTACACCACGTCCCGTTCCTGGCCCTGGAATCCATCGATGGTATTGACGGATAGGGGGAGTGTGGCGAGCAGGCTGTCTTCTGCGATTACTTCCTGTATATGCAGGGCCTGTTCCCTGTATGGAGAAATAATGCCGATGCCGGGCAACTCTTCCCCCTGATAAGCCTCCACCAGTTGGTAGAGGTGTTCACGAAGGATCATGAATTCTTCCGGATTAAAGCGGCTCTGGTATTTTTCCTGGACTTTTTCCTCGAAGCCGCAGCCGGCTGTGTCGATAAAGACAAGCGGGTCATTAGGCGGAAGGGGAAGGCGGTGCAGGCGCACGTGCTCGTCGGCCTGGAGGGCGTTCTGGTAAAAGCGGCGGTTGGAAAAGCCCATGATGGCCTGGTGCATGCGGTACTGCACATTCAGCAGGCTTGTCCCTGGCAGCCATTGCAGCAGTTTTTCCATAAGCGTGACCTGTAAGCCCTTCCGTTGGGCCTCTTTCGACTGCACGGTAGGCGGCAACTGGAAGGGGTCGCCGGCCAGGATGATACGCGAAGCCCGGCTGACGGGTATCCAGGTAGCCGGTTCGAGCGCCTGCGCCGCCTCGTCAATCACTGCCGTGCGGAATTTACACTGGTTCAGCACCTCCGACCCGGCCCCTGTCAGGGTGGCGGTAATGACGTGGGAGCTGTCCAGGATCTGGCTGATCAGGCGGTTTTCCAGTTGGGTGGCCCAGGCCGACAGTTCTTTAGCCTCTTCGAAAAGTTGCCGCCGCTCATCGCGTTCCTCCTGGCCGAAGCGCCTTTTGTAGCGCTGGGCCTTGCGGCGGGCCTCGGCGGCCTGAATCCTGACTTTTTTGATGTTTTTGGCTTCCGGGTGCCGGGAGAGTTTCATCTCCAGGGTATGGCTGATAATGCTTTCATCGACCCGGGAAATGTTGCCGATGCGGGTGACTTCCAGCCCTACAGCGGAAAGGCGTTCCGTGAGCAGGTCCACGGCCGTATTGCTGGGGGCGGTTACCAGGATGGTATTTTCTCTTTCCGCCATGAGTTTGATAGCCTGCACGAGGGTGGTCGTCTTTCCCGTACCAGGAGGGCCGTGCACCACGGCGAGGTCGAGCGCCGCCAGTATCTGGTTGACGGCAGCGTTCTGGGAGGGGTTGAGCCCCGGAACGATGACGGGCTGGCCGATGGGTTCGAAGCGGGGTTCCTGCCGGCCCATGAGCACTGCGCGCAATTCCGCAAGCTGGCCGCTTTTGGCTTCCCGGACTTTGGCGAGGGCCTTTTCCATTTCCAGGTAAGTCGTTTCATCGAACAGCAGGTCGACGCCGATCATTCCCAGGCCGAGCCAGTCGGGCAGGTCTTTGGAATTGAGGATGACCTTCATCCGGTTTTTATCGACGAACTGTATGACGCCGCTTCTTTCCGGATGCCGGACGGCAGCCTGCCGGGTGTAGAGGTTTACGGATTTCCCCGGCCTGAACTGGTGGTGTTCATCTGCCGGCGCATTGCGCTCCACGATCACAAAGGCCCGTTCGCCGTAGGTATAGCCATGTTTTACCACCTGCAGGGGGTACCAGCTAAAGCCCCGGGCCCGCCGTTCCTCCGGAGACAGGCGCTCGACCTGAAGCCTGAACTGTTCAAGGTCTGCCTGCTTTTCGAGTTGCAGCAGTCCGGATAATGCGGCGAGTTCTTTTTCGATTTCTGTCATGCTGATGCATAATCCGGCGGTGCTTTGTTCCACCGCCTCGTATTTCTGCCCTGCAAAACTATGCAATTGGGCCACGCGTTAATAACTAACGCAAGTGAAAACAGTTCAATCAAAACGTTCATGCCACCAGAAAATCCGATGGCTTTGCGAGGCCAGTTCAAAGCATTGTCCAATCTGCCGCCTTTTTTCCGGCTCATCTGGCAGGCGCATCCGGGGATGGCGGCCGGCAATGCCTTACTGCGCCTGGCCAGTTCAGCCATTCCCCTGGCGGTGTTATACATCGGCAAGGAGATCATCGACGAGGTGATCCGGCTGATCGGCGCCGGAGGCGGAGATACCTCTTATCTCTGGCTGATGGTCGGCCTGGAACTTGGGCTGGCGGTGTTTTCCGACCTGAACAGCCGGGGCATTACCTTGCTGGACAGCCTGCTGGGCGACCTGGTCGCCAACCGCACTTCCGTTGACCTGATCCGCCATGCCGCCCAACTCGACCTCTATCAGTTCGAAGACCCGGAGTTTTACGACAAGATGGAGCGCGCACGCCGGCAGACCACCGGCCGGACGGTGTTGATGTCGCAGGTGTTATCGCAGGTTCAGGACATTATCACGGTGGCCATTCTCGGCGCGGGGCTGGTGGCTTTCAGCCCCTGGCTGATCCTCATTCTGGTCATTGCCGTCATCCCCTCTTTCCTGGGTGAATCCCATTTTAACCAGCAGACCTACTCGCTCAGCCGGAGTTGGACGCCGGAACGCCGGGAACTGGACTACCTGCGCTATATCGGCGCCAGCGACCAGACGGCGAAGGAAGTCAAGATATTCAACCTGGCCGGGTTCATAGCCGAGCGTTTCGCGCAGTTGTCGGACAAATACTACCGCGCCAACCGGGATATTGCGGTAAAACGGGCCGGCTGGGGCATTCTCTTGTCCGCATTGGGCACATTCGCATACTATGGGGCTTACGTTTACATTATTTCTCAGGCCATCGGCGGGCTGATCACGGTGGGCACGCTTACCTTTCTGGCCGGTTCTTTCAACCGGATGCAGGGCATGTTGCAGGGCATTATGAACCGTTTTTCCCGCATTGCCGAGGGAGCGCTTTACCTTCAGGACCTTTTTGACTTTTTTAAGATTCAGCCGGCGATCGTCTCTCCTGCCGACAGCAGGCCCTTTCCCCGGAAGGTAAAGCAGGGGTTTACTTTCGAAAACGTCAGTTTCCGCTACCCCAACAGCGAGCGGTGGGCCATCCGCAACCTGTCCTTCCACATTGCCGCCGGTGAAAAGCTGGCCCTGGTAGGGGAGAATGGGGCCGGGAAAACCACGCTGGTGAAACTGCTGGCTCGCCTTTATGAACCCACGGAAGGGCGCATTCTGATAGATGGAGCAGACATTCGGGAGTACAGCCTGAAAGAGTTGCGCGACAACATCGGCATCATTTTTCAGGATTATATCCGGTTTCAGATGAAGGCCGGTGAGAATATAGCCATTGGGCACATCGAAAGCCTGGAGGACATGCCCATAATCGAGCAGGCGGCCCGCAAGAGCCTGGCCGATACGGTGGTCGGGCAGCTTCCGGAGCGCTACGAGCAGGTGCTGGGCAAGCGGTTCGCCAACGGGGTAGAGTTGTCGGGGGGGCAGTGGCAGAAAATCGCCCTGGCCCGCGCCTATATGCGCGACGCCCAGCTGCTCATCCTCGACGAACCCACTTCCGCCCTGGACGCCCGGGCTGAACACGAAGTATTCCAGCGCTTTGCTGAACTGATCGAGGGGAAATCAGCCGTGCTCATTTCCCACCGCTTCTCCACCGTGCGGATGGCGGACAGGATACTCTTTCTGGAAAACGGGCAGGAACTGGAATACGGAAGCCATGAAGAACTTCTGGCCCGGAACGGGAAATATGCCGAGTTATTCCATCTGCAGGCAAAGGGTTATCTGGACTAGGAGCCTGTAAACTCCGCCGATTTCCTTAATTTCGCAGTGGGGAAACCCGCAAAATCGCAGCATTTGTCAAGGATATTAGCCATAGATTACGGAACCAAACGCACGGGCCTGGCAGTTAGCGACCCCCTGCAGATCATAGCCAACCCGCTGGATACCATTCCAACTGCGGGCCTGCTCGATTTCCTGAAGCAGTACGTGGAAAGGGAGGGAGTTGAGGCCATCGTCGTTGGTGAACCACTATACCCGGACGGCAATCCCGCGCAGATTCACCATCTTGTCGTCGGGCTGGTGAGGCAATTGAAAAAACTTTTTCCGGGCATAGAAGTTGTTACTCATGATGAGCGTTTCACCTCCGAGCAGGCCAGGGAGGTGATCCTGCAGAGTGGGGCCGGAAAAAAGAAGCGGCGCGACAAAAGCCTGGTCGACAAAATAAGCGCAGTGCTTATCTTGCAGGATTATATGGAATCAAAAAGAAATTTCAGCGAAGAATGATATTGCCGATTTACGCTTACGGGCAACCCGTACTGAAGAAGATGGGCGAGGAAATCGGCCCGGACTATCCCGGGCTGAAGGAACTCATCGAGAACATGTGGGAGACCATGTACCACGCCGAGGGTGTAGGCCTGGCCGCCCCACAGATCGGGCGCTCCATCCGTTTATTTGTCGTCGACACCATTCAGATCATGGAAAAGGGCAAAGAAGAGGAAGGCATCAAACAAGTATTCATCAATGCCAGAAAGCTTGAAGAAGCCGGCGCCCCCTGGACTTATGAAGAGGGCTGCCTGAGCATTCCCGATGTGCGGGGCGATGTGGACCGGCTGCCTCAGCTGCGGCTTCGCTACCTGGATGAAAACTTCGGGGAGCAGGAAAAAGTCTTCTCCGGCATCAATGCCCGCGTCATACAGCACGAATACGACCACATCGAAGGCGTGCTCTTTATTGACCATCTCAAGCCGATCAAAAAGCGCATGGTGCGGCGCAAGCTGGACAATATTAAAAAAGGCGTGGCCAGCACGGAGTACAAGATGAAGTTCGCAGTAGGGCGCTAAAGGGATGGCAGCCATTCATCCCCTATCACCTCCCTGTTGTAACTATTTGGGTTGGAACGCGGGCCTATGGCCCGCGAAGTGATGATCACTGAGCCTTGGGAGGGGTTTTTCCTACGTCGCGGGCCACAGGCCCGCGTTCCGGATTGCCGCTAAAGGAGCCCTGAATAGTTACTCCCTGTTACTTCTTTCTGCCGAAGTCTGCCGGGATTTCCCCCCAGCTTTCGGTGTCCCATTTGAGTATGGGGTTGTCAAAAGAGTTGTTTTTCAGCCAGGTTTCGGCTCTTTCGATCAGTTCATACAGCAGTTTTGTTCTGGCGTTGCGCACCAGTTTCGTATTGGCTTTTTTGCGTTTCACCCAGCCCATGGCCGTTTTGGAGTCCGTATAAACAGGTGTTTGCTTTCCCTGCTGCTTGAACAGCGCCAGGGCGTGCACGATGGCGAGGAATTCTCCGATGTTATTGGTGCCCAGCTCGAATTTTTTGTAAAAAATCGGAGCTTTGGTGCGGGTATCCACACCCTGGTATTCCATAATGCCCGGGTTGCCGCTGCAGGCGGCGTCCACGCTGATGCTATCCCAGATAATTTCATCCCTTGTATTTTTGGGGCCTGCAGGCCTGGTTGCAGGTTTTGCAGGGTTGCCCTTTCCGATGTGATTGGCAGAGTTGCTATTCAAAGCCTCCTGTGCCTCTGCTTTGGTGGAAAAAGCCTTAAACCTGGCATTGGGATAACCTTTGACCTGCAGCTGGCATTCTGCCCAGGACTCGTAAACGCCGGGCTTATGGCCTTCCCAGACTACATAAAATTTCTGTTTTTTCGCCATGGGTGTTCCCATCTTTGTGAGCGGGAAATTAGGCAATTCGGGGCAAATTCGCCGGGCCATGCGCCAAAAGCATTCCAAAATTAATCTATACCTTTGCGGAAAACAAGGAAAGATGAGGCTGGTAGATACCCATGCGCATTTATACCTGGGCCAGTTCGACGCCGACCGGGACGAGATGATACAACGCGCGATTGAAAAGGGGGTTGATAAGTTTTTCCTTCCCAATATAGATAGCGCATCCATTGAGGGCATGCTGGCGCTGGAGGAAGCATACCCCGAACATTGTTTCCCCATGATGGGCCTGCATCCCTGTTCGGTCAGGGAAAATTTCGAAGAAGAGCTTGCCATTGTCCGGCAATGGCTGGACGAGCGGCCATTCAGCGCCGTGGGGGAGATCGGCATCGACTTATACTGGGACAAGGCGTATTTCGAACAGCAGAAGGAAGCCTTTCTGGTGCAGGCTGCCTGGGCGAAGGAACTGGGAATGCCCATTGTCATTCACACCCGTGAAGCCATCGACATCACCATAGATCTGGTGGAAAGCATAAAAGACGAGCGGCTTCAGGGCGTTTTTCATTGTTTTTCCGGCAGTCCGGAGCAGGCCAGGCGCATTTTGGGCCTGGGTTTTTACCTGGGGATCGGAGGCGTGCTGACTTTTAAGAACAGCGGGCTGGACAAAGTAATGGCCTCGATCGGACTGGAGGGCGTTGTACTGGAAACCGATGCGCCTTATCTGGCCCCGGTTCCATACAGAGGGCAGCGCAACGAGAGCGCTTATGTATATCTGGTTGCAGAAAAGCTGGCCCGTATCAAGGAGCTTTCTGTAGAGGAGGTAGCGGAGGCAACGACGCGGAATGCTGAAGCCCTGTTTTCGAAGGCAGCCCGGGCGGCATCCTGAGGCTATGGAGGAAATGCTCAATTCCCTGGCCGCGCCTGGTTTGGGGTAGGTGATGAGGGGTAGATTATGATATATTCCATCTTTTTGCAAATTTTGTGTTGTTCCGCATTGGCGAAAAGTTCTTAATAACTATATTTGCTCAGGGCGAACGGCTTTGGAGCCTTCGTTTTCAAGCTTCATTTCCCGGAGAGGTGCTCGAGTGGTTTAAGAGGCACGCCTGGAAAGCGTGTATACCCCAAAAGGGTATCGAGGGTTCGAATCCCTTCCTCTCCGCTTAAACCAATTAAGTGTTCAACTGCTTTCAAAAACAATCGTAAAACCGTACTACCTATGCGAAAATTAATAGCACTGCTGCTGGTACTTGGCTTGGCAGTATTCACCGGCAATTTCGTATATGCTCAGGAAGGCTCTGAGGCCCAGACAGAAACGACTACGGATACGGCAGCCGCTGCCGAAGAAGCAGCCCCGGCGCCAGAAGAACCCGCCGAAGCTGCGCCTGCTGCTGAAGAGCCTGCGCCTGCCCAGGAGGGCGGCTATCAGCTCCTGAAGAAGTACTTCATCGACGGCGACTGGCGCTTCATGAGCTTCGTATTGATCGCTCTGATTTTGGGCCTGGCCTTCTGTATCGAGCGTATTATTACGCTGAACATCGCCACCACCAACACGGACAAGCTGTTGGCGCGCGTTGATGAACACCTCAAGTCTGGTGACGTACAAGGCGCTATGGAGGTTTGCAAATCCACCCAGGGCCCCACTGCCAGCATTCTTTTCGAAGGTTTGAAAAATGCCGAAGGCGGCCCCGAATCTGTGGAAAAAGCCATTGTTTCTTATGGCAGCGTACAGATGGGCCTGCTGGAGCGCGGGCTGGTATGGATATCCCTTTTCATCGCCATTGCCCCGATGCTCGGATTCCTTGGAACGGTTATTGGTATGATCCAGGCCTTTGACCGTATCGAAGCGGTTGGCGACCTTTCTCCCTCGGTTGTTGCCGGCGGTATCAAGGTGGCCCTTTTGACCACGGTATTCGGCCTCGTTGTAGCCATTATCCTTCAGATCTTCTACAACTACATCGTGAGCAAGATCGACGGCATTGTCAACAAGATGGAAGATGCTTCCATCGCGCTGGTTGACCTTATGGTGGCAAACAACATTTTCAAGAAATAAGAGAACCTTATTGTTATGTATAAATTCTTAACCAAAAACGGACAGACCCTGGCTTTCGGTTTGGGTGCGCTGGTGATTCTCATCTTTCTGGCTACCGTAGTCATGGGCGCAGGTGACTTTTCTGCCCTGCCCGATGAGGAGAAATACCAGACAGGTATCTTCAACTTTGGCCTGGTCGGAGCCATTGTCCTGGTTATTTTAACCTTGATCATACTGGTGGCTTTCGGCGTCCTTCATATCTTTGATGATTTCAAGGGCTCAATCAAAGGCCTGATCGGTTTCGGCATACTTGCATTGGTGTTTATCATCGCCTACAGCACAGCTTCAGGCGAACCGAGCCCATACATCAAAAATGCGATGGATAAATGGGCCGAATCGGGCAGTATAATCACGCCGAACAACCTGAAGTTCATCAGTGGCGGCATCACTACCGCTGTGGTTCTGGTCTTTGGAGCAGGACTGGCTTTTATTTTTTCTGAAGTTCGCAACTTCTTTAAATAAGGAGACACCATGGCAAAAACAAGAGCCAGAGACCGGATGTCAACAGAGATCAATGCCAGCTCGATGGCTGACATTGCGTTCCTGTTGCTGATCTTCTTCCTGGTCACAACGACCATCGTGGAAGACAAAGGGATCACGGTGAAGCTTCCGCCCTGGTCGGAAGAAGAGCCGGATATCACGAAGCTGAAGACCCGCAACGTGTTCTCGGTATTGGTGAATGCTCAGGACCAGCTCCTGGTGCGGGGTGAGATCATGCCGATAGAACAGCTCAGGGAAAAGGCCAAGATTTTCATCGCCAACCCTTACAACGATGAAACCATGGCGGAGAAGCCTACCAAGGCCATCATCTCCCTGAAGAACGACCGCGGCACCAGTTATGAAGCATACCTTCAGGTGTACAACGAGCTGAAAGCCGCCTACAACGAGCTCTGGAATGAATTGAGCCAGAGAAAATACGGAGTGCCCTACAGCGAGGACATGAAGTTCGCCTGGAAGAAAGCGATCAGGGATGAGATACCCTTCGTGCTTTCAGAAGCTGAACCTACGGCCTTCGGTGAAGAATAGCAGGCGGAGGCGAGGGAAACCTGGCCGAAGGGTGCTGCTGAACCGCCGATATCGCTTCAGGCTTTCTCCCTTACGGGGGAGTAAATAAAAAACGAATACCATGGCTAAGTTTTCAAAAAAGAGGGGAAAAGCCAATCCTACTATTTCTACGGCTTCCCTCCCCGATATCATCTTCATGCTCCTTTTCTTCTTCATGGTGGTGACCCAGTTGCGTGATGCCGAGCTCAAGGTGAAAGTGACGACGCCCTACGCAACGGAGCTGACCAAACTGGAAGAAAAGTCGCTGGTCAACTACCTCTACATCGGCCGGCCTGTTCAGCGCTATCAGGGCGTCTATGGCACTAAGCCCCGCCTTCAGCTGGGGGATAAATTTTCTGAAGTGAACGAAATTACGCTTTTCCTGGAGCGCCACAAGCTCAAGGTTCCGGAATCCCGCCACGGCCAGATCACCTCTTCCCTGCGGGTAGATGGCGATGTGACCATGGGTATCGTTCAGGACGTCAAGACCCAGCTGCGCAAATCGGGCCAGCTCAAAGTGAACTACTCAGCCCGCAAAGACCCGAAACGCAAAGGGTCGGGTGTTGAAGGAGAATAAGGCCGGTACTGTTCCGGCAGGCTTAAGGCCTTTCAGCCAGGATGAATCCGGCTGGAAGGCCTTTTTTTTGCCGTCATCGCAGCCGGTCCATCGACCGGACCAGCTTCTCATCTTTGTTGATGAACCGGTAGGCGAGGAGGAGAAAAAGCAGCGCGCCGGCAGGCAGGTAGGCGCCCAGGCCGTCCTGAATGGCGCTGTCGCCAATATCACTGCTGTTTTGCATGAAAAAAAGAATGCCGAAGATGATGCCGATCAGGTTGGCGATGAAGGCAAAAATGCTCAGCCGCATCTGGGTATTGCGGTTGCGGAAGAGGAAAATGCCGGCCAGCGCCAAAGCGCCTCCCACGGCAAAAAGTACAAGCAGCACGATCTGGTCCTGGACGGAATAAGCGCCATCGGCAAAGATCGCGGAACCCTGCACTGCCTGGCCCGTGGTTGCGAAGGGCAGCCCCAGCGCGCCGAAGGAAGCAGCGGCGGCCAGCGCAAGAAAGATGGATTGTATCCGTTGCAGCATATTTCAGTTTTTTGTTAATAATTCAGCGCTAAAATAGCAATCCCATCTTCATGAAGAAATGATCCTTCCCAAAAAGAGCGCCGGGGGGATAAGTAAGCCCTGTGTTTTGCTTTTCCCTTGGTGCAGTCTGTTCCCTTCCCTACCTTTGCAGGCAATAAACCGAAGGACCTTGTCAAATACAAAACCTTTAGCCTATCAGCTCAGCTACTGGGAGCAGGACAGTTTCTTCCGCGATGTTGATATCGTGGTGGCCGGCAGCGGCATCGTGGGGCTGAGCGCTGCGCTGCGCGCCCGCGAGCTGGCGCCCTCGAGCCGGATACTCATTCTGGAGCGGGGCGCCCTGCCGGTTGGAGCGAGCACCCGAAATGCGGGCTTCGCCTGTTTCGGCAGTGTTTCCGAACTACTCGACGATATGGCCTCGCATCCTGAAGACGCCGTCTGGGCTCTGGTGGAGCGCCGCTGGAAAGGCCTCCAGCGCTTGCGGCAACGCATTGGCGACGCCCGCCTTCGCTACGAATCCTGGGGCGGGTATGAGCTCTTTCGGGCCGAAGAGCAGGATGTATTCGAACAATGCGCGGAAGCCATCCCTGCCTTTAACCGCAGGCTCAGGAACCTGATCGGCATAAGCGAAACCTACCGCCTGGCCAGCCAGGAAACCGCAGCCTTCGGCTTTCGCGGTGTGGCCAACCTCATCTGCAATACTGCCGAGGGCCAGCTACACGCCGGAGAAATGATGCGGGCCCTGATGGAAATGGCCCGCGAGGCAGGCATTGAGTTCTTCAACGGCATCGCTGTTCAATCATTGGAGGACATCGGAGCCGGGGTGGAGATCACGACGGCTTACGGGTGGAGTTTCCGGGCCAGGCGGGTGATCGTGGCGACCAATGGGCTGGCGCAGCAACTCATGCCGTCGGTGCCGGTTTATCCTGCCCGCAGCCAGGTGCTGATTACGGCGCCCATTAATTCCCTTGCTGTCAAAGGCTCCTTTCACTACGACCGGGGTTACTATTATTTCCGGAATATTGACGGGCGCATCCTGCTGGGCGGGGGGCGCAATCTGGACATCGAAGGGGAAACGACTTCCGAGTTCGGAACAACGCCGCTCATCAGGAGTGCGTTGGTGAAATTGCTGCAGGACCTCATCCTACCCGGCCAGCCGGTGGCCGTAGAGAAGTGGTGGAGCGGCATCATGGGCGTTGGCGGCCGGAAATCCCCCGTCATTGCGCCCATCTCCGGCAACATCGTGGTTGCCGTTCGCCTGGGCGGCATGGGTGTGGCCATCGGGACGCTGGTTGGGGAGGAAGGAGCGGAACTGTTGCTGGGATAGCGCACGTTAAGGAAGGGTTAATCCGGTTAATAAAAAGTGGGCAGGAGCAATTTTTTTCCCGGAAAGTGAGAAGTTTGCAGGGAATGAAGCATTTACGTCAGATATCGGTTCGTTTGTTTGTCCTGTTGCTGGCCCTGGCGGCGGCCGGTTCGGTTTCTGCCCAGCAGCAGCGGGGGCGGCAGGCGCCTGCCGCCAAAGCGCCGGCGCAGGACACGGCGAAGCAGGAGGAAGTCCAGGTGGACCATGCGGATGTTTTCGAGTACATTCAGCGGCGGGATTCTGTGATCCAGAAGCTGAACGGCCATGTGGAACTCCGGCAGGACAGCGTTTTTATGTATTGCGATACGGCTCTGATCATAAACAACACCTATGTTGTCGCCGAGGGCCAGGTTATCATCCAGCAGGGTGATTCACTCAGTGTTTTTTCGGATACGGCCACATACGACGGGGTGGCCAGGCTGGCGGAACTGTACGGAGGCGTGGTGCTGGTTAACGGAAAACAAAGGCTTTTTACCGACCGCCTGACATACAACCTCGAAACCAAGGTGGCCACTTATGATAACGGCGCCACGCTGACACTGGAGGAGACCCAACTGACCAGCAGGCGGGGGTATTACTATGTAGATGAACGGCAGGTTTACTTCAGGGACAGCGTTACCGTCGTTGACCCGCAGTTCAGCCTCCGCTCCGATACCCTTGGTTTTAATACCGAAACCAGGGTCGTCACCTTCCTGGGGCCCACGCTCATCAGCGCCGACAGCGCCAGGATTTATACAGAAAGCGGGTTCTACGACACCGAACAGAACCAGGCTGCTTTCACGCAGAGCGCACAGTATGAAAAGGGTGCGCAGCGGGCCACCGCCGACACGATCCGCTATGACGGGAAGCGAAAGGTATACAGCCTGGAAGGCAATGCCCGTTTTGAAGAAGGCAAGCGGCTGGCCACGGCGGACCGCATCATTTACGACGAGGCCAACGACAAATCTTTCCTTCTTGGCAATGCCCGTTATCAGGACGAAAAGCAGCATATCGTGGCCACCGAGATCACCTACGATGCCAGGAATGAGGTATATTCCACCCGCGGCCGGTCGGTAATCAGCGACCCGCCCCAGATACTGGAGGCCGACCAGGTGGATTACAGTGAAGAAAAAGGCCTGGGCATCGCCATTGGCAATGTCACCTGGCGGGATACTTCGGCCGACCTCACCATCATGTGCGGGCAGGCTGATTACGACCGGAAGAGCGATTATCTCAAAGCCAGCGGCGGCCGTGGCGGGCGCCCCCTGTTGATCACGCTTATTGAGGATGATTCGCTGTTCATGGCGGCCGACACCCTGTACGCCGTGCGCGAAGACACCATGGCCAGTGACAGCGCCCGCCTGCTGCGCGCCTTTCACGACGTGCGCATTTACAAGAGCAACCTTCAGGCCATCTGCGATTCGCTGGCATACAGCACCACGGATTCCATTTTCCGGCTCTTTCAGAATCCCATCGTCTGGTCGGACACTTCTCAGTTTTTTGCCGATACGGTCAATATTCTGTTGGCCAACAAGAAGATCGACCGGATTTTCCTTCGGGACAACAGTTTTATTATCAATTCGCCCGACGAGCTGTTTTTCAATCAGGTCAAGGGGAAGCATATCACCGCTTTTTTTGAAGAAAGCGAGTTGCGCCGGATGGAGGTGGCGGGCAATGCCGAATCCGTTTATTATGCGCGGGATGACCAGGGTGGTTATGTAGGCGTGAACAAAACGGTTTGTTCGGAGATGATGCTCTACTTCGGGAACAATCAGGTAGAGCGGATCAAATTCTATACCGACCCCAAGGCAGAGATGCAGCCCATGCGGCAGGCCAACCACAAAGCCCTGCAGATGGAGGGTTTTTTCTGGGATAAAACCCGTCGGCCGGTGGGAGTGGAAAGCCTGTTTACGCCCCGTGCCGTGCCGGCTTCGCCACCGGCTCCTGCTGCAGGTGAAGCCCCGTCGGCCGATGAAGCCGGTGAGCCTTCAGGGCAGGAGGGGGGGCGATAGGGCCCCCGGCGCATAAAAAAAGCCTTTCTATTTCGCCATGAATGATTTAGCAATCCGAAGTTTTCGTTATGCAGCGTTCCTGTCCGTCCTGTTCTGGGCTGTTGTGCCGGCATCAGGGCAGGAGGCTGCCCGGCGCCTGCAGGAAGCCAATCAGGCATATCAGGACGGGCGTTTTGAGGACGCCATTGAAAAGTACGAGGCCATACTGCAGGAAGGATATGGTTCAGGCGTTTTGCATTACAACCTGGGCAATGCCTATTACAGGGCTGGCCAGGCCGGCAGGGCGGTATTGAACTACGAGCGGGCGCTGAAGTGGTCTCCTGGCGACCGGCAGGCCCTTCAGAACCTGGAGGCTGTGCGAAGCGGCCTGAAGGATGCCCTGCTCGTCGTACCGGAGTCGGCGCTCGTTTACCGGTGGCGGGTTGTGCAGGGGCTGATGCCCTCCGATGCCTGGGCCGGGCTGGGGCTGGTTTTTCTGTGGGCCGGCATTGGAGGCCTGGCTTTATGGCTGGGGCATCGGGTGAGGCGGTATAAGAAGGCCGGTTTTATAGCCGGCTGGATTTTTCTGGGGCTCAGCATTTTTCCGTTCCTGTTTGCAATTGGCCGGGCCAGGCAGGAGTTTCGGAAGGACTATGCCATTGTGATGGTTGAGGAGGCGCAGCTTCAGGTGGCGCCTGAGCGGGAGAGCCAGGAGGTGCTTTTGCTGCACGAAGGGGCGAAAGTGCGCATTCTGGACGCCATTGGAAGCTGGTATCAGGTGCGGTTGAGCGACACTTCGGAGGGTTGGCTGCCTGCTGATGTACTGGAGCGGATATAAAAAAAGCCCTATCGTGAAGATAGGGCCCGAAATATAAAGCTATGAAAACTAAAACTTTCGAAATTATTCCTCTCCCTCGCCGGTTTCGCGGCCGCCTTTGAGGCTATCCTGGAGTGCTTCCAGTTCTTCCCATTTGGCGTCGGCTGCCAGGCGGGCCTGTTTCGCCCAGGTTGCGGGGTCGTGCATGCGGTAGCGCGGGCCGGCCTCATCGAGGATGGCCTGGACTTTTTCGGCTGCCGCGTTGGCCAGATCTTCCCAGGTGTGGATGCCGGCCTCATTGAGCAGGCCCTCGATTTTCGGGCCGATCCCTTCCACCAGTTTCAGGTCATCCTGGTTTACTTTTTTGCCGGAGGGCAGGGTGATCTTTTCCGATTTTGCGGCTGCTTTGGGCGCTTCCTTTGCTGCCGGAGCTTCCGGAGCCGGAGCGGAGCGTTCGGCAACCAGTACCGGCGCTTCTTCTACCGGGGCCTGTTTGATGGCGGCCGGTTTTTTGCCCGGTTTCACCGGAGCGATCGTTTCCGCTGTTGCTTCAGGAGCAAAAACGCTGACGTACGTGCGGTTCTGGCTGCGCTTGCGGAAGGAAACCACGCCGTCGATGGTGGCGTGCAGGGTGAAGTCTCTGCCCATATAGACGTTCTCGCCGGGGTGGAATTTGGTGCCCCGCTGGCGGATGATGATGTTGCCGGCCTTGGCAACCTGGCCGCCGAAGAGTTTCACACCCAGCCGTTTCGATTTACTGTCCCGGCCGTTATCGGTACTACCTACACCTTTCTTGTGTGCCATTGCTCAGAAATTTTTGAGTGAATGAAAATGAAAAACGCCGGGAGTTAAACGGCAATGCTGTCGATCTTGATCTTGGTGAAGTGCTGCCGGTGGCCGTTTTTCTTGCGGTAGCCCTTGCGGCGCTTCTTCTTGAATACGAGCACTTTGTCGCCTTTGGCGTGCCCGAGCACAGTGGCGTTGACCTTGGCGTTCAGCACCGGCGTGCCTACGGAGACCTTGCCGCCGTTGTCGATCAGGTGCACCTGGTCGAAGGCGAGGTTGTCCCCTTCACTGGCTTCTAGCTGGTGGACGAAGAGCTCCTGCCCTTCCTCGACTTTGAACTGTTGCCCAGCTATGGTTACGATTGCGAACATTGGTTAGCGTTTGATAAACAAATAATGATATTCAAATCGAGGTGCAAAGATATGGGAATCTCCAATGAAAACAAAGGAGTGGCGGAGAAAGATTCCGGGAAAAACGGGGTTTTAGGCAATCCGCAAAGTGCAGCCCGCTGGATATCGGGCCTATTTTCCCTTGCCCTGCACCAGTACGAGGAGGGTGTAGAACATGATCTTGAAATCCAGGGCCAACGACATGTTCTCGATATAGAGGATATCGAATTTGAGGCGTTGCAGCATCTGGTCGAGGTTGGAGGCGTAGCCGTATTTCACCTGCCCCCAGGAGGTGATGCCGGGCCGCACTTTGAGCAGGTGTTTGTAGTGGGGAGCGTGGGGTGTGATCTGGTCGATGAAGTATTGCCTTTCGGGGCGGGGCCCGACGAGGGACATCTCGCCTTTCAGCACGTTCCAGAACTGGGGTAGTTCATCCAGGCGCCATTTGCGCATTACGGCGCCCCATGGGGTGCAGCGGTTGTCGCCGTCATGAGAGAGTCGCGGGCCATGCTTTTCCGCATCGGTGTACATGGAGCGGAATTTGTAGATGATGAAGGGTTTGCCGTGCAGCCCGATGCGCTCCTGGCGGAAGAAGATGGGGCCATCGGAGGAAATTCTGACCCTGAAGGCGATGTAGGCATAGAGCGGCGAGAGGAGCGCCAGCATCAGGGTGGAAACCAGGATGTCGATGAGGCGTTTGACCAGGCGCTGCCAGCGGGGCATGAGGTCCTGCTGGATCTCGATCAGGACGGCGCCATAAACGTGGTTCATCTTCACGTGGCCCAGCATGATGTCGTACATATCGGGAATGATCTTGACCAGCACCTTGCCGCTATAGTCGAACAGGACGTTGAGGATGTCCCGCAGCCTGTTGTGCTCGGATGTTTCGATGGCGATGATGGCCACCTCGATGTTGTATTCCAGCACTATTTCCTCCAGCATGCCGATGGGGCCGAGCGGGGCCAGATGGCGGGACAATTCATTTCCGTTCTGGCCGTTCACGTCGACGAAGCCCAGGAATTTATATCCAAGGCCTTTGGTGCGGCCCGATATTTCCTTGTACAGTTCCACGGCATTCTGGTTGCCGCCGATGATGAGCGTGTTGTAGGTGACTTTCCCGGCTTTTATGCGCTGGCTGGCCCGGGTGAGCAGATACATCCGCACCGTTGCGGTAAAGGAGAAGTGCAGGAAAAAGAGGGTGAAAAACGAATTGTAATAGGTGGTGTAGTTGGTGACCACATCGTCCAGGATAAGCGTGAAGAACAGAAAAAGGACGCCGAAGAAGCTCAGGAAGAGGGTGCGCGCCAGGGTGGCGAGCCGCGACAGGCGGTAGATATCCCGGTATTGGTCGAAGATCGAGTAGAAGAACAGCCAGCCCGACGGGATGATGACGATGCCGTACCAGAAGTTGCTGTCCTGGAAGACATGCCAGTCCATGGAGCCTCCTTCCAGGCTTTTGCGGTAGAGGAAGAAACAAGCCCAGGACAACATGGCCGTGCCGAAATCCGCAACCTGATACAGGAGCGTATGCAGCCGTCGGCGGCGGGTCATGTTTTGCACCATAGTAATGTTCGTAGTTAGTTGCCGTTTGTTTTCCCGAGTGCTTGAAAAGCGGGTCAGAAATGTAGCAATTTGATATTATCCAGCCAAACATTGGCCTTATTACGGCTCAACTGCCCGTTTTCAATGGGGATGAAGGCCTGGAAAACGACCTGGTATTCTTCCTTGCCCATCTCTGCCAGGATGAAGGAGAGGTTAAAATAAATTTTATTCCACTCCTCTTTGGGCGAGAAGCCCGGGTTCAGGATGATGATTTCCTGGGATGGCAGCCCGTTGCGGTCGTTGCCGATGAGCCCGAATACGACGGGCACGTCCGATTTGTAGTTGACCTCCAGGTAAACGAAGGGGCTTCGGCTGGCCAGGTTGGCAAAGCGGCTGTTGGTGGCCACTTCCAGGATGGACATGCTGGAGTCCAGGCGAATGAGGCAGGCGCCGTTGCCTTCAAAAACTCCCGCATCGGTGATTTGGATCTGGTTGAGCGAACCGCGCCTGACATCCTGGAATATCTGGGAGTTGCCCTCGAAGTTTTCGATGAAGGCGAACTGTACGTCATTGCGGTAGCGGATAGCGGGGCGGAGGGTGTCCACCATGTCCGGTATCAGGGTGCGGGCCAGGCGGAAATCCTGGTAGTAGGGGTAAATGTCGGGCGTAGCGTTGATGCCGTTGTCCTTGATGCCGGCCTGGAGCACGATATCCCGCTCGCCCACTTCCAGGAGGGGGATGAGCGCTGGCAGGGTATAGGCGCCGAGAAAGTCGCCGTCGATGCTCAGCCAGACGTCGGTGATCTTTTCCGATGCCGAGCCTTCGGTGATGGCGTTGGTGGTCAAGGTAAAATCAGGCACGTAGAGGTAGGCCGGGATATCTTCTTCCGGGTTGATGATATCACAAGCTGTCAGGAGGAGGAGCGCCGGAAGCAGGCGGGATATGAATTTAGCGGATGGCGTTTTTTTCATAGCTTTGAGGTTGATCGATTGCCGTTCTGAATGTCTTTATTTTAACGCGCCGATGCGGTTTTCAATATCCTGCATGATCTGGTGGGCCAGCCTCAGGGCGCGGTAACCGTCTTCGATGCTGACCACCGGCCGGCTGTCGGTGCGGATGGCTTCGGCGAAAGTTTCCAGTTCCATTCTGATCGAGTTGACCGGTTCGATATCGGGCATGGACAGTTGCAGGTATTTTTTGCCTCGCGGCGTTTGCAGTTCCATCAGGTTGTCGTCCGGCAGCCTGCCGGCATCGGTGTCGAAAAGGCGGACGACCTGCGCCTGTTTGTCCAGGAAATCGAGGCTGATGTAGGTGTCCGGCTGAAAAAGCCGCAGTTTTCGCATTTGTTTGAGGGAGATGCGGCTGGCGGTGAGGTTGGCCACGCAGCCGTTTTCGAATTCGATGCGGGCGTTGCAGATATCGGCCGTATCGCTCACGACGGGCACCCCGCTGGCGCTTACGCGTTTCACCTCCGAGGGCACCAGGCTGAGGATGATATCCAGGTCGTGGATCATCAGGTCGAGGATGACGGAGACGTCGGTGCCTCTGGGGTTAAATGCCGCCAGGCGGTGGGCTTCGATGAACATGGGGTTGAGCCGGATGTCTCCCAGGGCGAGCAGGGCGGGGTTGAAGCGCTCCACGTGGCCGACCTGCACCTTGACGCCGAATTCGCGGCTCAGGCGGAGCAGGGTTTCGGCTTCCTCCATGGTGTGCGTCAGGGGCTTTTCGATGAAGATGTGTTTGCCGCGCCGGATGGCCTTTGAAGCCAGTTCGAAATGTGTGACGGTTGGGGTCACGATATCCACCACGTCAACCGCATCCAGCAGGCTGTCGAGGTTTTCCCAGCGCCGTGCGCCCGATTGCTCTTCCGCCTGGCGGGCGGAGTTTCCGTCCGGGTCGTAGAAACCGGTGAGTTCGTAATGTGTTGCGGCCAGGTTGATGCATTTGAGGTGAATCTTCCCCAAATGGCCTACTCCCAGCACCCCGATTTTAAGCATATTTCCGGATTTTTATTTGGCCGGCGGATTTCCAGCCGATCGGCAAAAGTACGAGAGTTCGCCGGAAAGGGCAAGGGGAGGTGTTGTTTCATGGACTTTTATTCCCGGAAGTACATCAGTACGGCGCCGAAGAGGGTGATCAGCGCGATCAGCACGGTGGCCATGCGGATGGAGTAGCGCATGTGGTTGACGAAAGTCAGGATATCATCCTTCATGTGGGGGTATTTGGGAAATATTTCCGTTTCCATCTTCTGCCGGTCGAACAAGTGGGCGGCGCCGAACTCGACGCGGTTGTCCACCAGTTTGCGGTAGGTGCGCAGGACTTTCATGCGGAAGTAAACATTGAGGAACAGCATGGCCACGAAGAGGCCGATTACGATTGATATCAGCAGGATGAACATGCGATGTGGGATTTATCCGGCAAAATTAAGAAAAAGGGCGGATGAGCAGGTGTTTGGCGGCTAGCGTTATAGGCCGGCTGAACTGTTGTCTTTTGAAAATGAAACCTCACTTTCGTATATTCGGCAGGCCGGGTTAAACTGTTTTCGGGGCTCGGGAGTATATTTAAACAGGAAGAGGGGGGGCATTTGCAAAAAAACACTGAAAACCCGGCCTGATAAGGCGCTCCCCGGGCTGAATGAAACCAAAAGGCCAGACATGAGGAAAAAACTACTTGCTATTCCTGCCCTCGTTTTGTTGCTTGGGCAGCTTTCGTTCGGGCAGGATCTGTATCACGAGCTGGCGCAGGACACCATTGTCACCCGGCCTGCTTTTCCGGGCAAGGTGTACCTGCTGGATGGCAAGCGGCTCAATCTGCAGGTGATGGAGTGGTTTATGGCGGGCCATCCACAGGCCCATGACCAGATCAGGGTTGCCGGCGTCACCAGCCAGCTGGCGGCTGTCAGTTTTACCGCCGGCGGGTTGGTTTTTCTGGGCGGATATCTGATCAGCCAGGAGGACCGGGCTGCCGGCCAGGGCCTTCTGCAGATCGGCGGCGCCGGCCTGGGGGCAGGTTTTCTGCTCACCCTGGTTTCCAGCAGCTATAAGCACCGGGCGGTGGAGGCATACAACTCGGACATCAGGCAATACTTTCAGGAAAAAAAGAATGTCCAGCTCGGCCTGGGCCTGAGCGGGAAGGGGTTGACGCTAGCGGCGCGTTTTGAGTAACGGCCTTTTCCCGTGGGCTCTGTGATCAGCCCGGCAGCAGTTCCCTGGCTTTGGCCAGTGCGCGGCTCAGGCCGGAGGCATCCTTGCCGCCGGCGGTTGCGAAGAAGGCCTGCCCGCCGCCGCCGCCCTGGATTTCCCGGGCCAGTTCCCGGATCATCTGTCCGGCGTTGAAGCCTCTGCTTTCCGTCAGTTCCCGGCTGATGACGATGGTGAGCTGGGGTTTGCCTGCTATTTCGGCGCCGAAGACGATGACGGCGCTTTTCAGTTCTTCTTCCAGTTGGTAGGCCAGAGTTTTGATGGCATTGCTGTCTTCCAGCGGCAGCCGGGCGCTTAGGAAGCGGTAGCCGTCCATCGCCTCTGCTTTGTTCAGCAATTCGCCTTTGAGGGCGCCGGCCTGGGCGGCGAGCAGTTTTTCCACTTCTTTTCGAAGCTGGCGGTTTTCCTCCTGCAGGCCGGCGACGCTTTTGGCCAGTTGTTTTGGTGTTTTCAGCAACTGCCTGATTTCATCCAGTTCCGACAATTGTTCCCTGATATAAGTTTCGGCCTTGTCGGCGGTGATGGCTTCGATGCGGCGGATGCCTGCCGCAACGGCGCTTTCCGAGACGATTTTGAACAGCCCGATCTCGCCGGAAGCCTGCACGTGGGTGCCCCCGCACAGTTCGCGGGAGTAATCGGGGCCGAAGGTGATGACCCGGACCTGTTCGCCGTATTTTTCGCCGAAGAGCATCATGGCGCCCATTTCCTTTGCCTTGTCGACTGGCACGTTGCGCTGTTCTTCCAGGGGAATATTTTCCCGGATGCGCTGGTTGACCATTTCTTCGACCTTCAGGATTTCCTCCTCTGTCATCTTCTGGAAGTGCGCAAAGTCGAAGCGCAGGCGGTTATTGTCCACATCCTGCCCTTTCTGCAGGGCGTGTTTGCCCAGTATGCGGTGCAGGGCGGCGTGCATGAGGTGGGTGGCCGAGTGGTTGCCGGAGGTAGCCTGGCGTTTGTGCCGGTTTACTTCCGCGCGCACGGGCGCATGCATGTCGGCCGGAAATTTCTGGACGACGTGAATGATGAGGTCGTTTTCCTTTTGGGTATCCAGCACGGGGATTTTTTCCTCTCCGAACCAGAGCAGGCCGGTATCGCCGGCCTGGCCGCCGCTTTCCGCGTAGAAGGGCGTCTGGTTCAGCACCAGGTGGAATTCGTCTTTGCCTTTGGCCTTGACGGTGCGGAATTTCAGCACCTGCGCATTGTGAACGGTGAGGGTGTCATAACCTACGAATTCCACGTCCTCCCCCTCGCGCAGCGCGGCCCAGTCGCCCACGGCTTTGGCGGCGTCGGCTCTGGAGCGTTCTTTTTGTTGCCGGAGTGCTTTTTCGAAGCCGGCTTCATCCACGAGCATCCCCCGTTCTCCGGCCAGGAGGCGGGTCAGGTCGATGGGGAAGCCGTAGGTATCGTACAGTTCGAAGGCGTCCTGCCCATCGATCCGGCCGCCGGTTGCCTGGAGGGAATCGAAGCGGCGCAGGCCCTTTTCCAGGGTGTGCAGGAAGGTGTTTTCTTCCCCTTCGATGACTTTGGCCACCTGTGCCTGCTGGGCTTTCAGTTCGGGGAAGACCCCGGAGAAATAATCGGCGATCAGGGGAATGAGGGTATGGAGGAAGGGTTCCTTCACATCGAGGAAGGAGTAGTAATAGCGCACGGCGCGGCGCAGGATGCGCCGGATGACGTAGCCCGCGCCGGTATTGCCGGGCAGCTGGCCGTCGGCGATGGCGAATGCCACGGCGCGGATATGGTCGGCGATAACGCGCATGGCCATATCCGATTTGGCGCCGGCTTCGTAGCTGTAGGTATAGCGCCTGCCTGTTTTTTCTTCAATAAAGCGGATGGTTGGGGTGAAGACGTCGGTATCGTAGGTGGCCGTTTTGCCCTGCAGGGCCATGCAGAGGCGTTCGAAGCCCATGCCGGTATCGACGTGTTTTTCGGGCAGCTCTTCCAGTTTGCCGTCTGCTTTTCGGTTGAACTGGATGAAGACGTTATTCCATATCTCGATGACTCTGGGGTGGTCTTTATTGACCAGTTGTTCGCCCGGGGTGGCCGCCCGTTCTTCCGGGCTGCGCAGGTCGACGTGGATTTCGGAGCAGGGGCCGCAGGGGCCGGTATCGCCCATCTCCCAGAAGTTATCCTTTTTATTGCCGTAGATGATGTGGTTTTCGGGCAGGTACTGCATCCATAGTTCGCGGGCTTCCTCATCCGCTTCGAGGCCTTCCTCCTTATCCCCTTCGAAAACCGTAGCATACAGGAGGCTTTTATCGATGCGGTACACTTCGGTGAGCAGTTCCCAGGACCAGGCGATGGCTTCCTTTTTAAAATAATCGCCGATGGACCAGTTGCCCAGCATTTCGAACATGGTATGGTGCGTGCCGTCGCGCCCCACATCCTCCAGGTCATTGTGTTTGCCTGAAACGCGCATGCACTTTTGGGTATCGGCGATGCGGCGGTACTCCGGCGCCTGGTGGCCCAGAAACAGGTCTTTGAACTGGTTCATGCCCGCGTTGGTGAACATCAGCGTAGGGTCATCCTTGCTGACGATGGGCGAAGAGGGGACGATCTTGTGTTGTTTGGAGGCGAAGAAGTCGAGAAATGCCTGCCGTATTTCCGTCGAAGTCATGTTCAGCTGCGATATTTTGCCGGGCCATCCGGGCCCCGTTTTTTTAAACTGCGAAGATAACCTGCTCGGTTGATATTTAATAGACACCGTTTCGATAAGCTGGCTAATCGGGTTTAACGACCGTTAAAATTTCCTTAAAGGGGCCTGTTTTCGGCCTTCATTGCAGATATTTGCCTCCGGCCGGACAAAATTTTCCGGCTCTGCCCCGGTTGATAACACCTTTTTCATTACTTCCTGAGCCTTTTTTAAAACTTATTTGATTACACATTAAGCCAGAATACGCATTTTGCTGAGCTTTTTATCTAAAATAGCACACAAAATTTTGTAATACGGCTCCCTCCTGCTATTTTTGACAAGCCACTTGAGAGAGAATCAAAACGCAGAGAGAGAGAGAGCTAAATTTTCAGCAACTATTTGGTTTTACTCCAATGCAGTTAAAAACACATTAATTAAGCTGGACTTTTAGTTCACGGGCTAAGAAATTAAACTCATGAGAAAAGAGAAGTTTGTTTACAACACTCATACCCTGAGGTACGAGAAAGTCGAGTTATCTACCAGACAAATAGTTTTCAGGGTTTTGAGTTTTCTCTGTGCTGCAACCTTCACCGCTTTCCTCTTTACGTTGGCCACCCACAAGTGGTTACCCTCTCCCAAAGAGAAAGCATTACGGGAAGAAATCCATTTTATGGAAGCGCAGTTCGCGGAAGTGAATATAGAACTTGACCGGCTGCGCGAAGTCCTCGGGAAACTCCAGGAGCGCGATGCCTATGCGCACCGCATGATTTTCGGCATGGACCCGATCGATGACGGAGTCTGGAACGGCGGTGTTGGCGGCCACGACCAATACGAGGCGCTGCGGCAGCTCGAGACGGGCCCGCTTCTGGCTTCTGTAGACCAGAACCTGCAAAAGCTCAAGCGCCAGATGGACCTGCAGTCCCGTTCGCTGGACACGATCATCGACCTGGCGAGGAACAAGGAAGACATGCTGGCCGCCATTCCGTCGATCAAACCTGTCCGCTCGGACAAGCTACCGCGCAAGATGAACCTGCTATCGGGGTTCGGCACGCGCATCCACCCCATTTTCAAAGTACCCAAAATGCACTGGGGCCTTGATTTTACGGCTCCAAGCGGCACGCCCATACAGGCCACCGGCGCAGGCAGGGTCATCAAGGCCGGCAGGGGTTCCGGATATGGCAACGAAGTGGTCATCGACCATGGCTTCGGTTACAAGTCGCGCTATGCGCACATGCAGCGCATGGATGTGAAAGTCGGGCAGAAAGTGAAGCGCGGGCAGCAGATCGGCACGGTGGGCAGCACCGGCACATCCACGGCGCCGCACTGCCACTACGAGATCGAATATTTCGGCAAAAAGATCAACCCCATCCATTATTGTATGGATGGCCTTTCGCCTTCGGAATACCAGGAGTTGGTTGAAGCATCAGAAATGTCTAACCAATCATTCGACTAAGTTCAGAAAAGCATTTACAATAATATGGTGAACCAGTTGCACCGCAAAAAAGGCTTCCGCACCGGAAGTCTTTTTTGCTTATGCCTCTTTTTTATCGCGTTGCCGGGCTGCAAGGCCGATTCCCATGCCAAGGCGCCGGAAGCCATCATAGTGGCGGCCGATACTATTCCCGGGCCTGCTGTGGCTCCGGAAGAAGTGGAAAGTTTCACGGTAATCGGGGTAGGCGATATGATGCTGGGCACCAACTACCCCTCGCCCAGCTATCTGCCGCCCAACGGCGGCCGGAACCTGCTGGATGATGTTCGGGAAATACTGAAAAGCGCTGACGTCACCTTCGGCAACCTGGAGGGCGCCATTCTCGACAAGGGCGGCACGCCCAAGCGTTGCCGCAACCCGGAGGCCTGTTACGTTTTCCGTTCGCCGGAGAGCTACGGGCAGCATTTTGCCGATGCCGGTTTCGATTTTTTAAGTATCGCCAACAACCATTCCGGTGATTTCGGATATGAAGGGCGCCTGCGCACCAAGGCCGTTCTGAAGGAAGCGGGCATTGCCTATGCCGGGCTGGCCGGAACAGACGAATACGCCGTCATCGAGCGCGATGGCGTGAAATACGGCATGGCCGCATTTGCCCCCAATTCTGGCACCTGCAGCATACACGACCTGGCCAAGGCCCGGGCCATCGTCGGCAAGCTGGATCAGGAGTGCGATATCGTGATCGTATCCTTCCATGGCGGCGCCGAAGGCGCCAGCCACCAGAATGTGCCGCGCCGTTCGGAAACCTATTACGGGGAGAACCGCGGCGACGTCCACAAATTCTCGCATGCTGTTGTCGATGCCGGCGCCGATATCGTATTCGGGCATGGCCCCCACGTCACCCGTTCAGTGGAATTGTACAAGGATCGGCTCATCTGTTACAGCCTGGGCAATTTCTGTACTTACGGGCGTTTCAGCCTGAGCGGCCCGGCGGGTGTTGCGCCGATAGTAGCCGTGACGGTGGACAAACAAGGCGCCTTCCTCCATGGGGAGGTGACGCCCATCTATCAGCAAAAGGCGCATGGCCCGAAGATCGACCCCCAGAAGCGGGCCCTCCACAAGCTCATCGAGCTGACCCGGGCTGATTTTCCGGATACCCCGCTGGAGATCACTCTGGAAGGGAAACTGCTTAAAAAGGAATGATGGAGCCCCTTGATTTTCCCTGAACCCCACGGCATACCCGGATTTTATGGAGAGCCAGCCTGCCCAAAGCCCCCGTTACTGCCCCAACTGCCACTACCCGCTGCCTGCTTTCGGGTCATACTGCGCCAATTGTTCGCAGAAATACACGACGGGCAAGCACCCGCTCCGGGAGTTGGTGTTCGAATTTGTGCGATCGGTGTTGAATGTCGATTCCACGATATTCCGGACGATGGGCGCGCTTTTCATTCCCGGGAAACTGAGCAACGAGTACTTCAAAGGCAGGCACAAGCGGTATTTTTCCCCATTGCGCATTTTTTTTATTCTGGCTGTCATTCATTTTGCCGCCTTGAGCTACCTGGGTTTGGATGCCATTGAGCGACAGGTGGCCGGGCAGAGTGAGCAGGCCAGGAAGCGGGCCCATCTGGCTGATTTCCGCGACCAGTTGGACAGCAACCGGCAGAAGGTAGAAAACGCATTTGCCGGGCAGCCCGGCCTGACGAGTGCCCTCGACTCCCTGGAAAGCCTCTTCGAGGATTCCCGTCAGGACAGTTTTGGCTTCGGATACCTGCATTATGACGCGGCAAAGGGGGCGTTTGGCTCCCGGCAACTGAAGCCTACCTGGCGGGATGTCATGGAAATGCCTGAGGAAGAATTTTTCAGGAAGTATGATGTCAGGGGGGTCTTTCCTCAGTTGCAGGTTCGGCAAATCGTCAAGCTTAACCGGGAGGGCGGCAGTTTTACCCGCTATGCGCTGGGCAAACTCGTCTGGATGGTCGTATTTATGATGCCTGCGCTGGCCGCGCTGCTCAAGCTGCTCTATATCCGGCGCCGGCGCTACTTCGTCGAGCACCTGGTTTTTTCCTTCCACTACCACGCCTTTGCTTTTTTCATCGTAGCAGTGGCGGCGCTGCTGGTAAAAGCCCCGCTGGAAAGTTTTTCAGGTTTTTTTGAGGAGGAGGTGCTTTTATCCGTAGCCTTTTCGGGCATTCTGGTGTACATGTACGTTGCCATGATGCGTTTTTACCGGCAGGGCTGGTTCAGGACCTTCCTCAAGTTCGGCATCGTCAATTTTGCATACATTTTCATATTTACCCTATTTTTACTGCTCACCTTACTGGCCAGCGCGCTGATGTTTTGAAAGTTGGCATCAGGGCCAGTCACGGGGTGACTTTCCTGGTTGCTGCAACAGATCGGCCACCCCGTGGCTTTGCCAGGCTGGAATCAGGAGTAAGATGTTTTTTTCATCAATCCTGTAACTATTCAGGTTGGAACGCGGGCCTGTGCCCCACGAAATGATAATCAGGGAGCCTTTTGATGGGCTTTGCCTGCGCCGCGGGCGGCGGGCCCGCGTTCCAGATTGCCGCAAAGGATCCCAAAGTAGTTACTCAATCCTTCTTCTCTTATGCCCTACGATAAATATGAGACAGTAATCGGTTTGGAGATCCACGTACAGCTGGCCACCCGCAGTAAGGCCTTCTGCGGGGACGATGCGAGCTTTGGCGGCGAGCCCAATACCTATATCAGCCCTATTTCCCTTGGCCATCCCGGCACGCTGCCCCGGCTGAACAAAAAGCAGGTGGAGTATGCGGTGCGGCTGGGCCTGGCACTGGGCAGCCGCATCAACCTCACCAGTACTTTTGACCGGAAGAACTACTTTTATGCCGACCTGCCCAAGGGCTATCAGATCACCCAGGACCGGCAGCCCATCTGTGTAGGCGGGCAGTTGAACATCAGGGTAGGGGAGGAGCAGAAAATCGTGCGCATCCACCACATCCACATGGAGGAAGATGCCGGAAAGTCGATGCACGATGCCGAAGGCCCCTATTCCCTGATCGACCTCAACCGGGCCGGCGTGCCTTTGCTGGAGATCGTTTCCGAGCCCGACCTGCGCTCTGCCGAAGAAGTGGACGCCTATATGTCGGCCATGCGGCAGCTGGTGCGTTATCTGGGCATTTCCGACGGCAACATGGAGCAGGGCTCCCTGCGCTGTGACTGCAACGTCTCCATACGGCCGAAGGGCAGTGAAACGCTCGGGCAACGCTGCGAAATCAAAAACCTCAACTCCATGCGGTACGCCCGCCGCGCCATCGAATACGAAGTGAGGCGCCAGGCCGTGCTGATCGAAAGCGGGGGGCGGGTAGAGCAGCAGACCCTCAACTTTGACCCCGCCACCGGCATCACTGCTCCGCTTCGCGACAAGGAGGATGCGCACGATTACCGTTATTTCCCGGAGCCCGACCTCCCGCCGGTGGTGCTGGAGCCCGGCTACGTGGAGGAGGTGCGCCGGAATTTGCCCGCACTGCCCTGGGAAGTTTACGATCGGCTAACGGAAGAATTTGGGCTGCCCGCCTATGATGCCGGGCTCCTGTCGGAAGAGCGGCCCACGGCAATATTTTTCCTGGAGTTGGCTCAGCATACAGCCAACTTCAAGGCGGCCGCCAACCTGATCATCAACAAGGTTATCCCTTACTGCAACGAAAGGGGAATGGAGATTACCGCCTTTCCGGTAAGCCATGGCCAACTGGCAGCATTTATCAGGCTCATTGACGAAGGCAAGGTGGCCAATGCCGCCGCCTACCAGCACATTTTCCCTGTATTGGCGGAAAGCCCCAACCGCCCTCCGCTCGACATTGCCCAGTCGCTCAACCTCATTCAGACTTCCGACGAAGGGCTTCTGGAAAAGCTGGTGGAGGAAGTGCTTGCCAACAACCCTGATGAAGTGGAGCGCTACCGCAAAGGCAAAAAAGGCCTGATAGGCTTTTTCATGGGGGAGGTAATGAAAGCTTCCCAGGGCCAGGCGGACCCGAAGGTGGTGAATGGGTTGCTGAGGGGGAAGCTGGGGTAGGGGTGGCTGGATGGGTTGGGGGGCTTTAACTATTAGCCTTCTTTGTAACAGCGGGCAGCTTTGAACACTTCAGATAACCCTCAGCCATTCATTGGCCCTACTGTTCTCCCTGCTATCCCTTGGCATCCTGGCTGAGCTTGCCCATTCAGCCGGAAAAGGTTACCTTGTAGGAAAGATAACCAGGGCCAAACCATGAAGCAACTGCCCATTTTCGAAGAAAGCCAGGACAATCTGAAGCGCTATTACACCATAGGCGAGGTAGCCAAGTTGTTTGGCGTGTCGAAGTCGCTCATCCGTTTCTGGGAAGGGGAGTTCGATTACCTGAAGCCCGCCAAGAACAGCAAGGGCGACCGCCGCTTTACGGTGCACAACCTGGAGCAGTTGCAGTTGATCTACGAGCTGGTCAAGGAGCGGGGTTTTACCATCGAAGGCGCGCGGCAGGAGATTCGGCGGCTGCAGGAGTGGGAGAAGGAAAAGGCGGAGGTGCTGGAGCGGCTGAAGCGGGTGAAGGCGGGGCTGGAAGGGTTGAGGGAGGGGGGAGGTTGAGCAAGGCGCGGCGTTTAGCCCTGTTCAAAGTTCCAGGTTTCAGCGGGCTTTTCGCGTTACAAAAGAGCGGCTTATCCGGAGCGCTCTTCAAAGGTAGCCGGGAGGAGCCGGAAGCGTTCCTTGTTAGGGATTCCATCGCTTACAGCGATGGAATCCCTAAGAGCCAGGGGGGAAGCCCCGGCAGCTTCGGGGGCGCCGCCTTCAGTGGGCGCAAAGCCCTGAGAAGCCTCCTTTGCCTTACGCGAAAGGGCCGCTGAAACTTTGAACAGCCCCCGTTTGCTGCCTGTGGGCGTCGCCGGGC
>CAUJDW010000076.1 GCA_963169455.1 Bacteroidota bacterium | reverse complement strand
GATCCTATGAAACCGACCTGGGGCAAACGACCGAAGACCCGGACAATCCCGGCGGAGATCCCATCAGTGACTGTTGCGAGGACTCCGTCAAGCTCATCATCTACTATCGTTGATTGAAAAAGGAAAGTGTTATTTGGAGAGGCAGGGATCGCTCCTGCCAGAATTGTTTTATGCCATAATCTGCCGGGGCGCCGGCAGCCTGGTGAGGCACAATGCGGCGTTTGATAGCTTGCGCTCATTGGCTGAGGCCGGGATTTGGCCGGCGCCCTGGTTTTTAAAAATGCCCGTCATGAAGAATATGCCCAAAAGTGCTTTGTTGCTTGCCTTATCCAGCCTCTTCGGTTTATCCGCAATGGTTTTGGCCGGAAGTTGCCAGCCTTCAAAAAAATGCGAATCCCGGGGTTTGGTGCTCCTTTCCCCGGAAACACTGCTTGGGATGGCAAGAGCGGATTCCCTCTTCCCTCTGAAGGGAATAGTAAAGGATTCGCTCGGCAGGGAATTGGATGAAAGCGTAAAGGAATCGATCCTGAAAGCCGAACTCGGAGCCTCCTTTTATGCCGATGAGGAGGGAGAAATAAAGGAAATAGTCGTGCGCCCTCCTTCTTTAGAGGATGAATTACTCCTGATACAATTGGTGGAGACCGACAAATTCCTGGAACGGGAAGTGCCCTATATTCCGATCGATTGCTCCAAAAAAGTGGAGATTCTCCATTATGTGCTGGAGAGGGACCGGGGAGCCAGAGGGCAGCCGGTCGGTGTCGATTTAAGCGGGAATATTGACGGAAATAACCAGAATATTCTGAACAACCTCGTCCGCCAATGCGGTTTCCCACGGCATGAAGAAGTTGGGGACTTTGGCATGATAGGCGTTTTTATTGTAATACAACATGCTCCTCCGGATATGCGGGGATACTATTATTCCTATCTGGAAGAAGCGGTGAAAAGGGGAGAATTTCCCATGTCCTCATTGGCGCTGGTAATGGACAGGATGCTGGGCTTTGATCATAAGAAAGAACAAGTTTACGGAACCCAAATGCTGAATGCCGGGGGAGAGATTACCGTCCTGCCAATACGGGATCCTGAAAACGTGGATAAGAGAAGGGCGGAAATAGGGCTTGGCCCTTTAAAGGATTACATCAGTAAGTTTCAATGAATGGCGCGCTGCCTTTTTCAAAACATTTTTCTTCACAAAAACGATTGCTTATGTCTGCGGCAATTCCGGTAAGGCATTTGGTATTTTCAACGGCCTATGACCCTTCTACTGACCATGTACTGGACTGGATGGCCAGCATGGGCGGGCAGTTCCTTCGGTTGAATACCAACAACCAGTATATCGAAAAAGAGGACGCCCTGATTTCCGCACCTGCGCCCGGCATGGAAAAATTCCGGTCCATCTGGTTCCGGAAAATATGCGGCCTGGCCAGGCAGGACTGGATTCTCGGGGACAGCCTGCGGGAAGACAGGAAAGCTTTCCGGGAAAATCTCGATTTTTTCAATCAATATATCGAGAGAGAGCGGAAAACCTTTTACGATTACTTCTATCGCAGTTTCCAATCAGAAAGGATCCTGTCTCCTTATGAACCGATACAGTTGAACAAACTCGACGTTCTGAGGCTTGCAGCCGCAACAGGCATGGATACACCCAAAACGCTGGTCACCAGGAAAAAGGATGTACTGGAGCGGTTCAGGGCGGAAATTCCCCAGGGGGTCATCAATAAGTCCATTGCCGAACACCTGTTTTTCGAAGGGCCGCCACCGGAGAAAAATATGTACTCGAATTATACCGAGGAGATCACGGATGAAATTATCCGGGAAATGCCGGATACATTTGATTTTTCCCTGTTTCAGGAAAAACTGGATAAGGCCTTTGAGGCCAGGGTTTTCTACCTGGATGGAGCCTGTTACTCCATGGCTATTTTTTCCCAGGATAATACCCGGACGAGCCTGGACTTCCGGCGGTACGACAAAAAGAATCCCAACCGCCTGGCCAACTTCCGCCTGGATGAAAGACAGGAAGCGCAGGTGCATTCGCTGATGCAGCAACTGGGGCTGAACACGGGCTCTTTGGACCTGGTCCGGACGCGGGATGGAAGAATGGTGTTTCTGGAAGTCAACCCTGCCGGGCAGTTTGGAATGGTGTCCCAGCCATGCAATTACCATTTGGAAAAGCGGATTGCTTCATTTTTAACAGCAGGAAATGAAAGATAAGGAAAGTTATTTCGAATTGATGAAGAAGCCAGCAGCCCGCCCCTTGCCTCTTGGTTTTTTCCATATCCGGCAGGCCAGCAGCGGAGAGCGGAGAGTAAGGATTTTCTTTGAGCGAAGCGATTTTCATCAGACGGACAGATATCAGGCCGGCCTGTGCCCCAAACCAATTGCCTGCTTATTGCTGAGTAAACCCGAGGGCAATGAGATCTGATTTGCAGCTTCACTTCAGGTTGTACAACGCCTGCTTTCCTGTGAAGGGCGCGGAAATGGGCCTGATCTGCGATGTGCAGCGCAAAGAGGCCTTCCATATACCGAACCTCCTGGTAGAGGTATTGGAGAAAGCTTATGATCATTCGGTCGAATCGATCAAAGGCCAGTTCCATCATCAGTACGATGAAGGCATCGACGCTTATCTGGGGGAGTTGGCGAAACTCGGGATCGGCTTTTTCACCAGCCAGCCGGAAGCTTTTCCCGCGATGGACTTAACCTGGGAATCTCCGCTCGAGGTGTACTCCGCGATCCTCGAGATCGAATCTGCGGGCAATTACGATGTAGCCGATGTATTGCGGCAATTGGATCGTTTGGGGTGCGCCGGCCTGCAGCTGCGCTTTCTCAGGCCTTTTTCCACCAGGGAGATCGGGGATTTGCTGGCCCCCACAAAAAACAGCCGCCTGAAATTCATAGAACTCTATATCGCAGACAATGGCGAAGCGGCGGAAAACCTGTTCCGGCTGGCTGAGGGAAACCGTAGGATAGTAAGCCTGGTGGTGCATTCATCCAAAATGGCCGGGCTCGTTGCTTCGGAGAAGCCCGGGGAGCCGCTTCAGGTGGTTTTTACCGATCAGGTGGTCGGAAGAGGCCAGCCCGATGTGGTGCGCCCGGAAGATTTTGTCGCCAGTATTTCCATAATAACCGAAGCGATGCAATTTAACATCGGGCTCAACCGGAAGATATCCGTAGATGCCGATGGTTTTATCCGCAATTACGTGTCGCATGAAACAGGCTTCGGCCATGTCTCCGGGGTGAAAATTCAGGATGTGGCCCGCTCGGCCGGATTTCAGGAAAAATGGCTGCTCCACAATGACAGGATCGAGAAGTGCAGGGACTGCCAGTACCGCTACCTGTGCCTCAGCAACAGCGATATCGTTGAGGAGGATGGGAAATACTATAAAAAAGACACTTGTAGGTTTGACCCGTATGCCAATATCTGGCGGTGAACAAACAAAAGGAATTCAGCTGCAGGGGCATGCCCAAAACCCTGCCCTCGCGGGCGAAAAAAGAGAGTAGGCTTTCACGATTCAAATTCGCTTTTATGGAAAAGAAATTTCAACCGCTGAGCCTGAGGAAATTCGATTCATCCGGGCTTCAAAACACCAGGAAAGTGCTGGGGGGCATCGGGAGTTATATCCCCGACGGAGGCGCTACATGCCAATCGGGAGGGGGGTCAACCGACCACTTCACTTATACTTCCGATACAGAGGTTTATAATGGTGAGGGCGCCCTTTACCAGAAAGACTACCATGGAGCTGTTTTTTATGAGGCTCACTGATTCAACCTAAAGCCTGATGCAGAAAGCTGAAGGTGTCGCGCAGCGGTTGCCTTTCGTTCCGAATGAGCAACCGCTGCATCAATGCTGAAGTAACTGCATTTGTTCACTTCAAAACCATTTATCATGAAAACCTGGAAAATGATCCTGCCTGTCGTCATTATGGCCTGTTCCTGCCAACGCTATCTGGAAGCAGGTGAAAAGGGCGGTTATTTCACCTATGTCAACAGGGCGGAAATGGCCATCATCAAAAACGACCCAGGCAGGGCCCTGGCCTGCTACCGGAAGGCTTTTCGCTACATGAATCCCGGCTTCGCCTCCGAGCATTTTAATGCATTTAAGGTGGCCATCCAGGTAAAGAATATTGATTTTGCCTTTTCCAATGCCATGCAACTGGTCAAAATGGGCTACTGTATCGAATTCTTTGAACAATACCCCGTGCTGAAAGAACATCCTGCCAAATGGGGGGAATTGGCCTCCCTGGCTCAAAGTGAATTGCCGGTCAACCTGGAATACCGGAATACTTTATGGGACATGCTTAATGAGGAACAAGCAGCCAGGCTGGAAGGAAGGCCCCGCCCCGAAATCAGAGCCATAGACAGCCTGAACCTGTTGAAATTCAGGCGCCTGATCGGGCAGTTTGGTTTTCCTTCTGAAGACGTCATTGGTATTGAGTGCACCGATAACGTCCGGGGCATTCGCCGCCCTGCTTACGCTCTTATGCTGCTTCACTTCGCACAGGCTGAATTTGAGGGCGTTGACAGCCTGCTGCTCGAAGCCCTGGAGCGGAAAAAAATCAGCCCATATTCCTACGCTTCCGTAGAAATCCATTTTAGCCAAAAACAGCGATACATGCCTGCCCCGGTAATCCGGGTGGGTGATGATTTTTATATTGAAAGGGTCAGCGAAGCCCGGTTGAAGGCAATTAACGAAAACCGGAGGACAATAGGGATGCCTTCAGTGGAGGAGCATATTGAAAAAATAAAATATGCATACAGAAATCCGAATCATGGATATCGCCTGTTCACATCGGTTGATGCAATTTTTGACGTCCCGCAGGAAGTGATAGACGCCCATTTTGTGAAAATTGATATTTGAAGAATATGCCTTTCTCCTGTCAGAGCATGTTTGGAGGCCGGATTTGAAAGCGAAAAGTGGCCTTTTTTAGCTCAAAGGCTGGCCTCCAAACATGCTCTCAGGGAGGCATGCTCAAGCCGGAATCATGATCCTTATACTCAGCAGCGCCGGGGACCATTCGACAAGCAGGGTGATCGACTGGCTTATACACCACGGCCTCAGCTGCCACCGGGTGAATGGAGAGGGCTGTTTCCTATCCTGCAGTATGGCGCTGGGCTCCCGGGGACAGCTCGACATCAGATTGCGGGACGCGGAGGGGCGGTTGTTTCGCCTGGATGATTATCGGGCATACTGGTACAGGCGGGGTGATTTCTATCCTGCAATGCCTAAAATTCATAGATTCAAACGCCCGGTTTTCGGGATGCTCAGAAAGGAATGGGAAAAGGTCAGTGAAACGATCCATTTTTATCTGGAGCAAAGGCCCCACCTGGGGGAAATAAAACAGGAGAAATACCATAATAAAGTTATCGCCCTGTTGGCTGCCGCCGGAGCCGGGCTGGCCATTCCGCCTACATTGATCACTACCGAAAAAGAAGAATTGCGCCTTTTTGTTGCGAAAAACAGCTCCATCACCAAGGCGGTGTGGAATCTTTTTCAGATTCATACGAGCCGCTTCTTTCGCTCCGTCGGAACGCAGCTCGTCACACTGGAAAATGTCGACTGCCTTGAGGCAACCTTTGCGCCTGCTCTGGTGCAAAAGGAAATTGTAAAGGCTTACGAAGTGCGGGTGTTTTTTCTGAAGGATGACTGTTACGCCATGGCCGTTTTTTCCCAGAATGACCCGCAGACCAGAGTGGATTTCAGAAACTATAACAACGAAAAGCCCAACAGGGGCGTGCCCTATCTGTTGCCGGAGGAAATTAAGCGGAAATTGATGTGCTTTATGAAAAAAATGGAACTGGATACCGGCTCTGTGGATTTGATCGTCACCCCGGAAAACGAATTCTGTTTTCTGGAAGTCAACCCAATCGGGCAATTCGGCTGGTTATCCGACAACTGCAATTATTACCTCGAGGAAAAAATCGCGCTTTATTTTAAAAAACTAGTATCATGAAAGCAAAATTGCTGTTCCCAAGGAAGGACCTCAGGCTGCTGCCTCCGGGCTTTCAATTTTTCTATGCTCCCGAAAAGGAATTCGATCCGCTGGGCAAGGCGCCTCCCAGAATGATAAAGGCCGATATCTATCAAACCGCGTCCTATCGCCCCTCTGGCTTCTATAAGCCGATCAGCAAAATATTCAGGAATGCCGGAAGATAAGCCTTTCATGTTGTTTTCCTGCTGCATCCCGGTAAAGGGGGCGGAACGCTCTGTTCTGTGTGACCTCCAGAGGCAGACGGCCCATTTCATTCCGGAAGGTTTATTTGAAATACTCACCTTGCATGAGGGGAAAACGGCCGCGCAGCTAAAGGCTGCCTATCAACACCGCTTCGATGAGATCATCGGGGAATATTTTCAATTCCTCGAAAAAGGGGAATTCATCTTTTTCACGGATACCCCTGAACGCTTTCCCAAAATGGATCTGCGCTGGGAAGAGCCCCGCCTTATCACCAACGCGATAATCGATATCGGAGAAGTATCATTGCCCTGGGAAAACATGATCGGGGAACTGGAACAAATGGGTTGCGGGCACATCCATATCCGGTCTTTTTCCGATAAGCAACTGGGCTTTTTTGAGGCATTGCTGCCCGGTTTTGAGGGCAAACGCATAGAAAGTATCGTCCTGACAATCAAATTCCAGCCTGTTTTCGAAGAACGAGCGCTGCTGGCATTTTGCAGGCGCTTCCCCCGCCTGTCCACCTTAGAGGTGCATTCCGTACCGGCCGGGCATCCGCTTTTCTCCCTGCCGGCGCGCGAGAGCCTCCTTTTTATTACCGAAGAAAAAATCAGCTCGGGCCTGCACTGCGGGTTTATTTCGCCGGCTTACTTTACCATTAATGTGAAAACCTTCACGGAAGCCCTACGCTACAACTCATGCCTGAACCGCAAGATTTCCATCGATAGCGGCGGCGAGATCAGAAATTGCCCTTCCATGCCCCAATCCCATGGCAATATCAGGGAAACCAGATTGTCGGATGCCCTGGAAAAACCGGAGTTCCGAAAGTACTGGAATATCACCAAGGATCAGATACGGGTGTGCAGGGACTGCGAGTTCCGCTATATTTGCACAGACTGCAGGGCCTTTCTCGAAGAACCGGCGGACAGCTTCAGCAAGCCCCTTAAGTGCGGTTATAACCCCTATACCTGTGAATGGGAGGAATGGAGCACCAATCCGTTGAAACACCGGGCAGCCGAATATTACGGGATGGAGAGCCTGCCGGGCATGGAGCGTGGCTGAGCCAGGGCTCCAGCCGGGCCGCCTACCTCCCCATCCACTCCAGTTCCACCTCCTCGGGGCTGGTGTGGAAGATGCGGGTAACCCTTACAGCGTAGTTGCCAATCGTCAGCGCATGCCCTTCCTTCGGGAACTCTTCTGATACTTTGAGGATCAGGCCCGACAGGGTAACGTATTCATTGCTTACGGGCAGAGGCTCGGGCAGGTACTCGTTGATCTGGTCTACGGGGTTTTGGGCAAATACCCGGAATTTTTTTTCGCCGATCTCCTCGACGATGGGAAACTCCGTGTCGTATTCGTCCTGGATTTCTCCTACGAGTTCCTCCAGGATATCCTCCATGGTCACCAGGCCGACCGTGCCGCCGAACTCATTGACGATGACGGCCAACTGGGCGCGCTCGCGCTGCATCTGCCGGAGCAGGGGGCCGATCTTTCGGCTGGATGTTGTGAAAATGACCGGGCGAACCAGTTCCTTTATCCCTTTGCGCTCCTCGCGGTATTGGGAGGCCAGAAGGTCTTTGGTAGTGACAAAGCCAATGATATTGTCAATATTGTCTTCGTAAACCGGGTATCGGGAATACCCCTCCTGGAGGGCGATGTCGATGGCCTCCCTGATGGGCATGCTGGCTTCCATACTGGTTATCTGCGTGCGGGGCTTGAGCACCTGCCGCACCAGCCGGTCGTCGAAATCGAAGACATTCTGGATCAACTCCCGCTCGGAGGGCCGGATGGCGCCGCCTTCGGCGCTCTCGGCAATGATGAGCTTCAGCTCGTCTTCGCTGTGCACTTCGGCATGGGGTACGGGTTCGATGCCGATCAGCTTGAGAAAGGCATTGGCAATGCCGTTGAGCAGCCAGATAAAGGGCCGGAAGATGAAGTAAAATAATTGCAGCGGCGCCGCAGTCCATAGCGTGGTCTTTGTCGGGAAGCGGATGGCAAGCGACTTGGGCGCCAGTTCCCCGAATACGATGTGCAGGATCGTGATCAGCGCGAAGGACAGGGGCAGGGCGATCTGGTGGGCGGCTGCCTCACTGATTTCCAGCCCCAGGCTATGCATGATGGCCAGAATGATCTCGGAAACGACCCCTTCACCGATCCAGCCAAGGCCAAGGCTGGCCAGCGTGATTCCCAGTTGGGTGGCGGCCAGATAGGCATCGAGGTTTGAAATGACGGAATTGGCAATGCGCGCACTGAAGTTCTGTTCCGCCCGAACCTGGATTTGAGAGGCCCGAACCTTTACTATAGCAAATTCGGCTGCGACGAAAAAACCGTTCAGGAAAACGAGAAAAAGCGTAAGAAGGACGTAGCCTAACATGGCAGTTTGATTATGGAAGCGTATTGGCCTCGGATACTTTTCGTAAAAGTAACAGAAAAATTCACAAAAAACAGCCACCTCTTTGGGGGCAGGCGGGCAAATATCGGTAATGGCGTAAAAACAATCTGCATGAAGCACCTGACTTTTACCCTTTTGGCCTTATGCCTTGCCCTGGGGCAACTCGTTGCCCAGAAGTTCACCATCAGCGGTTATATACGGGACGCCGCATCCGGCGAGCCTCTCATTAGCGCGAACGTTTTTGACCACCTTAACAGCGCGGGGGCGGTTACCAATACATACGGGTTTTACAGCCTGACCCTGCCTGCCGATTCGGTGCGCCTCTCCTTTTCCTACATCGGCTATGATGCCGAGCACCTGTCCTTTTTCCTGAAAGGGGATACCACGCTCAATGTCAGCCTGTCCGGAGCCGTGGTGCTCGAGGAGGTGGAAGTGGTCGCCACCAGGGGTGGCGGGCGCATCGAAGAGCGCACGCAGATGAGCCAGGCCGAGATACCCGTCGAGCAGATCAAGCGGGTGCCGGCTTTGCTGGGGGAGGTCGATGTGCTTAAAGCGCTGCAATTGCTGCCGGGGGTGCAATCCGGCGGCGAAGGCCAGAACGGGCTGTATGTGCGCGGCGGCAGCCCCGACCAGAACCTGGTGCTGCTCGACGGAGTGCCGGTTTACAACGTCTCCCATCTGCTGGGCATTTTCTCGGTCTTTAACGCCGATGCCATAAAAAACGTCACCCTGACCAAAGGGGGTTTTCCCGCGCGTTACGGGGGCAGGCTGTCTTCCGTGCTGGAAATCAACATGAAGGAAGGCAACCTTCAGGAGTTTCATGGCGAAGGCGCCATCGGCCTTATTTCTTCCAAGCTGGCTCTGGAGGGGCCGATCGTCAAAGACAAAACCTCCTTCCTCGTCTCCGGCCGGCGAACCTATGCCGACCTCATCTTCGGGCCCATCATCCGGGCCAACCAGGAAGCGGGCGCCGACCTGAAAGTGCGTTTGTTTTTCTACGATGTCAACGCCAAACTCCAGCACAAGATCAATGAAAACCACCGGCTATACCTGAGCGGCTATTTCGGCTCCGACGTGTTCGGAAATAAATACAAGGAAGAAGGTTCCAGCTTCGAAGGAGGCATCGACTGGGGCAATATCATCTCTGCCCTGCGCTGGAACTGGCAGCTCAGCAATAAGCTTTTCGCCAACACTACCCTGACCTACAGCAGGTACCGGATCGATATCCTGGCTGCTTTTGAAGATAGCTTTGAGGGGGTAAAGGAGGCTTACTCCGCCAAGTATTTCTCCGGCATCGAAGATTTGGCGGCCCGGGTTGATTTCGATTTCATTCCCAGCCCCAACCACTACATCCGCTTCGGCGCCTCCGCTACCAACCACACCTACGAACCCGGGGCTCTGGCCCTGAACGCCGAATTCGAAGAAGAAAAATTCGACACCCTCGTCGGTTCGCAGGACGCCTTCAGCAATGAATTCGCCCTTTATCTGGAAGATGACATGCAGTTCGGGGCCTTAAAGGCCAACCTGGGGGTTCATGCTTCCGGTTTTTCCGTCGACGGGAAGTTCTATTCTTCCCTTCAGCCCCGCCTTGGCCTGCGCTACCTCCTGGACAACAAGCTGGCTCTGAAGGGCTCCTTTTCTACTATGGCCCAGTACATCAACCTGCTGACCAGCGAGTCGTTCAGCCTGCCTACCGACCTCTGGGTGCCGAGTACGGCGCGCATCAAACCTCAGCAAAGCTGGCAGGCAGCGCTGGGCGCCGCACGCACATTCGGCGATTCCTACGAGATCAGCCTGGAGGCCTATTACAAACAAATGCACAATGTCCTTTCCTACAAGGAAGGCGCCAGCTTCCTGTTCGGCCTGGAAAATGACTGGCAGGATAAGGTCACCCAGGGCGATGGGGAAAGTTACGGGCTGGAGGTGTTCGTTCAGAAAAAGAAAGGCCGCTTCTCAGGCTGGCTGGGCTATACCCTGAGCTGGAACTGGCGTCAGTTTGACGAAATCAATGGCGGGAAGCGATTCCCCTTCCGATATGACCGCCGCCACGATTTCTCTGTGGTGCTCAATTACGATGTGGATGAAAGGATAAGCTTTTCGGCCGCCTGGGTGTATGGAACCGGCAATGCCGTTTCCCTGCCTACCTTCCGCTACCCCTATGAACTGAATGGGGCCCCGCCTTTCCTCGACTTTTCCGAAGTCGAGTCCGGCGGCCAGAAAAACGCTTTTCGCATGTCGGACTACCACCGCCTCGACCTGAGCATGGAGATCAAAAAGAAGAAGAAGAACTGGGAGCGGAAATGGGTGCTCGGCGCATACAACGCCTACTACCACCGCAATCCTTATTACATGACCCTGGATAAGGAATACACCTTCGACCCCGAAACGGGAAAGACGGCCGTGAAGCGGAGCTTCCGCGAGGTGAGCATCCTGCCGCTTATACCCTCCATTTCCTACCAGTTTAAATTTTGATTGACAGGGCTCTTTTAAAGGATTCGAAAAGCCATGAAAAGCAAAACCAGAATCATGAAAAATTCAATCATTTCGAATATGTTGGCCATGAAAGTTGTCAATATAAAAATAACGATCCTCGCGGCCATGCTCCTCACCGCCTGTGACCCGGATAACTTCAGCCAGGTGGTGGAGGTTGAAATCCCGGAACACGAACCCAAACTGGTGCTCAATGCCCGCTTCGACAGCCGGGCCCAGGGCCTCGACGCCCTGGTTTCCAACAGCCTGGGTATTCTGGATACGGCCCAGTATAGCCTTTTCCCCGAGGCAAGCGTTCGCCTCTATATTGATGGCGCTTTATTCAAGGACTTTCAGTTCGAACCGGAAAAAGCACTCTTTTTCGCCAGCCTGGATGAGCCCCTGGGCAATCAGGCCGGCTTATACCGCCTGGAGGCCTCCGCGCCGGGCTTAGGCTCCGTTTACGCCGAGCAACGCATGCCCCGGCAGGTGGAAATAGAGTCGGTAAAAGTGGAAAAAGAGGGCGCTGTAAGCGAAGGAGGAGAAAAGGCTGATGAGATTCAAATCCAGTTCACAGACCCGGCAGGGGAGGACAACTACTACGCCGTCCGGGTTGATTTTCTGACGAAAGTATCCTTCCAGCCGGGGGATACGGTGGAGTATATTTATCCCTTATTCACCTCGACCCTGGACCAGATCGTCCAGCAGGGCAGGGAATACGAACACCTGTTTTCGGGCCAATCCTTCGATGGCAACCGCTACACCCTGAGCCTGTACACGGAATACGGCATCGACTTCGGCGACCCCAACGCCAGGGTGAAAGTTTATCTCTTCTCCCTCTCCAGGGAAGCATACCTGTACGACCTGTCCCTGAGGCAATATTCCGACACGGCCGACAACCCCTTTGCCGAGCCGGTGACCGTGTTCAGCAATATCGAAGGCGGTTACGGCATCTTCGCCCTGCGGTCAGCAACGGAATTTGTAGCGCCGGTGCAGTAGGGCAGCTTTCCAGGAAGCCAGGAAGTCAGCTTAGGGGGTTCCGGGAGTTCCGCCCTTACTTCGGCAGCCTGATTTCGTAGGTTTTTTTGTTGTGGTTGGTAAGTTTGGAGCTGATGAGCCAGGGGTTAAAGACTTTCAGCATGCGGTAGGACGTGCCGTGTTCGCGGGCAAAATCGCCCCAGTTGGCCACCGGGCCGCTCACTTCGACGGTTTTATAGTCATCGAGCGGGGGGTAGCGGTCCTCCTTCCCGATGTAAAAGCCGAAATCGTCCGGGTTGCTCATGATTTCCTTGATGGCGACCAGGCGGAAAACATAGCGGGAGGTTTCGGAATTGAGGTTGAGGTCGTAATAGGTTTCGGCGCGCTGTTCGCTGATCTCGCGGGCCAGGCGGGCTGCCCCCGTGTTGTAGGCAGCAGCGGCCATCGTCCAGCTGCCGAAGCGGCGGTGCAGGCCTTTGAGGAATTCGCAGGCGGCCAGGGTGCTCTTTTCAAGGTGGTAGCGCTCATCCACCTCATCAGTGACCTCCAGCCCGTAATCGCCGGAGGCGCCGCGCATAAACTGCCAGAATCCCCGCGCGCCGGCCGGCGAGACTTCGTTGCGCAGGCTGCTCTCTGCAACGGCCAGGTATTTAAAGTCTTCCGGAACGCCGTTCTCCCTGAGTATGCGCTCGATGGCGGGGAAATATTTGTAAGCATTCTTAATGTTGAGAATGGTGGTGGAGTGCCAGTAGGTATTGACCAGCAGTTCGCGGTCGAGGCGCTCGCGGACGTCGAAGTTGTCCATCGGGAGTCGCTCGCCGGCAAAATCAAACGGCCGGTCGAGGTTGACCGGCTTGATGACCTGGGGGATGCCGGAAGCCCCGCCGGTATCCCGATCCGGCTCCTCATTGTTGGAATAGGAGGCAAAGATGGCGATGCTGCAGAAGGCGGCCAGCGCCAGGGCGTAGTAATGCAGTGCTTTAAACATGATCAGTCATTTATGGGCTTTTTGTAAATAGGCACCGTCGAACAGGGTTCGCCGTACATGATGCTTTTGGCCAATGGCATCAGGCGTTTGGTCAGTTCCACGTAAGCCGCCGCAGGCACCGGTTTGTCGCTGCAGCCTTTGATGATAATGCGCTGGCCCCGGTATGGCTCCAGGTCGAGGGCAGCCAGGGTTTGGGTAAACCAGGCCTGGTAATAAGCATCGGGCGTGCCCTGGAACACATCGGAAGCAAAGGGGGTTGCAAGGGATGCCACAAGCATATATGCCCACATGGGGATAATGGCGTCGGTGGAGCAATAAACCAGCAGCACCTTTCCCCGGTATTGCTCCCAGCCATGGCTGGCCATCGCCTCCCGAAAGTCTTTCTCCCGGAGAATGAGTTCCTGGAACAGGTAATTTTTCAGGTCGAGTGTGCACAACTCGGCCTGGGGGAAAAACTCTTCCAGCTTCAGGGTTATCAGCCCGCTGGCGGCTACGCGGTTCACTAATGGCTTATCCGTGCTCATGGTTTATAATGTTTTTCGGGCTGTTTCCCGGGCAGTGAATGGCAGGGGCGGCTTTACGCTTCTTCCCCGGAGCCCTCGCCCTCGCTTTCTTCGGGGAAATCTTCTTCGATGGGCGCCTGCTCGCCGATTACAAAATCTGCCTCCCTGAATTCTTTGGGCTTTGGAAGGTCGCGCAGGCTTTTCAGGCCGAAGTAATCCATGAATTTTCCGCTGGTTCCGTAAAGCAGCGGGCGCCCCGGCCCCTCGTCGCGCCCTACAATAGCAACAAGTTCCTTTTCCAATAGTTTTTGCAGGGAGTAGTCGCAACTTACCCCCCGGATCTTTTCCAGTTCGGTTTTGCTGACGGGCTGTTTGTAGGCGATGATGGACAGTGTTTCCAACGCGGCCTGCGACAGGCGCTTGCGGGTGGTTTGCCTGAGGTAGGCGCCCACCGTGTTGTGAAAAGCGGGCTTGGTCAGAAACTGGTAGCCCTCGGCAATTTCAATGATCTCAAAGGCGAAGCTTTCATCCTGATAGCGGGCTTTGAGTTGTTCTATGGCCTCCAGCAGGCCTGCATCCGGGAATTGTACGCCGAATAATTCCTCCAGGCAACTTTTTATCTCCTCCAGGGAAATGGGTTGGGAGGTTGCAAATATGAGGCTTTCGATATGTTGCGCAAGTCGCTCCAAGGTTTCTTTTTTAAATGCGAAGATAAAATTGTTTTGAAGTTTTCTCTCCGGCCATTTGCCGCCGGGCTTTTACCAGCATTCCTGCCGGGCGCGTTGGCGGAAAGGCGCATCGCGGACGAGCCGCTGGTAGGCCTGCCGGTTGGCGGTGGGGTTCTCTTCGGGGCTCGCGTCCTGGTAGCAGAAGGCCGCCAGCCCGCTGATGCCCTTGAGTTCGTAGGCCAGCCCGACCTGGCATTCGGCCTGCCGGGGCGTCAGCTCGGGGTGCAGCCTGCTGTGATGGGCCAGGGCGCGCTCCCGGTAACGTTTGGCCTGCAGTTCGGAAGGCCGCCCCAGTTGCAGCTCCCAGATGCCGGGATTGCCGGTGGCGAAACGGACGGTAAATTCATCGCCTTCTTCCAGCGGCATTCCCGAGTCGAGAATGATGGGCATGCCGGAGGGGTATTCCAGTCGGGCTTCCCGTGCTGTCCCGTTGGCGACAAAGGAGAAGCGGATGAGGGTCGTGTTGCCTTCCCCCTCCAGCCCGTCAATCCTGGCCGGGGCGTCCGCCCCTTGCCCCGCCAGCAGCGCTTCCCGGTTTTTCTCCTTCTGCCTGGCGTCGAAGCGGATGAAAAAACCGGTAAAAACGGCTACTGCTACTGCCATGGCCCCGAAGAACATCAGGGTTTGGCGCCAGTGCTTTTTCTCCGTTTTTTTGCGCTCGCGGTTCCGGGGCGTATCCGCCTTGCGGTTGATCTCAAAGGCGTAGGTAAACCGGCCGTTCTTCTTTTCGATTTTCAGCTCGCACAACTCGTCATCCAGGAAGAGGGGGTAGGTTTTGCTTTCCAGGACGTGGAAATCTATCAGCACCACCCGCTGGTTGCAATGGACGACCAGATGCCCCGTATTCGGGCCATGGAACATGCCCACGGTGTAGTGCCGGCCGGAGTCGCTGACGTATGTCCAGTTGAGCTGCGCCAAGTGCCTGGAGTTTGACGATGTTAAAAGTTCCGTTTTATATACAAAAAGATACGGAATGATGTTGGAATTTGCGGCAAGGGTTTGGCATTTTAACATGCGTGCACAATCTTTGCCTTGTGTTTGTTCCTAACCAAATTAAAACCAGCTGGCATGATTTATGAGTTCAAGGGCTTCCGGCCCGTCGTCCACGAAACGGCTTTTATCCACCCTCAGGCCACCGTCACCGGCAACGTCATCATCGGCGCTCAGGTTTACATCGGCCCCGGCGCCGCCATCCGCGGCGACTGGGGGGAGATCGTCATCGAAGACGGATGCAATGTGCAGGAAAACTGCACCATCCACATGTTCCCCGGGCTAAGGGTGCTGCTTAAAAAGGATGCCCACATCGGCCATGGCGCCGTCATTCACGGCGCTACCATCGGGCGCAATACCCTGGTGGGCATGAACGCCGTCATTATGGATAATGTGGAAATCGGGGATGAATGTGTCATCGGAGCGCTAACCTTCATCAAATCAGATGAGAAAATACCCCGCCGCAGTATGGTTGTCGGCAACCCCGGAAAGATCGTAAAAGAAGTCAGCGACGAAATGATCGCCTGGAAAACCCAGGGCACCCGCCTTTACCAGCAACTGCCACGGGAATGCCACGAATCCCTCCACCCCTGCCATGACCCGCTGCGCAAGTTGCCTGAAAACCGGCCCAGCCAGGAGGTGCTCTTTCAAACCTGGCGCGCCATCAAAGAAAAAGAAGGGGTGGCCTGATGGGCCCGCTGCACTAGAAAAAGTACCTCAGCCCCAGCCCTCCTCCGGCGCCGCCATCGGTTTCGTCGATGAGTTGCAGGCGCAGGGTGGCCCTCAGGTATATTTCAAATCGGTCGATAAAATAGTTCAGGCCAATCGTGCCGCTGATGCCTGCGTAAACTTCATCGCTGAACTCCCAGCGGCCGCGGTCCCGTACGCCGATGAAAGCGCCCGGGCCGTAGAACAGCCCCAGCTGCGGGTCGCTGCCTATGGATTGCTGGAACAAGGCGTGGCCGTTGAGGAAGAAAAAGTCGTCGAGGTCCCAGGCTGCCAGCAGGTCGATGGATGCCCGCCCGTTGGTGGGCAGGTTGAGCGACAAGCCGCTGGGGCGCCCGAGTTGGATGCCAATGCCAACGCCATCCGGGCGCTGGGCAAAAGCAATGTTGGGAATGCTGAAGAAAATGCCGGCAGCCAGCAGCCCGGCGAGCAGAAAGCGTGAGGGAGTCTTTACCATGGGAATTGGTTTTTGTTTCCCTGCATAAACGCCGCGGATCGGGCAATAATTTTAACTCGTTCGGAAAAGCAATGGGTGCAGGGCGCCCGGGGTAGATGGTAGAAGACAGGGTGCAGAGTGCCTGGTGGGGCCTTTTCGCGGGCAATTTTTCGGAAAATCCGAAGGTGTTTTTTGGCCGGGGTTTTTACACATTATTTTTTCCCAAGCCTGGCTTCGATCACCTTTCGCACGCCATTCACCACATCCACAAAGGCTTCATCTTCGTTGGGCCATTGGGCAACAGGCCGGGCGCTGCGGGGCAGGGCCTGCAGGCTGGCGTATTCCTCCAGTTCCCAGCTGCTGGGCCGCAGGATGATGGGGATAACCAAGGCATTTCCAGCCTGATGGCGGCTCCAGGCTACAGGGAGTTCCTCTTTGTAAATAAATTCCGAATTCAGAAAATCCGGGCTGACCATCAGGAGGATAATATCTGCCTCATTGAGTTTGCGCCGGATTTCCTCATTCCAGGAATCGCCCGGCAGGATTTCCGAATCCGTCCAGCTTTCCACATACCGGCGCTTGAGCACCGCCAGGTGTTTGTCCAGTTTGTTTACCCACTCCCGGTCTTCATGGGCGTAGGAGATAAATATTTTGACCTTTGGGAAGGCCGAGCCCGGCTGTCCGGGAGAAGAGCCGGTGCGCGCCGGCGAACTGGCGGCCCCGCTCAGTTTATCTTTGATTTCCTGTATCTTTCGCTCCAGTTCCCCGATCTGTTCATCCAGGGTGAATTTGGCGTCGGCGGCGACCGCCAGATCCCGCTCTTTTTTCAGAAAGTTGAGTTTGCGGATGAGCAGGTCGCGTTGTTCCTCCAGCCCTTTGATCTCTTCTGGTGTATAGGCGGAGGCGGCAGGAGCGCTTGCCGGGTTTTTCCGCTCCAGTTTTTCCACATCTTCCAGCAGGGAGAGCAGGCCGCTGTTGATGCGGGCGCGGTACATGCTGATCTCCTGGGAGGAGAGCAGCCCCATGCGTTCGCTGCGCTCGTTCTGGTTCCACTGGCTCTGGAGCAGGATGATGTCATTGGCCAGGGTGCTGTCTTTGCCTTCCACCCATTGGGCTAATTGTTCCAGCGCCTCGCGGGTGCGGCCCCTGCCGATCAGGCCGCGGATATCGTCGGAAAAGGACATGGAGTACTTTTTTTCAAATATAGTTTTTTGGTGAAGTTTTTCAAACAGCCGTTAAGCTGACAATATAACCATACGGCCAAATAACAATTTCCCGAAGGCTGGCTTCGAAGCCCTGCGCCCGAAGCAAATAGTACATCACAAAAACAGCCCCGCATCCACCTCTTTGCTAATGCACCCCATTTCCCGTACTTTTGCCCCTTGTCAACCAAATTAAACCATTTACGCCCATGTCCAATAAATTGCACAATTACGCCCTCGGAGAGTGGGCGCCCCACGAAGGCGGCGGGCTGCCGCAGTACGACGCCATTACCGGAGCGCTGATAGCCACCTGCGGAAGCGAAGGGCTCCACTACGACGCCATGATGGACTACGCCCGTTCGGTCGGCGGCCCGAGGTTGCGGAAGATGACCTTCCGGGAGCGCGGCCTGATGCTCAAGAAACTGGCCCTGCACCTGCACGGTATCCGGAAGAAATACTACCCCTTCAGCTACCGGACCGGGGCCACGAAGGCCGATAGCTGGGTCGATATTGAGGGGGGGATCGGCACTTTGTTTGCCTACGCCAGCCTGCGCCGGCAACTCGGCGACAAAACCTTTTACCTGGACGGGGAGGCGGCCAGCTTGTCGAAGGAGGGTACTTTCATCGGGCACCACATCATGGCGCCTAAACATGGCGTAGCCATCCACATCAATGCATTCAACTTTCCCATCTGGGGCATGCTGGAAAAGCTGTCGGCCAACCTGCTGGCGGGCATGCCCGCCATCGTCAAGCCTTCGGAACTGACCTCTTTCCTCACCGAAGCCATGGTGCGGGATATAATCGACTCCGGCATCCTGCCCGAGGGAGCCCTGCAGCTCGTCTGCGGCACGGGTATCGGCATCCTGGATTCGGTGACATCCCAGGATGTGGTCACGTTCACCGGCTCGGCAGCTACAGGCCGCATGCTCAGGGCGCATCCGAAAGTCATCGAAAATGCGGCGCCCTTCAACATGGAGGCCGACAGCCTCAATGCCGCCATCCTCGGCGAAGACGGCGAACCCGGCACCGCCACATTCAACCTTTTCATCAGGGAGGTGCGGCGGGAGATGACCACCAAATGCGGCCAGAAATGCACGGCCATCCGCCGCATCATCGTGCCGGCGGAATTTGTGGAGGATGTGCAGATCGCCCTGGCCAAAGAACTCCGGCAAACCACTATCGGCGACCCGCAGGTGGAGGGTGTGCGCATGGGCGCCCTGGTCAGCAAAAGCCAGGTGGAGGAGGTCCGCCTGCGCGTACAGGAACTGGCGCGGGAAACACAGGCCGTTTACGGAAGCCTGGACGACTTTGAAGTGGTTGGCGCCGATAAGGAAAAGGGCGCTTTCTTTCCGCCCATCGTCTTCCTGAATGACGACCCTTTCAATAAAAAGGCTACGCACAACATCGAGGCCTTCGGGCCGGTGAGCACCATCCTGCCCTACAAAAACCTGGATGAGGCCATCGAACTGGCCAACATGGGTAAGGGGTCGCTGGTGAGCACCATCGCTACGGCCAACGAGCGCATCGCGCGCAACTACGTGATGGGCTCGGCGCCTTTCCACGGCCGCATCCTCATCCTCAACGAGGAGAGCGCCAAAGAGAGCACCGGCCACGGTTCTCCAATGCCCCTGCTGGTGCACGGCGGCCCGGGCCGCGCCGGAGGCGGCGAGGAACTGGGCGGCATTCGCGGGGTAAAACACTACCTGCAGCGGACGGCCATCCAGGGCCATCCGAGCATGATATCGGCCATTACCCAGGTTTATCAGGTGGGGGGGCGGTACAAGGAAGACGAAGTACACCCCTTCCGAAAATATTTCGAAGACCTGGTAGTCAGCGAAACCTTTACGACCGCCAGGCATACGGTCACCGAAGCGGATATCGTCAATTTTGCCAACATCAGCGGCGACCACTTCTACGCCCATGTTGACGCCACTTCGCTGGAAGGCACCATTTTCGAACAAAGGGTGGCCCACGGGTACTATATCCTCTCCAAAGCTGCGGGGCTGTTCGTGGAGCCCCGCAAAGGGCCGGTACTGCTCAACTACGGCATCGAAGAGTTCCGCTTCACCAAACCCGTTTATGCAGGCATGACCATCGGCGTGCGCCTGACGGTAAAGGAGAAAATAGCCCAGGAAAAACGGGAGGATGAAGCGGTGCGCAAAGGGATCGTCAAATGGCTGGTGGATGTGTATTGCCAGACGGGAGAGACCGTGGCCATTGGGACAATCCTGACGATGGTGAAAATGCGGGAACAGGAAGGATAAAAGGGCCGGTGTAAAGCCCGAAAGCGGAGAATTTCCTATATTTGCAAACGAACATTCATTCGTAGCGGGTGTTCCGTTTTTAATCAATGCAAAAGCCCATGCAGGAGAAGGCCCTATCCGGTTCCGTAGATATAGAAATCAACCGGGGTATCGCGGTTATCACCTTTTTTCATCCCGCCCAGAATGCCCTGCCTTCAACACTGTTGTCACAACTGGCGGCCGCCATCCGGGTTGCAGGAGATGACGATTCGGTCAGAGTGGCCATACTCCGAAGCGCCGGCGAGCGCACCTTCTGCGCCGGGGCCAGTTTCGACGAGCTGGCTTCCATCAAAGATTTCGATAGCGGCAAGCGCTTTTTCATGGGTTTCGCCAACGTGATCAACGCCATGCGGAAATGCCCGAAGCTGATCATCGGGCGGGTGCAGGGCAAAGCGGTTGGAGGCGGCGTAGGGCTGTGCGCCGCTACCGATTACTGCATCGCTACCAAATGGGCCAGCATCAAGCTCAGCGAACTGGCTATCGGCATCGGCCCCTTCGTCGTAGGGCCCGCCGTGGAACGGAAGATGGGCAAATCGGCCATGACTCAACTGGCTATCAACGCTACGGAGTGGAAAACGGCGCACTGGGCCCAGGAAAAAGGCCTTTTTAATGAGGTTTTCGACACCCCTGAGCAGATGGACAGCTACCTGCCTCACCTGGCGGAAAAACTGGCCGGCTTCAGCCCCGAAGCGATGCGCCAGCTGAAAGCGGCTTTCTGGGAAGGGACGGAACACTGGGACAGCCTGCTGGAAGCCCGCGCCGCCATCAGCGGCAGGCTGGTCTTGTCGGATTTCACCCTTAATGCCATTAAACAATTCAAACAGAAGGCGGAATGAACCCCAAAGATATCCTCAAACAGCAATTCCTGGCCGTGGTCAACAACCAGCTGAGCGCCAATAAACCGCCGGAGACAGCGCAGGCCCTGGAGCGCCTGAAAGGGGAGGGATATTCCGAAGAGGACGCCAGGCTGCTGATCGCCCAATGCGTGGCCGTGGAGATTTTTCAGGTGATGAAGAACGAGGAGCCTTTCAACAACGAGCGCTATGTACGCAACTTGTTGCACCTGCCGCAGGAACCCGAAGAGGGATAAAGAGGGCAGGCCATAAAGGGCTATCCGCCAGGGTCGTCGAAAGGGTAAAAAAAGATGGGCAAAAACCCGATGCCGGCAGCGCGGAAGAGAAACTCAGCCCGTTTTTCTGACGTTTTGATAGTAGAGTAATACTGTTTGCTTTTTTAAGCTTTAACCTAACCATGATCCAAATCAAACCAAAAATTTCCAGGAAGGCCCTGCTGAAAGCTTTCCGCCTTATGGCTACAGCCAAGTCCATGGCGGAAACCTACGAGCAGAATTTCAAGTTCGCCGCCAAATACGTTCACGCCACTTCCCGCGGCCATGAGGCCATTCAGCTGGCGGTGGCCATGCAGCTCAAGCCCCAGGACTATCTTTCCCCATATTATCGCGATGACTCCATGCTGCTGGGCATCGGCATGCGGCCTTATGAGCTGATGCTGCAGCTGATGGCCAAAAGGGATGATCCTTTCTCCGGGGGGCGCACCTACTATTCCCACCCCAGCCTTCGCGATCCGGACAAACCCAAGATTCCCCATCAATCCTCCGCCACCGGCATGCAGGCCATTCCCGCCACCGGCCTGGCGATGGGCATTCAGTACAAGGAAAAAATGGGGTTGGCAGAAAACGGCTCCGCTGAAAAACCGGTCGTCGTTTGCTCATTGGGAGATGCCTCCGTTACGGAGGGCGAGGTTTCCGAGGCTTTCCAGATGGCGGCCCTGAAGCAGTTGCCCATCATTTACGTGGTGCAGGACAATGGCTGGGATATTTCCGCCAATGCGGCCGAAACCCGCGCCCAGGACGCCGCGGAATTCACCAGGGGCTTCCACGGCCTGGAAGCCCGCAGCATCGATGGCAGCGATTTCTTTGAATGTTTCCTCACCATGCAGGAAGTGATCCGGATCGTGCGCGAAGAAAGAAGGCCCTTCCTGGTGCATGCGCCGGTGCCGCTGCTCAACCACCACACTTCCGGCGTACGCAAAGAGTGGTACCGGGACGATTTGGAGAAACACCAGCTTCGCGACCCTTATCCCATCTTCCGGAACCAGTTGCTGGAAGACGAAGTGGCCAGCGAGGAAGAACTGCTGGCCATGGAGGAAGAGGTGCGGCAGTTGGTGGAGGCGGATTTCAACGCCGCCAGGGAGGCTGAAAACCCCAGGCCCGAAGACCTCTTCACCCACGATTTTGCCCCCACGCCTGTTACGGAAGAAAAGGGCCGGCGCGAACCGGAGGGCGGAGAAGAACACGTCATGGTGGATTCCGCCCTGTTCGCCGTGGAGGAACTGATGCGCAAACATAAGGAATGCCTGCTCTACGGCCAGGATGTAGGGGGGCGCCTGGGGGGTGTGTTCCGGGAAGCAGCTACACTGGCCCAGAAGTTTGGCAAGGCGCGGGTGTTCAATACGGCTATACAGGAGGCATTTATTATCGGCAGTACGGTGGGCATGTCCGCTGTGGGCCTGAAGCCCATCGTCGAGGTGCAATTCGCCGACTACATCTGGCCGGGGCTTAACCAGCTGTTTACGGAAGTGAGCCGTTCCTGTTACCTGTCCAACGGCAAATGGCCGGTGAGCTGCGTGATCCGGGTTCCCATCGGGGCTTATGGCAGCGGCGGCCCTTATCACTCTTCCAGTGTGGAATCCGTTGTCGCCAATATCCGGGGCATTAAAATTGCCTATCCGAGCACCGGCGCCGACCTGAAAGGGCTGCTCAAGGCGGCCTATTACGACCCCAACCCGGTGGTCATTTTCGAGCATAAAGGCCTGTATTGGTCCAAAGTGCCGGGTACCGAAGCCGCTCGCACGGTGTTGCCGGATGAAGACTATGTAATCCCCTTCGGGAAGGCCCGCATTGTGCTGGAAGCAGCGCCGGAAGCTGTCGAACAGGGAGAGTCGCTGGCGGTAGTCACTTACGGAATGGGTGTGCACTGGGCTCTGAATGCAGCGAAGGATTACCCTGGCCGGGTGGAGGCCATCGACCTGAGAACCCTGTATCCGCTGGATGAGGAAGCCATCTACGAGGCTGCCCGCCGGCACGGGCGGGTGCTGGTCGTTACGGAAGAACCCGTAAACAACACCTTCGCCCAGAGCGTGGCGGCCCGCATCCAGGAGCACTGCTTCGAATACCTGGATGCTCCGGTCCGCACCATCGGCTCGGAGAACCTGCCGGCCATCCCCCTGAATGAAATACTGGAAAAAACGATGATCCCGTCCATCGAAAAGGTTTCGGCGGCAATCGGCAGGCTGCTGGCATATTGATTGCGGGATTGCAACCCTGAATGCCTTATTGGTGTTGGAAATATAGTGTAAAGATTCCCCATAGTATTAAATGCTGTCAGTATGCACAGAGGTGTTGGCTATTATGCCCTGATCGACCGGTTCGTGGAAATGGATTTCGAGACGGAACGGCAGGGTGTTCTCCCTAAGTCCTGGAATGCGCTGTTGCCTGCCAATGCGCTGGCCCGTGCAGAAATAGTTGAAAAAGGCGGCTCTTTCGTCGTTTATCAGGTTTTTGTCAATCCTCATAATGCCTGCCATTTCGTGCGCAGGCCCCGGGAGGTTCACGCCTCGCGTGAGGCTGCTGAAGTTGTGGCGGCCGCTTGGAAGCCCGGGAAAAGCGGCAGCCCATTGCATGGCCCCGGCAGGCCGGGCAGCCAGAATTAGCGCAGCCATTCACACCATCCTACCTAAGATTAGGTACTGCTTCGCCTCCGTTAGGTAAAATTTGCCGCGAACTGATTTTTGTCACCTGTTTTATACCTGTCGCGGCCTATTTTGGTGTTAACTTTGCGTGAATATTTAGATTAAATCAAAATAAGCGCAGTGGTAGTATTAACCGCAGGAGGAAAACAATTGTCGAAGGCGAAGCGGGGGGCGGCAGGCGTCGTCTCCCACTATTCCAGTGAACAGGCAGGCAGCAAACTGATGGCGATGGGGGTATTGCCCGGCAGCGAGGTCGTCGTGGTTCGCAAAGCTCCGTTTGGCGGCGGTTGGTATGTCAAGGTGGACAACTTTTACCTGGCCTTGCGCGAAGAAGAAGCTGCAAGCATCGTGTTGCAATGATGAATGATGGCCCCCGGCAAATGACGCGCCCCTTTACCGTCGCCCTCTTGGGAAACCCCAACTGCGGGAAATCCTCGGTTTTTAATCAGCTCACCGGGCTTCGGCAAAAGGTGGGCAATTTCCCCGGCGTCACCGTCGACAAGAAGCTCGGCAAAACCACCTTGCCGGACGAGACGGAAGTCCGGATCGTCGATTTCCCCGGCACTTATAGTTTGTATCCCACCTCCCTCGACGAGCGGATCGTCGTCCAGTCCTTGTCTAACCCTTCCGATGAGAATTATCCGGATGCAGCGGTTTACATTGCTGATGTCACCAGGCTGGAAAAACACCTCCTGCTGCTCACACAGCTGCGCGACCTTGGCATACCGGTAATCCTGGCCCTCAACATGGCTGATGTGGCGGATAAGGAGGGGGTGCAGGCCGACCCCTTCGCCCTTTCGCGGGAGTTGGAGGTGCCGGTCGTCAAACTCAGCGGGCGCACCGGTTTTGGCATGGAAACGCTGAAGCGGGAGCTCCAGCTGCTTCGCGAGGGGCTGGATGCCGGGAAAAGGCCGCCGCTGTTTTACAAGCCCGGCGCCACGGAACAGCCGGTTGCGGAAGCAGTTCAGCAGATAGTGCCCGGCACAGGTTATTACCAGGCGCTGGTCATCGCCCACCATCACTCCTGGCTGCCTTTTCTGTCGGAAGCCCAGCGCAAAAGTATCGGAGAAGCGGTGGAGCGCCACCATTTCACCTCTCTTCGTTCGCAGGTTGATGAGACCATGCAGCGTTACGACAAGTTTACGCCCATGGTGAAGCAGGCCATTCGCAGCGCCCGGAAGGAGGGGCCGCCCGCCACCGAAAAGCTGGATGCCCTGTTGACCCACCCCTTCGCCGGGCCGCTGATATTCCTGGCCCTCATGTTGGCCGTTTTTCAGGCTATCTATTCCTGGGCCGCTTATCCGATGGACCTGATCGAAGTTTTTTTCTCCTTTGCCGGCAGCCTGGTGCAGGACAATCTGCCCGCCGGCTGGTTTTCCGCTCTGCTCACCGACGGCGTCCTGGCGGGCCTTGGCGGCATCCTGGTTTTTATTCCCCAGATCGCCATACTTTTTTTCCTGATCTCCTTGCTGGAGGAGGTAGGATATATGGCCCGTGCGGCCTATATGTTTGACCGCCTGATGCAGTTTTTCGGCCTGAACGGCCGCAGTATTGTGGCGCTCATTTCCGGCGGCGCCTGCGCTATTCCCGCCATTATGAGCACCCGCACCATCGGGAACTGGCGGGAGCGCCTCATCACTATCCTGGTGACTCCGCTGATCAGTTGCTCGGCCCGCATTCCGGTATATACCGTGCTCATCGGCTTTGTCGTGCCGCCGAAAACCGTAGCCGGTTTTTTCAATATACAGGGCCTGGCTTTTATGGGGCTGTACCTGCTGGGCATCGCGGCGGCATTGCTGTCCGCCCTCGTATTCAAATGGATACTGAAAACGCGGGAAAGCAGCTACCTCATGCTGGAACTGCCGGAATACCGCCCTCCGGTGATGCGCAATGTCCTGCTCACCGTCTGGGAAAAAGTGCGCTCCTTCATCTGGGAAGCCGGGCGCATCATCATGGCCATTTCCATCGTATTGTGGGTGTTGGCCAGCTACGGCCCCCCGGCCGGAATGGCCGAAGCCCGGCAACAGGCCCGGCAACAGGCGCAGGAGCAGCAACTGGATGAGGTGGCCACCGAAAACCTCATCGCGGCACGCAGTATCGAAGCTTCCTTCGCCGGGCATATCGGCAAGTTTATAGAGCCGGCCATCCGTCCCCTGGGTTTTGACTGGAAGATCGGCATAGCGCTGGTTACCTCTTTTGCGGCCCGCGAAGTATTCGTTGGCACCATGGCCACTATTTACAGCATCGGGAGCGCAGACGATGAGTATTCGGTTCGCGACCGCATGGCCCAGGAACGGGATCCCCTCACCGGCAGGCCGGTGTACAGCCTGGCGGTTTCCTTGTCTCTGCTGATCTTCTACGTGTTTGCCATGCAATGCATGAGCACCCTGGCCGTCGTGCGCCGCGAGACGAAGAGCTGGAAGTGGCCTCTGGTTCAGTTCGCCTTCATGAGCGGGCTTGCTTACCTGGGCAGCCTGCTCACCTACCAATTGTTAGCATAATTTTAAGGGGCTTGTATCCTTATTGTTCAATCTGTATTTTGGGCTTCCAATATTTCGGAAACCAACCTGCATTATCATGTCATACAAACTAAACCTTTTACCCCTGTTCTTATTGGCTTCCCTGGCATTGCACAGCCAGGAAGGCGAACCCTACCCCGCTCCGGCGCCCCCCCGGGAAGTGGACGTTTATTCCACCTCCGGCGGCGAACTGATCTTTTCCTTTGCCGATGTCAGCAGCGGCAACGCGAGCATAGGCTCCAACCTGCGGTTTTCGGCTTTTTTCCATCTCGGCGAGTACTGGCACTTCGATTTTACCAACAGCTTCGGCATGTTCACCGGTTTCGGCATGCGGAATATCGGTATGATCACCAAAGACGACGGCGTACTGATCGCAGAGCACCTGGGCATTCTGACGCCGGGCGCCGGGGATGTGAAAATCAAACGGCGGTCTTATTCACTGGGGGTCCCCCTGGCATTCAAAATCGGCAACTTCAAACGGCGCACGTTTGTCTATGCCGGCGGTGAAGCCGAATTGATGTTCCACTACAAGGAAAAACTATTTATCGACGGCGACAAGGAAGACAAGTTCGGGGAATGGTTCAGCGATCGGACCAATATCATTAACCCTTCTCTCTTCGGGGGAATACAGTTCCCGGGGGGAGTCAACCTGAAATTCAGATATTATATGCTGGATTTCCTCGACCAGGACTATACCGAGCGCATCAATGGCGTGGAGGTGCGGCCATATCAGGGGCTGGAAACCAGAATGTTTTACATCTCCCTCTCCTGGAACCTCCGCAACCGCTCCAAGCGGCGCATAGATATGCCGGAGGGCCGGACGTAAATGCGGCCCGCTTTCCTGGCCCCCGGAATGCCCGCCGGGGGCCAGGCTTATTCATAGCCCACCAGCTCGATGAGGTATGCGCCCTTATACCCAAGCCTGATCAGCTCCTGCTTTAACTGTTCCGCATCAGCCCGGTTGCGGAAGGTGTCCCTGGACTCCACTACCCATACCTGTTCGCAGGGGCGCCAGCGGGCCACCAGCTTTTTGTGGAATGGAAAATCCCGGGGATGGGTATGCCTGAGGATGGCGACCTGCACTTTGTATTCGGTTACCGGATCGGTGGCGAACCTGGGCAGGGGGGTGCTGGTGGACGCCGCCTTTTCATACGTGACAGGCAGTTCGTCGCAGTAAGCAGGGCGGGCCGGGGCCTGCGCCCGAAGCAGGGTAGGGACAACAAGGAAAAGAGCTGAAAGAAAGGCCAGTCTCATCATCTGGGTATTTTTTGTTAGCTGTAGTAGTTCTGACGCGTTATTGTCTGCTGGGCCTCTGGAAAGGGGGGGATTTTTTTTCGGTTTTCCGGAATTAATGGAAAATTAAGCCTTTTTGCCAGGATTGCAGATAAAGGGGGGCGAATTTTTGGACAAGGAATTGCAACAGCTTTTTCCGGAAAGGGAGGGGCGTGGCCGCCATGCGGCCGGTTGCCGTTATGGCCAACAGTAATTTACCAATACTTCGCCCGGATTCCTTAATTTTACTGCCGATCAAAATGTGATAAGGATGAACAACTTGTCCGGATTGGCATTCCTGCTCTTTTTTACCTGCTGCTTTGGCCTGGGCGCCGCCTCTGCCCAGCCTTCCGGCGACAGCCTGCGGAAAAAGGCTGAAAAGCTGGCCCACAAATACATCATCACCGATGGCCATGTGGACCTGCCCTATCGCCTAAGGGTGCAGAACTTCCGGCTGGAACGCGAATATATAGGCATTCCCATAGAAACGGAAAAAGGGGATTTCGACTATGTGCGCGCCAAAAAGGGCGGGCTCGACGCCCCCTTTATGTCCATTTTCATTCCCTCCTCTTATCAGGACGGCCGCGCCAAACTGCTGGCCGATTCGCTCATCGATATGGTGCATGGTATTATTCAGGCCCATCCCGGCAAGTTCGCTCCCGGCCGCTCGCCGGCGGAAATAGAGGCCAACTTCGCCAAAGGGCTCATATCCCTGCCCATGGGCATGGAGAATGGCGCGCCCATCGAAGGCGACCTGAGGAATGTCCGGTATTTCCATGGCCGCGGCATCCGTTATATCACGCTCACCCATGGCAGGGACAACCACATCTGCGATTCTTCCTACGACACCACTCGCACCTGGAACGGGCTGAGCCCGTTCGGCCGGGAGGTGGTGCGCGAAATGAACCGGGTGGGCATGATGATTGATATTTCGCACGTTTCCGACAGCACCTTCTGGCAGGTGATGGAACTCACCAAAGCGCCCTGCATCGCCTCTCATTCCTCCTGCCGCAAGTACACACCCGGCTTTGAACGCAATATGAACGATGAAATGATCCGCCGTATGGCGGAGAACGGCGGGGTTATTCAGATCAACTTCGGCACGGACTTCCTCGATGGGGAAATGAGCGCCAACAATGACCGCAAACGGGAAGAACTGAACGCGCTCCTGGCTAAAGAAGGCCTGAGTTACAGGTCTTCCGATGCAGCCCCCATTATCGAGCAGTTCAGAAAGGACAACCCCACCCTCTTCGCTGACGTCAAACTGGTGGCCGATCACATCGATCACGTCGTGAAACTGGCCGGCATCGATCATGTCGGGCTGGGTTCGGATTTTGATGGGGTGGGGGATTCCCTGCCCACGGGGCTGAAGGATGTTTCCCAATATCCGAACCTGCTCTACGAACTGCTCCTGCGCGGATACTCGGAGGAGGACATTGCCAAAGTCTGCTACAAAAATGTGTGGCGCGTCTGGAAGGAAGTGGAACGGGTGGCGGAAAAAGCAAAGTGAGATCATTTAGAAAACGAAATAAACCAGACTGAAATGAAATGGATACAACTGGCCTGCGCTTTTCTGCTTCCGGCCTGGCTGCTTGCCCAGCCCTCCGCGCTCGAGCAGGCGCTTTTCGACCTGCCCGGGCTTGCCTTTAAAAAGATCGACGCTCCCGAAGGCTTCGAGTCCGCTTATGAGCTGAGCATCCGGCAGCCTGTCGACCACAAAGACCCCGCCAGGGGTTATTTCTATCAGCGCGCCTTCCTGTCACACCGGAGCTTCGATGCGCCCATGGTCATGGCCACCGAAGGCTACAACCGCCCCTCGAACCGCCTTTACGAACTGACGCAATACCTCGGCGCCAACCAGGTGGCCGTCGAACACCGCTATTTCGGGGCCTCCGTGCCGGAAAAAGCGGATTACGCCTACCTCAACCTGGAACAGGCCACGGCAGACCTGCACCATGTGCGCGAACTCCTGGGGCAGCTCTACCCGAAGGCATGGGTGAGCACCGGCATCAGCAAGGGCGGCCAGACGACGATTTTCTACCGCTATTTTTACCCGGACGATGTGGCGGCCTCCGTCCCCTACGTCGCTCCGCTCAACCTGGAACTCAAGGATAAACGCATTTACGCCTTCCTCGACACCGTGGGCTCCGACGCCTGCCGCAACGCCATCCGCCAGGTGCAGCTGCGCCTGCTGAAGGAACGCGACAAAGCCCTGCCCCTGTTGCGCTGGTACGCCAAAGGCGCCAAAGAGTCCTTCACCTACCTCGACTTCGAACAGGCTTTCGAATTCGGCATCCTGGAATATCCCTTCTCCTTCTGGCAGATGGGCTTCGACTGCAAAACCATACCCGAGGCCAAAAAGGACGATCTGGAAAAACTCCTGGAACATTTCGTGGAGGTCGTGGGGCTTTCCTTCTTCAATGACGATACCATGAACGGCTATGCTTCCCATTACTGGCAGGCCGGCACCCAGATGGGGTACTACGGTTACGAAACGGATGATTTCAAAGGCCTTATCAAAGTACTGCCGGCCGAACCCAGCGCCGTGTTTATGCCCGGCAAAGCGCCCATGACTTTCGAACCGGGCCTGGTGCGCAAGGTGTACGACTGGCTGGCAAGCCAGGGCAACCGCTTCATTTACATCTACGGCGGCACGGATACCTGGACGGCAACCGGCGTCCCTCCCTCCGGCAAGGTGGACGCGCACTGGTACATCATGCCCGGCCAGAACCACGGTTCGGCCCGCATCAAAAACATGAGCGAGGCGGACCAGAAGAAACTCATCGGGCAACTGAAAGCCTGGATGGGGGAGTGAGCCGTATGCAGCCAACTCCGCTCTAGCCAAAAAAGTATTCAATGCTGAAAATAGAGAACATGAGAGCTACCATACTGATCTTTTTATTTACCATAAGCTCCGGCCTCGCCTTTGCGCAGGATGCGCCGGTGGCGGATGGCGACACTACCATTTACCAGGTAGTGGAAGAAATGCCCCGTTTCCCGGCCTGCGAGAAGCTGGACACGACGATCGAGGCCAGGAACCAGTGCGCTCAGCAGGCCCTGCTGGCTTATATGTACCAGAATATCACCTACCCCCTGGAGGCCAGGCAAAACGGGAATGAAGGCACCGTCGTCGCAGGGTTTGTGGTGGAAAAGGATGGCGGAATAAGCAACCTGCAGGTTTTGCGCGATATCGGCGGCGGCTGTGGGGTGGAGGTGCTCAGGGTGCTGGAAGGGCTGAACCAACTGGGCGTCAAATGGGTGCCTGGCCGCAGGGAAGGCAAGCCCGTCCGCACCCGCTTCAACCTGCCGGTAAAGTTCAAACTGGAGGAACTGCCGCCCTATACCATCATCGGCCGCGATACGGTGTACACCGAGTTTGAAAAGCCGCTCCAGTTCAAAGGCGGGGACGAAGCGCTGGAGGCCTACCTCAACGGGAAGCTGGAATACCCCGGGGCTTGGGAAGATAGCTGTTATATTGGCCGCATCGACATACAGGTGCTGGTGCGCCCCAATGGGGAGGCCCGCATCCTTGACCTCATCGACTACAACAACCTGGGTTTTGATTTCTGGTATGAAGCCATCGACGCAGCTACATCCACCTATGGCAAGTGGGAAGTAGCCACCTACGAAGGCCGCCCTGTGGCCTCGGCTTACGACCTCCGCCTGCCTTTCATCCCCCAGGCTGCCGGCTGCCGGCAACGCGTACAGGACTACGAGAAGGCTTCCGCACTGGCCGAAGAAGGGGCAAAAGTGTACAACGAGGGGAACAAGGAAGCCGGGCTGGAGAAAATGTCGCAGGCCATAAGCCTCTTCCCCAACGACGCCGCCCTGCTGCTCATGCGCGGCCAGGCCTACCTCGACCTCCAGCGCTTCGCCGAAGCCTGCGCCGACCTCTCCCTCGCCCGCGAAATATCGCTGGTGGACTGGTACGACGGGGTGCTGCCGGTGATATGCAGGTAGGGGGTTACAATATCTGCAGCTTTGCAAACTTCAGCATGATCCGCCGCTGTTGCGGCTCGTCGGATTGGGGGAAAAAGATGGTGGCCACGCGGTTGGCTGCGGCGCCGTCGATGCTGAGCACTTTCCCTTCGCCGAATTTGAGGTGCAGCACCTTCATACCCGCCTGTATCTGGTCGGCAGGAGCGGCTTTGAAGCCTTTGGGGTCGATATGGACGGCGGGGCGCTGGCCCTGGCGTTTGAAGTTGCCCATCACGCTGGCGCTGGCGCTGCCGGGGGAGGGCTCGATCTCATCCATGAAAGCGGAGCGGGAGCGGACGTGGGCAGTGCTTTCCACGTGTTGCGCGGGTATCTCTTCCAGGAAGCGGCTGGGCTCCTCGTAGCGCGTCTGCCCGAACCGGTAACGGCTCACGGCGTACGACAGGGTCAGGAACTGTTCGGCCCGGGTAATGGCCACGTAGAAAAGCCGGCGCTCCTCATCCAGCCCCTCGGGCGATTCCATCGCCATGAAGGAGGGGAACAGTTTTTCTTCCAGCCCCACCACAAAAACGGATTTGAACTCCAGCCCCTTGGCCGAGTGCACCGACATGAGCGTGATGTGTTCGCCGCCGTTTTCGTTTTCGTCCAGGTCGGTCAGCAGGGCGATGTTCTGCAGGTAGCTGGCCAGCGACTTGTCGGGCACGGTTTCCGTGTCGATCACGGTGTGTTCCTCCACGAAGGCCTTGATGCCGTCGAGCAGGGCGTTGACGTTTTCGAGGCGCCCGATGCCTTCAACGGTCGTGTCGTTTTTCAGCTCGTCCAGCATGCCGGAACGCTTGGCGATGTAGGCGGCCAGTTCGTAGGCATGATCCGCGCCGGCGCGCCGGTTGAAGGATTTGACCATGCCGATGAAGTCGCTGATGGCGTTCTGCGCCCTGGTGTTCACCTGAACGTTGCCCAGGCATTCCCACAAGGGCTTTTCCAGCTTGTCGGCCAGCTCCGCCACCTTGTCCAGGGTGGAGTCGCCGATACCCCGCCTGGGGTAGTTGATCACCCGGCGCAGGGCTTCGTCATCGTGGGGGTTGACGGCCAGGCGCAGGTAGGCGATCAGGTCTTTGACTTCCTTGCGCTGGTAGAAGGACAGGCCTCCAAACACCCGGTAGGAGATGTTGTACCGCCGCAGGTATTCTTCAAAAACGCGCGACTGCGCATTGGTGCGGTACAGGATGGCGATATCTCCGTTGCTGAGGTGGTAGCGGTTTTTCTGCTCCAGGATGGTGTCGGCCACCCGCTTGCCTTCCTCCCCGTCGGTCAGCGCCTTGATGATGCGGATGCGGTGGCCCTCGCCCTTGTCCGACCAGATGGTTTTTTGAATCTGGCGGTTGTTGTAAGTGATCACCTCATTGGCGGCCTTGACGATGTGTTCGGTGGAGCGGTAGTTCTGTTCCAGTTTGAATATCCTGATGCCGTGGGGCTTGAAATCGTCTTCGAAGTCCAGGATGTTCTGGATGGTTGCCCCGCGGAAGGCGTAGATGCTCTGGGCGTCGTCGCCCACTACGCAGATGTTGCGCGGGCTGCCTTCGTAATTGACGAACTTCCGGACGATGGAGTACTGCAGGTGGTTGGTGTCCTGAAACTCATCGACGAGCATGTATTTGAACTTGTTCCGGTACTTGTCCAGCACCTTGTCGGGGTTTGTCTGGAACAGCTCGTACAGCCGGTAGAGGAGGTCGTCGAAATCCATGGCGCCCGAGCGTTTGCAGCGGGCGGCGTACTTCTGGTAAATGGCGTAGGTGTAAGGGCGTTTGGCCAGCTGATCCTGCTGGCGGAGTTCTTCATCCTTTTCATAAAGCCTGGGGGTGATGAGGTTGCTTTTGGCCGAGGAGATGCGCGAGCGGACGGTATTGACGTTGTAGGTGTTTTTGTCCAGGTTCATCTCCCTGATGATGGCGTTGAGCACGCTCTTGGAATCCTCCGTATCGTAGATGGTGAAGTTGGGCGGATAGCCGATTTTTTCGGCTTCCACGCGCAGGATGCGGGCGAAGATGGAGTGGAAAGTGCCCGCCCACACTTTATTGGCCGCTTCGCCCACTACCTTTTCGATGCGCTCCTTCATCTCCCGGGCTGCCTTGTTGGTGAAGGTGAGCGCCAGTATCTCCCAGGGCGCCACACCTTGTTCGATGAGGTGGGCGATGCGGTAGGTGAGCACCCGGGTTTTCCCCGAGCCGGGCCCGGCCACGACCAGCACAGGCCCGTCGGTGGCCGTCACGGCCTGGCGCTGCACCTCATTAAGCTGCTGGAGGTAGTTATTTCTTGCCATGGATTCTCTTTTGGGTTTCAACCATTCCCACCCTCTTCCAGCGCTTCCCAGTACTCCACCGCCCGCCGCGTGTGGGGGATGCAGATGGAGCCGCCGACCAGGTTGGCGATGGCGAACACTTCGAACACTTCGGCCCGCGTCACGCCCAACTCGTAGCATGTGCCCAGATGATAGCGGATGCAGTCGTCGCAGCGCAGCACCATGGAGGCTACCAGCCCCAGCAGCTCCTTGGTCCTGGCCGAAAGCGCCCCGTCAGTATACGCATTGGTGTCGAGATTGAAAAACCGTTTTAAAACTTTATTGTCTTCCGCCAGGATTTTCTCGTTCATCCGGGCCCGGTAGTCGTTGAATTCGGTTACGATTGACATGTTTAATTGGTTTGTGTTTGTACAGGCATTCCCGCATTCCGTCTGAGGGCAGCAATATAACACTACCGCAATACAGCTCGCCCGGTTGGCGATAATGACAGCCTGTTTTGCAAGGACAGGGCAGCAATATAACACTACCGCAATACAGCTCCGCCCGGTTGGCGATAATGACAGCCTGGCTTGCAAGGACAGGGCAGCAATATAACACTACCGCAATACAGCTCGCCCGGTTGGCGATAATGGCAGCCTGGCTTGCAAGGACAGGGCAGCAATATAACACTATAACAATATAGCCCCCTTCAGGCAAACCTGGCCAGCGCTTTGACCAGCCTTTCCGGAAGTTCATCCTGGCAGGCCATTTTATAGTCGTTGTAGGAACAGGGCACCAGGTAGTGGCGCTGGTATTTGGCGCGGGTTTTGAGCGGCACCTGCATCCACCAGCGGCCGCTTCTTTCGCTGCGCCAGAAGGTGAGCTGGTAATCCAGTTTTTTGAAATCGACGATGTATTCCACCAGCCCGTCAGTAGAAACGGGGAAATCGCCTTTCCGGTTGAAGAAGCCGTCGATGAAATACCAGGCGATCAGGGCGGCGGCTTTGGCGCCCTGGGCTTTGTGGTCGAGGGCTTGTTGATAACCATAGATGCCGAAGGATTTCAGCTTGTCGCTCATGCCGGCATAGCGGGCGATCTGGCAGGCCTCTTCAACGCTGAAGCCCGAAGGGCCGGGCATTTCCTGGCCAGGCGCTTCCGAGTGTTTCAGTGCGGAGATATTGAGGCTCAGCAGGTCGGCGTCCCGGATGATGGGCTCCAGTTCGGGCATGTTGGCCTTTGCGCTGCCCAGGCGCACGTAGTCGAAGTGGCGTTTGTCGAGGTATTCGAAAATGCCGGGTTCGGTGTAATGGGCCTGGCAGCCGATAAAGCTGAGGTGGAAGAGGCTGGCATGCTTGCTGTCCAGGATTTCCCGGAGGAAACCGGCCTGTTTGTCTTCGTTTTCCAGGCTGTACCGGATGCGCTCGTCCACCACGGCCAGGCTGACCAGTTTTTGAAGCACCTGGAATGCCTTGTACTGAGCCAGCGCCTGCTGCGGATGGTTGCCGATGATGATGGGGAAGACCTGCCCGTCCAGCAGTTCGCGGATAATGGGAATGATAAAGGAAATATCCTGTTTGCGGACGTTGCCCAGGTCGGCGGCTTCCAGGCCTTTGAAGGGGAAGCTGAGCTGGTACAACTCCTCGCGGATGGCGTCGGCATCCCGGTCTCCGATGCCAATAATGGCGAGGCGGGCCTCCTTCAGGCTCGGCAGTTCCCCGGTGTACAGGCCGATATTGCGCCCCAGCTGGTAGGCCTTCAGGTTCTCTTCGGGTTGTTCAAGCGGGTGGAGCCAGTTCTGGAACATGTCGGGTTTTGCTTTGAAAGCAAATGTAAGGCATTAAGCACTTAAACCCGATACAAATATTTACAATCGTTCGAGAGAGGCCTTGCCCTAACGAACGGTTTTCCTGCAGATTCCAAAGCTGCGGCGCCGGAGGCTTGCCGGCTTTGCCGCATCGCGTCGCAGGCGCACACGAACAATCCTGAATTTGACTACTTGGCAAGGCGGGAATTTATCATTTTTGCGCATGCCAAACCGCGACGCCCCCCTGTACACGCCTCAGTTCCTGCTGCTCTGCCTGAGCCATGTGCTCTTTGCCGGCAGCTTCAACATGATCATCCCCGAATTGCCGGCCTATCTCAGCAGTTTGGGAGGGGAGGAGTACAAAGGCTTGATCATTGGCTTGTTCACCCTCACGGCGGGCTTGTCGCGCCCATTCAGCGGCAAGCTCTCGGATACGGTGGGGCGCATGCCTGTCATGATCTTCGGGACGCTGGTGTGTGTAGTGTGCAGCCTGCTTTACCCTTTGCTCAGTTCGGTGGCGGGTTTTCTCCTGCTTCGGCTCCTGCACGGTTTTTCGACCGGCTTCAAGCCGACGGCTTCCTCCGCCTATGCCGCCGATATCGCACCCTATTACCGGCGGGGCGAGGCCATGGGCATCCTGGGTGTGAGCATGAACATAGGCTCTTCCATTTCTCCGCCCCTGGGCAGTTGGCTGGCCAATGCGTATTCGCTGGATGTGATGTTCTACGCTTCCTCCGGGCTGGCCCTGTTTTCCATCGCGATCCTGTTGGGTTTGGACGAGACCCTGAAAAGCAGGCAGCGCCTGGGGCTGCAATCGGTGTCCATTTCCCGCGCCGACATCATCGAGCCCCGGGCATTGGCCCCGGGGGTGGTCATCGCCTTGTCCTATCTGAGTTTCGGCGCCCTGCTGACAATCGTTCCGGATCAGAGCGCCCACCTCGGCATGGCCAACAAGGGCTTCTTTTTCACCAGCTTTACGGCCTTTTCGGTGCTCTCCCGGCTGGTGGCCGGCCGTTTGTCCGACCGCTTCGGGCGGGCGCCGGTGCTGAAGGTGGGGCTGCTGCTTTCGGCCTTGTCGCTGGTTTTTATGGGGGAGGCCGGCACGCCGGCCATGCTGCTGGCGGCTTCCGGCTTTCTCGGCTTTTCAACCGGCATCGTCGGCCCGGCGGCTTTCGCCTGGGTGATCGACCGCAGCCCGGATGAGCACCGCGGGCGGGCATTGGCCACGGCTTACATCGCGCTGGAAGCCGGGATCGGATGCGGCGCCCTGGGCTCTGCCTGGCTGTACGCCAGCAATGCCGCCAATTTTCCACTCACTTTTTACTGGGCTGCGGCTATGGCCCTGGCCGCGCTGGCCTATGTGCAGCTGGCGAGGCTGCGGGGATAGGAGTATGGCAACTTAATTTTACCTTTGCGGGGCGATAACCAAATATTACCAAATACATGAGAGAGTTACTGCAGCGCTATAAAGACAAACGCCCGGAAATCGTTTTTGAGTGGCGCGATACGGAAACGGAAGCGGAGGGCTGGATCGTCATCAATTCCCTGCGCAACGGAGCGGCCGGCGGCGGCACGCGCATGCGGGAAGGCCTGACCAGGGAAGAAGTCATCTCCCTGGCCAAGGTCATGGAGGTCAAATTTTCCGTCTGTGGCCCCGACATCGGCGGCGCGAAATCCGGCATCAATTTTGACCCCAAGGACCCCCGCCGCAATGAGGTGCTGCGCCGCTGGTATAAAGCGGCTTACCCCCTCCTGAAAAATTATTACGGCACCGGCGGCGACCTCAACGTCGATGAGTTGAAAGATGTCATCCCCATAACGGAAGCCCTGGGCCTTTGGCATCCCCAGGAGGGCATCGTCAACGGGCACCTCAATTCCACCAGCGGCGAGAAGGTGAAGGTCATCGGGCAGTTGCGCTACGGCTGCGCCAAGATCGTAGAAGACCCCCGCTTCGTGCCCGACAACCACAAGTACGCCGTTGCCGACCTCATAACCGGCTTCGGCGTGGCGGAGTCGGTTCGGCATTATTACGATATTTACCACGGCGCGGGCCTGGAGGGCAAAACGGCCATCATTCAGGGCTGGGGCAATGTCGCCTCCGCGGCCGCCAGTTACCTCACCCTGGCCGGCGCGCGCGTGCTGGGCATCATCGACCGGGAGGGCGGCGTGATCAGCGAGCAGGGATTCGACATGGAAGAAACCAAACACCTCTTCGTCACCAAAGACGGCAACCGGCTGGCAGTGGATGGCCTGATCCCCTTCGCAGAGATGAATGAGCGGATATGGAAACTGGGCGCCGATATCTTCATCCCCGGCGCCGCCTCCAAGCTGGTTACCCGCCGGCAGGTGGACGACATGCTGGCCGGCGGGCTGGAAGTGATCGCCTGCGGCGCCAACGTGCCCTTTGTCGACGATGGGGTGTTCTTCGGGCCCACCGCCGAGTACGCCGACCAGCAGATCAGCCTCATTCCGGATTTTATCGCCAACTGCGGCATGGCCCGCGTCTTCGCCTACTTCATGGAACCCGGGGCCGAAATGACCGATGAGGCCATCTTCACTGATGTGTCGGCCACCATCCGCAGCGCACTGGAGCAAACGCATCAGTTCCACCCCTCGCATACCCGCATTTCCGCCGCAGCGCTGGATATCGCCCTGGGGAAGTTGATGGGAAAGGTGTTCAGTACGTCAGCAGGGCAGTGAGGGTGCTCCGGAAAGCCCCGGGGAGAGCAATGGCCCGCCGCCATCGGGCGCTTTTGCCTTTTGCGAAGGCCCCCGACGGCTTTTTCGGGTAAAAAACTGTCGGATTGCCAACCTCCCGGCCTTCCAACCTTCATTCCGAAAAAACTGGCGCACCGGCCACTTAGGCGGCTGTTTTCTTGTTCTGTGAAAAAAATCGCGGTAAATTTGCAACACTTCGACGCGAATTTAGTATAAACACGATGTGGGCTTCGGAAAGAATGCTCCATCGAGCCGGAAAGGCTGCTATCTATTACCGATTTGAGTATACGAAACAAAAACCTCAATACTGTTTTTGTTGCCTTTTGGGGCAATAAAGGAAAATTGGGAGGTTTGGCGGCATGTTGCCGTCAAACCTTCTCTGTTTGAATAACAAGATTAATCACAACTTAATCCCTATGACTATGACGAAGCGAACTACCCTAATGCTGGTTGTAGCCTTCTCTCTGGGCCTGGCAGGTAGCCTTCATGCCCAAAAACAGAACAGCGGATTCGCTACCCCCAAGGACATGTTCGAAATCGGCCTTCAGGGCGGCCATTTTTTTATTTCGGGTGATGTGAACCAAAAGCCCGGTTATGCCGCCGGGCTGCACATCCGCAAATCGCTGGACTACGTGTTCTCGATCCGCCTCGACGGCATGTACGCCAAGGCTTCGGGTGAAGAAGGCGCTGTGGAGGCCACCAACTACCGCGAATTCGAAACAACCATGATGACGGGCACCGCCTTCGGCGTCATTTCCGCAAACAGCCTGCGCTGGAACCAGTCGGTGCGCAAGGTCAACCTGTACGCCATGATCGGCGCCGGCGGCAGTTATTATAAAACGATGCGCCGCGAGGACCCCAACCGCCCGTTTTCAGACCCCGGCTATGAGTTTGCCCCGCACTTCGGCGGCGGCGTCGGTGTCGATTTCCGCATCAGCCCCCGCTTCAATGTCGGCCTGGAACACCAGACCATGGTGCTGTTCAGCAGCAAAGCCGACCTGGTCGACGGATTCAACCTGCAAAGGGGCGGCTCATCGGAACGCTCTCTTTTCCGGGACGTCATGCACTTCACCGGCATCAAACTCAATTTCAACATCGGCAGCACCGGCTCCCGCTCCGAACCGCTCTACTGGGTGAACCCGCTGGAATCGGTGATGAACGACCTCTCCCAGATGAAGGAGCAACAGACCCTGGCCCTGGAAGATAACGACAACGACGGCGTTATCGACGCCATCGACCAGGAGCCCAATACGCCGCCCGATGTGCCGGTCGACACCAAAGGCCGCACCCTGGACAGCGACCGCGACGGCGTGCCGGACTACAAAGACCGCGAACCCTACTTCCCGCCCCGCCCCGGCGAGCGCGTCAATGAAGAAGGCGTGGTGGTCAACCCCATCAACCCCCAGGGTGGCGTCAGCGAAGACCGCGTCCGCGAGATCATCGCCGAAGAATTGCAGAACTACCAGCTCCGCGACCAGAGCGGCGCCGCAGGCGGCCCGGTGACCGAATGGTTCCTGCCCATGATCCACTTCGGCACCGACAGCCATGCGATCAAATACTCCGATTACGGCACCCTGGCCAGCATCGGGCGCATGATGAAAGGCAATCCGAATATCCGCCTGGTCGTCACCGGCTTTGCCGATGCGACCTCTACGGAGGAGCACAACAACTCGCTTTCCTATAAGCGCGCCAATGCCGTTATCGAACACCTGGTGAACAACCAGGGCATCGGCCGCGGGCGCTTCGTCCTTCAGTGGAAAGGTGAAACCGAACTGCTGGTGCCCAGCGGCAGCAGCTATATGAACCGCAGGGTCGAGTTCCGCGTCGCCCAGCCGGATGATGTGGAAATGGACCCGCCCGCCGGCGCAGGCAAAGCAGGCGGCGAGGGGTATTGATCCACCCCTGTTTTATATCCCTAAAAGAAGAGCCCGGTTTTTGGCGCGCCAAAAACCGGGCTCTTCTTTTAAGTAGGATATTCCTCCCTTTTAACCGGCAACCTTAAACGGCACGGCCAGTTTTTCCCAGCGGAGGACAACCTGATCTGCTTCGATGGCGAATTCCATGGCTTCCACGGGTTCGGCAAGCGTTTGCGGGCTTACCTCGACGCGCAGGGCGTCTTTGGATTCGTCGTAATCGTTGGCGCCCCATTGGTCAGGAACGGTATTGAAAATAACGGCCCACTTTCCTTCCGACGGGATGGTGAACAAGCCATATTTGCCGGCGGCGAGTTTTTTACCTTCGATCATCACATCTTTGGACACTTCGAAAGTGGTGGCCTCGTTGGCGCCTGTGCGCCATACTTTGCCATAGGGCACCAGATCACCCCAGATAGTGCGGCCGCGCACCGACGGGCTGCTGTAATTGATGGTGATGGCGGCTTCGCCGATAGTCCCCTGGGCCTGGCGCGCGGGGCTTGGCCGGGCTTCTTCTGCCGGGGCGGCCTGTTCGGTGGTTGCTTCTTCTGTAGCCTCTTCTGCGGGTTTTGCCTGCTTGCAGCTAACGGCCAGGGCCAGCAGAAGGATGAGGGTTCCCAAAAGTGTTTTTTTCATGGCTAAGGCGATTTAGTTTGTGAAGGAATGGATCATTGTCAGAAGATATAACACCGGCGGCAGGCTGCCGGCCCGCAGGTGGGGTGAGATTTTTTCCGGAGGGAGCCCTGCTCACCGGCTCAGTTCGAAGCTGATCTTGTCGCCTGCTTTCACTCCGTACTTCTGGCAGAAACCACCTGCCACTTCCACCACGTATAGGGCATTGCCGGTGGAAGGCTGGGGGTCGAGCGTTTCGGGCGGGACTTTTTCGCGAATGTTGAGAATTTGGAAGCTTTCATCCACGAAAATGATATCCAGCGAGATGAAGGTGTTCAGCATCCAGAAGGACTGGGGTTCGGCGCGCTCCATGATGAAGAGCATGCCCTGGTTGTCTTCCATCGACCTGCGCCACATCATGCCCTGCTGCCGGCCGTAATCGTCCTGCTTGACTTCGATGTCGATCGCTTTGAGAAGCGCGCCGGAATTTCCATCCAGGAACTGCAGTTCGCCCTGTTTGGTGAAAGTAGGGCCTGCCGGCGCTTTGGGTGCTTTGGGCATGGCAATGAGTATTAAACCCGCCAGGACAACTACAGCGAGGGCTGCCATCAGCCAGGCCAGCCTGCGCCGCCCTTGCCGGGCCGCCTGCCTGCGTTGTGCGCGGTTGGGTTGTGGATTTTGCCGTGTGGCCATCTCCTTCGTTTTTCGGTGCGAAAGATACGCAATACGGGGGGAGAATAAGGGGGCTTCGTCGGAAAAAGAATGCCATTCATCGACAAGCGTGGCCGGGCAGGTAGGGGTGCTGGGGGGGGCGGCGCATCTTTCCCAAAAAACAAAACAATCTACATCATGAAAACTCAATTGAAAAACGCCCTGAACCTGATGGCCCTGCTGCTGCTTGCCACAACCACACTCAGTTCCTGCGACTCCGACAGGGAATGCCCTGCGCCGGAAGTGCGCACCTTCGACGTCTCCGGCTTTACTCAGGTGGATGCGGGTGAAAATTTCAGGATCACCCTCCGCCAGGGCAACAGCTTCAGCGTACGGGCCGAGGGCTGTTCCGATGACCTCGACGACCTGGTTGTGGAGGTGGAAGGGGATGAACTGGACATCCGCTACCGGAAGTGGTACAAAAACCGGAACCTCGTTGAAATAGAGATCGAGATGCCGGAACTGACGGGTTTTTCCTTCTCCGGCGCCGCCAAAGCCACGGTGCTGCCTTTTGACGAAACGCCCTTCATCGAAGTGGAGCTTTCCGGCGCCGCCAAAGCCACCTTCAGCGGCCAGATGGAACAGGCCAGTGTCGACATGTCCGGCGCATCGGAGTTTGAACTCGGCGGCTCGGCGGGCAAACTCTTTGCCGAACTGAGCGGCAGCTCCCGCCTGAGGGCCTACGATTGCCAGGTTCAAACCGCAGATGTGGAAGCCTCCGGCGGCAGCAAAGCCTGGCTTGCCGTTGAAGAAAGCCTCAGCGCAGACGTCTCCGGCGGCAGCCGCGTTTATTACAAGGGCAACCCCGCCAACATCGATATCCACGAAAGCGGCGGCGGGAAAGTGGTGCGGGAATAAGCGCTCCCTGAAACATGAGTCATCCCGAATTATGGAAATGACCTCGGAGAGGTCAACCGTTTGTAGATGAATAATTTAAAGCGTGAGACGACCTCGGAGAGGTCGAACCTTAAATGCTTCATTGCCGGAATCTTGCCCTTGTGCGGCCTC
>CAUJDW010000075.1 GCA_963169455.1 Bacteroidota bacterium | reverse complement strand
GAGCCACCCCCTGACTGAGCAAGGAAGCGAAACAGCGGCTATGCCCAGTCAGGGGGTGGCTCACCCTGATGGGCTACCGATCAGCCACCCCCTGACGCCTGGAATGAATACGGGCAGGTGGCCCTCCTAAATAGGTACCAAAAAAGTGACATAATCAAAAGACAACACATAAACAGAAACGCCCTGAATGCTTGCATTCAGGGCGTTTCTGTAAATTTTTTGATTATAAACCAAGAGCCGCCCAGGAGACTCGAACTCCCGACCCACGCATTACGAATGCGTTGCTCTACCAACTGAGCTAGGGCGGCAATTTTACCTATAGACTCGTAAAAACGTTGTTTTTAAGACAAAACAGCCTACCAAACAACCTGTGACAAAAAACACATTGCAGAAGTTGCTGAAAATAAAGCTTTTGCAATTGCGTTTTGTCGGGGTGAGAGGATTCGAACCTCCGACCTCGTCGTCCCGAACGACGCGCGCTAACCGGGCTGCGCTACACCCCGAAATTTAATGATTCGCCCCCGCTTTTGAAAGGCGTTTTGCCCCTTTTTTCAGAAGCGATTGCAAAGGTAGGCAAACCCATAAGGAAAATCAATATTCCCGGAAGAGTTTTTTGAAATTTTCTCTTTCCTCCTGTTTGTTCAAAAATCCCTACCTTCATACCGGCACTTTTACAAAAAGGCTTATGTTTTCCATCCTCTTCTTCAAACCGGAACCGGAAAGCCAGTACAGCGAGCTCAACGCCAGCCGCATCCGGGGCACGCTGGAACGGTTGACGCACCGCATCAGCGAGCGCTTCCCCGGCTCGGGCCTGAGCCAGGTGAGCGCGGGGCTGCAGGACGTTGCCGCGCGCGTGGAGAGGCTCTGCCACTGGCTGCCCCGCCCCCTCTGGCCCATCCGGGCGCTGGCCATCCTTGCAGGGCTGGCCGTGCTGGGCATTTTCGTCCTGGCCGGGCTGCTTACCCTGCAGGCCGGGCCGCAGGCCAGCAGCGTCTCCGACCTGCTCCAGGGCATCGAATCAGCCATCAACGAGATCATCTTCCTGTCCATCGCCCTGTATTTCCTGAGCACCATCGAAGTGCGCATCAAAAGGCGCGCCGCCCTGAAAGCCCTGCACCGCCTGCGCAGCATCGCCCACGTGGTGGACATGCACCAGCTGGCCAAAGATCCGAACTACGTGCTCACCGTCTCGGCGCCTACAGCTTCCTCCCCCGAGCGGTTGCTGACGGCATTCGAGCTGGCCCGCTATCTCGACTACTGCTCGGAACTGCTTTCCATCACCAGCAAGCTGGCCGCCCTGCACGCCCAGTACCTCAATGACCCGGTGGTGCTCAGCGCCGTCGATGACGTGGAAGGCCTCGCCCACAGCCTTTCGGCCAAGATCTGGCAAAAGATCATGATCCTGGACCTGGCGGAACAAAGGCTGGAAAAACTGAACGGAGATCAACCCGATCAGCCTACAGCACCACATTGACCAGGTAATACACCCCCACCCCGGCAAAATAACCCAGCAGCGCCAGCAGGCTCATGCGTTTGAGGTACCAGAGGAAATCGATCTTCAGAATGCCCATGGTGGCCACGCCGGCCGCCGAGCCGATGATGAGTATGCTGCCTCCCGTTCCGGCGCAATAGGCCAGCAACTCCCAGAAGTCGTGGTCAGGGGGGAAAGTGGACAATGGGTACATCCCCATGGCGCCCGCAACCAGCGGCACGTTGTCCACCACAGCAGAAAGCAACCCGATGAGGATGTTGATGATGTAAACGTTGCCGAAGGCCCGGTCCATGGCCGTAGCCAGTTGCGAGAGGTAGCCGCCCGTCTGTAAAGCCGCAACGGCCAGCAGGATGCCCAGGAAAAAGAGCACACTGGGCACGTCGATGCGGCGCAGTACAGCCACCACCTTCTGCTCACTGCGGTGGATCTTGCCGCCGTGCAGGAATTCCGTCACCACCCACAGGATGCCCAGCCCGAACAGGATGCCCATAAAGGGCGGCAGATGGGTGTAGTTTTTGAAAACCGGCACAAACAGCAGGGCGCCAACTCCCAGGAAAAGGATCAGCCGTTGCTCGAATACCGTAACCGGATGGCTGTTGCCGTTGCCGTTGGCCGTTTCAGCCTCTGCTTCGGGGCGCTGCACCTGGCCCCTGAAGTACAGGGATGCCACCCCCAGCGGAACGATCAGGTTGGCGACGCTGGGCAGAAACACCTCCCGGATGATGTTCACGGTGGTCACCTGGCCTCCGATCCACAGCATGATGGTCGTCACGTCGCCGATGGGCGACCAGGCGCCGCCGGCGTTGGCGGCCACGACGATCATGCTGGCGAAAAACCAGAGGTCTTCTTTGTCCTTCACGAGCTTGCGCAACAGCGCCGACATGACGATGGCCGTGGTCAGGTTGTCCAGAATGGCGGAAAGGAAAAAGGTCAGGAAGCTCATCCCCCACAACAGGCTCACCTTGCTGGTCGATTTTACCTTGTCCGTGATGATGCTGAAGCCGGAGTGGGCGTCGATCAGCTCCACGATGGTCATGGCGCTGAGCAGGAAAAACAGGATGCTGGAAATATCCGCCAGGTGCTCCAGCAGGCTGTGTTCCACAACATGGGTAGTGGATTCGCCGGCGGCGGCGCCAGGCAGAAAAAAGCCGGAGTCGAGGGCCAGCAGCGCCCAGCACAACACCCCGGCCAGAATGGCCGATGCCGACTTGTCGAGCCGCAGGGGGTGCTCCAGGGCGATAAGGGCGTATCCGATCAGGAATACAGCAGGTATGAACAGGTACATAAAATTTGTGGTTGTATGTTCGGAAAAGTCCTTGAAAGGGACTGGAACGGCGGAAAAAGTAACCCACTTTCGCCCCGATTCCTTAAGAAGGTGTTAAGAGCCTGTTCCAGTCGGGTTTTTGAATACCGAAATCCTTAAATTTGTTTGCCGAGAAGAAAAGCAACAAAATTTATCAAAGCCAAGTGCCCGAATGAAAGATTTTTTCCTCAACCGCCAGTTGGAGAGAATCGAGCGGGAAGCCAATGACGACTTCCGGATGATCCTGTCTTTCGGCGCCCATTGCTACCCTACCAAGGAACTGCACCAGCTCCTCCGGCAACTGGAGCAGAAAATGGAAAAACTTTCCTACTACCGGCGCATCCTCTTCCTGACAGGCGGCACAACCACCTTGTGGATCGCCCTGAACTTCCTTTTTCAAGCCTTTGATTTCAAAGCGGGCATCTACCTTACCCTGAGCCTGGCGCCCGTTTCGATAATCGCCTTTGCCGTTGGGACCATTCTGGTCAACCGCAGGTACAAATCCGTCAAGCAGGCCCACCAGATCGAACGGATCATTGTGGAGGAGATCGACCGCCGGCGGAAGGACGCTTCCATCTTCTGAGCCATGGAAAACCTCTCCATCAACCTGCAGCGCATCGCCTATCTGATGATCATCCTGGTGGCGGGGGGGTACCTGGTTATTGTTGGAAAAAGCCTGCTGGCGCCCCTGGCCTTTTCTGGCCTGTTCTCCTTTCTGCTGCTGCCGATCTGCCGGCGTATCGAGCGCTTCATGCCCTACCGGCCGCTGGCCATCCTGCTCTCCATGGCCGTCGCCCTCGTTCCGGTAGCCATGGCCATTGCCTTTTTTTCCTATCAGTTCTCTACCGTCCTGGCGGAGTTGCCCGCTATAGGGGCAAAACTGCAGCAGGGCGTGGAGCAGGCCTTCAGCTGGGCGCAGCACATCCTGAGCATCGAGGCCGAAAGCCTGGAAGAATGGCTGGGCAAAAACCTGACAACCTTCATGGATATGCCGCTGCGCTTCGTGGGTGAGAGCCTCAGCTCTTCCACCTACCTGCTCGGCAGCATCATCCTGACGGCCCTGTTCACCTTTTTCCTGATGCTCTACCGCACCAGCTTCAAGTATTTCATGCTGGCGCAGATCCAACCGGAAAACAGGGAGGAGGCCAACTTCATCCTCCGGCAGGTCAAAATGCTGGTTCAGGAATACCTGTACGGGATGCTGCTGGTCATTTTTATCCTCGCCCTGCTCAACAGCCTGGGCCTCTGGCTGATCGGCATCAAATACGCGGCATTCTGGGGCTCCCTGGCTGCCTGCCTGGCTATCATCCCCTACATCGGCACCACCCTGGGCGGCATCCTGCCTTTCGTGTACGCCCTGGCCACCACCGGTTCCTTCTGGCAGCCGGCCGCGGTCGTGCTGCTCTATTCTTCCGTACAGTCGCTCGAAGGCAACTTCATCACGCCCAAAGTGGTGGGCAACAGCGTCAGCATCAACCCCATGGCCGCTATCCTGTCTCTTTTCCTGGGAGGCCTGATGTGGGGAATCTCCGGGCTGATCCTCGCCCTGCCGGCGGCCGCTGTGGTGAAAGTGATCTTCGAACACATCACTCCGCTCAAACCTTTCAGCGAATTGCTCAGCAGCAACCTCTACCGGAACAGCCAAAAATTCCTGGAGGATTACGATGAAAGCCGGTACCGCATTGGCAATTATTTTAAGAAAAAACGATACAAGGACTGAACTGGTGCAGGGGCAAAGCCTCAGGGAATTCATGTTTTACCCGGCTGAGCACAGCGCGGGCGAGCCTTCGCCCTTGTTTGTCACAGTGGGAAATCGGAAGCGGCCGAAGGGAGCCCCGTACCGACTGTTAGGAGGCCGGGATGGGAAATCGGAGGTGGGAAAAACCTGGTGTAACAGCCAAGACTTGATCTGACAGCCGGCACGGGATTTCGCTTCGCTCAACCTCCGCCCGCCCACTCGCTCCGCTCGCGTTCGGGTAACCCTTCCGACTTCCGATTTCCGCCAAGACTTGATCTGACAGCCGGCACGGGATTTCGCTTCGCTCGCGTTCGGGTAACCCTTCCGACTTCCGATTTCCGCCTTCCCACTTCGTAACAAGCCGCCTCAAAAGCCTAAACACCGCGCACCCCCTTGGAGCACCTCGGTTTACCAGTGGCTCACCTCGCCTCCCCCTCTCCAAGCCTGCCCGGCTCACAGGGCCCGGCCATGGGCAGGCTCGTTTGGCGGCTTTGTGCACCTGTAAACCACAACAATAAGCACACGAGCATTGCTGTTTCCTCTGCCTTACAGGCAGCTTACCCAATATCCGGCAATCAGGTGCGCGGAAAACGGGTGAAAAATTGATGGGATTGAGGATAAATTCGGCAAGTTGCGAACTTGTACCCCTTTATTTTCGTTGAAAAAATAGAAGCTTCAACCTTCCTGCCTATGAAGAAAACACTTTACACGACATATCCAATTTCCAAACTTAAAACCATTATCCTCCATGAAAGACAAGACCAGAGAAAGAGTAGCATTAGGATTAGGCCTGTTGGCTGGCGCAGCCCTCGGCTATTTCCTGAACAGCGACAAAGGCAGGGCAATCCGTAAGGATGCCAACGACAAAATGGTCAAATTCGGCGAAGAAGCCGGCGAGCGCATCTCCCACTTCACCGATGAAGCCAAGGTTAAGGCTCAGGCATTCTCCGAATCCATCACGCATGCCGTGGAAGAAGGCAAGGAATACCTGGCCCACGTAGGCGAAAACTTAAAAAAAAAGTTTAGCCGCGCCGATATTTCCATCGAAAGCGCCAGTGAAGACTTCAAAGCCGGCATGAAGTACGCACTGCGCAACATCCAGAAAAAAGCCAAAGAACTGGAAGACACCAAAGTCAATGCCAACTAGAACAAGTGAGCCGGGAAAAGGGCAGAAGGGATTTTTTCCCTGTCTGCCCTTTTTCTGATTTGTAAGCCCGCCTGAACAAAAAAACGGGTATCTTGGGCAATGGCCCAAAACCTTTCCTGCCTATGAAACCATCAGATACTATCCTCGAATCCGCAGGCGAAGCCTACGGCTACGCCAAAGCCTACGTCGAACAGCAGGTGGAGTATGCCAAACTCGACCTGGTGGAACGGATTTCCATTGCCATTTCTACGGCGGTTTCCACCGTTGTGGTCTCTCTTCTGTTCCTCATGGTGCTGGGCTTCCTCTCGCTGGCCGGCGGCTTTTTCCTCGCCCAGAAGCTGGGTTCTGCCGGCAAGGCTTTCCTTATCATCGGGGGTATTTACGCCGTCCTGGCCATTTTCGCCCTGCTCTTCCGGCGCGTGCTGATCACCAACCCCATACTCAGCCGGATCATCAAAATATTCTTCGAATGAGCAATCACCATATCACCAGCCTGGCCGCCTTGCGCCGGCGTAAGGCGGAGCTGAAACACGAAATGAAATTCACGCGCGAAGCCCTGGAACACCGCCTGCAGTATACCCGCATGGGCGTCCAGCGCCTGTTCATATACGGCATCATCCTGCCCATGGGCCTGCAAAGCCTGGCCTCCCTGGTTTTCAACCAGAACCACGCCCAGGCCGAAAAACCTCCTTGGCTCCTCTTCGTGGAACAAATGATAGAAACGATCTCCCGCATCTACGAACCGGCGGAAAACCCGGCAGAGGGCGAACAGTAAGGTTTTCCGAGTTTCATGTTTCTGGGTTACAGGTTTCCTCCAGGGCAGCCTGAGCAAGGCGCCCCCCTAAACCGGGGCGCTCTAATGAGGTGTACGGGGCAACCGAGGAACCAGGGCCCTTACCCCTTCACCACCTCCGCCACGACGAATATACTTCCTCCGACGTAGATCAGGTCGTCGGGCGCGGCGCGGCGGCGGGCGGCGCGCAGGGCGTTGCGCACCGAAGAATAGGCCTTTCCATGCAAGCCCATTTCCGCCGCTTTTTCCTGCAGCCGGGCCGCATCCAGGCCCCTGGGGATGCGGGGGCGGGCGAAGTAGTAAGCAGCATGCAGGGGCATGTGGCGCAGCAGTTTGGCGGGGTCCTTATCGCTCACCGTTCCCATAACGATATGCAGGCGGCGAAAAGGCATTTGAGCCAGTTCGCCCATGGCCAGTTCCATTCCGGCCTCATTGTGGGCGCTGTCGCAGAGGGTCAGGGGTTTTTCTCCCAGCACCTGCCAGCGGCCCATCAGGTTGGTGAGCCGGCGCAAGGCCTCCAGCCCCTGCCGGAGAGCCCTTTCCGAAACCTGCCAGGGCTCCGGCAGCCATTCCAGAGACTGGAGCGCCGTCTGGAGGTTCCTGCCCTGATAGGGCCCGTGTGCGTTGAGGTGCAGGCCTTCCAGAAAAAGGGCGCCGTCGCGGTACACGTCATAGGTTGTATGGGCAGGCGACACGGCCCGCCGCTCTGCCCGGTAGTGCTGGTCGGCAAAGATGATGGGCGCCTGCATGCCCCCTGCCTTTTCCAGGAAAACCGGCGCCGTCTCCGGGTGTGTCTCCCCGACCACCACCGGAACGCCCTGTTTGATGATGCCAGCCTTCTCGGAGGCGATTTGCGGCAGGGTATCGCCCAGTAGGTCCATGTGGTCGAAGCTGATATTTGTGATCACGCTCAGCCGCGGCATAATGATGTTCGTGCTGTCGAGCCGCCCTCCGAGGCCCACCTCTATGACTCCGGCATCCACGCCTTCCCGGGCGAAATGATCGAACGCCATGGCGACCGTGATCTCGAAAAACGAAGGCTGGATTTCCCGGAAGAGCTGCTGGTTTTCCTGCACGAATTCGATGACGAATTTCCGGCTCACAAAACGGCCGTTGACCTTGATCCGCTCCCGGAAATCGCGGTAGTGGGGCGAGGTGTACAGCCCAACCTTATAGCCGGCGGCCTGCAGGGCGGCGCCCAGCATGTGGGTGGTCGAGCCCTTGCCGTTCGTGCCGGCAATGTGGATGGTGGGAAAGCGCTCCTGAGGTTGCCCCAGCGCTTCGCATAGCCTATGGATATTGTCCAGCCCCTTTTTAAAGGCCGCCGGCCCGATGCGCTGGAACATGGGCAACTGGCTGTATAGATAATCCAGCGTTTGTTGGTATTGTTCACGCTCCGTCATGGATGCAAAGCTAATACCGGGATGGATAGGATCAGAACAATTGCAGGGATTTGATTGACAGTCAGGGCACGGGAATATGGGGCGTGCTGTCCGGCCGTTCTATATGGGAGTACACAGGAACAGGCTCGGGCCGGGGCTCCTGAGGGCAACGGATCAGCCACAACGGCAGGAAGGAGAGCAGAATAAGGAAAAACTGGGCGGCGATGCGCCAGCGCTGAAAGGGTATGTTGCGATGATTGGCGGCCATATTTTAGCGTGCGTTTCCCTTTAAACGCAGGCCCGCCAACGCGGCCACAGGGGCAGGCGCGGGATTCACACAAGTTTAACCCAACTGTTAAGGCGGGCATAATAAAACCGGCTTCCGGGGCGATCGCCCCGGAAGCCGGTTTGGGAACGGGAAAAGCTTCGCCCTTCCCTACTGCGCCCTGAAGTTGAAGATGATCCAGCCGCACTGTTTGTCCACCTCGCCGGGGCTGAAGCGCCATTTCCTGGCGCTCTCCACGGCCAGGTTGACCAGGCGCCCGGAGGTGACGGTGGAGGAGGCTTTTTCCGCTTTCTGGCTGAACTTGGCCTCCGTCACGTTACCGTTTTTATCGATGCAGACCCTGACCACCACGGTGCCCGTTTCCGAGGAATTGTCCTTGGGCGTATCCCTGCGGGCGACGCCCCTGCCGCCCAGGCCCTCCACGACGCCGGAGCCCGTGGAAATGCCTGTTACTCTGTCGGCATTGGGGTCGCCTCCGGGGTCGCCCTGGTTGCCGGGTTTCCCGGTTTCTCCTTTTCCTTTACCCAGGCCTTCCAGCCCGAGGCTCTTGCCGAAATCTGCAGCTTCCTGTTTTTTACGGGCTTCTTCGGCCTTGCGTGCGGCTTCCGCTTCGGCGGCCGCCTTTTTGCGGGCTTCTTCTTCCCGGCGTTGCTTATCGAGTTGTTCCTGGCGCTCCTTTTCCTGGCGCTCTTTCTCCTTGCGCAGGGCAACCGCGTTGGGGTCTTCGGTGGTGATCACTTCTTTTTCCGGTTTGGGCTCCGGTTTGGTTTTGGTGGGCTCTTTCACCGGCGGGGGCGTTACTTCTTCTTCCTCCACCGGTTCTTCAGTCATTTCCTCCGCAACGGGTTCGGAAGGCCCTGCATTCTCATCGCCCTGCCCTTCGTCCGGCAGGCCCAGGTTGACCAGGATGCCGGCCTGGCCCGGAGGCGGGTCGGGAAAAGTCAGCAACGGCAATATACCCAGCATGATGAGGGCAACGTGGAACACCACGCTGGCCATCATTCCTTTCTTTTTGTTTTCCGCATCTTTACGGGTCACTAAGGTATCGTCTGCCATAACTCTTGTTTTTTTTAGGGAGCCAATGCCTTTAAGGCTATACAATAAAACGGAAAAAGGGCGCGATGCATTCCCCAGCCCCGGCTTTTAAAAATTTCTTAACAGGGCGGACATCAGTCCTTTTCCGTAGCCAGCACGGCATTGATGTGATGCCGCATGGCGATATCCATCACGGCGACCACGTATTCGGTGGGCGTGCCGCGTTCCGGGGAGATCGTCATCGTGGGTTTGCTGCTGCTGCGCGCCAGGCGCTCCAGCTCCCTTTCGAGGCTTTCCAGGTCCCGCCTTTTATTGTTGAAGTAATAATTGCCTCCCTGGCTGATGGTGACGTCGTCGATCCGCTGGGACGATGGCATGCTCGTCCGGGAGCTGCTCGGCAGCTTGAGGTTCAGGGCGTTGGGGGCCACCAGGGTGGAGGTTAGCATGAAAAAGATGAGCAACAGGAAAATGATGTCCGTCAGGGAGGACATATTGAACTGTGCGCTGACTTTATTGCGTTTTTTGATTCCCATCGCTGTCAGGTTTTGGGTTGGGTGGCGATGATGGCGTTGAGCTTGAGCCGGTTGGCCATTTCCATAACCCGCACCACATCGTCAAAGGGCGTGCCCACTTCGGCCACGATAGTGACAACTGCATTTTCGCTGTTGCCGGCTGCGCGGACTTCCTGGCGCAGGGCCCGTTCCAGGTCACGGGAGCTCACCTCTTTGCTGTTGACCGTGAATCGGCCGTCTTTTTCGATGGTGACGACCGTGGAAGTGGGCGCAACTGTCTTCGAGTCCGATTTGGGCAATTCAAAAGGCTGAATGCGCACCAGGGTCGAAGTCAACATGAAAAAGATCAGCAACAGGAAGATGATGTCGGTCAGAGACGACATGCTGAACTCCGCGCTGACTTTACTCCTTTTTTTTAATCCCATGATTGCCGGGTTTGTGCTGTGAGCCGTTGCCGGTTGAGGGTTGAAGAGCCTCGGGCCGGGCCTGTGAAGAAAAGCCAACCTTCAACGAACAACCATTACCACCCTGCTTCAGGCGGTCGGCTCCTGCAGCAGGTCCATGAACTCAACGGTGGTGCGCTCCATTTTAAAGACCACTTTTTCCACGTTGGCCACCAGGATGTTGTAGCCGATAAAGGCCCCGATGCCGATGAACAGCCCAAAGGCGGTGGTGAGCAGAGCCTGGTAGATGCCCCCCGCCAAAACGTCGGGGGTTACATTCTGCTCGGTGGACATCCGATAGAAGGCCATGATCATACCCGTAACGGTGCCGAAAAAGCCGATCATGGGCGCCGCTCCGGCGATACTGGCCAGGGTGGAGAGGTTTTTCTCGAGTTTGAACACCTCGAGGTTGCCCACGTTCTCGATGGCCGCGTCGATGTCGCGCAGGGGCTTGCCGATGCGTTGTATGCCTTTCTCCACCATGCGCGCCACCGGCGAGTCGGTAGCCTGGCAAAGGGCCTTGGCGCCCGGAATGTTGCCGGATTGAACGTTCAGGCGAATGCTGTTGATGAAATTCTCATCTACGCGGGTTGCCCGCTTGATCGTCAGGTAGCGCTCCACGAAGATGTACAGGGCGACAACGGAAAGGACCAGCAACACCAGAATAATGAGGATACCCATGGTGCCGCTCTGAATGATGATATCGAAGAAGCTTTGGGTGCCTACCGTACGCTCCAGCCCTTCCGTTTCCTGAAACAACAATAAGGTTTGTTGCAGCATGTATGTTGTGGTTTTTAGTTTTGATGTTTTTTTACCTTCCCTCCTGCCAGCAAACGGGAGCAATAGGCTCCCCAAAGATAATCCAATACCCGGATGCGCCTAGGTAGCGGGCGGAGGAAATTTAATACTTCGGGGTAAAATTAAGAAATAAATACATTTGTTAAAAATCGCTTTCTACTGAAAACCCTGCGCCTGCGCGCCTCTTCAGGCCATCTGCAGGAATGCACTATTAACGCAGGAGCGGGGAAGGGAATTGTTTGGAACGTCAACAGGCCGCATGTCGCAATCCAGCACGCCTCTTGTCAGCAGGCTACAGACGTGCCAACCTTTTGACGTGCCGACGTACCGATATGCCGGCTTTCGGCATTTTTTACTCCTTCCTTATATCAAAAACCAGAATGCCTTTATAATGGCCGACCTGTTTGCTGAGGTAGGGCAGGTAGCGCTCCTTTTGCAGGTAGCTGCTGTCGTGGATCACCAGGTATTCGGCGCCTTTGGACTGCAGGGAGCCCATATCGAAATCGGGGCCGTGAAAAGCTTCGGTGAAACCCGGGTTGTTCATCAGGTACAAGGTGATGTTAGGGCTGGCGTCGGGCACACTGACGACGAGGGACTCCCTGCCCACGCCAATGGAGCGGAGGTAGGGCTCCAGCTCGTACATGCCTTCCGGCAGGTGGCTCTGAAATTGCCGCAGATTATGGCGTATGTCCTGTATTTTGGCGTTCTGGACAATGCCCAGCACCGACAGGGCCAGGAGCGCTGCGCCCGCCGCGAAGGCAAAGCCGCGGTGTTTGCCCTGCAGCCAGCGCCAAAGGAATTCCAGCATTGTGATCAGCAAAAAAACCGGGAAGATCAATTGAGTGACCGCATAGTAATCGTGCATCGGGAATGCCTTGAACCACAGCATGGAATAGGCCAGCACACCCAGAAAAACGAACAGAGTAGCCCATTTCAGAAGGGGGTCGAGCTTCCGCCACAGCAGGGCGAAGCACAGGCCGAGCAACACCAGCAGGTAAGTCCAGACGGGATGGTGGTAATGCGTCCACCAGATATCCAGGATCATATAGTCGGCCAGCCTCCAGTCCTCATCGGACATCTGCCAGATGGGCAGGATACCCTGCAGGCTCTGTTTGTTGCCATGCACTTCGTTGAAATGCCGGGCGTAGAGGTACCACCATGCCGTGAGGCCCGCCACCAGCACCGTGATGAGGGCGAAGTGCAGCCAGTGCCGCTTCGGCAATAAACGCTCCGGCGCCCCTTTCCAGTTCAGCCGGCTGAGAGCAGCCAGGCAAATCACTGTCACAAAACTGATCGCATCAGAGACCTTGAACAGGCTGGCCAGGAGCATGAGCAGCCCGAAGGCATAGAGCCAGCCCGGCTTTTCCCCCTCCCGGTAGCGAATGAAAGCGTACCAGCCCATGAGGGCGAATGAAAGCCCCGGTACGTTAGGCAGAAAGTTGTTGGCGTAGAAAAAATGGTAAGGCGCCGTGCTCAGAAATACTACGGGGATCAGCCCCAGCCAGGCGTTGCCGATCAGGCGGGCGGACAGCAGGAAGAGCAGCCACCAACTCACTATGGCGATAAACAGATTGAGCCCCCGGTGCAGGAATTCATGGAACCCGAACAGCCCGTAAAGCTTTCCAACCACATAGTAAATCAGGGGGAATTCACTGGCTGCGTAACCGTTGGTTCCCTGGCGGGTGTGCATCTGGGGCGTCCAGAAGCTTACTTCGTTTTGGTAATAGTTCAACGACTGGGACGTGCAGTCGGCCTGACGCCACTGGTGCACGCTCTGTGGGCGGAAAAACAAAGTGTGCTGCACATCGGCCGTCAGCAGCAGCACGATCAGGTAAACACCAAAGGCCAGCTTGGGAAGCAGGCCGGTCGTTCCAGGCTTCATAGTTTTCTGCTTTCAAGGAAAAAAGCGCATGCAAGATAGGGCCTGCCGGCATTTCCTACAAGCCGGAAAATGCATTGCCGGCAGCGGGCGCGCCTGCACGGGAAACATTATGGCTTTTTCACCACAAATCCAATGTGAAATAATTCTGGCTTTTGCAGCTTATTCCTATTTTTGCCTTGCCAGCGAAAATTCGCTAAATTGAAATAAGAGGTATCGCCGCCGCCTGGAGAGGGAAAGCGAGGCGGCGCCAGGCCATTCGTCAAAAAAAACTAATCCGAAATCAATGAGCAGAAGAATCCGAAAAGTGGCGGTTCTGGGATCCGGGGTCATGGGGGCGGGCATTGCCTGCCATTTTGCCAACGCGGGGCTGGAAGTGTTAATGCTGGACATCCTGCCGCCCGATCTGCCGGAAACGGCAAAAAACAAGGCCGCGGCGCGCAACCGCATCGCCGCCGAATCTCTGCAAAAAGCGCTCCAGGCCAAGCCGGCCCCGCTTTACGATAAGCATTTCGCCGCCCGAATATCCATCGGCAACTTTGAGGATGATTTCTCAAAAATCGCCGGATGCGACTGGATTATCGAAGTGGTGGTGGAACGGCTGGACATCAAGAAGCAGATCTTTGAAAAAGTGGACCATTTCAGGAAAAAGGGTTCGCTGGTGACGTCCAACACTTCCGGCATTCCCATCCGCCTGATGGCCGAAGGGCGCAGTGAGGACTTCCGGCGGCATTTCTGCGGCACGCATTTTTTCAACCCGCCCCGCTACATGCGCCTGCTGGAGGTCATTCCCGCCCCGGACACCAGCCCGGATGTCATCGATTTTCTGATGCATTACGGCGACGTGCACCTCGGCAAGCAAACGGTGAAGTGCAAAGACACCCCTGCCTTTATCGCCAACCGGGTGGGGGTTTACGCCATGGCCAGGATATACCAGTTGGCCAGCGAGCTGGAGTTGCGCCTCGAAACGGTTGACCGCCTCACCGGCCCGGCCATAGGCCGGCCCAAAACGGGCACTTTCCGGCTGGGCGACCTGGTGGGGCACGACACAGCAGCCAAGGTCATCACAGGCCTGAAGCAAAACTGCCCGGATGACGAGCAAACTGCCGCCTTTGAAATTCCGGCTTACCTGCAATTTTTGCTCGACAACAACTTCCTGGGCGACAAAAGCGGGCAGGGTTTTTACAAAAAAACCGGGGAAAAGGACGAGCACGGCAAAAACATCATCCTCGCCCTCAACCTGAAAACGCTGGAGTACGAGCCCCAGGAAAAAGCGGATCCGCCCGGCCTCAGGGCCGCCAGGCAGATCGACAAGCTGCCCAAGCGCATCCGGGCGCTTTTCGATGCCGAAGACAAGGGCGGCAAGCTCATCCGCCAATCCCTGCTCGGGCTGTTCGCCTACGTTTCCAACCGCATTCCGGAAATTTCGGACGGCCTGTTCAGCATCGACGAGGCCATGAAAGCAGGCTACGCCTGGGAGCTTGGCCCTTTTGAGTACTGGGACATTATCGGCATTCAGAAAGGCATACAACTGGCCGAAGAGAGTGGCCTGACAGTGGCCGCTTGGGTGAAGGAAATGGCTGCCGCTGGTTTTGACCGTTTTTACAAACACGAAGGCGGCGTACTGAAATACTACGACATCGGTTCCAGAGGCTACCAGGCCGTACCCGACGCCACGGCCTTCATCATCCTGGATAATTTCCGCGACCGCAAACCCGTCTATCAGAACAACGAAGCTACGCTCCACGACATTGGCGATGGAGTGCTCTGCCTGGAATTCACCAGCCCGTACAATGCGATAGGCGACGGGATACTCCGGGGCATTCAGGAATCCATCCGCATCGCCGAAGACGGGCAATGGAACGGGCTCGTCATCGGCAACAACGCGGCCAATTTCAGCGTCGGCGCCAACCTGATGCTCATCGCCATGATGGCCTACGAGCAGGAATTCGAGGAGTTGAACCTCGCCGTACAACTGTTCCAGCAAACCTCCATGCGCATACGCTATTCGGCCATTCCGGTGGTGATCGCCACACAAGGCTATACCTTCGGCGGCGGCTGTGAATTCCTGATGCACAGCGACGCAGCCGTATGCGCCGCCGAATCCTACATCGGGCTGGTGGAAGTGGGCGTGGGCCTCATCCCCGGCGGAGCAGGAACGAAGGAATTTGCGCTGCGCGCCTCCGATCAGTTCTTCCAGGGCGATGTGCAGATCCCGACGCTCGTCGAAAAGTTCAAAGCCATCGCACTGGCCAGCGTGGCCACCTCCGCGCATGAAGCTTTCAACTACGGCTACCTGCTGCCGAAAAAAGACCAGATAGTGCTGAACCGGGGCCGCAACATCGCCGAGGCAAAGAAAAAGGTGCTGGAGCTGGCCGAGGGCTACACCCAGCCTATTCCCCGGCAGGACATCACCGTACTGGGCCGGCAGGGGCTGGCCGCCCTGTACACCGCCGCCAACGAGTTGCGCCTGGGCAACTACGCCTCCGAACACGACATCAGGATCGCACACAAGATCGCCTGGGTGCTCTGCGGCGGCGACCTGACCGGCGCCCAACAGGTTTCCGAACAATATTTGCTGGACCTGGAACGGGAGGCCTTCCTCAGTCTCTGTGGTGAACAGAAGACGCTGGAAAGGATACAGCACATGTTGAAGGTGAATAAGCCGTTGAGGAACTAATATTTAATATAAACTGCAAGCAATATGGAAGCCTACATCATAAAAGCCTACCGTTCCGCCGTTGGGAAAGCCAACAAAGGCGGATTCCGCAACTACCGCTCCGACGACCTGGGGGTGGATATCATTCAGCACCTGCTTAAGGACACGCCCGGACTGGACCCCAAACTGGTGGACGACCTCATCGTCGGCTGCGCCAACCCGGAAGGGGAACAGGGGTTGCAGATCGGGCGGCAGATATCCATGCGGGCCCTGGGTAAGGAAGTGCCGGGCTTTACCATCAACCGTTACTGCGCCTCCGGGCTGGAGGCCATTTCCATTGCCGTGGCCAAGATCCGCGCCGGCATGGGGCATATCTTTATCGCCGGCGGCGTGGAAAACATGAGCATGATACCGATGACGGGCTACAAGCTGGCGCCCAGCTACAGGGTGGCCGCCGACACCCCCAACTACCTGGCCAGTATGGGCCTTACTGCCGAAGCGGTAGCCAGGAAATACAACATCAGCAGGGAGGATTCCGACGAATTTGCCTTCCATTCCCACCGCAAAGCCGCCGAGGCTATTGACAGTGGGAAATTCCGCGATGAAATCGTTCCGGTGATGGTGCCTGAAGTAAGCGTTAAGGACAACAAGCGGGTAGAACACGCTTATGTAGTGGATACGGACGAAGGCGTGCGCCGCGACACCTCTTTGGAGGGGCTGTCCAAGCTGCGCCCAGTTTTCGCCAAGGGCGGCATCGTCACGGCCGGCAATTCCTCTCAGACCTCCGACGGCGCGGCCTTTGCCCTGGTGGTAAGCGAAGAGATGGCCAAACAACTGGGCCTGGCGCCCATTGCCCGCCTGGCATCCTGCTCGGTAGCCGGGGTGGAGCCCCTGTACATGGGCATCGGCCCCTGCGCCGCCATCCCCAAAGCTTTGAAGCAGGCCGGGCTGAAGCTCGACGACATCGGGCTGATCGAACTGAACGAGGCTTTCGCTGCCCAGGCGCTGGCCGTCATCCGCGAAGCGGGGCTGAACCCGGAGATCACCAACGTCAACGGCGGCGCCATTGCCCTGGGCCACCCGCTGGGCTGCACCGGCGCCAAACTCTCCACGCAATTGTTCAACGAGATGCGCCGGCGGGGGAATAAATACGGGATGGTGACGGCCTGCGTCGGCGGCGGGCAGGGGATTGCGGGCATATACGAGCTGCTGTAGGGATGGAATCCCTTAAGGGATTCCATCCCTACAAAGCCAGCCGCCATACAACATCAACCCCAGCCCGAGTACGAAGCCGGCAAGGCTGTAGCGCGCCAGCCTGATGCTCAGTGGTTCTTCGCCGAAAGCGCGTTCGATGCCCAGTATATCTTCGATGATCATTTCGCTGAAGGCGCCGGCCAGGATGCTGATTACCAGCAGGGCCAGGCCTGCCAGGAGAAAATATTTGCCTTTTTTCACAGGAGCATTGCTTTGGTGTTTCAGTAAAATCAGGAAGGCAGGCTTTTTGTTCACTACCCGCTGAGTGCCTCCAGACAAGCGCTAAACATTCCTGCAGGTAAACACCTCCCACTCCAGTTTCTGAAGGTTTTTCCAGTTATCGCAGTAGGCAGCCAACACCTTGTGGGGTTCTACGCCGTTTTTCTCAAAGGGAATAGGCCTGCCCGTTTCGTCCGGTTCGGCATCTTCAAAAGTGACGCTGCGCTGCATTTTGCCGTCGCGGTAATAATTGTACCAGGAGATGCCCGACTCATCGCCGAGGGTGACTGCCAGGGCGTCGGTATGCCGGGCGCGGGTAAAAGTCAGGATGCGTTTTTCCCGGACGGCGCCCAGCAATTCGTCGCGGTCTTCGAGAAGCAGGTGCTGCCCGTGGTGGGTAGTTCCCATCAGCAGGATTTTGCCGGCCGCTCCGGCGAGGGTTTCCAGGGCTTCGGCCATTGGCCTGGGGCCGCCCAGGAGCCTGGCTTCGAAGCCCATGGCCGCCAGGAATTCAGGCAGGCTGGCCCCGCTGTTTTTACCACTGATGAGCAGGTTGATATTCTGTTCCATATCCCTAGTTTCGATGAAGGGGCGTCATTTTACTTCCAGGCCGTTGCCCCAGCCTTTGGGGGCGCTGACGAATTGCAGTTCGCCCTTTTCGTTTTCCGCCGTCAGGATCATGCCCTGCGATTCGATACCCCGAAGCTTCCGGGGCGCCAGGTTGGCAACGACCACCACCGGCTGTCCGGGCAGGGTTTCCGGGTCGAAATGCTGGGCTATTCCCGAAACGATGGTGCGCTGCTCGGGGCCAAGGCCTACGGTCAGCTTCAGCAGTTTATCGGCTTTGGGCACCTTTTCGGCGGCGATAATGACGCCGGTGCGCAGGTCGAGCCTGGCGAAATCGTCGTACTGGATTTCCGCTTTTGCCGGCGCGGCCGCTGCGGCGGGCTGTTCGGCGGCCATCACCTGTTGCAGCTTTTCCCGCTGCCGGTTGACGATCTGCAGCCTGCTGTCGTCCTTGCGGTCCACAATCTTGGCAAACAGCAGTTCCGCCTTTCCGATGGGGTGGCCCACAGGCAGCAATGGTTCTCCGGCTTCGAGCTTATCGAAGGCTTCCTGCAGTACACCCCGTTCAATGGGCGGTAACCCGAGCAGGCGGCGCACCTTCGGCGCCGTGAAAGGGATGAAGGGCTCGCAAAGCAGGCTCAGCAGGGCCACGATCTGCAGGCTGACGTACATGCAGTCCCTGATAGCCGGGTCGTCCGGGTTTTCCTTATGCAACTTCCAGGGGGAAACATCCTGCAGGTAGGTGTTGCCCCAGGAGGAAATCTCCATCAGCGTGAGAACGGCCTGGCGGAAGTTGAAGCTGTCGATCTCCGTTCTCAGGGCCTGGGCCAGGGCCCGCACCTCCGCCAGGGCATCCTTCAGGGAAATGCCGGATTGCGGGGCCTGGCCGCCGAAGTAATTGTTGGACAGCACCACGACCCGGTTGACGAAATTGCCCAGGTTGTCGGCCAGTTCCTTGTCGTGGAAGTCGATAAATTCATCCCATTTGAAGTCCGTGTCCTTATTTTCCGGCATGTTGCGGATAAGGGCGTATCGCAGGGCGTCCTCCTTGTTGGGGAAGTCCCGGAATTCCTCGAGGTATTCGTGTTGTTCGATGCCCCAGCCCCGCGATTTTGAGAATTTCCGGCCTTCGAAATTGAGGAACTGGTTGGCAGGCACGTTGACGGGCAGGTTGTATTCCCCATGGGCTTTCAGCATGGCCGGGAAGACGATGCAGTGGAATACGATGTTGTCTTTGCCGATGAAGTGAATGAGGGTGGTGTCTTTATCCTTCCAGTACAATTCCCAGTCTTTCCCATGTTCCTTGCCCCACTGCCGCGTGGAGGAGATATAGCCGATGGGTGCGTCGAACCAGACGTAGAGCACTTTGCCTTTGGCTTCGGGCAGCGGTACGGGAATGCCCCAGGGCAGGTCGCGCGTGATGGCGCGGGGCTGCAGGCCGCCGTCCAGCCAGGACAGGCACTGGCCGACGACGTGGCGTTTCCAGGCCCTGGGGTCGTGGTGCGGCGCCCCTTCGAGCATGCCCTCCTCGATCCATTTGCGCAGCCAGGGCTCGTGTTTTTCCAGCTTGAAATACCAGTGTTTGGTTTTTTTCAGCACCGGCGTTTTGCCGCTCAGGGTGGAGCGGGGGTTGGCCAGCTCGATGGGGGAGAGGTCGGAACCGCAGTTTTCGCATTGGTCGCCGTAGGCTTCCTCATGGCCGCATTTCGGGCAGGTTCCCACGATGTAGCGGTCAGCCAGAAACTGGTCGAAATCTTCGTCGTAGTATTGTTCAACTTCGCGCTCCTCGAATTCGCCGCCCTTGTGGTAGAGCTTCAGGAAAAATTCCTGGGAGGTTTCGTGATGGAGCAGGGCGCTGGTGCGGTGGTAGTAGTCGAAAGAAATGCCCAGGCGATCAAAGGTGGACTTGTTCAGTTCGTGGTATTTGTCGATGATCTCCTGCGGCGTCACCCCTTCTTTTTTGGCCCGAATGGTTATGGCCGCCCCGTGTTCGTCGGAACCGCAGACCCAAACGACGTCTTTCCCCAACAGGCGAAGGTAGCGCACATAGATGTCGGCCGGCAGATAGGCTCCCGCCAGGTGCCCCAGGTGCAGGGCGCCGTTGGCATAAGGAAGCGCGGAAGTGATCAGGTATCGTTTGCTCATGTGTGGTCCGGTTTTTGCGGAGGGAAGCGAGTGGGGCTGTTCGAGGTTTAAAGGTTACAGGTTGCTTGGTTTGCCCGGCCCCCGCCATTTCCCCTATCCCAGGCCGCCCTGTCTCCATGGCTGGTTTCTGGTTACAGGTTTCCTGGTGGCCTTTGAACTATGAACCCTCCTTTGCCACAGCCTGTGCTTCCCCTGTAGCGTGGCGAATATACGGCATAGTCAACACAATGCCGGAAAAATTGGTTTCCAATTGTCATTTTGAATGAGGGCTGCGCCAGCGGGCCGCTTTTCAGGAAAACGGTGATCCAAAAAAAAATGCCTTGCGGCAATAAGGCCGCCGCCGGCCTCGTTCTAAAGCCGAATATCGGGCAATGCTGTTGCTTCATTGTTCATTTTCAGAGGCATTTCCCGTTTCAAGGTTCGAGGATTCCTGTCCGAAGAATATAACTGGGGTTTAGTTTTTTTTGGAGTGTAGTAGCTTTGTGCTACTACACTTTCTTTTTTTTGTAAATTTCCCTTGCCAAATACGCCACACAGGACTTATGCATATCAAACCATTCCGGGCTGTGTATCCCAGGCTGGACTACATCGATGACCCGGACGCCTTCTTTGGCGGGATCAGGGAAGATTTCAGCGGGTTCCACAACAACAGTTTTTTCAAAAAACCGGAAGGGGAGGTGATGTTCATTTACCAGATCCGGAATGCAGGCGGCCGTTACACGGGCCTGCTGGCCTGTGTCGATATCAGGGATTATCTGGAGGGGCATATCCGGCGGCACGAACACACCCTGGCGGCAAAGGAGCAGAAACAGATGGAGATGTTGCTTCGCCGGAAGGCGGCCATAAAGCCGGTATTGCTGGCTTATCCCAGAGCCGAAGCGGCCAGCGGCTGGATGAACCGCTACATCGCCGGGCGCGGGCCCGATTTCGAGGTGTTTTTTTCATCGGAGCAGGAAAGGCATGTTTTCTGGGAGCTGAGCGCCAGCGCCGATATTCAGGAAATCCAGGCGGTATTTGCCGCCCATGTGCCCAATGCCTACATCGCGGACGGCCACCACCGGGCGGCCACTGCGGCCAGGATGTATGCTCAATCCCGGGAGGGCAGCGAAGAAGGGGGCTTCAGCCGATTGTTCTGCGGCTTTTTCCCTTCCTCCGATATTGCCATTCTCGAATTCAACCGGGTGGTGGAGGGCCTGAACGGGCATACTGCTGCTTCATTTATAAACATGCTTTCCCGCTATTGCGAAATCGAGAGGCTGCCAGGCCCGGCGAAGCCGTCCCGGCAACATGAATTCACAATGCTGCTCGGCGGGGAGTGGCGCCGCCTTCGCTGGAAAAAAAGCCTGCTGCAGGAACATGCCGGTGAGCGCGTTGTGCTCGATACCAGCCTGCTGAACGAGGTAGTCCTGGCCGGGGCTCTGGGGATAACGGATATCCGCTCCGGCCAGCGCGTACACTATATCGAAGGCCCCAAAGGGCTGGGCGCCCTGCAGGATATGGTGGGAAAAAGGGATGACTGCGCCGCATTCTGCCTTTTCCCCATTCAACTGGAAGATATGATGGCCCTGGCGGATAGGGGCCGGATGCTGCCCCCTAAGTCGACCTGGTTCGAACCCCGGATGAAAAACGGGGTAGTGGTGCAGGTTCTGGAATGAAGCTTTTCCCTCCCGGCTGTGCAGCAGGAAAAGATTTTTGGCGGGAAAGGTGGAAATGAGGCGGCAAGCGCACATTTTTGTAGTATCGAAAACACATGGAAAGCCCTCTAAAACGCAACGATATGAGAATATTCGGCTTGGTATTTTTATTGATCCCTCTGCTGGCAGGCTGTCCGAAGCAACAGAACGCTGTGCCGGAAGCGCTATTCGGAACCTGGGTGCATTCCCACGAAGAGGATACGCCCGAAGCCAGGGTTTTCCGGCCGCACGGCTTTGATTTTCCGCCCTCCCGCGGGAGAGAAGGCTTCGAAATCAAAGCCAACGGGGACTTCATCCACTACGGTATCGCACCTGCCGACGGAACCCTCAGCCGGGAAGGAAAGTGGGTGATGGAGGGTGGAAATACCCTGAAAGCGGCCTTCGCCCAGGGGGAACCCGCCGGTTTGGAAATGGAGCTGCTGGAAGTTTCCCAGGACGTGCTTAAGATTAAAAATCAGTAATGGCGAAAATAGTATTGCCGGAAGCTTTGAAGAAGCGGGCGGCTTCTATCCTCGCTGCCTGGGAGCGTTTTTCCGGGCGCTGGCCCCGCTTTTCGCGGGTGGTGAAATGGGGCGGCATCACAGGCGGTTCTGTGCTGGGCCTGCTGCTGCTCTTCTGGCTGGCCATACTGCTGACGGTTCCTTCCGTCAGGGAACTCAGAGGGGTGCGCACCCAGGTGGCTTCCGACATCTATACCGCCGACAGCCTGCTGCTGGGGCGATATTACAACCAGTACCGCACGGTCGTTTCCTTTGAGGACATACCCAGGCACGTTTTTGATGCTTTGGTGGCCACCGAAGACGAACGCTTTTTCGAGCACCATGGCATCGATTACCGCAGCTGGGCCCGCGTTTTGTTTCGCACCATCCTCCGCGGGGATGAATCGGGCGGGGGAGGCAGCACAATCAGCCAGCAACTGGCAAAGAACCTCTTTCCCCGCCGGGAGTATCTGATCCTGGCGCTGCCGATCAACAAGATCAGGGAGGTAGCTATTGCGCGCCGGCTGGAGCGGGCGCACAGCAAGGAGGAGCTGCTCACCCTGTACCTCAATACGGTGCCGTTTCCCGAAAACGTCTTCGGCATCGACGTGGCCTCGCGGCGCTTTTTCAACCGCCCGCCCTGGAAGCTGGGGGTGGAGCAGGGAGCCACCCTCATCGGCACCCTGCGGGCAACTTCCTATTACGACCCGACCGAATACCCCGAGCGGGCCCTCAAACGCCGCAACGTCGTGCTTTCCCAGATGGAGCGCAACGGTTATCTGGAACCCGCGCTGGCCGATTCCCTGCGGCAGCTGCCCCTCGTGCTGGATTACAACCCCGTCATCGGCACTGAGCAAATTGCCCCGTATTTTCTGGCCTATGTGAATAAGGAGCTGGACCGTATCCTGGCCGATATCCGCAAACCCAATGGCGAACCCTACAATCTTTACACCGACGGCCTGAAGGTGTTCACCACCTTGCACGGGGGCATGCAGCGCCTGGCCGAGGATGCCGTTCGCGAACACTTGTCGGATATGCAGGCGAAGTTTGACGAGCACTGGAAGGGGCGCACCATTCCCTGGGCCGATGTGCGGGTGGTAACCCGCGCCATGCAGCAGTCGCTCCGCTATCAGTCGCTGAAGAAAAAGGGTTTGTCGGAAGAACAGATTATGCGGAACTTCGAGCAACCCGATTCCCTGGTTGTCTTCACCTGGGAGGGCCCCAGAAAAGTCTGGATGAGCCCCAAGGACAGCCTCCTGCATCAACTGGGGCTGCTCCAGGTCGGCTTTATGGCCATGGAGCCCCACACGGGCCATGTGCGGGCATGGGTAGGGGGCATCGATTTCGGCTTCTTCCAGTACGACCACGTGCTGGCCCGCCGCCAGGCCGGCTCGGTGTTCAAGCCGGTGATCTACACCCAGGCCCTGCGCAGCGGCATCGACCCCTGTGAGCAAATCCCCAACAACCTGATCGTATATCACGAATACGCAAAGGGCGACTGGGCCGTGAAAGACTGGCGCCGCGACGACCCCGAGCCCCACTTTTCTCCTGACGGCAAGGACGAAGACGACTGGATTCCGCAGAATGCGGACGGCATCTACGGCGGATCCTATTCCCTGGAAGGCGCGCTGACCAACTCCGTCAATACCGTTACCGTTTCACTCATTATGCGCATGGGCATCGACCCGGTCATCGGCCTGGCCAGGAGCATGGGCATTACTACCGAAATACCCAGGGAGCCCTCCATAGCGCTGGGCACGGCCGAGGTATCCCTGCAGGACATGACTGCCGTTTTTGCCGCCCTGGCCAGCGAAGGGCGGCGCGTGCGCCCTCTGGTCATCAGCCGCATCGAGGACCACGACGGCAAGGTGCTGGCAGAGTTTAAGCCGGAACAGCAGGAGCAGGCCATCAGCCCGGAGGATGCCGCCCTGATGACCCACATGCTGGAATCGGTGGCCACTATGGGCACTGCCAGCCGCCTGCGCTGGCGCTACGGGCTGGCCAACGTGCCCCTTGCCGGCAAAACCGGCACTTCCCAAAACCACGCCGACGGCTGGTTCATCGGATATATGCCCAAACTCGTGGCCGGCGCCTGGGTTGGAGGCGACTCGCCCCTGGTCCGCTTCCGCAATTTCGAGTACGGGCAGGGCGCTGCAACGGCCTTGCCCGTCTGCGCCATCTTCCTGCGCAAGTTGCTCGACGACCCCGCTCTGTCCGAATGGCAGGGCGGAGAATTCGGCCAATTGCCGCCGGAACTGGAACGCAAACTTTGGTGCCCCATGCGCATCCCCTCTCCGGAAGAACTCCTGCGCGACAGCCTGATGCAGGACAGCCTCCTGCGCGACAGCCTGCTGCGCCTGGATTACCCCCTGCCGCCTGAGGGCGGGCCGGAAAGCGGGGGGAGGTGATGGAATGAATGGTTGATGTGCGCGGATTTCCCTGTTAAAACACATACCTCAGCTGCACCCCCGTTTCCGAGCGCGCCGGCCCGTTTATTTCTTCCGTTCCGCTGCCGAAGGCATTTTGGTTGCGCCAGTAAGTCTGGGCGAAGCGTGCTTCAATGGTCAGGTTGCGGATGCCGCGGTAGCGGAGGTTGATATAAAACCGCGTGCCCCGGTTGTAATAGGCCGGGATGGAAAAGGCGTACAACAAGGCATTTTCGAAAGAATAGAAGCGCGCCTGAAAGCCATCGGTATCGATCAGGGCGATACGGGTGGTAAAGGAGAGGGGGAAGCCGATGGGTTTAAAGAGCACATCCTGGTAGAGGACGAAGCCCCGCTGAATGTCGTTGATCTCATTATCTGAAAAGCCGAAATCGATGCGGCTGCGCAATTCCAGTGATTTGTTGACTCTTTTTGACAGGTGCAGGCGGGTTTGGAACAACCGGTTGGGCAGTGTGAAGTTGTTTTTGCCTTCCATTTTATCTATGTTCTGTTCCTTCACTTCGTCGCGGATCTCCACGTAGGCTTCAAGGTTGCGCTTCAGGAAATAAGTGAGGCGGGCGCGGTACTCGTAGCCGCGGCTTGGAGCATCCACGTTGAAGCGCAGCCAGGGGTGTTGCCAGGCGTCGAAATAGGCGCTCAGCTTCCAGTTGGCATGGGCGCGCACTTCGAGGCCCATATAGACGCCGCTTTCATTGCGTGCACCGGAGGTTTCCGCAAATGGGTTGGGGTTGAGCGCCTGGTAATCGCGGGGGAAGTGGCGGACGAGCACGGCCAGGTCCACCTCCCGGCTGAGGCCCATCAGCAGCCCGTTGAGGGTAGCCATGGCGCCGTTGCCGCTCACGGCCGTTTCACCGAAGAAGTTGAAGTTCTGGTAGATGATGGAATAGTCGAGGCTGGCATTGGAAAGCCGGTTGCCGTCGAAGAAAAACAGGTTATAGGGTTGGGGGCGGGGCCTCAGTTGGGCGTCGATCCGTTCGTGCAGCGCGTTTAGGGCGATGTGGCCGCGGCGCCCTTTCCATCGCAGGCGCGCGCCGAAAGTCGCCTGCCCGACGGTGTTCTCTCCGGCGATTTCGGCAGGGGTGCGGTGCAGCCCGTCCAGGTCGAGGCTGCTGATCTGGCGGATGTCCTGTTCCACATCGGCCGTGTCGGGCTCCAGGATGGCGGCATCGCGCTTGCGGTAAGAAGCCAGGGCCGTCAGCTCCAGGTGGGAGCCGAAAGCCAGGGTTGCGGCGGCGCCGCGCTGGAAGTTCACTTCATTCACCGAACTGTAGGGCCGCAGCGCCTGGGCTGTGCGTTTGATGTTCATCACAAAAGAACTTTTGCCGGCTCCGAATCCGGAGTACAGAATGAGCCCCTGGCCGAAGCTGACGGCAAAGTCGCCGATGGCGATGGCTTTGATGGTGCGGTTGTAATCTTTGAGAAAGAAGTGCGCGGAGTAGAAGTCGAAGCCCCGCCTGTTGCTGCCTCGGAAAAAGGCTTCGCCGCGGTCTTTCTCCGCAGTGAAACCGTAGCTTAGCCTGTTGCTGAAGCTGTGCTTATAGCGGACATATAACTGGCCGGGGCTGCCCTCGTAGCGGGAGCCGGTTTCGCCCTCCGCCAGAGGGCGGTACCCTTTTTGCGTTTCCAGAAATCGGGACCAGCGGAGGTACAGTTCATTTCTGCCTTCGCGCAGCATTTGCCCCAGGGGCAACTGGTAATCGTCCAGCCCTCCCCGCACGGCCACATACGGCAGGATGCGGCGGATGGTGAGCAGGTCGAAGCTGGGGATGGCCTGCAGTTCGTAAATGGAGATCAGATCGCCGGCCAGTTGCCGGTAGTTCAGCAAGTCCAGAACCTGGATATCCGATAACAAGCCGAATGCTTCCAGTTCATCCTGGCCCGCTTCGTTGAGGTTGAGGGGGCGCTCCAGGTAGTATTCCAGGTTCTCAAATATCGTGTTGAAGTCGAAAGCCCCCTCGCTATCGGTGTTTTGCAAAAAATCCTCGATCACCTGCTGCGTGGCGTCCGGGGGTTGAACGATGGAGTCAATCTGGCTCAATGCGGGGAATGGCAGGGCCAGGAGAAAGAGCAGGGGTTTGCGCATGGTGGTTGCGGGTTGGGGTTTCAGGGTTACATCCGCCTCTGCGAGCCGGATAAAAGTTTTTTACCCGGCTGAATGCAGTGAGGACGGGCAGGGTTACAGAGCTAAACTTCGGAAGTTTCCCCCAAAGCAGCCATATAACAATAAAGCCATATAGCAATAAAGCCATATAACCATTTTAACCGCCGCAGCCTTGGCGTAGGCGGGCAGCCATCCAGTTTGCTTGCCCAAGGCTCACCCCGTCTCCCCATCTTACCCCGGCCACACTCCGGCAGGTTATGCCGGAGGATGTGCAGGCTGGGCAGAAGGCGACTTGCGCCACATACCTGGGCCCTCAATAACAAATATCCGAACTTTGCCCCGAAAATGGTATTTTTTCCCGGAAAAAGGCGGGGCGATCGCATTTAGAACAAGCCTTTAGCCGGATTATCCTGGCTTTGCCGTCTGACGGCTTAGGCCCGCTTCCCGGCAGAATGCGAATACGGGCATTTGATGTCAAAAAGGTTAAATGCGATTACCATCCGGGTAAAGGCAGTTGGGCAGCCATTCCTTATATTTGCACCAGCAAAAACAGGAACGGCTCATGCGCAAGATTTCAGCTGATTACATTTTTCCCGTTTCCTCCGGCCCCATTCGCCAGGCTGTGGTTATCGTCGGCGATGAGGGGGAGGTGCTGGCCCTGGATGGCCGGGCTAACCACGACCCTGCCAGCCTGGAGATCCATAAAGGGGCTATCGTGCCGGGTTTTGTAAACACCCATTGCCATCTCGAACTGTCGCACATGAAAGGCGTAGCGGATTCGGGTACGGGGCTGCTGCCTTTCCTGAAAACGGTGGTCCATTTCCGCGATATTTCCATGGAAGAGATCCTGGACGCCATCGGAAAAGCCGACCGGGAGATGCACGAGGCGGGTATCGTCGCCGTAGGGGATATCTCCAATAAGCTGGACACGGCGGCGCAGAAGGAAAAAAGCCCCATCAGGTATTACACTTTCGTGGAAATGTTCGACTTCATGCAGGACAGCATGGCGGAGCAGACTTTCAGGCAGTATAAGGAGGTGTACGACGGGCAGGCCGCCGGCAACGGCAACCGCAAAAGCTGCGTGCCGCACGCTCCATACACGGTGTCGCCGGGCCTGTTCCAGCGCATCAACGCAGTAAACGAAGCGGGCGCCACTATCAGCATCCACAACCAGGAAACGGTGCATGAGGATGAATTCTTCCTCACGGGCTCGGGCGGCTTCATGGCGTTTTTCCGTTCCTTCGGATTCTCCATGGATCATTTCCGGCCAACCGGCAAAACTTCAATCCACTACGCGCTGCAATACATGGACCCTTCCCAGCGCACCCTTTTTATCCACAACACCATGACAACCCCCGTCGACATACAGGCCGCCCAGGCCTGGAGCGACAAGGTGTACTGGGCCACCTGCGCCAATGCCAACCTCTATATCGAGAACCGCCTTCCGCATTACAACTACTTCATCGACAATAATGCCAGGATGACCATCGGCACCGACAGCCTGACCTCCAACTGGCAGTTGTCGGTACTGGAGGAGATGAAAACCATTGCCCGCTTCCAGTCATACATACCCTTTGAAACCCTGCTGCGCTGGGCTACCCTCAACGGCGCCGAAGCCCTGGGCTTCGAGGAAGAACTGGGCAGTATCGAGGTGGGCAAAAAGCCGGGGCTGAACCTGCTGAACCTGGACGAGGGCCTGAAGCTGACGCACGAAACAAAGGTGCGGCGGCTGGTGTGAGCAGTGCATCCTGCACCGGTAAAACCCGAAATCCCTTAATTTTCCATCCGCTTTAATCAAAACCAGCTTCCGATATGAAAACCCATTACACTATTGCCGTATTGCTCAGCCTTCTCCTGCTGCAATGCCGGCAGCCTGCGGCAGTTTCTACCTCCCTTCAGGAAATCCTGTCCGGCGTACCTGCCATCGAAGGCCGGGCGGAATACCTGCAGTCTCCTTATGTGGCGGCCGGGGATCGGCTCTACATGGTAGGCCATCAGGACGGGCGGTTTCCTGATCTGGGCTGGCACGTCACCGGGGAGATGGGGGGCATCTGGGACCATCCCATCAAGCTGATGGATGGTTTTATGGCGGCATTGGTGCAGGATGGGCGGCCCCATTGCCTGGAAGCAGCAGATCGTTTCATCAATTACCCATTTGCCAATAAACACCTCTACGGCCCTACTCCGGCTGGCGTATCCGTGGAGCGTTTACAATTCGTGCCGGACGGGCAGGAGGCGGTGGTGGTGGAATATACTTTTGTGAATGAGGGCGAATCGGACCAGCAGTTTTCCTTCATTTTCAACGCCATGACGGACCTGCGCCCGGTATGGCTGGGCGAGCGCACCGGCATGGAAGACGGTGGCGATTATGCCTGGTGGGAAGAATCGGCTAAGGCTCTGGCAGCTAAAGACAGCCTCAACGATTGGTATGTGCTGTGGGGTTCGGTTGAGGCCCCGGCCAGCCACGAAATTGGCAACCAAAGCTGTGATTTTGAACGCCGGGGTAAGGGCGTCAATGCTTCCCTGTCCTACGAACTAACAGTGCCGGCGGGCGGTAAGGTTGCGTTGCCCATCGTTATTGCCGGTTCCTACTCTTCTCTGGAAGTGGCGCGGCAGACTTTGCAAAGCGTGCAGCGGGACGCGGCAGGCATGCTGGAAGCTAAAAAAGCCCGCTACGCCGCTATCGACCAAACCACAAAACTGAGCATTCCCGACAGCAGCCTGCAGCAAGCCCTGGAATGGGTGAAGTACAATACCGACTGGCTCATCCGCGACGTGCCCGAGCAGGGCCGCGGGCTGTCGGCGGGATTGCCGGATTATCCCTGGTGGTTCGGTTGCGACAATACCTATGCCCTGCAGGGCGTGCTGGCCAGCGGGCGGGCGGACATCGTGTTCAGCACGCTGGAGTTGCTGCAGAAGCTATCGGAGCAAACCAACGGCAACGGCCGCATCATCCACGAGGCCTCCACCAACGGCGCCGTTTTCAATCCCGGCAATATCAATGAAACACCCCATTTCGCCTCCATGGTTTGGACGGTCTACCAGTGGACGGGCGACAGGCCGTTTCTGGAAAAGATGTACCCCGCCGTCAAAAAAGGCCTGGCCTGGCTGCTGGAGGAAAACGACGCCGACGGCAACCTTTGCCCCGACGGATTTGGCATGATGGAGATCCACGGGCTGGACAGCGAGATGATCGATGTGGCGGTATATACCCAGAAGGCCTTCGCCGACGCGGCGCTGATGGCTGCGGAAATGGGCGAGGAGGAGCAGGCTGCCGGGTATCAGGATATAGCAGATCAGTTGCGCGAGCACATCAATACCAGCTTCTGGGTTCGGGAATTCAACTCCTACGCCGACTTCATCGGCACTGCCCGGCAGGCCAGCCACCTGATCGATGACGCCATCGTGCGGGCGGATACGCTGGGCAAACCCTGGGCTGTGGAAGAGCTCAGGGCCACAAAAGCCCGGATCGCCGGCTATGCGCCGGATCAAAAGCAAGGCTTCGTACTGCACCACAACTGGGTGGTCAACACCCCCATGGAAACCGGCGTGGCAGACCCCGACAAAGCTCTGGCCGCCCTCGAAACCGGCAGCCGCTTCGTCAGCCCCTTCGGCGTATTCGTCACCGGCATCGACCGGGATGAGCGTGCGGGCAGCGACGAGGGCTCTTTTGCCGCCGGCAAGAAAACTTTTTCCTACGTTGGCGCCGTCATGACCCTGCCGACCGGCGTGCAGGCCATCGCCGAGAACAACTACGGCCGGCCAGACGAGGCGCTGGCCTACCTGAAGCGGCTTACGCGCTCCTTCAGCTTCGCCCTGCCGGGCTCCCTGTACGAGGTGTCGCCCGACTTCGGCATGATGACGCAGGCCTGGACGGTTTACAGCCTGTACACCCCTGTCGTTCAGCAGTTTTTCGGCATTAAGCCGCTGGCTCCGCAGCGGAAAGTGATTATCCGCCCCCAAATGCCTGCCGTTTGGGAACAGGCCGGTTTGGAAAACCTGAGCGTTGGGAACAACCGCCTGAGCATGCGCTACCAGCGGCGGGGCCAGTCGGTAACCATAGCCCTCGGCCAATCCCTGCAAGACTGGCAGCTGGTGCTTGCCTTTCCCAAAGGCGTGTACCGGAGCTGGAAACTCAACGGGCTGGAAATCAAGCCTGAAAGCGTGGGGCAGTTCGAGCAGGTAGCGGCCGGCGGTAAACAGTTGGTGCTGGAGGTGGCGCCTTGATCAAAAGGCATATAAAAAGGCGCACCGCAGCTTTTCATTCAGATGAGATCCGGTGGATCGAAATCGGGAGGGCATAGGGGAGCTTTGAAAATCCTCTGCGTTTTTTTACCGCGAAGATTTTTCAGGCAACTGACAAAAATCATTGCGCACTTATGACGGGAGTTATAGGGTTGTGAGAAAAAGCGGGGTAAATTGCTTTCCAAACCCGCTGTTATGAAAAAACATTTCGCCTGGCTGTTTCTGGTGTTGGCATGCCGGGCTTTGACGACGAGCGCGCAGCCGGCCAAAATGGCGTTGTTGGCCGTGCGGGTAACGGAATCACCCAAAATAGACGCCAGCCTGAGTGAACCTGCCTGGGCGCAAGCTCCCATTGCCACTGACTTCGTTCAATTGCGGCCGCACAACGGCCAGCCTTCGCCGCAGAAAACCGAGGTGCGGTTCCTGTATGACGACAAGGCCATTTACGTCGGGGCCCGCATTTTCGATACCGCTCCCGACAGCATCATCCGCCAGTTGGGCATACGCGACGATTTCGGCGTGGCCGATTACTTCGGCGTGTATTTCGACCCCTACAATGACGGGCAGGTGGCTTATGGTTTTTTCATTTCCTGCACCGGCGTGCAGTTGGATATGCGGGCCACCATTGACGGCAATGAAGACGCCAGCTGGGACGCGGTCTGGAAAAGCGAGGTGGCCTGGGTGGACAGCGGCTGGGTGGCCGAGTATGCCATCCCCTATTCCGCCCTGCGGTTTCCGGGCAAGGAAGAACAGTTGTGGGGGCTGAATATCTTCCGCAGCGTCCGGCGGCTGAATATGAACACCTCCTGGAGTTTTATCGACATGCAGGTTTACGGCTGGCTCAACCAGGCCGGCGAACTGCACGGCATCAGAGATATTAAACCACCCCTGCGGCTTTCGTTCACCCCATACCTGTCCGCCTACCTGGAGAACAACTCCGGGGAGGCCGGGTGGGGGCGCACTTTCAAAGGCGGAATGGACCTGAAGTACGGACTCAGCGAAAGTTTCACACTTGACATGATGCTCATTCCAGACTTCGGGCAGGTGCAATCTGATGACCAGCAGCTCAACCTTTCGCCTTTCGAACTCTATTTTTCCGAGCGCAGGCCTTTTTTCATGGAAGGCGCCGAACTGTTCAACAAGGCCGGGCTGTTTTACTCCCGCCGGATCGGGGGGATACCCAGGGGGCACGACAGCATGGAAGATTCGCTGCGCGTCAACGAAGAAGTATT
>CAUJDW010000074.1 GCA_963169455.1 Bacteroidota bacterium | reverse complement strand
TGTCGTGCGTGTTAGAGTATTAAATTTGAACCGCAATTGAGATTGTGATATCTTAGTAGTTCTTTGACATCCAGGATTTTAATAAGAGACATCTATGCCGAAAGCAATTGACATGGCGCTTCGCAAGACTATAGCTGAGGAGCGCCGCAAGAAAGGTACCCCCTTGTCAGCCTTGGCTTCCAAGTATGGGGTAAGCTATGCTAGCGTACAATCACTTTGCGCCCGTTACCAGGAGCAAGGCGAAGAGGGGCTGAAGACAGCTTACCATCATTGTGGTAAGAAGCGCCCAGGGCCCAAAGATTTCACCTTTCGGGCCGTACGGTGCTTCAAACAATGGCATCCCTATTGGGGGGCAGAAAAAATCCGAACGGAGATACTATTGCTGCGTCCAGGGTTGAAAATCCCACCGGCTCGCACTCTCCAGCAGTGGTTTCACTACACGGGGCAAGCCAAGGTTCGCAACCATGTGCCTCGCCCTGATCCCTGTTGGGCAAAATCTCCGCATGAAGTATGGCAGGCCGATGCCAAAGAGGAGATGCAAACACGTGATGGGGTGAAAAACTGCTGGCTCAATATTACAGATGAGCATAGTGGGGCGATTTTCGACCCACCGGTTTTTCCCCCACAAGAAGATCTGTGAAGTCCCTGTGAAGGCTATTCAAGCGGCACTGATCATGGTTTTTAAGCTTAGGGGCATGCCTCAATGGATAAAGGTGGATAACGGCCGGCCTTTTGGTGATCCACAATTAGGAATAATCCCCGTGTTAGCCCTGTGGGTTATTGCATTAGGAACCGGAATCATTTGGAACCGCCGGCGAACTCCTCAGGACAATGCCAAGGTGGAACGCAAGCAGGGGGTAATGTCCAACTGGACAGAATGGGGAAGTTGTGCTGATACCTTTGAGCTCCAATGCCGCTTGTGGCGCGAAGCCGACTTTAACAACCTGCATTATCCTGTCTCAAGGCTAAAGGGAAAGACACGTATTGAAGCCTTTCCCGGCATGCTTCAATCCAAGCGCCCATATTGCCCAAAGCAATTCGATGTGCAACGAGCTATCGATTTCCTGGCCCAAGGCCATTGGAAAAGGGAAGTCAGCAAAGTCGGGCAAATTGGCTTTTGGGGCAAGCGATTCTCGGTAGGGATGAAATACCGCCACCAAAGAGTGAGCGTAAAACTTGACCCTACAACCAACCACTGGCAAGTGTTTGATGCAAGCGGTAACCTCATCAAAGAACGCCACACTGGGATCACTGCCGAAAAACTGTGGAATCTCGATTTATCCTGAATGTCAAAGAACTACTCAATTATCTAAAACTTATTTGCGTAGCCAGTTTAATACTCTAACACGCACGACACCACCTAACCATATAGCCAAGCCATATAGCAATATAACAATGAGGGCGCTCCGAAAAGCCCTGTTTTTTGACACAGAGCCGCACAGAGGAGACACGGAGATTCACAGAGATATGATAGTCAATGGTTTGACCCCCTGAACCTCTGTGCCTCCTCCGTGAATCTCCGTGTAAAATACTTTCCGGAGTGCCCTCAACAATATAGCCATATAGCCATATAGCCATATAGCCATATAGCCATATAACAATACAGCCCTACAGCCCCACAGCCCCGCTCCGCTTCCGAAGCAAACCCGGCCTTAAAATAACACCCCCGCCGCATATAGGCAATTCAGGGCAGGATAATAAAAGACGAAAGGCGGCGAAAAACGGATAAGCTGTGTTTTTCAGGCAGCATCGGGCGCAGTTGACGGGTCTGAATACTGTTACCCTTTCTAACCTGCTTATCATTTTTCCAGGTTTTTACCCGGCCGATCCCGACAATTGTCTGATAGGACGGCCAGCTTGGCGAAGTCCGGCCTTGCAACTAAAATAAGCTTTCCCATGAAACAGGTACATCTCTTCCGGCCTTGCCTGGCCGCGCTGCTCTTTGCACTCCCTGCCTCACTCTCTGCCCAGCAGGGTTTCATCGAAGGCCCTGCCGAAATTTGTGAAGGAGAATGCCCGACTTACTTTTTCACCAGCACCAGCGGCACTATTCCTCCTGAAGTATTGTGGATCGCCGACCCCGGCTCCGACACGATCGGTTTTGGCAACCCCATCACCTATTGTCCTTCAGAACCCTTTTTCACCCTTTACGCCATTGCCTTTTTTGCCAATGACCTGGTGCTGGTGGATTCCATCGAGGTGGCCGCCATTCAACCCGATTACGAGGTGTTCCTCTTTTCCAACGTGAGCGAAGTATGCCCGGCCGCCAACAGCAACCCGGGCAACCCGGGGCAGGATTGCGGCCTGGTGTGCGCAGGCAGTACGGTTACCTATTTTTGGGAAGTCATCAGCAATGGCGGCATTTCAAATTATTTCATCGATGTTTCCGTAACGGGAGCGGAAAGTTATACCGTGGGCAACCAGCAGGCCACCGTCACCTGGGGCCAGCCCGGCCTGGGAATCATCACCCTAACCGGATTCGATGGTTGCGGGCTGGTGACGGAAAGCCGCTGTGTAGAGATACTGCCCGATCCCGTCGCCGCCTTTACAGCCAACCCGGCGCCGGCCGGCGACACGATCACCATCTGCCAGGGGCAGGAGGTGTTGTTCCTGAATGCCAGCCAATACGCCACCGGTTTTTCCTGGAACTTCGGCAACGGCATGGTTTCCACGGAAGCCAACCCTTCCGCTTTCTACAATGCGCCGGGAACCTACACCGTGGAACTCACAGCCTACAACGCCTGCCTTTGCAGCAACAGCGCCAGCCTGACGGTCGTCGTGCAACCTGGCGAAAGCCCCCTGGTGGATTGCACCGGCACCATCTGTGAGAACACCATCGGCACTTATACGGCCCAGGCCAGCTGCGGGGCGTACTACTGGAACATAAGCCCCAATGGCGCCATCCTCGAAGGCGGGGGGCCGGCGGATGATTTTATCACCGTCGACTGGGGCGAAGGGCCGGAAGGTGTCATCGAACTTGCCGTAGAAAACTGCGCCAGCCTCAGCACCTGCCTGGAGCCCGCCTTTATCCGCATCCCCATCCTCTCGGAAAATGCGCAAATACAAGGACGCGATAACGTTTGCCGGGGCGACATCACCAGCTACCGGATCACGCCTTTCGAAGGGACGGCCTTCACCTGGTCCGTTTCCACCTATGGAACCATCCTGGAAGGGCAGGGCACGGAAGAGGTCATCGTGGAGTGGTTTGGCGGCACCGCCCCCTCGCAGCCGCATTGGGTGGCCGTTGCCTATGACAACTGCTACCTGGGCTGCGGCGGCGCCGACACCCTGGATGTGCGCATCAACCCGGAGTTTTACGTCTCCGGGCCGATCGAAGTGTGTGAAGGAGGAACGACTACCCACCACGCCCGCAGCACCCCCGGCAACAGCGATGTTGCCTGCAACTGGACGGCCCAGGCCGCCGGTGGCGCCGTCGTGTGGTCTTCTGCCGCGCCTACGGCTACGCCCGGTATTGACTGGAATGTGCCGCCGGGGCTTTATCGCCTTACCGCCGAACCGGCCGTTCCCTCTGCTTTCTGCAGCCCGGCCAGCACTACCATCATACGGGTGGTTGCCCCCCTGCCCGCCGTAGATACCATCCTTGGCGGCGCCCTCATTTGCCCGGGGCAGTTGTACACTTTCGAAGCGGTATCCGGCCAGGTTGCCGCCCGCTACCGCTGGACGGCAAACGACGGCGGCGCCCTCAGCAGCTATGAAGGCAAAAAGGTCAATATCAGCTTTGGCAATACCCCGCCTTATGAATTGAGTGTCGTTCAGATCAGCCCCCCTGGTTGCGAATCGGAGCCCTTATCTGTTAGCTTGTCCACTATTCCTCCCCTAAGCATTCAGGGGGCGGCCGATGCCTGCAATGAGGCTACCGCTGTTTTCAGCACTCAAAATTATTCCGGGCTGTCCTATCAGTGGGCGATCAGCCCCACCGGCGCCGGCACGATCATCGGGCAGCCCGACAGCAGCGCTATCGAGGTGTTGTGGCACCATACCGGCCCGGCCGCCCTAAGCGTCCAGAGCTGCAGCCAGTCAGCAAGCTTCAACCTCACGGTGCACGCCCGGCCGGAACCGGCAGCTCAGCACCCGGCCGCGTTATGCCCCGGTGAAACGGCGCAGGTGCAGGCCTCCGCAGCCTTCAGCAGCTACGTATGGCAGGATGTCAACGGCAACCTGGTGTCCAATGATGCCATGCCTCAGCTGGAAGCCGGCGCCTACCGCCTCATCGCCACGGACGCGAACGGCTGCGTGGGCGACACCACCTTCCGCATCATCCGCCACCCGGAGTCCGATATTTCCATCTCTACGCCCGACCCCAATGTCTTCTGCAATGCAGGCCCGTTCACCCGCCTGTACGCCGTCAATGCGGATGCCGGTTATGATTATCAGTGGTTCCAAAATGGCAACCCGGTGGGCGCCAACAGCCCTGCCTATACCGCCACCGCCCTCGGGCTTTATTATGTAGAGATCACGGACCAAAACGGCTGCGCCTTCCCGTCGAACACCATCAACATTTATGAAGATTGTACCGGAGGGGGATTGCCTTCAACAAATTGCGACATCCCGGGCGTCAGTTTTGACATTCAGAGCGCGGGTGGCTGCAATGAGCGGAGTTATCAGATCAATAACCCCAACTACATACCCGGCTCGATTCAATGGGTTTTCGATGACCCGGCCAGCGGTATCGACAATTTTTCCAACCTGCCCAACCCCAGCCATACCTATAGCCAGGCCGGCTTTTACCGGGTGCTGATGCTTGCCCGCTTTCCCGGCGCCGGCAACCCCGCCGATACGGTATTATGCGGAGATTTCCGGGTAGATACGGTGTATCTGGTAGCCAATTTCAGCGCCGATACGGCCTGCGCGGGCCTTCCGGTTGCCTTCACCGACCTGTCCACTTTCCTGCCCTTCACTTCCATTTCGGTTTGGGAGTGGGAATTCGGCGACCCGGCCAGCGGGGCAGCCAACAGCTCCAACCTGCCCAACCCCAGCCACACTTTCAGCAGCCCGGGCCTGTACACCGTCACCCTGAAGATTACCAGTTCGGAAGGCTGCATGGCCTATATCAGCCGGGAAATCTCCGTTTACGGGCCGCCTGCCGCCAGTTTTGAGGAGCCGGCCGTGAATTGCGAAGACATCGCCCTGCCCTTCCTTGCCGATATTGGCCCGGAAGTCACCAGCGTGCGCTGGGACTTCGGCGACCCCGCCAGCGGGGCGGCCAACGGGTCCGAACAATTGCAGGCTTACCACCGCTACGAGGCGCCGGGAACCTATACCGTTACCTTATATGCACAGAGCATCTACGGTTGTGAGCATAGTTTTAGCCGGAACATCACAGTGGAGCCAAACACCCTGGGCGGGATCATTACTTCCTCGCTGCCGTCACCCATCTGCGAGGGCGACAGCACCGTGCTGAGCAGCCCGGCCGGAGGCATCGAATGGTTGTGGCCCACGGGTTCAACAACGGATACTACCCATATTTTCGAAACGGGCATTTACAGCCTGACGGTTACCGATGACAAAGGCTGTACTTACCGGCCGGCGCCATTCCCGGTCGAGGTGCTCCCCGCTCCCGACGCCACCATCCGGGCAGTGGAATACAATGATTTCGGGCAGCCCGGCGGTTATTTCTATGATGGCTACGAGGCCTGTGAAGGGGAAGAAGTGTTCCTGGAAGTCATCGAAAATCCCTTGTACAGCTATTCCTGGAGCACCGGCGACACAGGCCCGGCGATCGAATTTTCTGAGAGCCGGAACAATGTTCTGCCGGCCGGCAACCACGATGTTTTCGTCACCGTCACCAATAACAGCACCGGTTGCAGCTTCACCGAGGGCCCCTTTACGGTTGTGATCCACCCCTCGCCGGCCAGTGTGCAGATCAACGCCTTCCCGGCAGGGGTGAACTGCGAAAACACCCCTGTCACCTTCAGCGTGCTCAACCCCGATCCGGGGCTTAGCTATGAATGGAACAATGGCGCTACAGGGCCCAGCTTGACTACTAGCGCCGCCGGTATTTACTCGGTAACCGCCATCAACGCTTTCGGCTGCGAAACCGAAAGCAACCAGTTGGAAATCCTTGCCGGCCCCGACATCTCCCTTGTTCCGAATGGCTGTTATTCGCGCTGCCGGCCCGATACCCTGTGCCTGCCCGATATTCCGGGCGTGGTGAGCTACCAGTGGTACTTCAACGGCAGCCCGGTGAGCGGGCCCTCGGGCAACGTTCCCGAACTTATCGCCACCGAAAGCGGCGCCTATTACCTGGAAATGGTGGACAACCAGGGCTGCAGCCTGCAGTCCGATCCGCTCAACCTGGAACTGTTCGACGAAGCCGGGGTGATCCAGGGCCAGGTGTATTTTGATGTAAACGACAACGGCCTGATTGATGGGGCGGATACGCTGTACAGCGGGGCGCCCATCCAACTGCTGCAAGGGGGGGCAGTAAGCAGCAGCACCGCCTCCAATGCTTTCGGCGCATACGAATTCCCCGGCATTCCCGCCGGCAGCTACACCATACAGCTGGACACGGCCAGCCTGCCGCAGGGCATCGGGGCCCTGGTAAACCGGGTGGACACCACCCTCAGCGGCTGCGGCGCCACCCTGTCGGCCGACTGGCTGCTGCGCGAAATCTGTCAACCCGACACTATGTCCGTCAGCCTGAGCGGGTGTTCCAACAACCCGCCGGTATATAACGGGCAGGCCTTTACGCAGGATACAGCTTTTACAGCTACTTACCAGTCAGTGGATGGTTGCGACTCGCTGGAGATGGTTACCATCACCGTCTTCCCGGCCGACAGCATCAGCCTGAGCCTGCAGGCCTGTGCGGGAGAAACGGTTGACTACAACGGCACGGCTCTCAGCCCGGGGCAGCAGATGGATTTTTCATTTACAAATACCGCAGGTTGCGATTCCATCGTCACCGTCATCGTGGAGGAATTGCTGCCCTCTGATTCCACCCTGCTCCTGCAGGCCTGCGCGGGGGACAGCGTCCTCATCAACGGGACGTATATCTCCGCCGGCCAGCAACAGCAATTCACCTTTCAGAATGCGGCGGGTTGTGATTCCATGCTTACCGTGATTGTAGAAGAAGTAAATGCCCTCACTTCCTCCCTGCAATTGGCCGCCTGTTCGGGTGAAACCGCAGATTACAACGGCACGGCACTGGCGGCGGGCAGCACAACGGATTTCACTTTCACCGCTGTTTCGGGCTGTGATTCCATCGTAACGGTAATAGTAGAGGAACTTCAGCCCGGTTTCCAGCAAATCACCCTCACGGCCTGTCCGGGCGATTCGGTGGAATACAACGGCGCTGTGCTATACCCCGGCCAGCAGGAGGATTTCACCTTTACCAATTCGGCAGGCTGCGATTCCATAGTAACGGTTACGGTGCTGGAATCCCCCGCACTTTCGATATCCGTAGAAACCACGCTCAGTTGTCCGGACAGTGCAACCGGCACAGCTTCGGTTAGCCTCCCAGGCGCGCCCAGCCTACCTGTGCTATTTGCGCTCAATGGCGGCTCTTATCAGGAAAGCAACTTTTTTGAAGGCCTGGCAGGAGGCAGCTATGCCCTGCTTGCGGAGGACGCCAATGGTTGTACTGCTTCGCTTGGTTTTGAAATACCCAGCGCCGAAACGCTGGCAGTGGACATCGAAAGCACGCCCATCAGTTGTGACAACCCCGCCGGGCAACTGACTGCCATCGTGCTTTCGGGTGATGACGGCAGCCTTACGCTGCAGTGGAGCGACGGCACAACAGGGCCCGTACTATCTTCCTCAACCCCCGGACTCTACACGCTGGAAGCCGCCAACAGTTGCCAGGAACTCCGGCTCGGGGCCGAACTGGAGAGCCTGCTGCCGGCGGAAGTTTCCCTGCTGTATATCCCCAACGCCTTCTCTCCCAACGGGGACGGCGCCAACGACACCTTCCGGGCATACCCAACAACGGATGCGGTATGGATGGAATACGAGCTCATGGTTTTCGACCGCTGGGGCAACATGCTGTTCCGCAGCGAAGCTCCCGATGAGGGCTGGGACGGCCTGATGAAAGGCAGCCCAATGAATCCGGGGGTGTACATCTACCACCTGAAGGGCCAAGTGGAAAGCTGCGGCCGGATGTTCGAGGTGGAACGGGAGGGGGATGTGTTGCTGGTGAGGTAAAACGGCCCACTGTTCACTCCCCTTTCACCACATCGCCCTTCTCAAAGCCCGAGCCGCTGACGATCGAGCAGGCCGCGGCCTTGCCGTCACCCACCCTGTTGTCGTCAACGCGTATGGAGCCTATTTCCTGGTCGATGCTTCCCAGCTCAAGGCCCGTGTCGGGGTCGATGAGGGCCTGGCCCTTGCGGTACACTTTGAAGGTTTCGCCTACCTCGACGCCGTCCAGGGCGCCGCTGTTGATATAGACTTTGCCGGCCTGCGCGGTGACCACCTTGGCCTGCCAGGGCACGCGTTCGGAATGGTTGTTGACGAGTTGCACCACTTTCACCACCGCCTCACGCGTCACTTTGCCGACCAGCGACTGGTCGAAGTCCTTCTGGTTTTCAAAGGAAACCTGTTTGACATCCAGAGAGCCGGAGAGGGCGTTTTTCGTTTCGCGTACATTTTCGGCCAGGAGTATCTCGCCGGTGGAGGTGTTGACCAGGCGCAGGTCGATGCCGGCTACTGCCGATTGTTTGCCTACGCCCACGCGGGTGCCCCTTACCCGCACGCCGGTCTCGTCCCGCTTATAGCCGAACTCCGATACCGAGCCGAACACCGCGATCTCCACGCCGAGCAGCTGGCCGATCTTCGCCGCGCTTTCCGGGGTCACGATGCCGCTCGTGCCCAGGTCCTGCTCCCGCAGCAGGGCGTTCAACTGTTCGCGCTCGATGACGCGGAACAGGCCCGACTGCACCAGCTCCGTGACGATCATATCGCTGACCCCTTCGCCGACCGACTTGGAGCCGTACCAGCCGAAGTTGCTGTCGGATTTGTCGTCGAACATGAAAACGGCGACGCGTTTTTTGTGAGCGGCTTTCTGGGCGACAGCAGAAGTGGGAATAACAGCCACGAACAGAGCGAAAAAGAGGAAAGAAATACAAGGTCTCATGATTCTCGTTTTTTTGGGATAAAAAAGTCACGGGGTGGCTGGCCTGTGGTAAATTCCAATCGAGCCACCCCGTGGCCGACTTGCGTTAACTATCCCAAATATAAAAAAACTTCACTCACCCGCCGTTTGTCGCAGCCAGAAATCCTGCATACGACTTGTCCGGCCACAGCCAACTCCCCAGCAGCATTCCCCCCAGGCTGGCCAGCCCGCCGTAGATGAGGCTGGGTATTTCCGTGCCGATAACCCATTCGCAGAGTATCCAAACGGCCATGCCGGCCAGGATGGAAGCCAGGGCGCCCGTTTTGGAGGCCTTTTTCCAGTAGAGCCCCATGGCGAGCGGCACAAAGAGCGAGACCAGGCTCAACGCGGAAGATTCGCCCACCAGCTCATAAATGTTTTGCCGCATGGCGGCCATCAGGGCGGAGGCCAGGGCCACCCCCACGACCGACAGGCGCATGGTGAGCAGCAGTTGCTTGTCCGTGAGGTTTTTGAAAAACGGCTTGACCAGATTTTCGCCGATGACGGTTGCCGGAGCCAGCATGGCGCCCGAGGTGGTGCTGAGGATGGCGGATAAAAGGGCCCCGAAAAACATGATCTGAAGAAAAACAGGGGCGTGGTCCAGCACCATTCGGGGGATGGCCATCTGGGTGCTGCCTTCTTCCAGTTCCGGATACAGGATGCGGCTGCACAGCCCGATGAAAAGAGGGATAAAGGCGATGGTCAGGTACATGAAGCCGGAGAGGTAGGAGGCAGCAACGGCAGTTTTGGCGCTGCGCGCCGCCATCACCCGCTGGAAGATGTCCTGCTGGGGAATGGAGCCCAGGCCGATGGTGATCCAGGCGGCGAAGTAATGCACCAGGCCGTGCAGGCTGGGCTCCGGCAGGAAGTTGAAAAAACCCTCCGGCGTGGAGTCCAGCACGGCGCCGAAGCCGCCGGCCTTGCCGCCGAGGTTGAAAGCCAGCAACAGCAGGCCCGCGATGATCATGAGGGTCTGCACGAAATCGGTGATCGAAACGGCCCACATGCCGCCGATATAGGTATAAATGACCACGACGGCCGTACAAACGATGATGCCTTCCACCATGGTAAGCCCGACGATGGTGCTCAGAATGACCGCCATGGCCACCAACTGGGCGGCGATCCAGCCGAAATAGGAAGGAACCATGAATATGGCGGAAATGAATTCCGCCGAGCGGCTGAAGCGCAGGCGGAAAAAGTCATTGAAGGTAAGAATGTTCAAACGGTAGAGCGGGCGGGCGAAGAAGGCGCCCACCAGCACCAGGCAAAGGGCGGCCCCGAAAGGGTCTTCCACCACGCCGATCAGCCCGTTCTCGACGAATTCCGAAGAAGCGCCCATGATGGTCTCCGAGCCGAACCAGGTGGCGAACAGCGCGCAGGCTGCGATGAACATGGGCAGGTTGCGCCCGGCAATGACGAAGTCCTGCGTGTTGTGCACCCGCCGCGAAGCCCACCAGCCAATGAGCAGAGTGACGAGAAGGTAGGTGATGACAAAGGTTAGCAGCATAGGCCTTGGGTGTGGTTTAAGGCAAAGACGAGGTGACGAGGTGGCCAGGTGGAGGGGAGAACAAGCACGCTCCCGATTTTTCTCCGGGCCCCCTAACCTCTTTTGTGCCCTCAACACTTGGGTTATGGGTTCAAACTCGACAAAAATAAGGATACTACTCAGAAAAGTGGGCTGACAATGCTTTATTCCTTCGGCCTGTCCGCCATGCCAAAATTACTGTAGAAAGCCGGGCCTGAGCCGTAATTTCCGTGGTTATTAATATTTTTAGGTTAATAACCGCGGAAATCACAGTGCTATCATGCTTCAGAAGCCCCTTCTAATCGGAAGGGAGAAAAAATTGAGATATTTAAAACGCTTTTCCTTACCATGATCACCACATTCGGATTGCAGCCAAACCAGTATTCCCTAAGGCTGGTAAAGGACGCACTGGATATGAATGCTTTGTTTGATTGATTGGCTTGAAAAAATAAATATTGACAAAATACCCTCGGCTATGGCTTTCCGCAAACCCTTCCTGCTCCTCCTGTTCCTGCTTTACCTGGCGCCCCTGCCCGCCCAGGACCGCCTGTCGGGCCAGCACTTCGCCACCCGTTCCGAAGTGCTGGCCCGCAACGGCATGGCGGCGACCAACCACCCGCTGGCCACGCAGATCGCACTGGATATCCTGAAAAAAGGCGGCAGCGCCGTCGACGCCGCCATTGCTGCCAACGCCTTCCTCGGCTTCGCCGACCCGGCCATGAACGGGCTGGGCGGCGACCTCTTCGCCATCGTCTGGAACGCCGCGGAAAAGAAACTCTACGGCATCAACGGCAGCGGCAAGTCTCCCCGGAGCCTCAGCCCGGATTACTTCACCGCCCGCAACATGAACCGCATTCCGGCCGCCGGCCCGCTGCCCGTGACGGTTCCCGGCTGCGTGGATGCCTGGTTCGAACTGCACGGAAAGTTCGGGAAGCTGCCGGTGGAACAACTGCTCCAACCTGCCATAACCTACGCCCGCGAAGGCATCCCCGTAACGCAGGAAATTGCCGATATGATGGCATACCTCGAACGCAACCTGCTGCCCTCATACGCGCCGAATGGCGAAATCTCCTTTGAGGATTTCCCGGAATTCTGTAAGGTTTACCGGAAGGATGGCCGCTTTCCCGTTAAGGGGGCCGTTTACGCCAATCCGGATCTGGCCCGTTCGCTGGAAAAAATTGCCAGGGGAGGAAGAGATGCCTTCTACAAAGGGGACATCGCCGCTGCGATAGCGAAATATATCAGGGATAATGGCGGCTTCTTAAGCGAAGAGGATTTGGCCGCCCACCGCTCCGAATGGACCGATCCGGTTTCAACCAACTACCGCGGTTATGATGTCTGGGAACTGCCGCCCAACGGGCAGGGCATCGCCGTGCTGCAGATGCTGAACATCCTGGAAGGCTACGATATGGCCGGATATGGCTTCGGCAGCGCAGCGCACATCCACTATTTTGCGGAAGCGAAAAAACTGGCCTATGCCGACCGCGCCAGGTATTACGCCGACCCCGCATTCAATGAGCTGCCCGTCGAAACGCTGATCTCCAAAGACTACGCCGCGCGCCGCCGCCAGCTCATCAACGGCACTATGAAGGGCCAATACGGCCCCGGGCTGGAAGACGGCAACCACACCATCTACCTCACCGTGGCCGACAAGGCCGGCAATATGGTTTCCCTCATCCAGAGCAATTCCTGGCTGTTCGGCTCCCTGATGGTTCCGCCCGGCCTGGGCTTCGCCCTGCAAAACCGCGGCACGGGCTTTACGCTGGAAGCCGGCCATGCCAACACCTACGCACCCGGCAAGCGACCCTTCCACACCATCATCCCCGCCTTCATCACCCACAACGGCAAGCCCTACGCCAGTTTCGGGCTGACCGGCGGCGACATGCAGCCGCAGGGCCACGTCCAGATCGTGATGAACCTCATCGACTTCGGCATGAACCTGCAGGAGGCCGGCGACGCCCCCCGCATCCGCCACGAATACCTCGGCGGCGCCGAAGTGATCAGCGCCGAGTCGGGCTTCGGCTACGAGGTGATCCGGGAACTGATGAAGATGGGCCATACCGTCGCTTTCGGCTTCGAACGATTCGGCGGTTACCAGGCCATCATGCTGAAAGACGGCGTCTATTACGGGGCTTCCGAATCGCGGAAGGACGGCCAGGCGGGGGGGTATTAAGTAGTTGGGCACATTTATTGTAACTCATACTGCTTAGGAAATACGGCGTCAATAGCATTGTTCCTGGGGCTGGGGTTATATTGTTATATTGCTATATTGCTATATTGCTATATTGCTATATTGTTATATTGCTATATTGTTATATTGTTATATTGTTATATTGTTATATTGTTATATTGTTATATTGTTATATTGTTATATTGTTATATTGTTATATTGTTATATTGTTATATTGCTGAATTGTTATATTGTTCTGCTAAATGTGTCCAACTACTTAGGCAGTACGGCAGTGGGCAGAGCCTGAGGAGGTTGCATCGGCCTCTGCGAGCCGGATAAAGGTTTTTACCCGGCTGAGCGCAGCGAGGGCGGGCCAGGTTTCTGGTTATCTGGTTTGCCTGGGGCTCACCCCCTCTCCCAGATCACTCGCTCCCCAGGCGGCCGGCGGCCCAATCGAGGGCGGCGAGGTTTTTGAAGAACTTGCCGCGCAGCGCCGCCAGTTTGAGTTCGGCCTCGATGAGCTTCTGCTCACGGGTGTTGATCAGGAAGATGGAGCTTTCGCCAAAGTCGAACTTCTGTATCTCGGCCCGCAGCAGGGCCTGGTAGTTCTGCACGTTGCCGGCGGAGATGTCGATCTGCCTGCGCAGTTGGTTGAGCTCGTTGTAGTAGGATTGGATTTTGTTGCTGACTTCCAGTTGTTTTTGCCGGAGCCCGTATTCGGCGTCCAGGATTTTCAGTTTGGTGAGCTGGAGTTTGCCCCGTTCTTTGCGCAGCAGTATAGGGAAGTCGAAGCTCAGCCCCCACTTGTAGTTTTGGGTGAGCAGGGCGGCCAGGCGGGAGTCATCGCCGGCGCCGTTGATGAAGTTGGGGCCGTCGCCCAGGAAGTTGTATTCGAGGTCGAGGCGGGGCTTGAACTGCTCGACAGCCAGCTTGCGGTCCACTTCCAGCTGGCTGAGTTTCACCTGGTATTTACGGATATCGGGATGGGCCAGGCTGGCGGCCTGCTGCAGGGCTACGGGGCCCGGGGCCGGCAACTGCACCGGCAGTTCCTCCAGCAGGGGAGGGCGCAGGCTGTTGGTGATTTCCAGGGGCGTCCCGTTTTCGTACCAGAGGAAGTTGGACAGCGCCAGCCCTGCATTGCGGTAGGTGATCTCGGCCTCGATCAGGCCCGCCTGCAGGTTTTGCAACTGGATGAGGGTCTCCAGGGTGTCGATAGCGGGCGCATCGCCCAGGGTGAAGTTTTCCACGATGGCGTTGAAGCGCACCTGCGTCAGGGCCAGGGCTTGTTGTTGCACCAGGAGCTGGTTGTAGGCCACGGCCCATTCCCAGTAGGCGTTGGCTGCGCCGAGCAGCAGTTCGTTGAGCATGGACAGGCGTTCCGCTTCGTTGGCGCGGGCCATGAGTTTGGCCTGTTGAAGCGCCGCCCGCCGCTCGTCGATCACCAGCCCGCGGCCCAGGGGGGCTGTCAGGCCGAGTATGGCCTGCCCGGCGTCCGGCAGGTTGTTTTCGGGGTTGAGGTAGATGCCGTCGGTGATGGCGTAGGCTGCTTTGGCTTCCACCCCGTACCAGGTGGGAATCTTCAGCCCTCCCTCGCCAATGGCGAAATATTGCTTCTCGTCAAAGTTCTTCTGGTTCCAGTCGGCGTACAGTTTGGGGTCGAAGCCGCCACGCGCCAGCCGCTCCAGGGCCACGGCCTGCGTGTCCAGCAGGCGCGCCTGCCGCGCCACCGGATGGTAGGCCAGCACCCAATCGAAAAACGCTTCCTGCGTGTAAACGCGAACGCTGTCGCTCCCCTGTGCAAAACTCCACAGGGGCAGCCACAGGAACATCCAAATAACCAATCTGCTGCAGGCCATCTTCATATTTCGGATTGTTTTTTCACCCCGGGGTTTTTGCCACTAAAGCATTCCAAACGCAAGGCGAAGGCGCCCCTTTATGAAAATCCCGCCAAAATTTTGTGCGGTTTTGGTGCTTTTGTGCCTTCGTGGCAAGAAAAGCGGGGCAATGCCTGAATAAATTTTGCCTGTTTATAGAGCATGTTTGCAGGCCCGAGGCCCGCGCTCCCTATTTCACCGACTTGACCGGGGCCTTCATTTTTGGGGCTTCCACGGTATCCTGATAATAGTCAGGAGGGAAGCCGTTGAGGCGGCGCCATATTTCGTACCATAGGGGCACGTTGTGCAGCAGGGCGATGCCCTGGGCGCCCGAGCCTACCCGTAGCGCCCGGGGCCAATCCTCGGTGCCTTTTTTGGGGCTGACCAGGATTCGGTACTGGCCGTTCTGGCTGATCTCGTTGTCGATGGCGGCCACTTCGCCCTGGTAAGTGCCGAAAGATTGGCCCGGCCAACCGGAAAAGATGAAGGCGGGCCAGCCGTCAAAGATGAAGCGCACTTCCTGCCCGTAGGAAACCAGGGGGAGGTCCATCGGTTTGATGTACAACTCCACGGCCAGCTCGTAATCGGCCGGCATGATGGTGACCACCTCTTCGCCTTCCTTGACCGTCTCTCCGATACCCGGCTTGATCGCTTTTGTGATATAGCAGTCCTGGGGAGCCACGATATAGTAGAACTGGCTGCGCTGTTTGTAGTTGGCCGCCTCGATGCGCAGCTTGTTGACGCTGCCTTCGGCGTCGAAGCGGTCGGAGAGGGTGCTGTACTTGTCGGACTCCGCCTTGGCGATTTTCTGGTTGTATTCGTAGGGCAGGGAAATCAGCTCCAGACGGGCATTTTCCAGTTCGTTGCGGGTGGCCTGCAGTTTGTTCTGGGTGGAAATGTATTTGGCTTTTGTCTCCTGCATCTTGGCCCGCTTGTCCTCCATTTCCGTACGGGACTTGTTGCCCAGCTCGAACAGTTCCCGCGTTCGGCGGAACTGGAGGATGGCGATGGAATCCTGCACGAAGGCCTGCACGAGTTCGGCGCTGTCAGACGCCAGTTTGAACTGCATTTGCAGCACCTTGTTGGCCAGTTGCTGCTGTTTGTAGTCCAGTTCGGCCTTCATCGCCTGTATCTGGCCTTCCAGGGCTTCGACTTTGCTGCCGTAAGAGACGATGGCCCCTTCCTTGGCGGCCACTTGCTGTGCTGCCCGGGGCACCAGTTCGGGGTCGAAATAATCCGCCTTGATCTCGGAGAGGTAGACGATGGTGTCGCCCTTGCGGACGAGCTGGCCCTCCCGCACATACCACTTCTCGATGCGCCCCGCGATGGTGGATTGAATGGTCTGCGGGCGCTGCCCCGGCTGCAGGGTGGTCACTTTGCCTTTGGACTGTATGTTCTGCGTCCAGGGAAGAAAAAGGAGGACGACGACAGCAGTCATGGTGAGCAGCAGCCAGCGCGTAAACATCCGGTTGGCGCCGGACAGGGCCGTTTCCCGGAAGGAGTAGAAGCGCTCCTGTTCTACCTTTTGGGTGATGGAATTCGGTGAAATGTTCAGCATGGCTTCAGCTTGTTTTGGGATTGGGCAAACCGGAAAGACCGCTCGGCTGCGGGCTTTCCCCCGTATAGGCAAAGGAAAAAACCTGGTTGTAGTGCGGGCTTTTCTGTATCTGCTCGAAAGTCCCTTCTTCCACAATTCTGCCTTCCTTCATAATGACCACCCGGTCGCAGCGGGCGGCCAGCACGGGGTCGTCGGTGACGGCCAGCATGGTCCAGGGCTGGTCTTTGGTGGTGAGGTAACAGGCGATCATGTCGCGGTCGTCCTGTTCGACGCCGTAGAAGAAACCCTCCACGGCCAGCATTCGGGGTTTGGAAATGATACAGCGCGCCAGGATGATGCGGGTGCGGATGTTCTGAGGAATGTTGCGCCCTTCGGGCAGCAGCATGGTGTTATATCCCTCGGGCAGTTGTTCGACAAAATCGCTCAGCCCGATTCGGCGCGCCACGCGCACCACTTCATCGATGCCGACGCCGGGGCAGACAAAGGTGATGTTTTCCAGGATGGTGCCCCGGAAGATGTCCTCCTGGGCCGAATAGTCGCCGATGTACTGGCGCAGGCTGTTCACGTCCAGGTTGCGCATCGGGAAGCCGTTGTAGGAAATGCTGCCGCGGTAGTCGGTGTACAAACCCGCCAGCAGCTGCAGGAAGGTGGACTTGCCGGCCCCGTTGTAGCCGGCGATGCACAGTTTTTCTCCCGCCTTCACCTCCAGGCAGAGGTTGTCCAGCGTATTGCGCTCCGCGTCCTGAAAACGGAAGTTGAGGTTTTCCACTTTGACCGACATCCCCTGACCGGTGTCGATCTGTTCGAAACTCAGCCCTTCCTCCTGTTCGATGGGCAGGTCGGTCACGTTGCCGAGTTTTTCCAGGGCGGTCAGCACGTCATAGATGGTTTCCATCGTCAGGATGAGTTTTTCCACCGAATTCATGACCAGGATGATGACGATTTCCGCTGCTACGAACTGCCCGATGTTGATCTGGTTGTTGATGACGAGGTAACTGCCCAGGAACAGCAACCCGGCGGTGATCAGGGTTTTGAAGGCCACGATGTAACCATACTGGAAGACCAGTATCCGGAAGTGGTTTTTCCGGCTCTTCAGGTAGCCGGACACCAGCCCGTCGGTTTTGTTCAGGGAAAAAGTGCTGCCGCCCGAGAGCTTGAACGTGCTCATCGTCCGGGCGATCTCCTCCAGCCAGTAGGCTACCTCGTATTTGTATTTTGATTCCCGGAGGCTGGTCGACAGCCCGCCCGGCCCGGAGAAGCGGAAGATCACCAGCAGGATGAGGATGAGGATCAGGCCGAAAAACACGAAGAAAGGGTGGTAAAAGGATATCAGAATGAGCCCGAAAATGATCTGCAGCACGGCCGTTGAGAAATCCACCAGTATTTTGGGAATGCCTTTCTGTACCGTGAGGGTGTCAAAAAAGCGGTTGACCAGTTCCGGCGGATAATAGGGGGTGAGTTTGTCCATCTTCAGGCGCGGTATCCGGTAGGCAAAATCGAAAGCCGAGCGGGTGAAGATGCGCCTCTGGATGGTTTCCGTCACCGTTAGCTGCATGACCTTAAGAATACCCGACAAGGCTGTCGCAACGGTCACGGCGGCGATCAGCAGGATGAGAGAAGCAGAGATAGCCCCCCCTGCGATCAGGCCGATCACTGCCTGCACGCCAAGCGGCAGGCTCAGGATGATAAGACCGTCAAAAAGGGCATAAACGTAGATATAATAAATGTCTTTCCGGTCAAGCTCCAATAGTTTAAAAAACCGCTGCAGAGGGCGGAGCGGAAGGTTGCTCTCCATTTTGCATGTTGATTTAGGCCAGGGGTTACGAAAAAACAATACAAAATACCACCAATAAGTTTAGCTTGGCGTGTAAAAAAGAAGCCGGCGGCCGATCGGTTCAATTCGGCTGCCCATCCTCGCTGCCCGGCAGGGGAGAAAGTTCCTGTTCCGGCCCGTTCACCTGAGGGAAAACGAGCCGCCAGGCGAAATACGACAACAGCTCTTCAACCTGCTTCAGCTTATCTCCTGCCTCCCTGACCTCGGTCAGCCGGGGCAGGTGCTCGGCGAAATAAATATGGTTGTTAGCCATCTCCAGCAAGCTGCTGGCCAGGGCCCTTGGATAGGGGAAAGAGGGGTTGTTCTCCAGAATGATATTGGCTATGCGGTTGCATAGTGCTTTGTAGGAAAGGAAAAAACCTTCCTTGTTCTGCGCATCCACCTCCTTGTTGTGGTAGGCTTTGGCGCCTTCCGCCACGACGATGCGGTGCAACACGTCCTCGTCGATAAATTCGATGTGGGTGTTGCGCTTGGCCGTATCCACAATACAACTGATGGCCACGCGGAGCTTTTCCTTCGGGGCGCTGATGTGCATGGTCTTCATGTCGATCCGGAACCGCATCCACTCCCAGTACCAGTTGGCCAGGTACACCAGCAGCAGTTGCTTGTTCTCAAAATACCGGTATATAGAAGCTTCTGTTGAGCCGATCCGCTCAGCCAGCTTCCGGAAGTTGAAACCTTCCAGCCCCAGCTCGTCGAGCAGCAGAATGCTGTGCCGGAGAATATTCCGCCCCAGTTCCGTCCGCTGGGGGTTGCGATGGTACAACTTCTCATTGATGCTGAGTTCCACCGATAGAATAGCCATGACTGTCTTTTTTATTGTTTCGCCGGAAAAGCTCAGTTCAGCAGTTCCGGAAGGCCCGGCGCCTGATACCTGTGCTGCACGGCCTCCTGTAGCTTTTTGCGGGCAAAAAATATCCTGCTTTTTACCGTGCCCAGCGGAATGTCGAGCTCGGTAGCGATCTCTTCGTACTTGAACCCCTGATAGTGCATCAGGAAAGGCGCCTTCAGCCAGTCTTCCAGGCCGTCGATGATGGCGGTGATCTCCCGCACGGCAACATCCGATTCTCCTGTGTTGCGCACGGTGTGGCTTCCTGCATCGAGCAGGTAGTTGTTGCCCGAACTGTCGTTCAACACCTGACGCCGCTTCTTCTGCCGGTAATTGTTGATGAAAGTGTTGCGCATGATCGTCATCAGCCAGGCCCGGAGGTTGGTGTGCGGCTGGTACATGTTGCGGTATTTGAATGCCTTGTATGCCGTTTCCTGCAGGAGATCCTGCGCGTCTTCTTCATTGCTGGTCAGATGGTAGGCAAAAGAGAACAAAAGTTTCTCCAGCCGCGAATATGCCTGGGTGAATTCAATCTGGGACATGGCCGTGTGTTTTTGCGGTTAAGTGCTTCCTTTTAAATATGATAGCAAAACTATCATATTTTCCAAAAATAAACAAGCGCCTCATAGAACTGTTGAGCCACAATCCGCTTTTTTTCTCAAAACCACTGAAAAAACTGATGAAAAAATGACAAAAAGACTGCCTGGAACAAAAGTTGAGCTCCCTGGGTTGATAGCTTTCCTATCTTATCGCCTTTCTGCCGGAGTTGGAGCCAAATCGGGTACAACCCTGCCTGCTGTCATACTGCCCCCCCCTAATCCATCACCGTCATGCGCCGTATCCAGAACTGGCCTTCGGCCTCCAGGCGGTACAGATAAACCCCGGCGCCCGGCAACTCCTGCCTGCCGAGTATGAATTGGCTCTGCCCTGCAGGGAAATGCCCCTCCAGGACAGCCACCTGCTGCCCGCGGTAGTCGAATACTTCAAGCCGGGCCGGGCCCGCCTGCCGGAGATGGAAAGGGATAAAGGACCGTTGAGAAAAGGGGTTGGGATAATTCTGGAACAAAGCGGGCTCAGGCTCCAAGAGTGAAATGGACAGCCCCAGGCGGCGCCCCTGGGCGTCATAGGCCTCCGCAGGCAGGAGGGCATCATCGAAGCGGAGCAGGTTGGAGAGGGCCACGTCCCGGCGGGCGCGCAGGCGCAGGCTGAGCAGCGGCTGCTGGCCGCCTGCCGGCGGCGGGCTGGCGTCCCAGCTGAACAACAGCAAGCCTTCTCCTTTATAAGCGTCGTTGAGATTCCAGCTTTTCATCAAACCGCCCGAGGCCCCAAGCAACACGGCGGCTTCAGCATCCACCTTCAGGGCGCCCTGAAGCCCCGCAATACCTGTTAAATCAGCCCAAAGGGAGAGCTCCCGTTCTTCCCCGGCTTTCAGGCCGGAGCCTTCGCCCCGGATGAGCAGTACGCCTGCTTCATCCGACCGGTTCTCCACACCCTGCAGATCACCTGTTCCGGCGCTCAGGTCGATATCCCCGACCTTGATGGCCACAAAATCTCCGGTTAGGTGGGGCCCGCTGAGGTTGTTGAGGTTTATCGCCTCGGGAAAAGGTTCCTGCCAGGGGTTGGCGGGGGCGGGGAAAACGTAGTCCCGGGGCACGAAACGCCAGCTGGTGTTGTCCGGAAACTCCAGAATGATGCTCAGGATGAGCTGGCGGAGTTGTATCATATCGAGGGTGCTCACCGAGCCGGACCGGTTCACATCCGCGGCGATGAGTTTGTAGGGAGAGCCCAGCAACTGGGTGCCCAGTATGTGCTTGCCGATGAGCACGATGTCATAGGTAGAAAGCCCATTGTGGTCGTCGCCGTCTTTAAAAGGTGCGATCGTATAATCGTAACCCATCTGTAGCCCGGAGAAGGAATACAGCCCGTCATCGGCGGTCAGCTGGCTGGCGGAAGGGGCCCCGCTGAGGCGGACGTCCACCCCCGCTACGGGGGCTTCGTCTTCTCTTTCCACTATGCCTGCCGCGATGCCCAAAGAATCGCCGCAGTTGGCCAGGTTGTTCTGCACCAGGACAAAGGTTTCGCAAAAATCGTAATTGGGGCCGCCGGTGCTGCCGTCGGGCTGCAGGGCATAGGGGTTGCCGGCGGCATCCCAGGCGTAAATTTCGACGACGAGCACGCCCAGGTCCTCACAGGTCAGAATGAGAAATTCCTCTTCCGGGTTGGGCGTTTCACCTGCCCGGTTGATGGAATAGCGCACGGGCTCCAGGCAATCCGGGGCAGGGCTGGCAATAAAGTCGGCGGCAAATACGGTAGTGGCGCCGAAATCGATATCACCATCGCCGTCCGCATCCGTGGAGGGAGGCAGGGGCATCAGGGTGGCGGCCAGCCCGTTGATGCAGGCAGGAGCGGGCGAGAGGCAGTCAACGACTTCAAAGGGCAGGCTGGCGGCGCTGAGGTTGCCGCAACCGTCCCGGACGATGATCTCGAATGCGTGCGTCCCGATGGGGAAATAACCGCTTATCTTCCACTTGGGATAGGTGCCGAATATATCGGTGATGATGTAATCAAAATTTCCATCTGCATTTTCATCGTAATAAACGGTGAAATCCAGGTCGTCGGGCGTGCAGGCGTCTGTGACGATGAAGGGGTATTCCACTTCGGCCCAGCAGTTCTGGCCATCCACGCTGCAAAAAGGCGGCGGCACCAGGAATATGATCTCAGGAGGGATGGTATCGTACACTTTCAGGTGTTGCTGGTATTCCCAGTATCCATTGGAAAGGGTGGTGCGCCAGAAGCCCTCCGGATTGTCCGGGCAGGCGTTGCCCCGCTCACCGGCAAATGGGTCGGCGTTGCCTTCCTGGTTGTCGCGGTCGATATAAGCATGGCCCGGGCGGCGCAGCACCCAGACGTCCTCATCGCCCGGCAGCCCGTCGCAGTCTTCGTCCCGGCCGATCTGCACGGGCCCGCTGAAGCCGTCGTATTCACACCAGTTGATCACACGGTAGGTACGGAATATCTTGTAACATTCATTGCCGGAAGCAGCGAGGATTTCGTCGTCCACGCTGACGGCCAGAAGGTCGCAACCGGTATTGCTGATGCCGATGGTGTCCGCATTCGGGTAGCCGCAATTGGCGCCTGCATCTCCGGGGAAGCGGATCTCATAATTGTGGCGCCTCAAAATAGTGGCCAACTGCTGGCAGCTTCCATCAGATACGTTGCCGTGGGCGTCAACAGCGCGAAACCGCCTGGTAATCACCCCGATGCCGCATCCGTCCAGATTGACGGCGGGAGGCAACTCCTCGGCCCAGCCCAGGCAGTTGTCTGTTGCCGACGCTGTGCCCAGCACTGCCTGCAAATCCAGGGTGTCTAGCGGGTCAAAACCGTAAGGCAGTTCGTCACAATACACCTCGATGGGCGGCGGCGGTGAACAAATGGGCTTGAGTTTGTCTTCCACCAGCAGCGTCTTCCAGCAGATATCTTCGTTGCCGGCTTCATCCCTTACTTTCAGCTCCACGATTACCTCCGTGCCTGCCTCGCAGCAGTTGAATTCCACAAAATCGCCCCAGGGGGTGAAATAAGGGGAGACGCTGTTGCAGTCCGCATCCAGCGATACCTGCCGGCGCACCTGGAGGGACGCGATCGCGCAGTTGTCATTGCTGCCTTCATCGAACTGGGAGGCAAACAACCGCAGCGTTCCCTGGGAACCCAGATTGGCATGGAGGTTATCGTCACAACTGGCCGTCGGGCTGACCTGGTCTTCCACGCAAAACCCACACTCCAGAACGGTGCTGTTGCCACACTCATCTTCCACGGTATACCGGAAGCGGTGGCAACCGAGGGGAATCCCGGCCAGAAAACGGTTGGGAGCGTTGGGCGGAATACTTGCCAGTACTACGGTTTCCAGGATGGTATCCGTGGGCTGCCCATCCGGGCCGTACAGGATGACGGGCTCGTCCGTTATCACTTCGGTGGTGATGAAAACGGGCGAGCAATTGTCCGTTACGGTAGGCAGGGGAGCGCCGAATGCCGCCGTGCAGTCAAAAGGGCCTGTGGAATAAACCAGGGGGTCCGGAAAACCGTCACCCGTCAGGTCGACCAGGGGGCAACTGGCCTGGGGGGCCGTGAAATCGCCTACTTTTATGACCTGGTTGAAATTGAAACTGCCGCCCGGGTCGCACCAGTCCACCAAAGACCAGAACCGGACGAATTTGTAGGAAAGGGGGCAGATATCGATCAGCGGCCCATCCGTATAAGTCGCGCCAAGGTTGCAGTAGCTGTCCCTGAGGTCCACGATGCCGCTGGCCGTCAGCAGGAATGGGTATCCCGTCATTTCGGGCGAAGGGTTGCCGAATTCATCCAGCGGGAACGGCTCATCGCATTCGATGGGCGCCGTAAAGGGCGGCAGGCTCACATCGCCGGCGGTGGGCCGGCGGAAAGTGATCAGCTGAACGCAGCTCGCCGAATTGCCGGCCTCGTCGGTGGCGGTGAAAGTGCGCGACAGGACGGCATCGCTGCAATCGCCGTTTTGTTCGAGTACATCTTCGAAAGAAAGCGTTACCGGAGAACAGTTATCAGGCGCATCGGGCGCTCCCGTCCAGGCCAGGCTTTCCTCCTCGTTGAGGATCAGATGGTAATCCTGGCAGAAAAGCGGGTAGGCTACAGGCAGTGCGGTAGCGGGAAAACCTGCAAGCTGCCCCGTGCTATCGCTGAACACGGCGTATTCATAAGGCCCCTGCGCTCCGGGGGTGTCGGTAGTGGTGAGCAGGTAGTACACCTGGCCAGGGCGCAGAGGCAGGTTGATGCGCACAAACGGGCCGCTGAAACCATTCAAGGGGTTGGCAGGCTGCGGGAAACTGGCCTGGGCCAGGATGTTGCTGCAGGGGCTGTCGGGGTTAAAACTGCCCTGAAAAAGGGCCATGTCGCCATCGCCGGTGTCAAAATCCGGATTCATCATGAAGGTATAAATGTCCGCTTCGGTGACTTCGAATGCGATGAGCTCGTAGTACCTGTCGCCGCTAACCGGCAGGTTCTCGATCAGGCAGGAGTGCAGCGCCGTGTTAACCTGAGGGTCGGAAGCGTCCAGAGCGCCGGAAAGGATCTGAACTTCGGTATCCCGGATGGCCATGTCGGTATCGGCCGGGCAGGAGAGCGCGGGCGGGGTGGCGTCCCGGGCGTCGATGTAACCCCAGCAGGCGGGCAGCCCGTCGAGGCTCATGGGGGCAAAAGAAAAGGACCAGCCCGTTATCCAGGCCCGGGGAAGGGCGTTGGCGCCGCCACCGCCGGCCGATTCCAGGAAGAGCAGAAGCTGGTAGCCGGCTTCCACCGGGAGGTTGCTCACCTGCCCGGAAAGCGAAGCGGGGGCTGAAAAAGAACTGACTACCTGGCCGGAAGCATCCCTGACAAGGCCAGAAAAGGCGGCATTCCCCATGTTGGCGGCGCCCCAGCGGAAAGACAGGCTGCCGCCGTGGCCGATCGGCAAAACGGCGGCTGCAAAAGAAACGGCGGTACTGCCCGACAAAAAGAGGGAATCCGCAGTATTGTTGAAACCGGCGGTTGCGGCTCCATCGGCATGCAGGGCCCATGCCTGGGGTTCGAAAACGCTTTGGAACCCCTGAACCGGCAGCGGCTGGGCGGGTTGCATCTGATAGGGGAAGAAACCGGGGCCGTCCACTATGTTGCCGTTGGCGGGGTTGCCGTCTTCAACCTGGATGCGAAACTGTTCGTTGAGCAGGCAGCCCATGTTTCCCTCCAGAAGCATGTCAGCTACTGCCAGGCGCCGGCAATCCTGCCCGAGGTTGATGATGATAGTGTCATTGCAGGCGACATTGGCCGGGGCGGGAGCTTCCTGGGAAACGAGTATGGTGAAATCCTCCTGCCGGCTGTTGCCGGAGGCGTCGGTAGCGGTGATGTTCAACAGGTAACTGCCCGGGCCGGCCATAGCCAGAAAAGTGCTTCCGAATGGATTGTCCACGAAAAAAGCGGAACCGGCGGAAGCATCGACGGAGAGGTTGATGGCAGGCGCGGGGTCACAGGCGTCAAGGGCGTTTATGTCGAAGAAAAAAACGGCTGTCTGGCTGCCGTCACAGGGGGCGAGCTGGGCTGTCATGCCCTGCGCAGGGTAGGTTAAAACTGGCGCAACCGTGTCGGGGTTGCAATCCACAACCCGCCTTTCCACTTCAGGCCATCCGCCTTGTTGTAAAATGCCTGCGCTTACAACAAAGGCCACAAACGAACTAAGCACCAACAGACCAAACTTGTGCATGGCAATGTCATCTTTAATCCATGATCGATTTGCATTCAGCCGTACTGAACATAGTGTTGCCTGTATTTTTGTTTGTTACCGATTCAGTGTGTTCCTCGTTTGGGATAGCCCGGAGACCGTTTTTTGGGAAAGGGCTGCCAATAGTAGCCGGCATTCATGGGATAGGAAAACGGAATGGCCTCTTTCGTACCGGTTTGCCGGGAAAATGGGGGGTATAGTTTTTTCCGGAAAGGGCGCGATGGCTGCCACCTGCCTGATGGCAGAACAAAAATGCCAAAATCGCCAGAAAAAACCAACTTCCCTGCCTTCATTCTCAGAAAACCACCTGCCAAATGCACACCAAGGGGCCAGGCCATTGGCCAAAACCCCTTAGCGTACATTCGTTTGCGAACCCGGCCTGCAGGCGGGCCGTCATTCCAGCAGGATCATCTTCCTGGCGGCCACCTCCCGGCCCATCTGCAGGCGGTAATACAGCACACCACGGGGCAGCCCCTGCTCCGGTACGCGCAATTCATTGTACCCCTGGCTGAAAGCACTCTTGTACTCCTTCACCAGCCTGCCGCTGATGTCGTAAATGCTCAGCGTCGCCTCCCCGGCCTGCGGAAGCTCAAACCCGATGAGCGTTTCCTGCGCAAATGGGTTGGGCCGGTTCTGGTAGAGCCGGAAAACGGGAGCCTGCTCCCCGGCGCCTTCAAAGGCCAGGGCCACATCGTACAGCTCGAAGCCCGGCCCGTAAGCTTCAGCCAGCGTGCGCCGCGAGCTGATTCCCAACAGTTCGCTCAGGCGGGCATCCGAATGGGCACGGAATATCAGCGTAAACAACAGGGGCTCTTCTCCTTCGCCGGCATCTGCCAGGCCGCCCTTCCGATACCAACTGGCCGTTATGTGCCCTTCTTCAGCCGCATGCAGCCCGAGGCTGTACTCATCGGCCAGCCCGTACTCAACATCCAGCAGTTGAAGCGCTGCGGGCAAAAATTCCAGTGTGAACTGATAACCACGGATGGCATCAAGCTGCCCGGCCGTAAAGGGCACTTCGATGACTTCTCCTTTCATTACCTTCCTGTCGGTAACGCTCAGCTGGAATACGCCATCGAAACTGCGTTCTTCAACGGGCTGAAGGCTGGTTACGGTTGCCGTATTGTTGACATCGCCGATCTTGATGGCCACGAAGTCGTTCGCCATCAGGCTGTAGTTCAGGTTGTTGACGTTGATCACCTCCGGGAAGTTGGAGAACCAGGGATTGGCAGGCACCGGGAACACATAGGAAGCCGGGACAAAGCGCCAGCTCGTATTCGTCGGGAATTCCAGGATTACGCCAAGGATAAGCTGCTGGATCTGGATCATGTCCAGCGTGGTAATAGCCCCGGAACGGTTGGCGTCGGCGGCGATCATCTTGTAGGGGCTGTCCAGCAACTCGGTGCCCAGCAGGTGCTGCTGCATCTGAACCAGGTCGAGGGTGCTGACGCCATTGCGGTGGTCGACGTTCAGATAGGGGGCCAGGGTGTAGTCATAACCCAGGTCGAGGTTGTCAAATTCATAGGTTCCGTCCACTGCCGTCAGCATCTGAAGGCTCGTCAGGCCACTGAGCGCCACTTCCACATTTTCCACGCCCATACCGTCTTCCCGGGCGATAAGGCCGGCCATCATGGGCCCGGTAGCCGCCGCCGGACAGTGGTTGTTGCTGTCCTGGATCAGCACGTAGGTTTCGCAAAGGTCGTAATTGGGCCCGCCCACCGTCCCATCAGGCTGGACGGCATAGGGGTTGTATGCGCTGTCCCAGACGTAAACCTCGATGGCTACCGTTCCGGTGTCTTCACAGGTGAAGTAAATGGCCTGCTGGTTGATGTCCGGCGTTTCACCTGCCAGATTGATGGATATGGCGATGGTGTCGTCGCTGCAATCCGAGATGTTAATTGCAAAATCATTGGCCCAGATGCCTGCCGCAGCGGCGTCAAAGTCGCCGTCGCCGTCGATATCCGTATTGGGAGGAAGTGGCTCCAACTGGAATACGAGCCCGTTAAGACAAGTCAATGCTGGCGGCTGGCAATCGACAACCGTGAAAGGCAGGGTTGCCGAAGTGGTGTTGTTGCCGCATCCATCCTGGGCCTGTACGATAAACGCATGGGCGCCAATGGGGAACTCGCCCTGAATCTGGTAGTTGGGATACGTTCCCGTCAGCGCGCCGGTATTCGTCAGGTTCTGGTCCTGGGTTCCGTCGGCATTGAGATCCAGGAATACCTGAACGCTGATGCCACTGGGGTCGCAGTTCTCAAACACGGTGAATGGATACTGCACGTTCCCCGTACAGTCCACGGGGTCATAGCTGCAGAAGGGATCGGGTACCTGGAAGCTGACCTGCGGCGGCGTACTGTCCATCACCTTGATGATCTGGGTGTACTCCCAGAAGCCGACGGAAGGGGTGGTGCGCCAGTAGCCGGTGGGGTTGGTCGTTCCGTCACAACCGGTACCCTTGGTTCCGAAAGCAGGCGTGGTGTTGAGGTGGTTGTTGTCGCGGTCCACAAAAGCGCCGTTGGGGCGGCGCAGCACCCAGACATCCTCATCGCCCGGCAGGCCGTCGCAGTCTTCGTTTCGGCCGATGACTGTGGCGTTGGAAATGCCGTCGTATTCACACCAGTTCAGCACCCGGAAAGTGCGGAATATCTTGTAACATTCCGGGCTGCCGGATCCGGGCAGGGGAGTGAACACCTCATCCGTCACGCTCACAGATAACAGGTCACAGCCAAAGGAATTGTAAAGCAGGGTGTCCGGCTCAGGCGCGATGCAATCGGTCTCTGCATCCTTGGGAAACTTGATCTCGTAGTCGAACTCTTCCGTGATGGTGATAACTTGTACACAGGTGTTCTGCGAGATATTGCCGGCTTCATCCGTCGCGCGGAAATAGCGGATGATGGAGCCGTCTCCGCAGGAGCCGAGGTTGACAACCGGCGGCAACTCTTCCACAGTCGCCACGCCACAGTCGTCGGTGGCTGTGGCTTCGCCAAAGAGGGCCTGCAGTTCGCCGGTGTCCGTCGGGTCCAGGCCGGCCGGCACGTCGGGGCAACTGATGCTCACAGCAGGCGGCGCGATACAGTATGGCCTGATCTTGTCCTCGATCAGCACTTCCAGCCAGCAGGTGTTCTCATTGCCGTAGATATCGATCACCTTCAGCTCGATAGTCACCGTCAGCCCGGCATCGCAACAGGTAAAGTCCACAAAGGGCGCCCAGTCGGAATAATAAGGTGTTACGGGTTCACAGCTTGTCAGATCGTATTCGATGCGGCGGCGCACCAGCAGGGTGTCGATGCCGCAGTTGTCCCAGCTTCCCTCATCAATGTCTCCGGCAAATACGCGGGCGACACCCTGGCCGCCCAGGGAAATATGGAGGTCGTCGTTGCAAACGGCAGTGGGCTCGATGTTGTCCACAACGCAGAAATCGCACTCCAGCACCGTATAGTTGTTGCAATCGTCGGTTACCTTGTACCGGAAACGGTGGCAGCCCACCGGAATGCCGGTTACAAAGCGCGGTTCACCCGGCTCGATAGTGGCCAATACCACGGCGACAGTGTCGTAACCGATAATGATGCCGTACTGGTTGGTAATGGGAACCACCTCGTCCGTCACGATGTCCGTTTCCACCTCCCAACTCGAACAATTGTCGGAAACTTCCGGCAGCGGAGCCTGGAAGGCGGCAGTACAGTCGTAGGGCGCGGTGGAGAACTGCAGCGGATCGGGCTGCCCGTCTCCGTTGTAATCGGCCGTGGGGCAGGCTACCAGCGGGCCTTCCACATCCCCCACCTTGATGATCTGGTTGAAGGTTTGAATGCTGGCGCCTCCAGACGCACACCAGTCCAGAACGGTCCAGGTGCGCACGATCTTGATCGTGCCTTCGCAGACGGTGATGGACGGAGCGTCCTGATAGGTGGCGCCCAGATTACAGAATGTCTGGTCGATCGGATAAATACCGAAGTACGTTTGCACCGTCGGGAACCCGGTTTCCGAGGGGTGCGGGTTCCCGTTCTGATCCGTGGCGTAGGGCTCGTCGCAGGCGATGACGGGCAGGGCAGGCGGCGGGATCACATCGCCCAGAGTGGGCTTTCTGATGGTGATGAGCTGCGTACACTGCGAACTGTTGCCGGCCGGGTCGGTGACGGTAAAAATCCGGTTGATCTGCTGATCGGCGCAGTCCGGCGTCATTACCATCACATCCTGAAAGGTGATGGTGTTGTTCAGGCCGCAGGCGTCGGCTATGGCGGGCAGCCCGGTGATGGCCAGGCTTGCCGGGTTGTTGAAGATGGAGTCCTTGTCCACACAGATCAGTTCCACATCCTGGACAGGGCAGGTTATGGGCGGCGGCGTGTGGTCATCCACGGAAACATACCCCCAGCAAACCAGCCCGCAGAATGGGTCCAGCACCTCGGCAATCAGCACCTGGCCGACCTGCGCCGGGGTGATGGTGTTGCCCAGGCTGGCGCCATTGGGGGCGATCAGGTTGACCTGCAGGGCGTCCATGCAGTAGCCGCTGCCCTCCAGGATCATGTCCGGAACGACTTCGATCTCACAATTGGTTCCGAATGACACATTCACCTGGTTGTTGCAGGAGTAAAAGGCAATGCCGTTAACTTCCACCGTCACGATGGCTGAGGCAGGGGGGCAGCCCGGCGAACCACCGACGGTATAGGTGAAGGAATAAGTACCGGGAGGCACGCCTGCAAAGTCCACATTGGACGGGTTCGCCAGCGATACGTTCACCCCGCTGTTATTCGTCCAGGTTCCCCCCTGCGTAGGATTGCCGCCCAACGCCCCGAACAGGTCCACGGGCATTATGTCGGGCGAACAGGTGGGGCAGAGCTTGACAAAACCGTTTGTGCCGGCGCTGTAACCGCTGCAGTTGCCAATATAGATCGAAGCGCTGTCGTAGTCATCTTCGCCAGAGCCTGCGGCGCCGTTGCCGGGCGTGGAATCCGTATCATTGGCCCCCTGGGTGTTGGCGGCGCTGTTGATCTCGGCGAAATTGATGATGTTCGCACCCGTAAAGCCATCCAGAACCGTGAAGGAAATATCT
>CAUJDW010000073.1 GCA_963169455.1 Bacteroidota bacterium | reverse complement strand
GGGCCTTGAGGTTGGACAACTGCCGCTTCTTGATATCCGGCAGCTTTCTGAGGATCGAGGGCTCGTCGTATTCCTGGTGTTTCTCCAGGAAATCGAACAATTTCAAAAAAAGTATATCATCGGAGGCCTGGTTGCGGCGGACGAACAGGCGAAAATGCCTCTTCTCGGCCCGGGTCATGGATTTGACCAGTTGCATCAGGTCATCGGTTTTCTGTTTAGGCATTGTAATTTTTTTTAGCACAACCTTTTGGCGGCCAGCTTTTTGTAAAAAATACACTATGCTTCCAGCCTGTAGTAATAGCCCTAATTTGATTTTACCCGCCTTGCCAAAGCCCAATATCTTTGACAACTCAGCAGTATATGACGAAAAATTACAAAACTTCTCTTTCCGGAAAAAATCCAATCAGGCCATGGCGGACAACAACGTTTACATTTTTGACACCACCCTTCGCGACGGCGAACAGGTGCCCGGCTGCAAGCTGAACACCGAACAGAAAATCGAGATCGCCCTTCAACTGGAGCGCCTGGGTGTCGACGTGATCGAGGCGGGATTCCCCATCTCCAGCCCCGGAGATTTTCGCTCGGTGGAAGCCGTCTGCCAGGCAGTGCGCGAACCCGTGGTGTGCGGCCTTTCCCGCGCAGTGGAAAAAGACATCGAGGTGGCGGCCGAAGCCCTGAAAAAAGCCAAACGCCCCCGTATTCACACCGGCATCGGCACCTCCGACTCCCACATCAACTACAAGCTGCGCAGCACCAGGGAAGAAATCCTGGAACGGGCCGTGGCCGCCGTCCGCTTCGCCAGGCGTTTCGTGGAAGACGTGGAGTTCTATGCGGAAGACGCCGGCCGCACCGACAATGAATTCCTCGCCCGGGTGATCGAAGCGGTAGTGGCCGCCGGCGCCACCGTACTCAATATTCCCGATACAACCGGCTACTGCCTGCCGGAAGAATATGGCGCCAAGATCCGCTACCTGAAGGAAAACGTCAAAGGCATACACAAGGCCACTTTATCGACGCACTGCCATAACGACCTGGGGCTGGCCACGGCCAACTCCATCGCCGGCGTGCAAAACGGCGCCCGCCAGATCGAATGCACCATCAACGGCATCGGCGAAAGGGCGGGCAATACCTCCCTGGAGGAAGTGGTGATGATCATGCGGCAACACCCTTACCTTGAGCTCGACACTAATATCAACACAAGGTTGATCTACGCCACCAGCCGCCTGGTGTCCGAAAGCATGGGCATGCCGGTTCAGCCAAACAAAGCCATCGTCGGCGCCAATGCCTTCGCCCACTCTTCCGGCATCCACCAGGACGGGGTCATCAAGCGTCGGGATACCTACGAGATCATCGACCCCCTGGAAGTAGGCGTGGACCATTCCAAGATCGTGCTTACCGCCCGCAGCGGGCGGGCCGCTATCGCCTACCGCGCAAAAAACATCGGCTTCGACCTGACCAAAGATGAGCTGGACGCCGTGTACGCCCAGTTCCTGCTGCTGGCCGACCGGAAAAAGGAGGTCGAAGACCAGGACCTGCAGCAAATCATCACCGGCCACCGGGCTAAGGCCAAGACGGTAAAGAAAGCGTCCGTTTAAATTCAGTTTTTTTGTTTCTACGTTTACTTTCTACGTTTACTAAACTTTGAAAGTTTAGTAAACGTAGACTAAACGTAAACGTAGAAACTTAAAGTAAACCGTTCATGAGCAAAACACTGTTTGACAAGATATGGGATGCGCACGTCGTAAGCCAGGCGGAAGGAGGCATCGACGTGCTGTATATCGACCGGCACTTCATCCACGAAGTGACCAGCCCGCAGGCTTTCGACGGGCTACGGCAGCGCTCCATACCTGTTTTCCGCCCCGGGCAAACTGTGGCCACCGCCGACCACAACGTGCCCACCCGCAACCAGCACCTCCCCATCAGCGAGGCTTTGTCGCGCTTTCAGGTGCAGAAACTCAGTGAAAATTGCGCGGAGTTCGGGCTGGAGCTCTACGGCCTGGGCCACCCCTACCAGGGCATTGTACACGTTATCGGGCCTGAACTGGGCATCACCCGGCCGGGGATGACGATCGTCTGCGGCGACAGCCATACTTCCACCCACGGGGCATTCGGCTGCATCGCCTTCGGCATCGGCACCAGCCAGGTTGAACAGGTGCTCGCTACCCAGTGCCTGCTCCAGAAGAAACCCAAGCGGATGCGCATTACGGTGGACGGCGAGCTGCAGCCGGGGGTCTTGTCCAAAGACATCATCCTCTATATCATTTCAAAGCTGACGGCCAGCGGCGGCACAGGCCATTTCGTGGAATACGCCGGCTCGGCCATCCGCGCCCTGTCGATGGAAGCCCGCATGACCATCTGCAACATGAGCATCGAGATGGGCGCCCGTGGCGGGCTCATCGCTCCCGACGAAACGGCTTTCGCATACATTCGCGGCCGGGAGTTCGCCCCGCAGGGCGAAGCCTTCGACAAGGCCGTCGAATACTGGCGCAGCCTGTACTCGGACGAAGGCGCCCTTTTCGACACCGAATACCATTTCCGCGCCGAGGATATCGAACCCATGGTAACCTACGGCACCAACCCCGGCATGGGCATCGGCATCAGCCAGGCCATCCCGCTGGCGCCGGAGAGCGGCAGCGCGCAGACCTTCGAAAAGTCGCTGGCCTATATGGGCCTGCGCCCCGGAGAACACCTGGCCGGGAAAACGGTCAACTACGTATTCATCGGAAGCTGCACAAACTCGCGCATCGAAGACCTGCGCATCGTGGCCGGCTACGTCAGAGGGCGGAAAAAGGCGGACAATGTGCACGCCATGATCGTGCCCGGCTCCAGGCAGGTAGCGGCACAGGCCAAAGCCGAAGGCCTGGACGCCATTTTCCGCGAAGCCGGTTTCGACTTCCGCGAACCCGGCTGTTCCGCCTGCCTGGGTATGAACGAGGACAAAATCCCCCAGGGCGAATACTGCGTGTCCACCTCCAACCGCAACTTCGAAGGCCGGCAGGGCCCCGGCGCGCGCACCATACTGGCCAGCCCCCTCATGGCGGCGGCCACCGCCATCGCCGGCAGGATCGTCGACGTCCGGGAATCGCTCAACGGCCCCATAAACAACTGACGCCATGGAAAAATTTCAAACGCTGATATCTACTGCCGTCCCACTACCCATCGAAGATGTGGATACAGACCAGATCATACCCGCCCGCTTTCTGAAAGCTACTACCCGCGAAGGATTCGGCGAAAACCTCTTCCGCGACTGGCGCTTCGGGCCCGACGGCGCTCCCAGGGCCGAATTTGTGCTCAATAACCCGCTCTACAGCGGCAGCATACTGGTGGCAGGGCGAAACTTCGGCTGCGGCTCCAGCCGCGAACACGCCGCCTGGTCGATTACCGATTACGGCTTCCGCGTTGTTGTATCCAGTTTTTTCGCCGATATCTTCCGCGGCAACGCCCTCAACAACGGGCTGTTGCCGGTGCAGGTGTCCGATGTCTTCCTGCACGCCATCTTCTCCGAGATCGAAACGAACCCCAGGGCCAGCTTTAAGGCCGACCTGGAGGCACAGTCCTTCACCATCGTTTCCACCGGCCAGGCGGAACATTTTGATATAGACCCGTATAAAAGGATGTGCCTGCTCAATGGCTACGACGATATCGACTTCCTGCTCAGCATGAAGGATGAAATCGCGGCCTTTGAAGCGGAGCGCAGCCGGAAAGCCGGATTTGTTCATACCCTCTGATAAACTCAAATCGTTTTCCCATGCCCAACATCAAAAAAACGAGAATCGCCGTACTGCCTGGCGACGGCATCGGCCCGGAAGTAACCCAGCAGGCCATCAAGGTGCTGGACGCCGTAAGCGAGCGCTTCGGCGCTACTTTCGAATACTGTTTCGCCGAAGTAGGCGCCGTGGCCATCGACCACACCGGCACTCCCCTGCCCGACGCCACCCTGGAGGCCTGCCTGCGGGCCGACGCCGTATTGTTCGGCGCCATCGGGCACCCCAAATACGACAACGACCCCGACGCCAAAGTGCGCCCCGAACAGGGGCTGCTGAAACTGCGCAAGGAACTGGGGCTCTACGCCAACATCCGCCCCGTAACCGCCTACGAAAACCTGCTGCACCTCTCCCCGCTCCGGCCCGAAAAGGTTAAAGGCGTGGACCTGGTCATCTTCCGGGAGCTGACCAGCGGCATCTATTTCGGTGAAAAGGGCACAGCGGCCGATGGCGGGCAGGCTTTCGACACCTGCACCTACACCGTCGAAGAAATCGAACGCATCGCCCGCCTGGCTTTCGAACAGGCCCGCCACCGGCGCGGGAAACTCACCCTGGTGGACAAGGCCAACGTCATGGAAACATCGCGCCTGTGGCGCCGAACCGTCCGGGAACTGGGTTCCGAATACCCGGACGTGGCGCTCGACTTCATGTTCGTGGACAATGCCGCCATGCAGCTCATCCAGAACCCCGGGCAGTTCGACGTCATCCTGACGGAAAACCTCTTCGGCGACGTGCTCTCGGACGAGGCCAGCGTCCTGGCCGGCTCGATGGGCCTGCTGCCATCGGCCTCCATCGGGCTCCACACATCGCTTTTTGAACCCATTCACGGCTCCTATCCGCAGGCTGCAGGCGAAGACATCGCCAACCCCATGGCGGCCATACTCTCCGCCGCCATGCTTGTGGAATCCCTGGGCATGCACGAAGCAGCTACGGCTATCCGTTTTTCGGTCCAGCACATTTTGGAAAAAGGCATCGGAACGCCGGAGCTGCAGCCAGCCATCACCTATAGCTGCTCCCAGATCGGCGACCTGACAGCGCTCCTGGTTGCAGACCCCAGAGAGGAGATACTCATCAAAACGGAAGGGATCAGCCAGCGGGTTTCGACGATTATTTAAAAGGGGGGAGCCTGGGGCAAACCCGCGAGGTTTTGAAAACCCCGCGGGTTTGCTCTAAGAAACAACGATTTGAGTATTTGAAGGGGTGTGCAGCGATGCACCCCCTTCCTTTTGGCCCGCTCCGTAGAACAAACCCTGGCTCCAGGTATGATTATTCCACAACCCGGTATTTTTCAATGCAGGATTTTTTCAACGGTTCTGCTTATATTTCTCCAAGGTTTTGCCTAAGCTGCGATGCATTATTCCAAAACGCCCTGCTTGCCCGGTGTTTCCGCAGGAGCGGCAGGCAGGCATTCATCCATCATTCCCTTTTCGGAGCAGCCTCAGCCATGAAACCATGAAACAACCGATCGAGATACTACAACAGTACTGGGGATTTGAGCGCTTCCGGCCGATGCAGGAAGACATCATCCGTTCCGTGCTGGAAAACAGGGACACCCTGGCGCTGTTGCCGACCGGCGGAGGAAAATCCATCTGTTACCAGGTGCCCGCTCTTTGCAGGGATGGCATTTGTATCGTCGTCTCACCGCTTATCGCCCTGATGAAAGACCAGGTGGAGAACCTGATAAAACGGCAGGTTCCGGCCGCCGCCATATACTCCGGCATGGCTTACCGCGATATCGACCGCATACTGGACAACTGCGTGTACGGCAATGTCAAACTGCTCTACCTGTCACCCGAACGCCTCACCACCGAACTGGCGCAGGTTCGCGTCAGCAAAATGAAAGTCAACCTGCTGGCCGTCGATGAGGCGCACTGTATCTCCCAATGGGGCTACGATTTCCGGCCGCCCTACCTGCGCATCGCGGAAATACGGGAGCTGCTGCCTGAGGCGCCGGTACTGGCGCTGACCGCTACCGCCACGCCGGAGGTTGTTAAAGACATCCAGGAAAAACTGGCCTTCCGCCAGGAGAACGTCTTTCAGAAGAGTTTTGAAAGAAAAAACCTGGCCTATGCGGTGCTGCAGGAAGAAGGCAAGGAGCAAAAACTGGTCGACATCCTGAAACGGGTGCCGGGCTCCGGAATCGTGTACGCCAGAAACCGCCGGCGCACCAAGGAACTGGCTACCATGCTGCAGCGCAACGGCATCTCCGCCGATTATTACCACGCCGGGCTGGAGTCGGATGCCCGCTCCCGCAAACAGGATGAGTGGATCGCCGGCAAGCGGCGCATCATGGTGAGCACCAACGCCTTCGGCATGGGCATCGACAAACCCGATGTGCGGGTGGTCGTGCACCTGGAACTGCCCGACAGCCTGGAGGCTTACTTTCAGGAGGCCGGCCGCGCCGGGCGCGATGAAAAGAAGGCCTACGCCGTACTGCTGTACAACGACGGCGACCGCCGCAACCTGGAATACCAGTTCGGGCAGTCCTTCCCCGAACTGGAGGAGGTGCGCCGCACCTACCGCGCGCTGGGTAGTTATTTCCAGTTGGCTGTCGGAGCCGGCGAAGGGCAGAGCTTCGACTTCGACATTGTAGAGTTCGCCCAGAACTACCAGCTGAACCCGGTGCGCACCTACCATTGCCTCAAGCTCCTGGAACAGGCCGGCTGGATCGTGCTCACCGAAGCGGTCTTCATCCCTTCCAGCCTGATGATCCGGGTAAACAAGGATACCCTGTACGATTATCAACTCCGCAACCCCAAAATGGACAAGCTCCTGAAGGCCATCCTGCGCACCTACCAGGGCGCCTTCAACCACCCCATACACCTGCGGGAAGGCCAACTGGCCAAATTCTTGAAAATGCCGCTGACGGAACTTCGGAAAGGGCTGGAAAAGCTGCACCAGGACGAGATCGCGGAGTACCAGCCGCAGAAGGATACTCCCCAGGTCATTTTCGTAAAAGAACGGGTGGACGCCGACAACCTGCTGCTGGACCGGAAAATGTACGAATTCCGCAAACAGCGACACCAGGAGCGCATCCGCCGGGCAGTGGCCTATGCGGAAACGCCCGTCTGCCGCAGCCAGCAATTGCTGCAGTACTTCGGAGAGCCCAATGCACCGAAATGCGGCATCTGCGATGTGTGCACCGGCCGCACCCGCCCGGAAGTATCCGGCGCCGATTTTGAAAGGTATAAGGAAAAAATTCAACTGCTCCTGAAACGCGAACCGCTGAGCCTGGCGCAGGTCGTCGAATCCTTCGCCCCAGCCCGGCAGGAACAGGTGCTCAAAACACTGGAGTACCTGCTCGATGAAGGCTTTTTAGCGCAACAGGGCGAAAAGCTGGTGTGGATGGAGGCATAGAGCATAGGAAAAGGTGCACTGCAGCTGCGGAGGGGCTTGCACCTTCGCATCCCGATGAGATATCGGGAGGGCGCTTCAAAAAAAGCGGGGGCAAAGCATAAAATTTTGAACAACCCCTCTTCGGACACTGACGCACTGCCTACGGCTCCCAGTAATCCGGCCTCGTCGTCGTGCTCCTCTTGATAGTCAAGCAATCCCGGCACTCCTGGTATTGCTGCTGATTGGGGCGCCAGGCGCAACGGGGCGGCGACGAAACCCCCAGCTGTATGGCGTTGGTAAATTGCCGCCTGTAAGTTACTCCTGCCACTGAGAAATACCCCAAAATGACATCTTCGGGATCGTCCGGGTTGTACACATTGCCCTTTACCGTGCCGGGCGGCGGGTCGAAGAGGCTGCCGTCTATATTCACGATGTTCCGGACGTTTTGCCAATAGGTATACTCCTCTTCGCTGATGGCGTATTGAAACAGGTGAAAACAATATTGAAATGCAAAGCGATAGTCGTATTTCATGGACAGGAAGGGCTCATTTACAAGCACATCTCCGGCCAGGCTGTTGGTGTCGAAAATTTTGATATTGTTGTTGTCAATCGTGTTTTTGACGTAACATATTTTGCGGTCAACGATGCCTGGGTAGTCTTCCCCGAACTCATATTCTCCCGAAGCCCGCCACCGCAGGTAGGGCTTTTCGGGCAGGCCGGAGACATCGGCGTTCATTTCCAGGAAAAAGGTGTTGTCGTACAGGTTTCTGCCCGTCTGGCTGATGATCAGTTCCTGGGTGACCCTGGCTGTGGCGGGAAGCAAGGGAGGCGCTTTCTTCAAAACGGCAGGGCGGCTGATAATGGCCTTCCCGTCCGGCATCCTGACCTCCACGTGATACGCTTTCCCAACCACCCCCTGCATCAGCCTGGAATATACGCCCGGCGAACTTTCGGGAAAATCAAAGCTTTCGCCCGTATTGTCCACCACTCGTACAGTAGCTCCCGGCGCCGGCGTTTTGAGGTCGTCGGCGCCCACGCCGATAATGGCGCTGTAATTCAGTTTGATTTCGTGCACCTGAAGGCTGTCCGTAACCTGGCCATCGACGACGAGCCACTGGCGGTTGGTGTCGATGTCGAGTTTAATGGCGTCGATGCAGCCGGCCAGCAGCCAGGGAAATATCAGAATGAAAACGAAGGGTATATTTTTCATCATCGCTAAAACTTAAAATCGTATGTTATTGCCGGGAACATCGACCCCAGCACCGCGACCCGGTATGCCTGCACACTCTGGAAGGGGTTCTGCCGGAAAAACACCGAAAAGGCATTTTTCCTGAAATACAGGTTGTAAACGGACAAAGTCAGGCTGTTTTGCCAGTGTTTCTTCCTGCCCCAGGGGCCGACGGTGTAGGACAGGTCGAGCCGGTGGTAGTCCGGAATGCGGAACTGGTTGCGTTCCGAATAGATCGGAATGGTCAGCACATTCCCCGTTGCATAGGTGCTGACCGGGGCTGTGGTTGGCCGCCCGGTGCTGTAGGTGAAATTGGCCGAAAAAGTGCTCCGGGGCCTGACTTGGAAAAAATAGTTCAGGTTCAGGCTGTGCGGCTTGTCGTAATTGGAGGGATACCAGCCCCCGCCGCTCACGCCTTCCTGCGTAGCGGAGGCTTCTATCCGGCGCAGGGAGCGGGAAAAAGTGTAATTGAACTCGAAGCGGTGCCTGCCGAAAGCCTTGTTGAAATTGAATTCTACGCCATGAGCTTTGCCATCGCCCGTCAGAAGTTCCGTTTCGATATGGCGGTTGAGCAGCAATGTCGCAAAATCCTTGTAGTCAATAAGTTGATATATTTTCCTGTAGAAAATCGCCACATAGGCCTGTACCGAATCATGCCGGAAGTTTTGGTAATAACCGAGGGAGAAATTATCCGCATACTGCGGCCCGATATGGTAATTGGACAACTGCCAGATGTCGATCGGCGTGGCGGAAGCCGTATTGGACACCTGGGTCAGGAACTGATAGGAACGGTTGTAACCCAGCTTTACCGAACTGGCTTTTCCAAGGCCCACCCGAAGCGATAGCCTCGGTTCCAGGCCCGAATAAGAGGCGGCCTTTTCCCTTCTGGCGAATTGCAGGCTGTCGACGATTGACTCCTCCGTTTTTGGCAGCCCTGCTTCGTAAAGAAACACCTGCCCCGGGCCCAGATGTTCAAAAAAGGTGTACCGGATGCCCGCCATCAGTTCGATGGTTGTGCTCAGCGCCCATTGGCTATGGAAAAAGAAACTCGTTTCCCTGCCCTGTTCGTCCGGTAAAAAATCCGGCTTGAGAATGGAACCCTCCAGCGGCTCCAGGCCGCCCGGCGATATCCTGTAAAAACTCCGTTCTGCGCCAAGCTCCATCTGGAAGGTGTTCGCAGGCTGGAAAAGCCCGCTCAACCCAGCCCGCAGGTACCTGATCTTGTTGGCAAACCTGGACTGGTCATTCCCGTTAATATCAAAAAGGTGGCTCCGGTACTGCCCGGCGTTTACCGTTGCCGTCAGGTTGGCCTTATTGCCCAGCAGCTGCCGCAGGTAAACGGAACCGCTGGAAGTGGCGTACTCGAACTTGACTTCATCGGCAAACTGAAAATCGTCGAAAGTGCTAAAGCCCGTAAAGCCGATCTTGGTGGTTTCTGTGAGTCGGGCGTCCGCTTTTGCCGTAAGGTCGTGGAAAAAGGCCTGGCTTTTGCGCAGGTCAACGTTCCGGGTTTGTTTTAAAATCCAGTCGAAATAACTCGCCCTCGCCCCGACGATAAAGGAAGCGCTGTTTTTTACAATGGGGCCTTCCAGCACGAGGCGGGAAGACACAATGCCCAATCCGCCTTTACCGGAAAATTGCTGATCGTTGCCCTCCCGGAGTTTCACGTCCAGCACGGACGACAGGCGGCCGCCGTATCTGGCCGGCAGCCCGCCCTTGTAGAGGGTGACGCCCTGCACCATGTCCGGATGAAAAAGGGAAAAGAAGCCAAGGGCGTGCACGGGGTTGAACACCAGGTTGCCATCCATCAGGATCAGGTTTTCATCGGCATTGCCGCCCCGCACGTTGAAGCCTGAAGCGCCCTCGCCGGCGCTGGTGACCCCGGCTACGGCCTGCAGGCTGCGCAACACGTCCATTTCTCCCAGAAACTTTGCCTGGCGTTCCAGTTTTTCTATACTCAACTGCTCCACCCCGCCTATCACCGACCTGACGTTTTCATCCCTGCGGGCCTCGCTGACCGTAACCTGGCTGAGTTCGACCGATTTCGCCTCCAGTAAAAAATCGTGCCTGGCATTTTCAAAGAGATGAACTTCAGCCTGGTATTCTTCGTATCCTAAAAAGTTGATCTTCAGCACATATACCCCTGCGGAAAGATTCAATTGATAGCTTCCGTCCGCACCTGACACCTCATTCGCTTCAACAGGGGATACGTTCAGGACTGCTCCCGGCAGGGGTTCTTTATCGGCCGCATCGAGCACCCTGCCGCTTAGGCGGAACTTTACTCCGGATTTGCCCTGATCATCTTTTCCGAAAACGAGCACCTCCTGCTGGCTGAATAAGGGAAGCGCGAATAAGAGCGAAAGCAGGATGCAGCTATTTTTCATCATTGTCCGATCAGAGGCTTGTCTGCCGCAAGGTATTAAAAATAGCTGCAAAGGGGCTTAATTGGGCCGGAAAAAGGTGATGGGTGGGCGGGCCCCGGGCGCCGCCCGGGGGAAATATGTGTTTCTGTTCCGATTCTGCTAAGGTTTAACCAACCTGCGATGGAGGCAATTCAAAAAACAGGAGCAGGCACTCCAATGGATGAAGCACCTGCCCGGTTTGGTTGTTTTGGAGCGACAGGAGTGGTTTCCTGGACTGGAAAGAATAAACCTTTACTTCAGCGTCACTGTTCCCCTAAACTCGAGCCTGGCGTGCGAAAAATCAGGAGCAACAGCATAAGAATAGGTTCCGCTACCCGTTGCGCCTTCATAAATTCCGGAGCCGGAGGTGATTACATACGTCCCTGTACCGACGAAGGGATTGTTTCCTTTGGGCCCAGTCGTGCCCTCAAAGGCGCCGATCAACTGAGAGCCGTCGGCTGCCGTAAAGATAGAGTTACCGGTTTGCACATAGGGTGGATCTGTGACGGTATTGAATATCTCGGAAACGGAATACCAGGTGCTTTGCCGCAGTATGTTCGACACGCCCTCACCGGGGATCTCGAACGTGAGGGTGCCGTTTTCATCGGCCCCGATCAAAACAGGGTAAGTGGTATACCAGCCCATAAACGGCATGGTAACATCCCGGGTAGCGATGGCCTCTTCCTGTCCATCCGCCGGGCTGAGCTCGTCCTTTTCACAGCTCAGCATGGCTAAAAACAGCAGCGCCAGCATCGGAAGCAACATCAATTTTTTCATGATTTTCTGGTTTTTTGTGAAAGATTTTTTTGAATTCTTCACACCTGGCCTCCGCCGTTACTTCATCCACCATCACCTGATGCTGTGGAAAAGCCTTTTCCAGAAATGCAATTCGTTCAATCAGCGCGGAATCAGAGGTGTACCGAGATAGGATCTTAAGTTTATCCTCCGCTTCATTCAGCGCCCTGATGTAGTTGAGGATAAATCTTTTATTGGATTCTACTCTGTACACGGTAAGGCTCTTTTCATCCAATTTACCGCTACAGAGCGCCAGAGAGGTAGGCTATTCTGTCTTAAAAATGTTCCTCAGGTTGCATTGGGATGGCCGGGTCATTCAAATTCAGCTTTCAAGGCCCGGGCCAGGCCCAGTTGTTCCAGCAACTCCATCTGGTCGGCGATCATCCAGTGGTCGATTATCATATCATTGTGGATGCGATAGCAGATGGCGAAGGGCACTTTAATTTCCTTGAATGTAGGCGGCGTGCCATCTATTTCCCCCATGTGCGTGCCTTCCACCCGAGCCCGTACAAAAACCCGGTCGCCCTCCGCAATAATTTCTTCGGGAATCAGGTCGTACTCCGGAAAGGATTTTTCGAAGAACTTGATGTGCTGGATCAGTTTTTCATCGGCCACATATTTACGGATCATATACTCCGGTTTTTCCTTGCCGGCCAGGGCGTTGTAATACTCGATAATGAACTGCTTGTTTTTCTTTTCCTGAGTCATAGCTCAATTTTTTTTGTGGTTGAGGGCTTCCTAAGGTAGGACGGATTGAAACCAAACTGCCGGTGAAAGGCACGAGTGAAATAACTCTTGTCGGCAAAGCCCGCTTTAAACGCCGCCTCTCCCACGGTCATCTCTCCCGATTCAAGGAACGATTTGGCCTGCTGCAGGCGAATGTACCGAATGTATTGGGAAGGGGACAGGTGCACCAGCGGTTTGAGCCGACGGTACAACTGGGTGCGGCTTAAGGCCATCCCCCGGCTCAGGGCGGCTACATCAAAATCTTCCCGGCCGAGCTTGGCCAGAATAATGGCGTTTACTTTTTTCAGAAATACCTGCTCCCGCTCCTCGTGATCTCTGGCGACGGCTTCCTCCAGGCTTTTCATGTTGGCCGTATAGGCCCGCAGGTGTTTCCGCAGTTTTTGGTAAAAAACAGGGACCTTGTCCCCCTCTTTTCTCATGGAACCCGTGTGCTCGCTGGCAAAGCCCGTGGTATCTTCTTCTAAGGGAATGCGCCACTCAAAGCGGGTGCCGGTATTGCCCAGAGATACAACTTCCACCTGCTGATCCAGGCTCGTTACAGCCTCTTTTACATAACTCAGGTCCACACCGGTATTGACGACCCGAATCGACAGTTTTTTTGCACCATCAAGCTCCTGAAGGGAAACGGACAGGCGAACCTCATGATTTGAAGGGGTAAAAACAATGGCCCGGCATATAAGCCCCGCCAAATCCGGCAGGACTTGACCCAGCTGGCAATTAACCTCCAATGACCCCTCCTCCGGCTCAAAAACCAGATCCACAAAGTTGGCCTCCGCAAAGGGCCTGATGGCCTCCACCAGGTGTCGGAGCACCGGAATAATGTCCATTTTAATGGGGTAGGCCATGCCGCTGAACTCGTTTTCAGAAATGGGGCTCAGTCACGGGGTGACTCGCCCTGGTTTGGCAAAGATTCAGTCAACCCGTGGCTTTTCTCCGGCCACGTGTATCCCTTGCATTAGAAATTGCCGTCACGAATTTCAAAGTAATTTAATAGCTACTGAATATCAATGACTTTTATCAGGCAAAATGAGGGTATAGTCACGGGGTGGCTGAACGGCAGCAAACCGGAGGGAGCCACCTCGCGCCCCCCCTCGGCCAGGTGTATACTTCGCACTGGAAATCGCTGTATTGAGACAAAACGAGTTTACCAAGCTTTTCCGGGATATCAGAATAACATAATTTGATCTTTAATTTGGATTAATTAGAATCTTTAGTTAATTTTGATAGCATCAAATGATGGCATCGTGGTTCAAAAATACTATGAAGGCACTGCTCTGATCATCAACCTGTCCGCCGAGATCGGCAAACTGTTGGGAATCGTGGATGCTACCTACCTGAGAAAAACCGAGCCGCATCTGAGAAAAGAAAACCGGATTAAAACCATCCAGTCCTCCCTGGCAATTGAAGGGAACACCTTATCTATTGATCAGATAAGCGCCATTATTGAGAACAAAAGGGTAGCGGGGCCTCCAAAAGATATCCTTGAAGTTCAGAATGCGATCCGGGCATATCAGGATTTGTCTCAATTTGACCCTTTTGAACAGGAATCTTACCTAAAAGCCCACGAGCTATTAATGTCAGGCCTGATTGAAAATGCCGGCTGTTACCGGACGGGGAATGTTGGGATATTTAAAGGAGCAGAAGCGGCCCACCTGGCGCCTCCAGCCCGGAATATTCACCATTTAATGGACAATCTATTCCTTTATTTGAAAAACAGTGAAGACAACCTGGTCCTTAAAAGCTGCGTATTCCACTATGAGATGGAGTTTATCCATCCATTTATGGACGGGAATGGAAGAATGGGAAGGCTATGGCAAACGCTCATTCTGATGCAGGAAAACCCCATATTTGAATACCTCCCGATCGAATCGGAAATAAAAAACAGCCAGGAAAAATATTATGCAGTGCTGGCGGAGTCAGATAAAGACGGTATTGCTACCCGGTTTGTAGAATACATGTTAGAGGTAATCATGAAGAGCCTGAAAGAATTGATAGCCGAAACCAGAGTTAGTTTGACTGATGAGGAACGAGTATTGTATTTTCGGGCGCATACAAATTTGAAAGAATTCAGCAGGAAAGATTATATGCAAATGTTTAAAGACATTTCTTCCGCCACCGCGACCAGAGATTTGAGGCATGGCGTAGAGAAAGGCATCTTAATCCGAAAGGGTGACAATAGAAAAACTACTTATGTATTCAGCACTTAAAACTGCTCATTCCTGACTTGGCCAATGCCACGCATCGTCTGCACCGTCACCAACGACCTGTCCCAGGACCAGCGCATGATCCGCATCTGCACCAGCCTGGCCCGGGCGGGTTATGAGGTGGTGCTTGTCGGCCGGCAACGCCGGGCTTCCTTGCCCCTGCGGCAGGAGGCATTCCGCCAGAAACGCCTTTGGTGTCATTTTGAAAAAGGCAAGCTGTTTTACCTGGAATACAATCTGCGCTTATTTCTCTTCCTGTTGTTCCACCCTTTCGATATCGTCTGCTCCATAGACCTTGACACCATTCTGCCCGGTTTTCTGGTGAGCTGGCTTCGGGGCAGGGTTTGCGTTTATGATGCCCATGAGTACTTCACGGAAACCCCGGAAGTGGAGCGGCGGCCGGCAGTAAAACGGGTTTGGGAAGGGGTGGCGCGCTTCACCATCCCAAAACTCCGGCACGCCTGTACCGTAGGGCCCGCCCTGGCCGCGATTTTCGAAGAGCGCTACGGCATACCCTTCACCGTCATTCGCAATGTGCCGGTGCGGCAGGAGGAAAGGCCCAGGCCTCCGGCAGCGTCCGAACCCATCATTTTCTACCAGGGTGTGCTCAACGAGGGGCGGGGACTGGAATACGCCATCGAGGCCATGCAACGGATCGAAGGCGCGCAATTGTGGCTGGCCGGAGAAGGCGGCCTCTCGGCCCGCCTGCGGGCGCAGGCGAAGCAGTTGAAACTGGAGGAAAAAGTGAGATTCCTCGGCTTCGTACCGCCTCACGAACTACAGCAACTCACCCCATCGGCGCACATCGGGCTGAACTTGCTGGAAAACCGGGGCCTTAGCTACTATTTCTCCCTGGCCAACAAGGCCTTCGACTATGTACAGGCAGCCGTGCCTTCCATCCAGATGGCCTTCCCGGAATACCTGGCGCTGAACCGGCAACATGAGGTGTTTTATCTGCTGGAAGAACTGTCCGCCTCTTCGGTGGAGGCCGCTATCCGGGAATTGCTGGACAACCAGGCGCTTTATCAACGCCTGAAGGGCAATTGCAGGCTGGCAAGGGAAGCGTGGAACTGGGAAAAGGAGGAGCGGGTGTTGCTGGGGTTCTACCGGCGGGTGCTCGGGGATGGCCACTAGTTTCGGGTTTGCCCTTTTCCCGGGCGCTGTGCAGTAGGCTCAGGAAAAGGAACCTGGCGCCGGGAACCAGCCCCAAGGCCGCCATCAGAAAGCCTGCAATTCGTCCAGCAACAAACTCAATTTATACAGATCAAAAAGGCGCAGGGAAGGGCGCCGGGATTTCAACTGGCGAACCATGGCCGGGCGGCAAAAGCGGAGCCATGGGCGCAGGAAGGCTACTCCCCCCCACCCTTTCAGCCACTCATAAAAGCGCAGCAGGCGGGTATCGATATCGCTGCCCGAACGGTAGAGGAAAGCCAGGTTCTGAATACCCTGCCGGGTTTTGGCCAGGAACATATCCACCGGCTCCAGGCCGGCGTGGATGAGGGGGTTGTCGAGGTGGAGGATGGAAACCTTTCTCTTTTCCAGTTCCATACCGAACAAGGTGTCCTCATGCCCATACTGTAACAGGCGCCCGTCAAAGCGGATCTGTTGGAAAACAGCCCTGGGTATCAGGAAGTTATTGGTCATAAAGCTCCGGTAAGGCTGCAGGCGCCGCACGACAGCCGGCACGGCTTCCCGCCGGCTGCCGTAGAGCCAGTGGAAATACATGGCCGGGTCATCGGGCCGGCAGGCCTGATAGCTGCGGCCGCCGTAAAGCATGCCATCCGGCCGAAGCTGCTCCACATAACGCTTCAGGTAAGCGCCATCCGGCACCTCCGAGTCGCAGTCGAGGAACAACAGGTAATCGCCCCTGGCCTCATCGGCCAGCAGGTTGCGGATGCGGGCGCGGCCCAGGTTTTCGGGAAGTTCCCGGTAACGGACGCCCGGGAGCCCCGCCATTTCGCGGTTTTTTTCTTTCCAGCCGGGCGCCGACCCGTCGTCAAAACATAGAATCTCCCATTCCGTGCCTGATGTGCTGCACTGCCTCCGGAGTTCATGCACCAGGCTGCGGATGTCGTAATTGTAAACGGGAATAAGGATGGAAAGCATGAGCTGCCGGGCCCTTTGGGTGGCCCTGTGCGGGTAAAACTATGGAGTTTCAGCCTGCTTTCCAAAGATAAAAATCCGCATAAAACGCTTCGGGGTAATAAGATTTTTTCTAATATTGTTGGCTTCCCATCTGAACATATCCGCTATCAGCCTGCCAAAACCGGTTAAACCACTGTGCCATGAGGATGCGTGCAACTGCTGTTTTGTTTTCCCTCCTGCTTTCGGCCCCGGGCGCTGCCGGCCAGGACTTCATCATGCAGGGTTGTTACTGGAACTGCCCGGAGGACGGCCCCCGGGCGCCGATCGATTCGGCCAACCTGCGCTTCTGGCTGGAGCGCATGGAAAGCCAGGCCCCCGAACTGGCCTATGCCGGCTTCTCCTTTCTATGGCTGCCCGCCCTGCAACCCAACAGCCCGGCGGAACTCGGGCAACTGCTGGATAACCTGGAAAAGAACGGCATCCGCCCCATCGCAGAACTGGAGATCGGGCCCGACAGCCTCTCCCTGCCGCAGCAGGCCCAGCGGCTTGGCCGGCAGTTCCAGGTGGAAGCCTACAGCCTCCACAGCCGCCGTTCCCTCAACGCCGCCGCCGTCGCCCAGGAACTCAACCAGCTATACCGCCAGGGGAAACTGCCCAAACTGCTCGTGGCCAACCTGCCCTTTTATGGCGAACCCGACAGGCTCGGCAACTGGGCAGGAGATGTCATCCGGAACCTATCGGCGGAAGCCCGCCCCGAAATCGACCCCCGGGTCTATGATTATCCGCTCCGGGAGGCTATCCGCCGCGCCTGCACCGATACTTCCTACGACGCCCGCCTCATCTTCGAACGAAGCATCCGCGACGCAACTGCCATCTCCGGATTCAACGTCATCACCCTGGTCAACCACCCCTTTTTCAAAAACCAAAACGGCAAAACCGGCGATTGGGACGACCCCATCGACAACCCCATGCCGGGCTATGCCTATATCCTTACCAATAACCAGCTCGGGCTGCCGACCGTCTATTACGGAGACTATTATGGCGAGGAATCGGAACTGGACAACTACTTTCACAAAAAACCGCTGCGGGAACAGATCGGCCAGCTCATCCGGGCCCATAAGGAGTACATTTACGGCTCCACAGGGGTGGAATACCTCAACCGCTTCGACACCGACAAGGCCAGCCATTACCTTTCCGCTGCGAAAGGCGCAGACGCCACCAGCACCCTTGTTTTCCAGATCGACGGCACTACCACCCCCGCCGGGCAGCGGAACCAGCCGCCCGGCCATAAGGATGTGATCGCCGCCATCAACTTTGCCGACGACACCCTGCGCCTCATTCAGGAAATCAACCTTTCCAACATCCGCCCGGGCGATGAATTCACCGATCTGCTGGGTGAATCACTCAGCCCCAAAATGAAGGTTGTTGCCAGGCATCCCCAATACGGCATCCCCAACTGCGTGTACATCGTGCTCCCGCCCCGCTCCTATTCCCTCTGGGTGCAGGGTAGCGCCCCGCAGATCGTGTCCAGCCGCATCAACCTCGCGGTGGACGCTTTCACCGACTACGTCGAACTCAACTGGGACGTGGCCTACGAACGCAAAATCCTGGGCTACGAACTCGAGCGGTCCGTCAACGGCAAGCAGTTCGAACGGCTCGCCAGCTTCCAACCGCTGGATAAAGGCGACGAAGGCGCCTCCTACCTCTTTATCGACAAAGATGTCTTCCCTCAGGAACAGCTCTTCTACCGGGTCAAACTCCTGGACGATGAGGGTGGATACGAATATTCCGCCGTTGAAAAAACCCGCCTGAAAAACCGCGAGCTGACCTTCGAACTGCTGGAAGGGCCCAACAGAAGTGGAAAAGCCCTCAGGGTCATGAGCAACTTCGATGCCCGGGCGGAATTGTCCGTTTTTGACGCTAAGGGAAAGCAGGTGCTCCACCTGAAACCATACATCCGTAAAGGCGAAACCCTGGCGCCCATCGACCTGTCCGGACTGCCCGCCGGCGTTTATATGCTCCACTTCTCCACCCCCCAGGGCAAGGAATGGATAAAAAAAATGGTTAAACAGTAAACGGCCTGAGGGGAATGCCTGCCCGACTCCGCCCTGCGGGCTACGCCGGGAAAAATGCTGGAATGCTGACGTTTCCGATTTCGATCCGCCGGATCTCATCGGCCTGAAAAGCTACGGTGCATCCTGTCAGCCGGCCTGCCGGCCTACAGGCCCAACAGCCCTTCAGGCAGGTCCATTTCGATGCGGCGGGTGCGCTCGTTAATATTCAGGATAAAGGCGTCGTTGAGGGGAATGAGCAGTTCTTTTCCCTGGTAAGTGAGGATGGCCATGAGTTGCTGGGGAAATTCAGCCACCTCCTCTATAGGCCCGAGTTCTCCCGCCTCCCGGTCGGTGATGATGAAGCCCTCCAGGTAGGAAAAATCGGGCTGGGAACCGCCGGAGCCGGAAGCGATATCCGTTTCGCGCAGGAAAACCTCGGCCCCGGCCATTTGTTGGGCCGCTTCGCGCGTATCCACATCCTCGAGCTTGACGATCAGGTTGTTTTCTCCCCGGAAAGATTTGATAAAAAAAGGCGCAGGTTTTCCCGCGACGGAGATGAATATAGCAGGGGCGTCCAGAAAATCATCGAAGAATTCCTCTTCGATGAAAAATTTCAGTTCGCCCTCCACGCCATGGGTTTTTCCCGTTCTTCCAACGCAGATATATTGTTCCATACTTCTGGCTACTGGTAGCTGATCAATTGCTGGCGGAGGCTAAAGCCTTTTTCGGCCTTTTCCTCCCAGGACAGCGACTGGCAGGCGTCGCCGGTGTCGCCGGCGCAGCAGACGCGGCACTCGGTGTCGAGAATATCCAGGTAGCGGAACACCAGGCCTACGCCGCGGGCGTATTGCTCGGTCGCCACCCTCAGTTCAATGACGTTATCTCTGCTATCTGCATTCTGCACCGTAATGACATCTTCAAAAGGAAGCCCGCCAAAGGTGAGGGCTTCGCCATCTGTGAGCTGGCGGTAATCCCAGGATTTGAACATTTCGATGCGTTCCCCCTTCACTGTCACCTGGGTAAAGGGGTTGAAAAAAGCATTACCTTCCCAGCGCCGGCCCTGCTGCGGAGGAAAAACCAGCTTGATGAAGCGGAGGTTGTCTTCCGTGCGGAAGGCCCGCCATTCATCCCTCGAAAGGGTAAAAACCTGCCTGATCTCCCAGGGCAGGCTATCCGACAGGCGTTCATAGCGTTCGGCCCTGAACAGCAGCCCGCCGTCATTGCCCGTCAGGGTATCCACGATCACTTCCCGGACGAAGGTGCGGCTGCTGTCAACGGCCGTTCCGGCCAGGGCGGGGTCGTAGGTTATGGAATCGACCTGATAGGTCCAGGAGCGGCCCACCTCAAGGGGAAAGTAATCGTAGCCGTAATCGATGGCAATATCCTCCACTTCCCTGTTGCCGCAGGCGGCCAGAGCCAACGCCATTATAGCGAAAAAGTGGTGGTGGAAACTTCGAATCATACTTCAGTTCTGCCTGTCCCGGACACTGCCGTGGATGATGCCTCCGCCAAGCACGTCATCACCTTCGTAAAACACAGCCGACTGGCCTGGTGCGATGCCTTTGACGTTAGCCAGAAACTCGACCTGAACCTTTTCGCCCTGCTGGAATATACGGCTATAGGCCCCATTGTCCTTGTAGCGAATTTTTGTGATGGCTTCCAGGCCTTCATGAGGCAGGGAGGCGTATTTCATCAGGTTGATTCCCCCCACCGTCATGCCGTTTCGAACCAGTTCATCTTCCGTGCCCAGCACGACGGTATTGGTTTCAGGCCGGATTTCGGTGACGAACATCGGCTGCCCGAAGGCCACGCCCAGCCCTTTGCGCTGGCCGACGGTGTAAAACGGGTAACCCTGGTGCTTACCGATGACCTCCCCCCTGCTGTTGACGAAATTGCCGCCGGCGAGCTGCTCCTCGAGCCCATCCACCCGCCGCTTGAGAAAGCCGCGGTAATCGTTATCGGGCACAAAGCAAATTTCATAACTCTCCGCTTTTTTGGAAAGCTCCGCATAACCCCAATCGGCTGCCATCTGGCGGACTTCCGGCTTGGTGTATTCTCCCAGTGGGAAACGGCTGCGGTGGAGGCATTCCTGGCTCAGTCCCCAGAGTACGTAGGACTGGTCCTTTTTCGAATCGGCCGGCCTGGAAATGTACCGCCGCCCGTCGAGTTCGCGGATGCGGGCATAGTGCCCGGTGGCGATGAAGGCGCAGTCCAGTGCGTCGGCCCGCTTGAGCAGGGCGTTCCATTTGATATGGGTATTGCACAGCACACAGGGGTTGGGCGTGCGGCCGGCCAGGTATTCGTCCACGAAATTATCAATGACATAATCGCCGAATTCATCCCGGATATCGATAATAAAATGGTGAAACCCCATGTGGACGGCCACCTGCCGGGCGTCGTTGATCGAGTCGAGGCTGCAGCAGCCCGTTTCTTTGGTGGAACCGCCGGAATTGGCGTAATCCCAGGTTTTCATGGTAATGCCGATGACCTCATAGCCCTGCTGGTGCAGCATCATGGCCGCCACCGTACTGTCGATGCCGCCGCTCATGGCCACTAATACCTTGCCGTGCTTACTCATGCCTGTTTCAGTTATTTCCTGGCGTTTGCGAATATTTTCAGCATACAAAGGTACAAATAATGGCTTCGAATAGTTCATCCGCGGACATTCGCAAGCGGACAAAAAATTGTATTTTTGCAGCTTGTACGATCCAAAAAAAGACGGCCCCATGCCCCTGCACCCAATGATCGTTTTCCTGGCCGCCTGGCTGGCGTCCTTTCTCGGCACGCTGCCCTTCGGCCCGGTCAACCTTTCGGTAGTGGACACCACCATACGCCAAAGCTTCCGGGCAGGGCTCTGGTTTTCGGCAGCCGCGGCCATTGTCGAGATCGGGCAATCCTTCGTTGCCCTGCACTTCAACCACAGCATCAGCGCTTATCTCGATTCCCACATTTGGGCCAAGGTGCTCACTGCTTTCGTTTTTCTGGGTATCGGGCTGGCATTTATGCTGCGGAGGAACCAGGCCGGGTTGCCCCGGCGGGAGTGGAGCCAGAACAGCCATTTCGCCCGTGGGTTGTTCGTCGCATTGCTCAACCCCCAGGCCATACCTTTCTGGATTTTCGTTCTGGCTTATTTCGAGAACAGCCAATATATGCACCTGAGTACGCACCACTCCCTGCAGATCGTCCTGGCTTTTTTCCTTGGCGTATCACTTGGAAAGCTTGGGGCCCTCATACTCTTCGGCCTGCTCGGCCAGGCGATCAGCCGGCGCAGCCACCTCATACAAGGGTGGATGAACAAGGCCGTCGGCGGCATCCTCATCGGCATCGGGCTGCTCCAGGGGCTGCAGGCCGCCGCCGGATAATTTATGCCTTCGGCATTCGTTCCTAAAAAAACAGAGTTGTTATCAGCCAACATCCAAAAACGAAAAAATCATGAGAAATTTCTCTGCCGCGATCCTTACGGCAACCCTGGCCCTGTTCGCCGCCGCTGCCGTTACCGCCCAAACCGAAAGCTATGGTGACGAGTTCGGGCTGGCTACTTATTACCACGACAACCTGGCAGGCAGCAAAACTGCTTCGGGAGAAACCTATAACCCCAGGGCCATGACTGCCGGGCACATGCGCCACGAGTTCAACACCATGCTCAAAGTAACCAGGCTCGACAACAACAAATCCGTTACAGTCCGGGTCAACGATAGAGGCCCCTTCGTCTCCGGCCGCGTCGTGGAACTATCGCGGGCTGCCGCCGAACAACTGGGCATGATCAACGACGGCCTGGCCGAGGTCAAACTGGAGGTCGTCAAAAGCCCCAAACCCGCAAAGGCTGAAAAAACCGCCAGCCCGGAAACGGGAAAAGCCGCCAGTTCCACTCCAGTACCCGCAAGCTATGAAACAACTTCCCCAACCACAGCGCCTGAAACCGTAAAACGGGAAACGGCGCCCAAACAAGCTCCCGCCGCCACAACGGCGCAGGCAAAAAAAGAAAGCAGCAAGGCAAAGCCCCAGCTCGTAGGTAAGGAATATCAGAAATACGGGCTGTATAAGATATCAATTGAAAAACCGGGCGGAAAAGGTTTTGCCGTACAGGTGGCATCCCTTGAAAACTACGAAAACGTCTTCCAGCAGGTGGCCGACCTGCAGGCCAAATGGTTCGACAACATCCTGATCAGCATCGAAAAGGGAAAGGACGTACCGGTGTATAAAATTCTGCTGGGCCCCTTCGAAAGCGAACCGGCTGCCGCCAACTACCTGAAAAACCTGCAGAAGAAACACAAAATCAAGGGCTTCGTCGTCGACCTTTCGGCAACGGCTTACTAGTTCGCTCTAAACATGAGTCATCCCGAATTTTCGACCTCGGAGAGGTTGTAGATTTGTAGATAATACCGAAAATTTATGTTTTTCGACCTCGGAGAGGTCGCACAAGGGCAAGATTCCGGCAATGAAGCATTTAAGGTTCGACCTCTCCGAGGTCGTCTCACGCTTTAAATTATTCATCTACAAACGGTTGACCT
>CAUJDW010000072.1 GCA_963169455.1 Bacteroidota bacterium | reverse complement strand
CGTTGGGCCCTCTTTCCCGGCCTTAATTCTAGATAACCGGTATGCCGCGCCACAAGTTATGTAATCGGTTATACCTATTCAAACACTCCGGCGCTATTACCAGCGCCACGGGTGTAGGATTTCTTCACTTTACACACGAGGCCGAGCCCTGGAAGCAAGGATGCAGTGTCGCGCTGCTTAAGCCGGCAGGCCACTCGAAGTGGCCAGCCGGCGCCTGGCGTGAAGACTTCGCCTCGATGATTTATTTAAAGATAACCCGCGGCGCTACCGGCTTGCGTGGATTGGCAAGCCAGAAACCCTACCGCAATTCGAAGGCCACCGTTTTTACTCTCCTGGTCGCCACGCCCTCCATTTCCTCTTCCAGGATCATCTTCCGGGCCTGGGGGTGTTCGAACACCTCCTGCATGTTGCGGATGCTGCCGGCGGGCACGCCGGCTTCGGCGAAGCGGCGCAGCAATTCCCCGCGGGGAAACCGGCGGAAGGCGGGCGCCAGGGCCTCCCGCAGAGGCTTGCGGTGCTGCACCCGCAGGCTGTTGGCGGCGAAGCGCTCGTCGGCAGCGAGGGCGGGGGATTCCAGGCACTGGCAGAGGCAGCGGAACTGCTGATCCGAGCCGGCGGCGATGACCAAGGGTTTGCCGTCCAGGGCGTAGAAGATGTCGCCGTAGGGGGCGATGTTGGGGTGCAGGCTGCCCATGCGTCCGGGAATTTGGCCGCCCATCAGCCAGTTGGTGGCCTGGTTGGCCAGGGAGGCGACGGCGGCCTCCAGCAGGGAGGTGGTGACGTAGGCGCCCTGGCCCGTCTGCTGGCGGCGCAGCAGGGCCAGCAGCAGGCCTTCCTTGAGCTGGTGGGCGGCCAGCAGGTCGATGAGGGCCACGGGCATCTTGGAAGGCTCCCTGTCCGGCTCGCCGCACATGTAGAGGAAACCGGCCTCTGCCTGCAAAACGACGTCGAAGGCGGGCAGGCTCTCCTCTTCCCCGAAGGCGGTCAACTGGCCGTAAATGATGCGCGGGTTGAGGCTGCGCACGCTTTCGTAGTCCATGCCCAGGCGGCGGGCGGAAGCGAGCTTGTAGTTGCTGATGAGCACATCGGCCTGAGCGATCAGGCGGCAGGCTTCTCCCCTGCCCTCGCCGGTGCTCAGGTCCAGCAAACGAACCTGCTTGTGGTAGTTGGCGCAGCAATAATATGCGGAAATGGGGCTGCCCGGATCCTCCGACGGCAGCTTCCAGCAACGGGTCACGTCGCCGCCGGTGCGGGCGTTTTCGACCTTTACCACTTCGGCGCCGAGCTCGGCAAAAAACATGCCGACGGCCGGGCCGGCCAGCACGCTGGCGAGCTCCACGACTTTGAGCCCCTCAAAAAAAGAAGATACGGCCATGTCCTGTTTTTTTTATAGCGAAAAAATGGGCATATTTCTTTACATTTAACAAAGCCGAAAGCAGAAAAGCACAGGCAAATGTAAAATCGCGTCCCAGATGAAAATCCTCTCCGCCTCCCAGGTCCGGGCGCTCGACGCCTACACCATCGAACACGAACCCATAAGCTCCACCGGCCTGATGGAGCGGGCTGCCCTGACCTTCACCTTCTGGTTTACCGAGCGGTTTGCGGACACCCGCCGCCCGGTGCATATATTCTGCGGCACGGGCAACAACGGGGGCGACGGGCTGGCGGCGGCGCGCATGCTGCACCACCGGGGTTACGATGTGGTGGTTTACCATTGCCACATCAGCGAGCAGGTATCCGAGGATTTCCGGGCCAACCGGGAGCGGCTGCCGGGCTTTGGCGCCGTGCCGGTGCATGACATCACCCCGGGAAGCGGCCTGCCGGCCCTGCCGGAAACGGCCATCCTCATCGACGCCATCTTCGGCTCCGGGCTCAACCGCCCGGTGGCGGGCTTCTGGGGGGAACTGCTGGAACAGCTCAACGCCCTGCCGAATACGCGGGTGGCCATCGATGCGCCCTCGGGGCTGTTTGCCGACTCCCCCAGCACGGGGGCTGTTTTCAAGGCCGATTTCACCCTCACCTTCGAACTGCCCAAGCTGGCTTTTTTCTTTCCGGAAAACCAGCAATACACCGGCGAATGGGCCATTCGCAGCATCGGGCTGCACCCGGAAGCCCTGGCCGGGGCCGAGACACAGCATTTTTACCTCGACATGGCCATGGCCCGCGGCTTGCTGAGAAGCCGGCACAAGTACGACCACAAGGGCACGTTCGGGCATGCACTGCTCATTATGGGCAGCTACGGGAAAGTGGGCGCCGCCATCCTGGCCAGCCGGGGCAGCCTGCGCGCCGGTGCGGGCCTGACGACGGTGCACGCGCCCCGCTGCGCCTACGAAATCCTGCAGATCAGCGTGCCGGAAGCCATGGTGAGCATCGACCGGCACCAGTACTATTTTTCGGAAACGCCCCCCCTGGAGCCCTACACCGCCATCGGGGTCGGCTGCGGGCTGGACAAAAAGAAAACGAGCCGCGAAGCGCTGTTCGAACTGCTGCAGAAGGCCGGCCAGCCCCTGGTGATCGACGCCGACGCCCTCAACATCCTGGGCAAAAACCAGGACTGGCTGCCTGCCATTCCCAAAGGCAGCATCCTGACGCCCCACCCCAAAGAGTTCGAACGCCTCTTCGGGCCCACCGCCGACAGCTTCGAACGGAACGCCCTGCAACGGGAAAAAGCCATGGAACTGGGCATCCACATCGTGCTCAAAGGCGCCCATACCTGTATCGCCGCACCCAGCGGCGATTGTTACTTCAACGCCACCGGCAACCCGGGCATGGCCACGGGCGGCAGCGGCGACGTGCTCACGGGCATCATCACCGGCCTTCTTGCCCAACGGTATTCGCCCCTGGAAGCCGCCCTGCTCGGCGTTTTCATCCACGGCCTGGCCGGCGATATCGCTGCCGCCGAACTGGAATACGAAAGCCTCGTCGCCGGCGATATCGTCCGCTACCTGGGCACGGCCTTCCACCGCCTCCGCCTGGCCGGGCGCCGGAAATGAGAAAAATAAAATTTCAAAAAAATGGCCAAAAGTTGACTTTTTAGCTATTTTTGCGTCTAAATTGATGTAATACAGTGTTTTAAAATTCAGCCGCCTAACCCCCCCGGGAAACTGAATTCCCCGGACATATCCTACCCAATCAACTGGCCACAGTTATGAGAAAAAATGAGGCTCACCGGAGCAACTTTGCCTGTTTATCCGGTGTTTCCAAGCAGTTTTAGTATCGGTTTATGCTCATTCACCAATTAATTCTACTGCCATCAAAGCGTTAACCTTTCCAACCGAAAAGAGGCGCATCACTTTTATCGACCTGCTGCGCGCCTACGCCATCCTGATGATGTTGCAGGGGCACTTCACGGACACCCTGCTGGATGTCGCTTACCGGGATCCCAATAACCTGATCTTCTCCACCTGGTCGTTCATGCGCGGCATGACGGCGCCGATCTTCTTTTTCGCCAGCGGGCTGATCTTCGTTTTCCTGCTGCTGCGCGACGGGCGCCCCTTCCGGGAGAACGAGCGCGTCCAGAAGGGCATCCGCCGGGGCCTGTCGCTCATCGCAATCGGTTATATCCTGCGCCTGAGTTTCCCGCGCCTGCTCAATGGGGAGATATATGACGGGCTGTTCGCCGTCGACGTCCTGCACTGCATTGGGCTGGCCCTGCTGGCCCTGATCGGAACCTACCTGTTCAGCCGGCGTTTCAGGCTTTCTTTTCCATTATTGCTTGGCCTGGGCGGCGCGCTGGTGTTTTACATCGAACCCAGCCTGAATACGGCCAACCTGGACAACGTGCCGCTGGTGCTCCGCAATTACCTGACCAAGGCATCCGGCTCCGTTTTCACGCCCATCCCCTGGATCGGCTATTCCATGCTGGGCGGCATTCTGGGCTACATCCTGCACCGCAGGCCCCAGCTCGCTTTCGGGCAGTGGCTGCCCTTTGCCCTGGTTGGCGCAGGGCTGCTGATGCACTTCCAGTCCGACAAACTGCTGCTGAACCTGTACAACCTCACCGGGCTGGACAACTTCCACGCCCACGCTTTCAACAACTACCTCCTGTTCCGACTCGGCCACGTCTTCCTGGCCGTAGCCATCTTCATCTGGATCGCCCAGCTGTGGGAGAATATTCCGAAACTGCTGCTGCGGATCGGCAGCGAAACCCTGGTGATCTACGAGGTGCACTTCGTCCTGCTGTACAGCACCTGGTTCGGCATCGGGCTGTCCACCTTCTGGTACCGCAGCCTGACGCCCTGGCAGACCTTCTTCGGGGCCCTGCTGTTCGTCTCCTTCTTCGTGCTGATGATCGCCCATATCGATACGATCCGCTCCTTCAACTGGCAGCGGATAAAGAAAACGGCGCCTCTGGCCTGGGCCTGGATACTGGAAAAAGCCGTTTTTGCCTGGCGGGTAGCCCGGGTAAGGGCGATCAGGTGGTACCACCGCCTGGCCTATGTCTTCCAAAAAGCCAACGGCTAACCCGGACAGGTTAACCGTTGACTTGCCCCCCTTTTGGTAACCGGCGTTGAGGGCCAACCCTCCTGCCGGTTATTTTTTGGCAGGCCTCTTCTTCTAATCTTTGAATCCGTACTTCACAGGCGCATTCAGGTTGTAAAGCGTAAAAGCCCATTTGTCGGCCTGCTCCTCGATGATCATGGATATCGGTTTGCCGGCGCCATGGCCTGCTTTGGTATCGATGCGGATCAGCGCAGGGTTGTCGCAGCCCTGGGCCTCCTGGAGGCGGGCCGCAAACTTGAAGGAGTGGGCCGGCACAACCCGGTCGTCGTGATCGGCAGTGGTGACCATAGTGGCGGGGTAGCAGGCGCCGTCCTTCAGGTTGTGGTAGGGCGAATACCCAAGGAGGTATTTGAACATCTCCTCGCTTTCATCGGCGGTGCCGTAGTCGTAGGCCCAGCCGGCGCCGGCAGTGAACTTGTGGTAGCGCAGCATATCCAGCACACCTACGGCGGGCAGGGCCACTTTGACCAGCTCCGGCCGCTGCGCCATCACCGCGCCGACGAGCAGGCCTCCGTTGGAGCCGCCGGAAATGGCCAGCCGCTCGGAGGAAGTATACCCCTGGGCGATCAGATACTCGGCCGCAGCGATGAAATCATCGAAAACGTTCTGCTTGTTCATCTTCGTGCCGGCCAGGTGCCATTCCTCGCCGTATTCGCCGCCGCCGCGCAGGTTGGGCACGGCGTACACGCCGCCGTTTTCCAGCCAGACGATATTGCTCGCGCTGAAGTAGGGCGTCAGGCTGACGCTGAACCCGCCGTAGCCGTAAAGCATGGTGGGGTTCTGCCCGTCCAGTTTCAGCCCCTTCCTGTGCGTGATCATCATGGGCACCTTCGTGCCGTCCTTCGAGTTGTAGAACACTTGTCTGGACTCATACTGGGACGGGTCAAACTGCACGCCGCTGGCCTTGTAGAGCTCCGACTCCCCGCTATCCGCATTGAAGGCATAGATGTTGCCGGGGTTGATGTAGCTGGTAAAGGTGTAGTAGAGCGTTTTTTCCTCCCACTTGCCGCCGAAGCCGTCGGCCGAGCCCTGGCCGGGCAGCTCGATCTTCCGGACGAGCTTTCCATCCAGGCCCACCTGCTCAACGGCGGAGAGGGCGTCTTTGAGGTAGTTGGCAAAGAAATACCCCCCGCCGGTGCTGACATTGAGCACTTCCCTGCGCTCGGGGATGACATCCACCCAGTTTTTAGGGGCCGGATTCGCAGCGTCCACTTTCACCAGGCGGTTATTGGGGGCGCCGAGGTTGGTCTGTATGAACAAAGTTGGCCCTTCGCTGTGCACCACGTTGTGGTCGTTGTCGAAATTGGCCACCACCGGCACGACAGGAGCATTGGGTTTCGACAAATCCTGGATGTACAGCTCATTGCCGGTGGTGGAAACGGCAGCCCCGACCACCAGCCAGCGCTCGTCTTCGGTGACTCCCCCGAAAATGTAACGGCGCGGCGTCTTCTCCCCGCCGAATACCAGCACGTCTTCCGATTGCGGCCTGCCCAGCCTGTGGAAATACAGCTTATGGTGCTGGGTCATGCCCGAGAGTTGGCTTCCTTCCTTGGGCTTGTCATAGGAGCTGTAGTAAAAACCTTCCTTGCCCTTCCAGGACAGGCCCGAGAACTTGACGTCCCGCAGGGTGTCTTCGATAACCGCTTTGGTTTCGGCGTCGATGACGATCACCTTGCGCCAGTCGGAGCCGCCTTCCGATATCTGGTAGGCCGCCAGGCTGCCGTCTTTGGTGAACTCGATGCCCGCCAGGGAGGTGGTGCCGTCGGGCGAGAACTTGTTGGGGTCGAGGAAAACTTCGGGTTCGCCGCCCTCTTTCTGGCGGTACAGCACCGACTGGTTCTGCAGCCCGTCGTTTTTGAAAAAATAGGTGTACTGCCCTTCCTTGAAAGGCGCGCTGTAACGCTCGTAATTCAGCAGTTCTTCCAGGCGCTTGCGGATGGGCTCGCGGAAAGGGATCTGCTCCAGGTAGCCAAAAGTAGCTTCGTTCTGGGTTTTCACCCATTCCTCCACTTCGGCTGCCGTGTCCACTTCCAGCCAGCGGTAGGGGTCGGCTACCTGCTGGCCGAAATATTCATCCGAGACATCGCCTTTTTTTGTTTCCGGGTAATTGACCTTCATAATGGGATAAGGTTCGTGGCCGCCGCCCGTTTCCTGTCCGCAGGAGCCGAGCAGCACGATCACTGGAATTAATAAAAACAGTTGCTTCATGGTTTTGGATTTAAGGGGTTTAAATTAAGAAAACCTGGCCGATCGGGCAGCTATCCGGGGGGGCATTAATTGCTAATTTGCCGCCTGCCTGCCTGCTGCGCCCGGGCGGGCCTGATTTTCAGGCCGCCGGTTTCTTATCCTTTCCGATTTTTTGTTTCTTCGCGAAAAAACGCGTTTAGCATGAACAGGAGAGCCTTAGCCGTTTTGGCCGCCTTCAGCTTCGGGCACCTTTTGTGGGCCCAGGACAAAAAAGAGGAAAAGTGGGACGTCAACAACCCGCCGGGTGCATTCAGAGAAGTGGAGCTCAGCCTCACCGAAGGCACCTGGATGAACCTGGACGTCAGCCCCGACGGCCAGGCCATCGCTTTTGACCTGCTGGGCGACATCTACACCATGCCCATCGGCGGCGGGCAGGCCCGCCTGCTGCGCGGGGGGCTGGCCTGGGAATCCCAGCCGCGGTACAGCCCCGACGGCAAAAGCATCCTGTTCACCAGCGACGCCGGCGGCGGCGACAACATTTGGGCCATGGACGCCGACGGCGGCAACGCCCGCCAGGTGACCAAAGAAAGTTTCCGCCTACTCAACAACCCCGCCTGGATGCCCGGCGGGCAGTATTTCGTCGCCCGCAAACACTTCACTTCCGAGCGCTCGCTGGGCGCCGGTGAAATGTGGCTCTACCACATCAGCGGCGGCGATGGCATCCAGCTGACCGAACGCAAAAATGACCAGCAGGATGTCAACGAGCCTTCGGTGTCGCCCGACGGGCGCTACCTCTATTTTTCGGAAGACATGTACCCCGGCGGTTATTTCCAGTACAACAAGGACCCCAACAGCCAGATCTACGTCATACGGCGCTACGACATGGAAAAAGGCGAGTTGAAGAACATCATCGCCGGCCCTGGCGGCGCCTGCCGCCCACAGGTATCCAACGACGGCAAAAAACTGGCCTTCGTCCGCCGCATCCGCACCAAATCGGTGCTTTTTGTACACGACCTGGATACCGGGCAGAACTTCCCACTCTTCGACGGGCTGAGCAAAGACCAGCAGGAGGCCTGGGCCATCTTCGGCGCCTATACCGGTTTCGACTGGACACCCGATGACAAACACATCCTCATCTGGGGGCAGGGCAGGATATGGAAGGTGGACGCGGCCAGCGGCAAAGCAAGCGAAATCCCTTTCAGGGCTACGGCCAAGCACCGTTTCCAGGAAACCGTCCATTTTGAAAACCAGGCCTTCCAGGATCAGTTCACCGCCAATGTCATCCGCCATGCCGTTACGTCGCCGGATGAAAAAATGCTGGTGTTCAGCGCCGTGGGTTATCTGTGGAAAAAGGAGTTGCCCGCCGGAAAACCCGTCCGCCTGACGGACGGCTCCGATTTCGAGTTCGAACCCGCTTTCTCGCCGGATGGAAAAGAAATCGCCTACGTCAGCTGGAATGACGAAGAAATGGGCGCCATCTGGCGGATGAACCTGGCCGGCGGCCAAAAGCGGCGCGTCACTTCGGAAAAAGGCATCTACCGCACTCCCGCCTTTTCGCCCGACGGCAGGCAGCTCGCCTACCAGAAGGAAGGCGGCAACGGGCACCAGGGGTACGCCTTCTGCAAAGAGCCCGGCATCTACATCATGCCGGCCGACGGCGGCCAGGCCAGGCTGGTAACGCCGAAGGGGGAATACCCGGTGTTCAGCGCCGACGGGCAGCGCATCTTCTTCCAGTCGGGCGGCTACCTCTTCGGCAGCCTCACCAAATCCTACCACAGCATCAAAACGGACGGCAGCGACGAAAAGAAACTGTTCGAAGGCAAATACGCCCAGCGCTTCGCGCCCAGCCCTGACAACAAGTGGGTGGCCTGGTCGGAGTTGTACAAAGTGTACATCGCCCCGCTGCCTCAGACGGGCAAAAGCGTGGGCCTGTCGGCCAATACCAAAGCCGTGCCGGTAGCCCAGGTGGCCCGCGACGCCGGCATCAATATCCACTGGTCAAAAGACAGCAGAAAGCTGTTCTGGATGCTGGGCGAAACGTACTTCTCCGATGAACTGACGGAGCGCTTCAAATTCCTGGAAGGCGCCCGCGACAGCCTTCCCCCCATGGATTCCACGGGGCTGCCCATCAATCTGGTGCTGGATTCCGACAGGCCGGATGGCGCCGTCGCCTTCACCAACGCCCGCATCATCACCATGGAAGGCGATGAAGTGATTGAAAACGGGGTGCTGCTCGTAGAGGGCAACCTGATCCGCGCGGCCGGGCCCGCCGGCAGCGTCCGCATCCCCTCCGGGGCCAAAGTGATCGACTGCAGCGGCAAAACGATCATGCCCGGGCTGGTGGACGTTCACGGGCACCTGGGCGACTTCCGCTACGGGCTCAGCCCGCAGCAGAACTGGTACTACTACGCCAACCTGGCCTACGGGGTCACCACCGCCCACGACCCCTCCTCCAATTCCGAGATGATCTTCTCCCATTCCGAGATGATCAGGGCCGGGCACATGGCGGGGCCGCGCCTCTACTCTACCGGCACCATCCTGTATGGCGCCGACGGCGATTTCAAAGCCGTAATCAACAACCTGGACGATGCGCGCTCGGCCATCCGCCGAACGAAGGCCTACGGTGCATTTTCGGTGAAAAGCTACAACCAGCCCCGAAGGGAGCAGCGCCAGCAGGTGATTCAGGCCGCCCGCGAACTGGGCATCCTGGTCGTGCCGGAGGGCGGTTCTTTCTTCTATCACAACATGAGCATGGTGGCTGACGGGCATACCGGCATCGAACACAACATACCCGTTGCGCCGCTGTACGACGACGTCGTCCAGTTCTGGCGTCAAACCCAAACCCACAACACCCCGACACTGATCGTCAACTACGGCGGCCTCAATGGCGAGAATTACTGGTACCAGCACACCAACGTCTGGGAAAAGGAGCGCCTGCTGCGTTTCACCCCCCGTTCCATCATAGACTCCCGGGCGCGCCACCGCACCATGGCGCCCGAAGAGGAGTACGAAAACGGGCACATCCTGACGTCGCGCTCGCTGAAAAAGCTGCAGGACGCCGGCGTCAACGTCAACCTCGGCGCCCACGGCCAGCTCCAGGGGCTGGGCGCCCACTGGGAACTATGGATGCTGCAGCAGGGCGGCATGAGCAACCACCAGGCCCTGAAGTGCGCCACCATAAACGGGGCGAAGTACCTGGGCATGGACAAGCAGATCGGCTCCATCAAAGCCGGCAAGCTGGCCGACCTGATCGTGCTGGACAAAAACCCGCTGGAGGACATCCGCAACTCGGAATCCGTCCGCTACACTATGGTGAACGGCCGGCTTTACGATGCGGAAACGATGAACGAAACGGGCAACTACGACAGGAAGCGCCACAGGTTTTTCTTCGAACAGGAAGGCAGCGGCAACGCCTGGCCGCTGATCACGGACGGCCAGGGGCTGATGCCGGCGCAGTGCGCGTGCGGGCGATAGGCGCGCACCATCACTTCCCGGCCAGCAACTCGTCGATCGCCTTCATATACCTTCTGGCTACATTCTGAAAGCCTTCGCTGTTCGGGTGTATCTCATCCGCCCATTGGTAGTCGTGCACCGCGCCGCGCACATCGATGTGCGCCACCTGCGGGAACCGGGCCGCCACGGCCATCAGGCGTTTGTTGAACTCGTCGATCAGGTAGTTGGTGATGCCCCTGCGGTCGCCGGGGCGAAGGATGCCCTGTTCCGTCATGGGCTTGCCCAGCCAGCTCATGCCGGGCTCTTCCGGGCCTTTGGGAATGACGTAGTCGTACCCGTGCGTAAGCACTTTCAGTTCCGGGCGGACCGCCTGCAGGTGTTGGAATGTCATTTCGTACAGGCCCATGATCTCGTCCAGCTTCTCGAAGAACCGCTGGTTCAGAAAACGCTTACAGTCCTCGCCTTCGGCCTTTTCCGGAGCCTTGCCGTACGCGATCAGGAAATCCTTGAACTGCGCGCCCAGGATGTCGTTGCCGCCGCCGCTGATGAGGAAAAAGCCCACCTTTTTCGGCGCCAGGCGTGCTTCGATGCGGTCGATGGCGTCGATGAAGTCGCCGGTCTGCAGATAATCCTGCATCTCGTCGCCGGCGGCGCTGCGGCAGTATATGTTGAAGAAGAGCGATAAATGGCCGATGATCTCGCGGATCTGGGGGTGCTGAAACCAGGAGTCACCCTCGGCCACCATGAGCACCCGCCCGGGGTATTTTTTCACCCGGCGCTCGAAATCCACCATTCGCACCGTATGCCCGTAAGTGTTGGCCACGCGCAGCAGCACATCCCACAACAGGCTCTTCTGCTGCAGCTGCTCCGGTTCGGCCCCTTCGTCGAGCAACTCCACAGCTTCCTTCAGTTGCAGCTTGCCCGACAAGGCGTTGGTGTCCAGGAAATTTGCGGCGGCGAAGGGCGCCATCTCGTTGTTGCCCAGCAGGCTTTCAATGCCGGGCGCCTGCCCCTGGGCCCCGAGCCTGGCGAGCAGGCTGCGCTCCAGGGCGGCCTGGGTTTCCTTCAGGTTTCCGGGGGCCTGATCCAGCTGGAATTCCCGGCTGAGTTCGTCGCCCGGGCTCCACAGCATGCCCATCAGCCGCTCCGGGCTGACCCTGTTGTAGCGGGGGTTCCTGAAAGCGATGTGCACCAGTTGGGTCGTCCAGTCATTGGGGTCGGCGCCGGCTGTTGTTTCCTCCTCATCGAGGGGGACGCCCCGGTGGCGGGACGCACCGGGGGGCGGCGCCAGTTCCGGCATCAGCAGGGGCGGCACTTCAATGTTGTTCTGCGTGCTGACGATCAGCTGGAACCACAGGTGGGTCTCCGGCTGGTTGTAGTCGAATATCTGCTGCTCGATATTGAAGGGGATCTCGCCGCCGCGGTGGGCGAACACGGTGACGGTTTCCCCTTTTTTGATCAGTTCCACGGGCTTTTCCATCAGCCCGGCATTGCTCTCGAAGTTGATGGTCAGGAAAAGCAGGCTGTACCAGAGGTCCTGCCCGAACTGGTTTGTCAGTTCCACCTTGAGGCGGGCGCCGTAGGTTTTCTGGGCTTCCTTCCACTTCAGGCTGTCCACGGCGGCGCCCTTTTCCTGGTAGGGCAGTTCCACCCACTGGCCGCCCTTTTCGTAGGACACTTTCACTTCGATGGGCGGTTTTTTGAACAGGCGCACGTTGGCATTGTGCAGCCGGCGGACGAACTCCCAGTTGGCGATGTGTTCCAGTTGCCGGATGGCCTGCCCGATGGCTTTTTCGTCGCCCAGGCGCGCAACGGATACCAGGGCGGCCTGCGGATAGTGATGCCGGAAAGGCGGCGTGATATACAGTTTGCCATAGCGGGCGTGCAGCACGTAGTCGGCCTCGGCTTCCAGTTCCGTGTGCTGGATGCGGGCGCTGTGTTTATCGAGCTCCGCTTCCAGTTTTTTCATCAACCCCTCATCCCCCTCTGCTTTGCTGACCAGCACCCGCAACGGATACGAAGCGGAAACCTCGCAGGGGTAGGCCTGGTTTTTATCGAGCTGAGCGTGGATATCGGGCTGTATATCCAGGAAGGCCAGGCCGGGCTCCAGCTGGCGGATGGTGGGCTCCACCCAGCGATCCGGGCCGGTCTTCATGCGCAGTTTGGCATCCCTGGAGATGCCGTGCATGGCCCCGGCGTCGAGCAGCCAGCCCTTGGTTTTGCTGAAGGAAACCAGCCCCTGCAGGCGCCCTGCCGCGTCCACCTGCCGCCCCAGGAACCCCATGTACATCAGCCCGGGGTCGCCCCCCTGGACGTACAACTGCGGGTTTTGCTGGTACTGGTGGCGGATGTAGTTGGACACCAGGCTGTGCAGGGAAGCGTAACTGATGCCGCCGCCGGTGCGTTCGAGCACGCCCAGCAGGTTTTTGGTGAACAGGCCCTCGCCGGCGACCTCCAGCGCGGGCTGGTTGTCGAGCGCGGCGGCCAGCTGAATGTGGCGGCCCTCCGGCAGGAGTTCCGTTATCGGCTTAGCTGCGAAATCTTCGGGGCTGTATTGTTTGGCAAAGAGAAAATCGCTCCAGGGGCGTTGGGGGAATACATTGGTAAAGCGCTTTTGCCGAACCGCCGGTTCCTTCTCCTTAAAAGCTGCCGAGCGGGTGTTGTCGCCCGAATGGCAGCAGTCGAAGATGGTGAGAATGTGCGGCGGCCCGGCTTTGGGCTGCCCATCCTTTCCGCCGGCCAGCTCGTGGATGAGCAGGCGCAGTTCCTTGTCGGCCATCAGGGCCGCCCTGCCGGAAGGATCGTAGCAGGCGATGGTTTCCAGGCGCTGGTCGGACTCATTGGGCCAGGCTTCGGGGTCGGCCCACTCCTGGGCGCCGTGGCCGGAGAAGTAAAACAAAGCCGCTTCCCCTTCCTGCGCCTTCGACAGGTGCTTGCGGAAACCATCGACAATGGCCGTTTTGGTTGCCTGGCTATTGAGGAGGGTAAGGGTTTCCACGTTCAGGGCCTTATCCTTTTGGAGGTAGGCCAGCATCTTTCTGGCGTCGCTGACGCAGCCTGAAAGCGGGGCGGTGGGGTAATCGTCGATGCCAACGAGGAGGGCGAAAACTTTGGTTATGCCTGACATGGCGGGGGTTTTATGGGTTTTAAAAAACCGTTTCCAAGGCTGAATATAGTCAAAGAAGCAGGGATAGTTTTAAAAAAAATGCGTATTTCTGTAGCCTGATTTTTCACCACCAAACCACCTCCAGGGATATGGCGCGAAAATACTCCCCCCTCATTGTTGTTTGTTTTCTGGCCCTGCAACTCAGCGCGCAGGTTCGGGAGGCCCCGGCCCGCCGGGAAGGCGAAGGCCCATTTCCCCAGCTGATCATACGCGGCGTCACGCTGATCAACGGGAACGGCGCCCCGCCAATCGGGCCGGTGGATATCGTCGTGGAAGGCAACCGCATTACAAACGTGGCTGTAGTCGGTTATCCCGGCGTACCCATCAACCCCGGCGGCCGGCCGCAGCTGAAGGCGGGCGGGCGCGAACTCGATTGCGAGGGCATGTACCTGCTGCCGGGCTTAGTGGACATGCACGGCCACATCGGCGGCCAGGCGCAGGGGGCCGATGCCGAATACGTTTTCAAACTGTGGCTGGCCCACGGCATCACCACCATTCGCGACCCCGCCTGCGGCAACGGGCTGGACTGGGTGCTCCGCCACCGCGAGCGCAGCGCCGGCAACGAGATCACGGCGCCCCGAATTTTTGCCTACACCGTTTTCGGCCAGGGCCGCGACGAACCCATCGCCAGCCCGGAACAGGCGCGGCAGTGGGTGCAGGAAAACGCCCGCAAAGGAGCCGACGGCATCAAGTTTTTCGGCGCGCCGCCCGACATCATGGCTGCAGCACTGGAGGAGAACAAAAAGCTGGGCCTGCGCTCCGCCTGCCACCATGCGCAGATGGACGTGGCCCGCTGGAACGCCCTGCAGTCCGCCCGCGCCGGGCTGACGACCATGGAGCACTGGTACGGGCTGCCCGAAGCCCTCTTTGAGGGCCAAACCGTTCAGGACTACCCCCTCGGATACAACTACCAGAACGAACAACACCGCTTCGAAGAAGCCGGCAGGTTGTGGAAACAGGCCGCCCCACCCCACTCCGCCCACTGGAACAAAGTGATGGACGAATTGCTGGCGCTGGATTTCACCATCGACCCGACCTTCAACATCTACGAAGCCAACCGCGACCTGATGCGCGCCCGCCGCGCCGAATGGCACGAGGAATACACCCTGCCCTCCCTGTGGCGGTTTTACCAGCCCAGCCGCATCTCGCACGGCTCGTACTGGCATGCCTGGGGCACCGAACAGGAAATAGCCTGGAAAGAAAACTACCGCCTGTGGATGGAATTCATCCGCACCTTCAAAAACCGGGGCGGCCGGGTGACCGCCGGCTCCGACTCGGGTTTCATCTATCAGCTCTACGGCTTTGCCTACATCCGCGAACTGGAATTGCTCCGGGAGGCCGGCTTCCACCCCCTGGAAGTCATCCGCTCGGCCACCCTCAACGGCGCCGAAGCCCTCGGGCTCGACAAACAAATCGGCACGGTGGAAGTGGGCAAACTGGCTGACTTCCTGGTCATCGAAGAAAATCCTCTGCAAAACCTGCAACTGCTCTACGGCACCGGCGCCATCCAACTGACGGAAGACAACGAAGTGGTGCGGGCCGGAGGCGTTAAGTACACCATCAAGGACGGCATCATTTACGATGCCAAACAATTGCTTGAAGATGTGCGGGAGATGGTGCGCCAGGCAAAATCAAAGGAAGATTTTGAGATCAGGCAACCCGGGATGGAGTGAGGAAGCGTTGCCTCGCAGGGGCCCTGACAACAAATTTCATTTTTCACTATCCATCATTTTTTCTAATTTTGAGGCCAACTGCATACCACGGATCATACCGCCCAAAAGCTGCTCACCTGAGATCCATTTGACTGTAAAGGCAAAAGTTGGCAAAATATGAACACCCGTATGATGCGGCGCCTTGCGCCGGGGCTGATCCTGTGGGCGGCCCTCTCTCTTAGCACCTTACATGCGCAGGATTTCATGATGCAGGGCTGGTACTGGGATTATCCCAAACCCAGCTGCAATGGCGTCAGTGCTTCGGCCGGCAGCTGGGCCGAGAACCTGCACAACCTGGCCGGCAGCAACCAGTTGAACGGCTTCAGCTACCTCTGGCTGCCCCCTTTCTCGCGCGCCAGTTTCGGCAACTGCTCCAACGGCTACGACCCAAAGGACCTCTATGACCTGGGCGAGTACGGCCTGGGGCGCACCGGCTTCGGCACGCGCTCAGAGCTGGACCAGCTCGTCAGCACCCTCAACGCCAGGGGGATAAAAGCGGTGGCCGATGTGGTGTACAATCACCGCGACGGCGGCAATGCCGAAGCCAACCCGGCGGTGAAAGCCTACATCGAGCAATACATGGCGCCGGGGAAAAACCCTTTCCCCTCCGACCGCTGGCGCTGCTACCTGCCCATCGGCGGCGGCAGCCCTTACGGCGCGGGCGACTACTATTTCAAGGTCAGCTCCAAAACGGGAGGCTACGGCTCCAGCTACGGCTACAAGCTGTACATGAACACCCTGGGCAATGCCGGCCAGCCCTTCCAGGGCGTCGACACCAATGAAGGCGAACCCAATGGCGGGGGCGACTGCGGGCAGCCAAATAAAGATATCGTCCTGAACAAGGATTTCCAGGCCTCCCTCGGCGATTACAACAACTGCGGTACCGACGAATTCCACCTCAACCTCACCGCCGACAAGATCCTCTCCGGAGGCGACCGCCTCACCATATACCTCAACAACATCGCCGGCGGCTATTCCGACCACCGCATCTACGGCATCTGGTACGACCCCGAAGGCGCAGCTCCCGGCTTTAATGTCGATATGGCCGGCCTGGTGTACGAAACCTATACCGACTTCACCAACATGCCCTCCAGCCAGGGGGAGATGAACTTCGAATATTTTAAGCCCAACAGCGCCAACGCAGCCTCCACCTCCCTGAGCGGCGACTGGGACTGGCTCTGGTTTTTCTACGACTACGACCAGTTCCAGCCCCAAACCGTCAGCGCCCTGTCCGACTGGACGGAATGGCTCTGGGACGATGCCGGCATGCGCGGATACCGCATGGACGCCGTCAAACACTTTACCCCCGGGCTGGTCAGTTCCATCATGAACGACATGAAAACCGCGGGCAAGAGCCCGGGCATGGTGGTCGGCGAATTTTTTGATTCCAACCCCTTTGTGCTGGCCAACTGGGTAAACCAGGCCCAGAGCGGCCTGACGGGCGTGCAGGTAAGGGCTTTCGACTTCGCCCTGCGGGAAACGCTCAAAAGCGCCACCAGCCTGCAGATCGACGTGCGCGACGTCTTCTCCTCCGGCATGGTGGAAGCCGCCGGCGCCAACTCCTACAGCGTGGTCACTTTCCTGAACAACCACGATTTCCGCAGCGCCGGCGAGTACATTGCTGACCCGCTGCTGGCCTACGTTTACCTGCTCACCAACAACCAGATCGGGCTGCCCTGCGTATTCTACCCCGATTACTTCGGCGTCAACCTGGGCTACGCCCAGCCGCCGGCCCTGAAAACCCAGATCGACGCCCTGATGAACCTGCACTCGAGTTACATTTACGGCGCTACCGATGTGCGCTACCTCAACCGCCACGGCACTGCCAACCAGGGCAATTTCATCAGCGGCTATACCCAGAACACGCTGTTCTACCAGATCAACGACGGCCCCACCGGCCAGAAGGTGCTCGTGGTGATCAACTTCGCCAACGTCCCCCTGCGCATGGACCACCAGGTGGACGCGGCGCCGGGAACCACCTTCGCGAAGGTGCTGGGAACAACCAACGGGACCGACAACCCCACGGTGGGCGCCTTCAGCCCCCCGCCGGCCGGCGTCCCCAACTACGTTTACCTCGACATTCCCGCGCGGAGCTACGCCATTTTCCTGGAATCGGGCTTTCTGCCGGTTGAGCTGGTGTCTTTTGACGTTTACCGCAAGGAATCGGAAGCCCGCCTCGAGTGGGCCACCGCCAGCGAAGAAGGTTTCCAGGCCTTCGAAGTGGAACGATCGCGCGACGGGCGGGTTTTCCAGCGCATCGGCCAGGTGGCGGGAAAGGGCCAGGGTGGGGCCGGCGCCAGCTATGCCTTCACCGACCAGGGCCTGTGGCAGGCCGGGCTCTACTACTACCGGCTGAAAATGGTGGATGAAGACGGCAGCTTCGAATACAGCCCCATCCGAACGGTGGAAGTGGAAGCGCCGGTACAGGCTTTGTGGGCATTCCCCAACCCCACCGCAGGGGAGGTTGCCCTGCAGTGGGAAGGAGCAGCAGATGGGGCCGGCACATTAAAAGTGTATTCCCTGCTGGGCGAACTGCTTTTGCAGGAAAGGCTGGAAATGAACCGGGGCGCCAACCGGCACACACTCCGCTTGTCCGGGCTGCAGGCAGGAACGTACCTGGTGCAAATCCAGGGTGAAGACGGGCGCTCCTGGGCGGGCAGGCTGGCCAGGCAATAAGGCGAAGGTTCGGGATTTTGCATTTCACTGAAAACTGAAAGTTCCGAAACAATGTTTTACCTTTGGCCAACGGCAAAACAAAACCCGGAACTATGCAATCAGCGAGAAAGATCGAAACGATCCTTCAGGATACCAGCCTGGAAGCCCCCCTGCGGCAGATAGCCCAAAAGGTGTTCGGGGGGCAGCGCATTACCGAAGAGGAAGGGCTCCTGCTTTTCGAGCAAGGCGAACTGGCATACGTGGGCGCATTGGCGAACTTCATCAGGGAAAAGCAGCACGGCAACCGCACCTTCTTCAACCGGAACTTCCACATCGAACCCACCAACATCTGCCTCTATACCTGCACCTTCTGCTCGTACTCACGCCTGATCAAAAAGCGGGAAGAAGGCTGGGAATACAGCATGGATGAGATCATGGACATCGTGCGCAAATACGACGGCCAGCCGGTGACGGAGGTGCACATCGTCGGCGGGGTATTGCCCCAGTACGACCTCGAATTCTATTCGGAGCTGTTCCGCCGCATCAAGGCCCACCGCCCCGAACTGCACATCAAGGCGCTGACGCCGGTGGAATACCACTACATTTTCAAAAAAGCCAGGATCAGCTACGAGGAGGGCATGCGCCTGATGAAGGAAGCCGGGCTGGACAGCATGCCCGGCGGCGGCGCCGAAATCTTCCACCCCGAAATCCGCGATCAGATCGCCGGGGGGAAATGCACGGGGGAACAGTGGCTGCGCATCCACGAGATCTGGCACGAACTGGGCGGGCGATCCAACGCCACCATGCTCTACGGCCATATCGAAGAATTCCGCCACCGCATCCACCACCTCGAGTTGTTGCGCCGGTTGCAGGACAAGACCGGCGGCTTCCAGACATTCATTCCGCTGAAGTTCCGCAACAAGGACAACCAGATGTCGCACATCCCTGAATCAACCGTCGTCGAAGACCTGCGCAATTACGCCATCAGCCGCATCTACCTCGACAACTTCGCGCACATCAAGGCCTACTGGCCCATGATCGGGCGCCAGGCCGCCCAGCTCTCCCTGGCCTTCGGGGTCGATGACATCGACGGCACGATCGACGACACCACCCGGATTTATTCCATGGCCGGCTCTGAAGAACAGAACCCCGCGCTGAGCACCCAGGAACTGGCCGGCCTGATCCGCCGCGTCGGCAGAGAACCGGTTGAGCGCGACACGCTCTACAATGTCATCCGGGATTATACCGATTACGTTTTCGAAGAAGAGGAAGCTTATCAGGGTTACGTTTCTCTTCCGGTAGTAAGCAAAAACTGATGGAGAAGCTCGTCTATATCGTCCGGCACGGCGAAACGGACTTCAACCGGCTGGGCATCGTACAGGGGCAGGGCGTGGATACTTCGCTCAACGAGCTTGGATTGCAACAGGCGGACGCTTTTTTCAACCACTACGGGCAGAAACCCTTCGAGGTTTTGCTGACCTCGCGCCTGCGCCGCACGCATGAAACGATGCGGCCATTTATTGAAAAGGGCCTGCCCTGGGAACAGTTTCCCGAGATCAACGAAATCAGCTGGGGCAGCCACGAGGGGCGGCTCAGTACGCCCGAGATGCGGGAAGAATACCACCAGACGGTGAGCCGGTGGCGGGAGGGCGATTTCCATGCCCGCCTGGGCGATGGCGAAAATGCCGAAGAACTGGCCGGGCGCCTGTCGCGCTTTGTCAGCCACCTGCGGGAGCGGCCCGAAAAACTCATCCTCGTCTGCTCGCACGGCCGCGCCATGCGCTGCCTGTCCTGCCTGCTGCTGGAAGAACCCATCGAACTGATGGACAAATACAAACACCACAATACCGGGCTGTACGCCTTCCGCTTCCAAAACGGACGTTTCCGGCTCGAACTGGAAAATGATATCCGGCACCTGGAAGCAGCGGGCCTGGTGCAGGCGTAAAGGAGGAAGCCCTTGCCAAATAAAAACTGCGAAGATTTGAAAAAACTTAAAGTTACAGCGGTCAGCTACCTGAATACCAAGCCATTGCTGTACGGGATCTTACAGAGCCCCATAGCTGCCGAAATCGACCTTCAGCTGGATATCCCCTCCGATTGTGCGCGGCGGCTGAGCACCGGCGAGGCCGATTTGGGGCTTGTGCCGGTAGCCGTCATACCGGAGCTGGAAAGCCCGCACATTATTTCCGATTATTGCATAGGTACGGTCGGCGCCGTAAAAACAGTGGCCATTTTCAGCGAACGCCCGCTGGAGGAGGTGGAAGCCTTGTATCTGGACCACCACTCCCGCACTTCGGTGGAGCTTGTAAGGTTGCTGTTGCGCGACTACTGGCGGATCAGCCCCCGGCTCCTGCCCGCGAAGGAGGGCTATATCGGCCAGATCGGCGGCCCCAGGGCGGGGCTGGTCATCGGCGACCGCACCATCGGGCTGGACAGGCGCTACCCCTTTGTTTACGACCTGGGGGAAGCCTGGATGGCGCATACCGGGCTGCCCTTTGTCTTCGCCGCCTGGGTGAGCAACAGGCCCCTGGCCCCGGGCTTCGTCCAGGCCCTCAACCAGGCCATGGGGCAGGGCATCAGCCAGATACCTCAGCTGATGTACATCCTGCCTTCTCCGCACCCGGATTTCGACCTGCAGGAATACTTTACCAAAAATATCAGCTACCAGCTCGACGCTGCCAAACGGGAAGCGCTCGCCCGCTTCCTGGCGGCTATCAGCCCAAAAGCCCCTGTGGGGCTGTGAGGCAGTTTGCCGGCTGGGCTATTAACTGAAGCGACATGTTCCGAACACCTGTATTTTTCATAACCCTCTTCAGCCTGGCGCAATTCACTGCCGCAGCGCAGGAAAGCCAGGGCAAAACGCAAAACAAAAAGATGCCGAATACGGAACAAACTGCCAGGCCCGGAATGGAAACCGCCACCCTCGGCGGCGGTTGTTTCTGGTGCGTGGAAGCGATCTATCAGGACGTCAAAGGCGTGGAATCCGTCGTCTCGGGTTATTCCGGCGGGACGGCGGAAACGGCCGATTACGAAACCGTCTGCAGCGGGCGCACCGAACATGCCGAAGTGGTGCAACTCACCTTCGACCCGAAGGTGATCTCTTTCGGGGAAATTCTGGAAATATTCTGGGCGACGCACGACCCCACCACCAAAAACCGGCAGGGCAATGATGTCGGCCCCCAGTACAGGTCCGTCATTTTCTACCACAGCGGCGAGCAGAAAGCCATCGCCGAAAGGTCCAGGGCGGAAGTGGCGCCGCAGTTGTGGGGCAAAAAAAAGATCGTTACGGAAATCAGCCCGTTCACCGGCTTCTGGGAAGCAGAAAGCTATCACCAGGATTACTACAAAAACGTGGGCATGCGCAATCCTTACTGCACTTTCGTGATCACGCCGAAGGTGCAGAAGTTCCGCAAGGAATTCGGGGACAAACTCAAAGACGGCAATTAGCACCACAGGCGGCATTCAACGGGCCTTCGGCGCTCTTTTTTTTGGAAATAGGCAAACAAATATTACCTTAGGCCTCTGAAATTTAACAACCGTTAGCGATTCATAACTATGAAGTTTGCCATCCCCAGGGAGCGCGAAGATACACGTGTCGCGCTCGTCCCCGAGGTTGCCGAAAAAGTCAAAGCGCTGGGCCTCGAAGTTCTGGTAGAACAAGGCGCAGGCGCTGCGGCCTACTATACCGATGAGGACTATGCCTCGGCAGCCACGGTAGCCACCCGCCAGGAACTGATTCAGCAGGCGGACATCCTGCTCAGCATCAACCCCCTTCCGGACGACGAACTCAGGCAACTGAAAAAGGGCGCCATCGTCATATCGGAATTCCGGCCATTCTTCGACAAGGAAGTCACCGAAAAGCTGCGCAGCATGGGCCTGCGCGGGGTGAGCATGGACATGATACCCCGCACCACGCTGGCGCAGGCGATGGACGTGCTTTCTTCCATGGCTTCCATTGCCGGTTACAAAGCCGTGCTGGAAGCGGCCCGCCACCTGCCCCGGTATTTCCCCATGATGATCACGGCGGCCGGCAGCCTTCGGCCCGCAAAAGTGCTGGTGCTGGGCGCCGGTGTTGCCGGGCTGCAGGCCATCGCCACCGCGCGCCGCCTCGGAGCCATGGTGGAGGCTTCTGATACCCGCCTGGCCGCCAAAGAAGAGGTGGAAAGCCTCGGCGCCAAGTTCATCATGGTGGAGGGCGCGCGCGATGAGGCCGGCGCCGGCGGCTACGCCGTCGAACAAAGCGAGGATTTCCTGCAGCGGCAACGCGCCGAAGTGCAGGCCCGCGCCGCCAAATCCGACGTGATCATCACCACCGCCCAGGTGCGCGGGCGCAAAGCCCCGATGCTTCTGCCCAAAGAAACGGTGGAAAATATGCGGCGCGGCTCCGTGATCGTCGACCTGGCCGCCTCCACCGGCGGCAACTGCGAACTGACACAGGACAACAAGCTTGTCGAACACAACGGGGTCATCATCATCGGCAATTCCAACCTGGCGGGCCTGATGCCACAGGACGCCAGCGTGCTGTACGCCAATAACGTGTTCAACTTCCTGAAAACCTTCGTCAAAGACGGGCAGCTCAACATCGACATGAACAACGAGATCATTCGGGGCGCCTTCTTCACCGCGGAGGCAGAACCCGGGGGGCAGGCACAATAATCGCCCGGAGGCGCCTGCGGGCGCCGGACAGAATCTTCAGAAAATAAAAATTACAAGCGGTATGGATGGTTTCATTCAGTTTTTCGAAGAGTACCAACTGCTCATCTACCTGCTGGTTTTCACGGTCATTCTCGGCTTCGAAGTCATTTCCAAGGTGCCGACCGTCCTGCATACGCCTCTGATGTCGGGCGCCAACGCCATCAGCGGCGTGGTCGTGATCGGCGGCATCCTGCTGGTCCGGCAGGCCGAATCGGGAGACTACTTTTCCCTGGGCCTGGGCCTGTTCGGCATCATCATGGGCATGGTCAACGCCACCGGCGGTTTTGCCGTGACGGACCGCATGCTGGAAATGTTCAAGAAGAAAAAGAAGAAATAAGCCATGGATATCAAATTCCTGACAGACATAGGTTTTCTGATCGGCTCCGTCGGCTTCGTCTGGGGCCTGAAGCTGCTCAGCTCGCCCGACAGCGCCCGCCGGGGCAACGCCATAGCCAGCGTCGGCATGGCCGTTGCGATCATCTCCATCCTCTTTGCACCACTGGACAAAGGGGATAACAACTACCTGTGGGTGATCGCGGGCCTGGCCATCGGCGGCGTAGTGGGCTACCTGATGGCGATGAAGGTAAAAATGACCGCCATGCCCCAGATGGTGTCCATCTTCAACGGCCTGGGCGGCGCCTGCGCCGTACTGATCGGCATGGTGGAACTGCGGCACTTCTATACGGGCGCCACCTCCATGACCGGCGGCCAGATCGCCATCTCCCTGTCCGCCCTGCTTATCGGGGGCATCGCTTTCACCGGAAGTATGCTGGCCTGGTTCAAGCTGGAAGAATGGCTCAAAGACAATGCGCTGGTGCTGCCCAGGCATTCCATTTTCAACCTGGTGCTCCTGGCCGTCATCCTGGCTGTCGGGGTTTATGTTTACATCCAGGACGTGGAAGCGGGCATCGGGTTGGCGGCCGTATTTATGCTCCTCTCCCTGGCTTACGGGGTTTCCTTCGTCGTCCCGATCGGCGGGGCCGACATGCCGGTGGTCATCTCGCTGCTCAACTCCTTCTCAGGGCTCTCGGCGGCTTCCGCCGGGCTCATCTACGGCAACAACTTCATGCTGGTGGGCGGTATTCTGGTCGGCGCTTCCGGCACCATCCTCACCATCCTGATGTGCAATGCCATGAACCGATCCCTGATGAACGTGCTCATCGGCGGCTTCGGCGGCGGCGGAACCGGCCCGGCAAAAAAGGGAGCGGATGGCCTGGTGGCGAAGGAAGTTTCCCTCAACGACGCCGCTATTCAGCTATATTATTCCAGCTCGGTGGTCATCGTCCCGGGTTACGGGCTTGCCGTTGCACAGGCTCAGAAGGTATGTAAAGAGATCGACGACCTGCTTGAATCCAATGGTGTGGAAGTCAAATACGCCATCCACCCTGTAGCCGGCCGCATGCCGGGGCACATGAACGTCCTGCTCGCCGAAGCCGACGTGCCCTACCCCAAACTGCTGGACCTGGAAGACGCCAACAATGCGCTTAAAAACACGGACATAGCCGTCATCGTCGGCGCCAACGACGTGGTCAACCCTGCCGCTCTCGACGATCCGGGCAGCCCCATCTACGGCATGCCCGTCCTAAGGGTGTGGGACGCCAAAAACGTCATCGTGCTCAAACGAAGCATGCGCTCCGGTTATGCGGGGATCGAAAACCCGCTCTTCTTCCACGAGCGCACCCGCATGCTCTTCGGCGACGCCAAAGACTCCCTCAGCAAACTGGTGAGCGAGATCAAAAGCCTCTGATAACTGCGGCGGCGGGCTTTCACCTGGTTCATCCTGGCTGGAAAGGCCGCCGCCGGATACTCTTCACGCCTATCCTTGCCTATGCGGTTCTTCCATTTCGCCATTTTTCTGCTCCTCCCCTTTCTGGCCAGCGCCCAAAAGGTAGAATTGGAACAGCGGGTTCCCGAAACAAAGCTTCCTGCCGGGATGCTGGAAATGCTTTCGGAAAAATATCCGGAGTACAAACGCATGAGGTATTATGAAGAACGGAATGAGCAGGGGCGCTTTTTCGAAGCCAAATTCTGCTTCCGGAAATCCCGTTACAGTGTCAAATTCGACACCCTTGGGCAATTGGTAGACGTGGAGCGCAGAATCCGTTTCCGGGAACTGCCTGTGGAAACCGCCCGTCTGATCAGGCAGGACCTCGGCCAGTATTTCCAGCGGTACACCATCCGGGATCTTCAGGAACGGCTCGTAAATGGGGAAGTGATTGGCTACGAAATGGAACTGCAGGGCAAATCTTCCGATCATCTCGGCTATTTCGAAGCTCAGTACATGCGGAATGGGGAACGCGAACGCATCCGCACTATGGAACAGGAGCCTAATGATTTTATCTTTTTCTAAGCCCATGAAACACATTCTTCCCATACTTGGCCTGTTCCTCCACCTGGCGGACAGGCTACCCGCCCAAAACCGAACCACCCTTGAATGGCTTCCGCAACTCAGTTTTGACTACCGCATCGATGAACGCCTGTCCGCCAATGTAAATACGTTTATTGAAATCCAGTCGCTGGAAAAAAGGACGGGCGAAGCGCCCCAAACGGGCTTCAGCCCTCAAACCTTCAATGTGCAGGCCGGCCTGGCCTATCAATGGACAACGGCGCTCAACCTCTCGCTGGGCTACCAGTTCGGCTGGCGCGATCTGGACGAAACGGAACGGGATATCGAACATCGGGCGCTGCAACAACTGACCGCTGCCTACAGCTTTGGCAAGTACCGCCTGCGCGCGCGCTTGCGGGCGGAGCAGCGGTTTTTCCGGCAGGACGATTACAGGGCCACCCACCGCTGGCGGCTGCGCCCCAGCGTCGATTTCCCCCTGCAGGGCGAACGCCTCGACCCCGGCGAAAACTATCTGAACGCCCAGTGGGAAGCTCTTTCCAATATTTTCGAAGAAGACGCCCTGCGGCTGGCCGAACAGCGGGCGTACTGCGGCATCGGCTGGCTGCTTCAAAACGGCTACCGCATGGAAACAGGCCTGGAATACCGCTCCCGCCCCAATGGCGGGGAAGATGGCTTCCGCCGCCGCGTTTTTCTGAGGATGAATTTCACCTTCCGGTAAAAGTATCTTGCCTCTTCCCGCCCGGATTACATGGAAATGCTGCCTTCGCGGAAAGCCGTCGAGCCGATATCCGCATTGATGAGGTAAGGCACGCCCTGCGCCATGCTGTCCATGGCCCGCTGCAGGGCGCCCCGGAAGGCATCCAGGGTATCCACCCGCTCGCCGCCGGCGCCGAAGGCCCGGGCTATCTGCTGGTAATCCGACCTGGGCAGCACGGTGGCCGTATCTGCGCCGAGCATGGGCGCCTGGTCGCGGGCTATTTGTTCCCAGGAGCCGTTGTTGCCGATGATGCCGCACACCTTCAAACCGAATTTTCGGAAAGTGTCGAATTCCATGAGGCTGTAGGCTGCGCTGCCATCGCCGTAAATGATCCAGATGTAATCATCGGGAAAGTTCAGGGCGGCGCCCAGGGCGAAGCCTCCGCCGACGCCCAGGGTGCCGAACGCGCCGGGGTCGAGCCAGCTCAGCGGCCTGCGGGGGCGAAGGGTATAGGATGCCGTCGCGGCAAAGTCGCCCCCGTCGGCAACGAGCACGGAATTGGCGGGAATCTGTTTTTCCATCTGCAGAAAGAGGGACACCGGATTGATGCCCTCCACGGGCTGGGCGGCCATGGCGGCGATCTCGGCTTCCCGGGCTTCTTCCCTGGCGGACAAGCTTTCCCTCCAGGTTTCCCAGCCCGGCAGGCGGCCTGTTTCCCGGGCCAGGGCGATGAGGAACTCCCCGGGGTCAGCCAGGATGGCCTTGTCGGGCGACAGGTTCCTGCGCAGTTCCTGCCGGCTTCGGCTGATGGCGATCTTCCGGGCGTTCCGGCCGAGTTGACGGCCGTAATCCAGGCGGAAATCTGCCGGCACGCCGCACAACAGGATGCAGTCAGCTTCCTTCAGGGCTTTCCGGCGCTGATGGCGGTACTGCACCTCGCTCGCATGCCCCGTCAAACCGCGGGCCATGCCACTGAGAAACACAGGAACACTAAGCTGCCGCACAGCTTCGGAAAGCGCCTGGCTTTCCTGGGGGCGCAGCATAGCCCCGCTGCTGATGACGCACACCGGCCGCTCCGCCCGGCGCAGGGCCTCCGCAGTAAAACGGAGCTCCCGCCGCGAAAATTCCGGCATCCGCGCACGCTCCGGCGGCGGCGGCTGATAGCGCTCCATGCCGCGGAACAAGCCCCCGACATGGCGGTTGATGTACCATTGCAGGGCTTTTTCCCCAAGAGAACGGGCGCCCGTGTTTTTCATGCCGTACCACTCCCTGACGGTTTTTTCTTCATAGAGCAGGTCGACAGGCACTTCCACGAAAACCGGGCCGGGCAGGCCGCTGAGGGCGATCCCCAGGGCTTTGTTGACCATCTGCGCAATATCTTTCTGGCGGCGGGCGCGGCCCAGCCACTTGACATGCGGGCGCAGCAGGGCCGCCTGGTCAATATCCTGCAGTGCCCCCCTGCCCCGGAGCAGGGTGGCCGTGGCGCCGCCCAGCAACAGCAGTGGCGACTGCGCCATCTGGGCGTTCTTCAGGGCGGTGATGGAATTGGTGAGCCCGGGCCCGGCCGTGACGGCGGCCAGGCCGGGAATGCCCGTCAGCCGCGCCATGGCGTCAGCGGCAAAAACGGCCGTAGCCTCATCGCGCACATCGATGATGCGGATGCCGGCCTTCTCCGCCTCCACGTAGATCGGTGCGATATGCCCCCCGCAGAGGGTAAACAGGTACTGTATGCCGTGTTGCTTCAACACGCCTGCAATGATCTGGCCTCCGTTCATAGCTGGGTTTTATCGGCCGCCTGGAATGCGCCTATTCCGACTTCCATATTTTTTTGTTGTAATTCTTTCTGTCCGACCGCTCGATATAAGCCTCCACCAGCCTGTCGCACTCGGATCGGGGAAGCGGGCTTTGATGGTAAAGGCCCGCCTGCATGCGTTGCCGCATAGCTTCGAAGAGCACTACGGCGCAGGCTACGGAGATGTTCAGGCTGCGGCCCATGCCCATCTGCGGGATCTCCAGCCTGCCATCGGCGTAGGCCAGAGATGTTTCCGACACCCCGTCGCGCTCGTTGCCGAAGAGCAGGGCCGCCGGCTGAGCGAGGTCAAAGGTATAGAGGGATTGCGAAGCCCCGTCGGGGTGCGCCGCCCAGAGTTTGCCATACTTTTTCTTCACATGGCCCAGGCAGGCGGCGGCATCCGTATAGAAATGGATATCCAGCCATTTCTGCGTCCCGCGCGACGCCCGTTTCCCAAGTTCAAGATGGCCCAGGCCGAGGTGGCTTTCGGTATACAGCACGAACACCTCCATGATGCCGGCGGCGTCGCACGAACGCAGCACCGCGCCGATGTTGTGCGGGTCATGGACGTTTTCCAAAACAACCGTCAGGGAAGGCTGCCGCCGCGCAGCCACCTCCCGGAACCTGTCTATCCTTTCTGGCGTCATCTTCCCGTTTTGTAAGGCCCGGCCACGGGCCAGCCCGCCTCAATTTTGCAACAGTCCAGCCACCGCGTGACTGGCCGGCAGCCGCGTGATACGCTGCACGAGCCATTGCGGGTCACTCTGCGGGCTGAAAGAAATAATCTCTGAATTCCAGTATGTTGACGAACTTGTTTTCAAAGCGCTCGATTCGGGGGTTTTCCATGCCGGCGGCCCGGGGCGGCGAAACGCGTTCGAAATCAAAGCGGGTGTGCAGCATCTGAGCGGGGTCCCGCTCCAGCGCGTACTGGAATTTGGTGCCGTATTTCTGGATCATGCGCCCGAAATAAAGCGCCACGTCGTAGCCGGTGAAGGCCTCTTCGGACGGAGGCGCCCCGTAGCGGTCGAAGAAACGCTGACGGAAGAACTGTATGTCATTGTCATACGGGTCGAGGTAGGCGTCGCTGCTGACGTGCACGTGGAGGCCAGCGTACAGCTCGAGATCGATGCGCTCAAAGCGCATCCATTGCGGAAGCCCGTAAACGGTCACGAAATGGCCGTTCGGCTTAACGGTTTTCAGGTGGTTGAGGAAAGCATAAACGAAAGATTCGCTGGAAAAAGAAGGCAGGATGAAGGCCGTGGTGTCGCCCTGGCGCAGGAACGGGCTGAGGTTGATATTCTGATAGCTTTCCGATTTTTCTTCCACCACGTATTCCCGCATTTTCAGGGAATCGTGCCTGGCGCCTGCGATGCGGAAGTTCTCCTCCTGGAAATAGGCAAAACGCGCCTTTTCCGCATCCATTTCCCGCGCGACCAGCACGATCTGGCCCGGGCGGTAGTGCCGGCGGGCATGCCTGGTGATCGCTATGCAGTGGGTTTCCAGGGTGGGGCTTACCTGGATGTAGTTGGGGTTGTCGGTAGAAACCTCGGCCGAAGCACTGTGGGGAGAAACGAAAGTGATGTTGTTCCGCTTGGCGAAATTGGCCACCAGTTCCACGTTCTCCTTGCGGTAGGGGCCGATGATGAGGTGGGCGTCCAGCAATTCCGAGCGGCCGGTGAGCAGGCGGTTCACATCCTGGCTGTTGGCCTTGCTGTCCATGACCGTGACGTTTAGTTTGACGCCTTCGTCATTGAGCTGGTCAAACGCCAGGCGCATGCCGCCGTAGAAGTTGAGCGCCCAGGAGGAATTTTCCGGCAGGGAAGCCGTTGCCGGGCCGAAGCGGTCGGTGAGGAAAGGCAGAATGACTGCAACGTTATAGGAGGAATAGAATTCCGAACCGAAATCTCCATGGCCGGTCAGTTGAGGGGCATTCCCCTCCGCCTGTTCCCTGGCCAGGCCGGCGGCTTCCGAGCGGATCGGGGGCAGGGAGTCGGTGGAAATGTCCCTCCACCGGACGGTGTCCATGCTCTCGACGGGCGCCCGATCGACCACCACCAGCGTTCCGGTTTCCGGGTCATAGATTTTTTTGCCGGGGATGGGGTCCAGCTCGGCGCCTACTTTGTCTTTGCTTTCCTCTTCCTGCGCTTTGCGGAAAAGCGAGCAGGAAGGAAGCAGTAACAAGGCCAGGCAGATGGCCAGCAGTTTATTCCCATTCGATAGTGGCCGGAGGCTTGGTGCTGATATCATAAACGACTCGGTTTATTCCTTTAACATTGTTGATGATCTCGCTGGAGACGGTGGCCAGGAAGTCAAACGGGAGGCGGCTCCATTCGGCCGTCATGCCGTCGAGTGAATTCACGGCCCGCAGCGCCACGGCCTGTTCATAGGTGCGCTCATCACCCATAACTCCCACAGACTGCACCGGCAGCAGGATGGTTCCCGCCTGCCAGACTTCATCATACAGGCCGGCCTTCCTCAGGTTGTCGATGTATATGGCGTCGGCTTCCTGCAGCAGGGCGACCTTCTCGGGGGTCACTTCGCCCAGGATGCGGATGCCCAGCCCCGGCCCGGGGAAGGGGTGCCGGCCCAGTATCTCCTTCGGAATGCCCAGCTCGCCGCCAACACGGCGCACCTCGTCCTTGAAAAGCATGCGCAGCGGCTCCACGATCCTGAGTTTGAGCACCTCCGGCAGCCCGCCCACATTGTGGTGGGACTTGATCGTGACGCTCGGCCCGTGAACGGAAACGGACTCGATGACGTCCGGGTAGATAGTGCCCTGCCCCAGCCATTTGATCGCGCGGTCCTCCTCCTCCAACTGATGGGCTTTTTGTTCAAACACCTCGATGAACACCCTGCCGATCACCTTTCGCTTTTCTTCCGGCGACGACACGCCTCTGAGCTCCCGGTAGAAATGGGCCTTGGCGTCGACCCCCACCACATTGAGCCCCATATCCCGGTAGGAATGGAGCACGTCCTCGTATTCGTTCTTGCGCAGCAGGCCGTTATCCACGAAGATACAAATTAACTGGCCTCCGATGGCATGGTGGAGCAAAGTTGCCGCCACGGTGGAATCCACACCGCCTGAAAGGCCCATCAACACGTGGCTCTCCCCGATCTGTGTACGCAGTTCTTCGATGGTGTTTTCGACGAAGGCCGCCGGGGTCCATTCGCTGTGGCAACCCGCAATATCTTTGACGAAATTCCGCAGCAGGGCCATGCCGTCGAGGCTGTGGGACACCTCGGGGTGGAACTGTATGCAGTACACGGGCTGCCCGAAGGCGCCTTCGCGGGCGCGGAAGGCAGCCACATCGATGCTTTCCGTGCCGGCCAGCAGCTCGAACTGCTCCGGGATATGCATGATGGTGTCGCCGTGGGACATCCAGACCTGGGAATCCCGGGGGATATCACGGAGGAGGGGGTCTGTTTTGTGGATGCGGCTCAGGCGGGCCTTGCCATACTCGCGCTTCAGGGAGCGCTCGACCTTTCCGCCGAAGTGCTGGGCGATGTACTGGGCGCCGTAACAGATGCCCAGCACGGGCCGTTTCCCAATGAGCAGGCCCAGCCTGGTGCGCAGGGCGTTCTCGTCGGTGACGGAAAAGGGGCTGCCCGACAGGATAATGCCTTTTATGCTGTCGTCCAGTTCAGGGATCTTGTTATAAGGGACAATTTCGCTGTACACGTTGAGTTCGCGGATGCGCCTGGCAATGAGTTGCGTGTACTGCGAACCGAAGTCAAGGATAAGGATCTTTTCGCTCATGGCGCAAATATATCCAATTTGGGGGGATTTTGTGCTTTCGGATTGCAGGCCCTGAATCCTACTCCTGCAATCCCCTGCCCGTCTTCTGTATCCTGCCTTCCTTGTGCAGTTGTTTCATCAGGCGGTCGAGGATGCCGTTGATGAAGTCCTTGCTCTTGTCGGTGCTGTATAGTTTGGATATCTCGACGAATTCGTTGAGCGTGACCTTGGTGGGAATGGAGGGGAAGCTCATCAGCTCGCAGAGCGCCATTTTCAGGAGGATCATATCGATGACCGCCACCCGGTCGGCGTCCCAGTTGCGAAGAGTGGGTTCGATCAGGCCGAGCAGCTCTTCGCCGGATTCGCAGACCTGGCGCAACAGTTTTTCGCCGAATTCGTCGACGGCTTCGGCGCTGGGCAGGTATTCCTCGTAAAAGCCCTGCTCGGCCGGAAGCGCTTTGATGGTCTTTTTAATAGCCCCGACGATCAGAGACTTGTCATCGATCCAGTTGGAGTAGTTGTCCTCCAGGAATTCGTCATAAGACTCGTTGCTGAGCAGGTGTTTGAAAAGGGCAAGCAGGATATTGCGGTGGTCTTCATCACTGCTGTTCTCCTGCATGACGTACTCCCTGTACTCTTCGGTTTTCGCAAAATCCGTATAAAACAGGCGGATGTTGTCGTTGTCGAACTTGTAGGTGAGTTTGTGCTTTTTGAACTGCAGCTCCAGGCCTTCATTTTTCACCAGGGAAAGCATAAGGGCGTTCTCCGCCAGTTTGGCGGTGAATTGTTTATCTTCCTCGGAGGGCAGCAGTTTGGCGCTTTTTTTTGCGGCGTCCTGCTTAGAATAAGCCGCAATGCGCATGAGGCTGAGCAGGCAGAACAGGTAGAGCTCGAAGGACTTCTGGATATTGACGTGGTAATGGCTCACTACCTCGTTCAGCCCCAGCTTGTTATCCCGGCTCATGGAATACAGCATCTGCATTACTTTAATGCGGACGTTCCTTCTACTCAGCATGTTTTCAATAATTCCCTGATGGTTAAGTGTGCAAATATACTTCTTTCGCCAGGCTTTCCAAACCAACTATTTCATATACGTGCTTTTAATTTCCTCAAAAGAAGGCAATTGTTTGTAGTGCCACTTCATGACAGCCTGCCCGTTCTTCAGCAGAACCACTCCCGGGTTCGAGCGGATGATGGTCTTCAGCAGGATATCGTCGGCGGTGTAGAAGGGATAATCGCTGCCGGATGCGGCCCGGAAGCTCTCCAGTTTGTCCGGCTCGGCGAAGGAGGTGATGGCGAAGGCTTTGTACCCGGCCTCACCGGCGGCCTTCAGGACGGGGTTGACGGTTCCGGCCCAGGGCGCGAGGTGTTTCTGGTTCCAGGTGTAAACCTTTTTCTGCACCTGCTTTTTATCCACCCTGTCCACCCGCTGCACCAGCTTGATGCTGTCGCCCACAGCCAGTGTGTCGAGGGCGTAAATGGTGTCCATCACGACTTCGTTTACCGTTTCCTCCTTATCATCATACAGCTTGTAGGCGATGACCATGAAACTGTAATCGGGGTTGGAGAGCAGCTCTTCGGCAAGGTCCACGCCCTCGCCCGCGTTGGCTTCGAAGTCGGAAACCTTGCTGCGCTCGACGAAGCGGATCGTGGTGTCGCCCTCCAGCTTCCAGTTTTCCTTTACATAGCGGATAAGTTCCTGTTCGTATTCCTCCCCTTCTATGCCGGGAATGACAAAGCCCTCGGGAGCCTCTTCCGACCGGATCACCACCACTTTGGGTTTGCTTTTCAGCTGTTCCAGTTCCCACTCCTCCTTGGGGTAGTTCTTGTATTCGCGCAGGTACTGTTCGAGGGGCAACTGCACCACTTCGCCGCTTGATTTGTTCGTCATTCGGTAGAATTCCACGTCGACGTTGTTCTCCGCCAGCGTTTCCAGGGCCTTTTCCAGGCGGATGTTGCGGCCAACCTTAAAGGGCCTGAAGTCGATATGAGGCAGGTCCCAGACGTAGTTGCTGAAGCAGTAAAACACCAGGGCCACCGTTCCCAGGATGGAGATGGCGGTGCGCGCGCCGGCGCTGAAGAGCTGGTGCATCTGCCTGTGGGCGAAGACAAAAAGCAGGGAAGGGAAGAGCAGGAAGATGTCTTTCATGAAGGACGTAAAGGGCTTCAGGGTTATGAAATCCCCGAAACAACCGCAGTCGGTCACTTTCATATTGGTTTCCACGTAGGGCCCCCACTGGCCAAACTGAAAGAAGTTGACGCCTTCCGGCACATAGCCGGTCAGGTAAGTGAAGCCGGTGAGGAAGGTGAAGAACACGACCAGAAGCAGGAAGGCCCAGGCCGTGAACTTCCGGGCGGCGCCGATGAGCAGCATGATGCCCAGCACGATCTCAAAAACGATCATAAACACCGAAAAGGCGACGGCGTAGCTGGCCAACCAGGGGAAAAGCGGCGCCAGAAAGGAGAACCAGGATCCGGAGAAGGTAGACTCGAATTCGGCGAAGTACTGTTCCAGCTTGTAGGCAGTGCCCAGGGGGTCGATAGCTTTTACCCAGCCGGAAAAAATGAAGAGTGCGCCGCAGAAGTTCTGGAAAAAGCTGACCAGCCAGTTGTTGATGCGGCTGGAGCCGAAGCCCATCCACAAGGTCAGGATGAGCGCGGCGATGGCTACGTACAAAACGAGTAATCCGATGGTCATACCTGTTGTTTTTGTTCCTGTAGTTTGATCAGTGCAAAAATAGCGTAGTTTACAATATCCTGGTAATTGGCCTGCAGCCCTTCGGAAACGAGGGTCTGCCCTGCGTTGTCTTCGATCTGTTTGATGCGCAGTATTTTCATCAGAATGAGGTCGGTGATGGAGCTGAGGCGCATGTCGCGCCAGGCCTCGCCATAGTCGTGGTTTTTGGCGGCCAGCAGTTCGCGGGTTTGCTCCGCATAATTTCCGTACAAGCGCAGGGCTTCCTCCAAAGGCAGTTCAACGGGCGCATCGGCAGGCAGTTCCAGTTGTATCATAGCCATGATGCTGTAGTTGATCAGGCCGATGTAATCATCCCCGATGCCATCGGGCACCATTTGCAACCCTTTTTCCTCGATGCTCCGGATGCGGCGTGCCTTGATGAAAAGCTGGTCGGTCAGGGAGGAAGGGCGCAGGATGCGCCAGGCGGTGCCGTAATCGCGGGTTTTCTTTTCAAAGAGGTTGCGGCACAAGGCCAGTATGGCGTCGAATTGTTCGAGGGTGTGCTGCACGAAGCAAGTATTTTAAGCAAATATAAAAACTAAGCGGATAAAGCGGCCCAAAGCTTTGTTAACGACATGCAAACGGCAAAATTCCTTACATTCGCTCCATGTCCGCCACCACAGATACCTACCGCACACTGGCCGGCCCCGGCTTGGGCGAATTCCGCGACCGGGGCAGCAAGTTCCTGGCCTACGCCTTCCCCGCATGCACGGAGGAGGAATGCCAGGCCCGTCTCGAAGAAGTGCGCAAGGAGCACCCCAAGGCGCGGCACCACTGCTACGCCTACCGCCTGGGCCTGGATGGCAACAACTTCCGCGCCAACGACGACGGCGAACCCGGCGGGACCGCCGGGCGCCCCATCCTCGGGCAGATCGACAGCTTCGGGCTGGCCAATGTGATCATCATCGTCGTCCGCTATTTCGGCGGCACGCTGCTGGGCGCTTCCGGCCTGATCAACGCCTACAAAACGAGCGCCGCAGATGCGCTGGAAAAGGCCGAAGTTATCGAGAAAGTGGTGGAGGATATTTATCGCCTCACCTTCTCCTACGCCCTGATGAGCAGGGTAATGAACGGCATCAAAAGCCTCGGCCTGGAAATGGTGCAACAGGACTTCGGTGAAATCGGCATAGTGGATGTCGCCATCCGCCAGAGCGAAGCCGCCGATAAGCTGCGCCGCCTGAAAGCCGCGGTAGCCGAAGTATACCTGGAGGAGGTGGAAGGGCTTGAAAAAATAGAGGGGTTTGAACTGGATTTCCTGGGAGCGCGCTTATAGATGGCATCGCTCCAAGCGATGCCACGCTTATAGATGGCATCGCTTGGAGCGATGCCATCTATAAGAAGCGCTGCAAAAACAAGACCACCGCCTTGTCGAAAAACTCGCGGTTGCTTTTTTTGCGGAAGCCATGCCCCTCGTCTTTGGCCAGCAGGTACCAGGCCTCTCCGCCATTGCGGCGGATGGCCTGCAGCATCTGCTCGGCTTCGCTGGCCGGCACTCTGGGGTCGTTTTGCCCCTGCACGATCAACATGGGCTTTGAAATCCGGTGCGCGTTGTTGGCCGGCGAGATGCGCTCCAGGTGGCGCCGCATGCGCGGGTCTCGCTCGTCGCCGTATTCCGCGCGGCGCAGGTTGCGGCGGTACGGCTTGGTGTTCTCCAGAAAAGTCACAAAATTACTGATACCCACGATGTCGATGCCGCAGCATATACGGCTGTTGAAATGCGCCATAGAAGCCAGCACCATGTAGCCGCCGTACGAGCCCCCGATCACCGCCACCCGCGAGCTGTCGAGCTCCGGCTGTTGCTCGATCCAGTCCAGCAACTTGCCGATATCCTTCACCGAATCTTCGCGCAGGTAGCCATTGTCCAGCTTGAGGAAATTCTTGCCGTAACCGGTTGAGCCCCTCACATTGGGCGCCAGCACAGCTATGCCCAGTTCGTTGAGATAGTATTGGAAGGTCGGCGAAAAGCCCGGCCGGAACTGGCTTTCCGGGCCGCCATGGATGTATATCAGCACCGGACAGGGGCCTTCCCTTTTCTCCGGCCGGTAGTAATAGGCCGGGATTTGCCGGGGACGGCCGTCCACGAAATCGAAAGTCGGATAATGAAAAAGAACGGGTTTGACGAAATGGCCGCTGTCCAGGCCGCCCACTTCGCTGTTGGTCCAGCGGGTGAGGCGACAGTCCGCCACGCGCAGGACGAACACGTCCGCCGGAGCGTCAGGGGCGTTGAGAGTGAAGGCCAGTTGCGCGCCCTCCGCATCCCAGCGCAGGCCATCGACGATCCCTTCCGGCAGGCAGCCCACCCGGCGGTATTCCCTGCTTTCGACATCCATCAGGTACAGGCGGGAGATGCCGTTGTCATTCAGCAGGAAGGCCAGCGTTTGCCCGTCGGGCGACAGGCGCATTCCCTCCACTTCAGCGGCCAGGCCGGGGGCCAGAGGCGCACAGGCGCCACTTTCCAGGCTGTACCGCACCAATTGCCGGCACTCGCTGAACTCGTCGGAAGCGAGAAACAAGCTCTTCCCGTCGGCGCTCCAGAAGCCGCCACGGCAGGAAACACCGGCTTTGGCCAGCACAGGCTGCAAGCCGCCGCTTTCGATGTCCAGTATATACAAACGGCATTCGCTGACGGAGCGGTAATTGGCCACCGTGACGCGCCGCCCGTCGGCATGCCAGTCGATGGGATACCAGTACCCTGCTTCTTCCAGGAGAGCTCGCTCGCCACGCCCGTCGGCAAAATGGTACAGATACAAACCGTGGTTTTCCTGGTTGCGCCGGGCGCTGCTGTAAATGATCATCGAACCGTCGGGGCTCCACACGGCATGGCCGTGCCTGGATAAACCGTCGGTGAGTAACTGATAACCCCCCGAATCCAGGTCGTAGTAGTAGAACTGATAGTTCTCATCACCGCCCCGATCCTGGGAAAACAGAAAGCCTTTGTGCCAGGGCCGCATGGCTGCGCTGAGAACGGGTTCGGAAAAGAAGGTGAGCTGCCTGCGGGCGCCGCCGGCCTTTTCAAGCAGGTGGAGTTGGGCCGATTCGCCGAAGCGGGTGCTGATCAGCAGGCCGGCATCTTCGCCCAGCCAGTCGACGACGAATGCCTCGCGGGCGCCGTGGTACTGATTCAGCCGTTCGCTGATGGTTTCCGGGATATCAGGTATGTTTTCCAGTAACAGGTTACCAATTTCCCTTTTCTCAATATGAGCCGTCATACTTCCAAATGTTCAATAGCGCCTTTTGAGAAAGCCGTTCGGATGGGATTATGGCAAAGGAAAACTGAAATGGCGCGTTTTTCCCTGCATTGTCGCTGCAATGGCCTGCAGCACTGCGGCAAATTTAAGATATATTTTTGAATTTGATGGCTTGGATAAACGCCCGAAGCCAGGATATGTCACGGGGCGGCTGAACTCCAGCAAAATCAATGCGAGCCACCCCGTGACTGGCCAGGATATGTCACGGGGCGGCTGAACTCCAGCAATTTCAATGCGAGCCACCCCGTGACTGGCCCGGATATGTCACGGGGCGGCTGAACTCCAGCAATTTCAATGCAAGCCACCCCGTGACTGGCCCGGATATGTCACGGGGCGGCTGAACTTCAGCAATTTCAATGCAAGCCACCCCGTGACTGGCCGTAACAAAACCAGGCTAAACCTCCGAAGTTCTTCTCCGCCTACCGTTTAACCAGGCTGAGCCGTTCCATCACCCCCCCTGCCCGAACCACCAGCCAGTATGGGCCCGCAGGATGGCGGCTCATATCCAGTTCCACTGAAAACGCCCCTGTGCCGGCTTCTGTCATTTGGGAGGACAGCAACTGGCCCTGGGCGTTAAACAGCAGGATTTCTGCAGATTTTCCATTCATGCCTCCCCGGAGGAAAGCTATGTTGGCAGCCGGGTTGGGAAAAAGCTCCAACCCGAAAAGTGGAGAAGCCTCGGCCGTCGAAGTCGGCATACAGCCCGGGAAAGCGGGGTTGTAAGTAATGCCCAGGGTGTAGAAGCTGGTGCACCCGCTGGCCGGATCCGTCACTTCCAGGGTATAGGTTCCGCTGGCTTCGGCGCAGAAATCGGGTGCATTGGCCCCGTTGATGGGCTGGCCGTCCAGAAACCATTGCAATTGGTGGCCCGTTGGCAGGCTGCCGGGTTCATAAAGGCTAAGCAGGTTATCGACATTGAAGAAAACGGGCGCTGCGGGGAGGGGTGGGAAGAACACCTCCTCCACATCGGATACCGCGCTGCAGCCGTCGGGCGTGGTGCGGGACACCCAGTATGCTCCGCTTTCCATTACCATCAGGCTGGCGCTGTCGGCGCCTACCACCGGCAGGCTGTCCTGGTACCATTGCAGCCCATCGAGTTCATCGGTGAGCAGCAGCAGGCTGTCGCCGGCGCAGAGTGGGAAACCGGCCTGGCTGAAAAGCGAGGGAGCCTCCGGCTGTTCATAAACGATGACGGTATCGACGGAACGGATGGTGTCGACGGGGTGGATGATGGACAGGCTGGCCTGCAGGCTGCCGCTGGAAAACTGGCCGCTGGAGTTCTGAGTGAAATTGACCGTGCCGCACTCGTCGTCGCCGCCTTCCAGCCCGCTGTCCTCATCCATGACCCGCAGCAGGTAATTGCCCGGGCCGATAAAGAGGTTGAGGGTAAAAGAAAGCGGCGGCTGGGCGTTCTGCACATGGGGCGAGTCGAAAATCCGGACGCCGTCGGGATCCCACACCTCCACGCGCAGGTCGGGGGCGCCGTTGAAGACATCGTTGCAGCCTACGCTTTCCACCACCACTTCGGTGAGCAAATACCCGAAGGTGTCGATGCGGGCCTCGTATTGCACTTCGTACACCCCCGGCTGCGAGTAGGTTTGCGGCGCCGGGTTCTCGTTCACCGACTGGTTGCCGTTGCCAAAATCCCAGAAATAGGAATAGCCTTCCTGCCCTCCCGAAGGAATATTGTTGAGAAAAGCGGCGGTAACCGAGCCGCAGCCGCTGTTGTTTTCCAGGGTAAAGCCATCCGTCACGCTCGTGCCGGGCAGGATGAGCACAGGAAAGGTAAAAGCCGTCGTCTGGGACAGGATAAAGACCTGGGCTTCCACGATCACTTCCACATTGTACAGCCCTGGGATGAGCGGTGTTCCGCACAGTTTCCCGCAGCCGTCGGTTTGTTCGGCGGGGTTGAACTGCGCCTGGTTCGCCTGCCAGCTCAGCCCCGGCGGCAGGTTGGAAACGGAGAGGATGGTAACCTGAGAGATCGTCAGCCCCGGCGGGGTTTCCGGGTCGGTGGCATTGACGGGCGTGGTCGTTTTGGGCATTCGGAAGCTCAAATCGCCATCGTAGTACACCCCTACCTGCCCGTCGGGAGCCTGGCTGAGGTATATGGTGTCCGCTGCGAGGCTGTCGGGCAGGCTGACAACGCAGCCCGGGCAACCGTTCTGGGCATTCAGCCCCCCAAAAAGCAAAGCGAGGAGTATGGTTGGTAAATATCTGGACATAGGCAAAGGTTTTTGTGGCCTAAACCATGGAATAATGGAATAATGGGGCAGCAAGCGCCCTGCCCGAAGGCAGGCGCTTACTGCTCGATATTGCTGTTCTAATCTTTTCAGGGGCCGGGGAAGCTCTTTGAAAGAAAGTGGGCGAAAGTTCCCCGATTATTTTCGAAGGGTTTGCAACTGGAGATAAAAGCGGAAGCCGGTTTTGGTTATCCGTGCCTCCTTCAGTGAAGGGAGCCGTATTGCCCCTTCAAACAAGGGTTAGCCAGCAGTTTTTTAGTAACAAATCCCAAATTTGGCAGTTTTTTCTTCCCGTGGATGCTTCGCTTAGCCCTAACCTGGAACTTGGAACCAGAAACCTCCCAAGGCTCTGCCTGCTGGCGTACTGGCTTACTGCCGGCTGATGGCCAGTTTACGGCTCACCATCTCGCGGCCGTCGCTGATGGAATAGAGGTAGATGCCGTTGGGCAGGTTGCTGCCGTCGAATTCGATGCGGTTTTCGCCGGCGTGCAGGCGCACCCGCTCGCGGTGCAGCACTTTGCCGAAGACGTCGCTCACCAAAAAGTCGAAATCGCCGCTCAGTTCGGACTCCACCGCGATCTGCGTCCAGCCGCTGGTGGGGTTGGGTTGGTTGCTGATACTGAAGCGCGAGGCGAAACTTTCCCGCGTACCGACAACGAGGCAGTTTTCGAAGCCTTCCGGTTTGACGTGCATGAAATAATTGGCGTTGGGCTGGATGTCATCCGGCATGGTGACGACGATGGGAAGGAAAGGCGTGACGATGGTGGCCTGCACCTTCAGGTCGTACACCCCTTCCTGCCCGGCCTGCGGTGTGCCGAAGATCACTACGCAGCCCTCCGTTTCCGCAGGGAATGAACAGTTTGGCGGGTTGCAGACGTAATCGAATCCCGCAGGCATGTTCTGGACGCCGCCTTCCACCGGTATCCCTACCGAAGTGATGGGCACTTCGCCAAAATCAGTGACATAGGTCGAGGGGATGTTAAAGGTAAAGGTGAAGCGGTAGTAGTCCCCTACGCAGGCCGTGTCGGTGATGCCCAGCTCGGGCGTTTCCGGCGAATAAGGAAGCGGCGATACGACCACCGTATCCGGCACATTGGGGTCCGGCGAACAGGTCGTTTCCTGAGCGAATACCGCAGTCCAGCTTGCAAAGCCCAAAAGAAGTAGAACGATTTTCTTCATAGCAATAAGGAGATTTGTGAAAAAACCAATCAAAGTTCGCAATATAGAAACATTTGACGGCCGAAAGGCCGCCAAGAGGCGAAATTAAGAAATATTTGGATATATAGCCACCGGGGCTCTGAGAGGGCAGGCGGAATCGCCCAATTTCCCAAGGAATATGTTCAACGGGTAAATTTTTTCCCTATTTTCGCTTTTCTGAATTGCTCTTTGGGCCTTATGTAACACAAATTTACCCACTCAAACCTCAGCCGTTTATGAGCAAAACGATTGCGATTTCCTGTTTTCTGGCCCTTTTTTTCACCAACCTCCACGCACAGAATGGCATCCTCAGAGGCGTCATTTCCGACGCCGCCACCGGTGAGCCCCTGATCGCCGCAACGGTCATAGCAGGCTCTTCCGGCACCATCACGGATGTGGACGGCAGTTACACCCTTTCCCTGGAGCCAGGCGTGCATACCGTCGTTTTCCGCTACGTCGGGTACGAACCGCTCAGCCGGGAGGCCAGCCTGGAAAGCGGGCAGGAGTTGGAGCTTAATGTAGCGCTGAAACAGGAAGCCGCCATACTGGAAACGGCCACCGTGACCAGCGGCAAACACAGCAAGCCGCTGAGTGAAGTCACTGTTTCGCTGGAAGTGCTCCGGCCCAACCTCATCCAAAGCACGGGCAAGCTCAGCCTCGACGCGGCAATAGAAAAGCTGCCGGGCGTGACGGTCATCGACGGGCAGGCCAACATCCGGGCGGGTTCTGGCTATTCGCAGGGCGCCGGCAGCCGCGTGCTCCTCCTGGTCGACGATATCCCCATCCTCACGGCGGACGCCGGATACCCCAACTGGGACGACGTGCCCATCGAAAACATCTCGCAGGTGGAAGTCGTCAAAGGCGCCGCCTCGGCCCTCTTCGGCTCCTCGGCCCTCAACGGCATCATCAACGTGCGCACCGCCTATCCCAAAGCACAGCCCGAAACGGAAGGCGCACTTTACTATACCCACTATTTCAGCCCTGCCGACAAACGCCTGAAATGGTGGGACAGCGCACCCTACACCACGGGCGCCCAACTGGCCCACCGCCGCAAGATCGGCAAGCTGGACCTCGTCGCCGGCAGCTATTACGTCAAGGAAGAAAGCGTAAACAAAGATGCCTATAAAGAATACGGGCGCTTCAACATCAGCACCCGCTACCGCCTCTCCGACCGCCTGACCCTCGGGCTGAACGGCAACTTCAACGCCGGCAAATCCGGCGCCTTCTTCTACTGGGTATCGGACACCATGGCCTACGTCGGCGTGCCCAGCACCTTCTCCAACCGCGAACGGGTGCGCTACAACATCGACCCCTTCGTCAATTACTACGACCGCGGCGGCAACCGCCACCGCTTCCAGGGGCGCTTTTACAACGTGGACAACAACAACGATAACAACCAGGGCAATACTTCCGACATGTACTATGCGGAGTACCAGTTTCAGCGGCAGATGCAGGCCCTGGGGCTGGTCGTCACCGCCGGCGCCGTTTACCAGGGCACCAATATCGAAGCGGAACTATATGGCGACACGACTTTCACCTCCAGGAACTACGCGGCCTACCTGCAGCTTGACAAAAAGTTTTTCGACCGGCTGAATGTGTCGGCGGGCTTCCGTTACGAAGACAACCTGCTGAAAAACCCCGGTTTCATTTACACCGTCGGGAACAAGGACCGGGAGGTGCCTGCCTCCAACGAACGGGAATCCAAACCGGTGGTCCGTTTCGGGCTCAACTACCGCCTGGCCGAAGCCACCTTCCTGCGCGCTTCCTGGGGGCAGGGCTATCGCTTCCCCACCGTGGCGGAAAAGTTCATCGTGACCAACGTCGGCTTTTTCAATGTGCTGCCCAACCCCAGCCTGCAGTCGGAAACCGGCTGGAGCGCCGAGATCGGCATCAAGCAGGGCTTCCAGGTGTCTTCCTTTAAGGGCTACCTGGACGTGGCCGCTTTCACTTTCCGCTATTACGACATGATGGAGTTCAACCTGGTGACCATGCGCGACCCTGCCGACAACAGCCTGTCGAGCGACTTCCGCTCCATCAATATCGGCGACACCAAGGCCGCTGGCTTCGAAGTGACGGCCGCTGGCCAGGGAGATATTCTGGGGCTGCCCTTCACCCTGCTTACGGGCTACACCTTCGTCGACCCCCGCTTCCTGGAATTTGACACCACCAGCGCTCCCATCGGCGAAGCGACAAGGGCGCAGATCAATGCCCAGAACTCTTCTTCCGATGAAAACATCCTCAAGTACCGCTCGCGGCACTTGTTCAAATTCGACCTGGAAACGAAGTTCAAGGGCGCCTTCCTGGGCGTCGAGGCCTTCTACAACAGCCATATCGAAGCGATCGATTCGCCCTTCCTGCTCATCATCGGCGGCCTGAAAAGGTTCCGGGAAGAACACGACAAGGGGTTCACCGTGATCAACCTGCGCACCGGTTACACTTTTTCAGAACACCTGAAATTTTCCCTGCTGCTGAATAACCTGGCCAATGTGGAGTACGCCTCGCGCCCCGGCCTGCTGGACCCGCCGCGCAACCTGACGGCCAGGCTGGACTTCAAGTTCTAGGGATGCCATCCCTATAGGGATGGCATCCCTACGCCCCCCTGCCAAATATCACCCTCCTGCCCTGATAAACATCACCAGGGGCCAGGTACGGGCTTCCTAACTTGTTTGAGGAAAAGTTCACCAAACAAATCCAGAAGCCATGATGCCCGGTAATTTTCTGCTGATCATTTTCTTCGCCATCTTGCTGTTCTTCATACCCATTACCATGGGGTTTTCGGGAAGGAATAAGATGGGCTAGCGCTTCCTCCTGCGCCGAATCCACCACCACAGCAACCCGCCGATGATCAGAATGAGGGGCCAGATGGAAACGGCGCCTACGGCCAGGTCTTTCAGCAAATGCCAGCCCCGGGTGAAGCCCTCGCCGATGCGGTTCATGAAGGAGCGGCGCAGCAGCGGCTGGTCCGTTTTCTCGTAAAAAGTCAGGTTGATGGTGCTGTAGTCCACCTGCCGGCTGAGGTAGCGCAACTGCCCTTCAATGGACTCGATCTCCTCCACGACTTTGCGCAGGTTCTCCTCCACGGAAAGCACCTCCTGAACATTTTTGGCCTGCTTCAGCAATTCCCGGTAGCGCTCCACTACCGCGCGTTTGGATGCCAGGCGCGTCTCCAGGTCGATGTACTGGCGGGTGACGTCTTCGGCATTAACAGATCGGAAGTCAACGTAGGTTGCCAGTTGCTCCAGGGCTGCAAGGAGGGAGTCGAATCGTTCGGGCCGGACGCGGATCACCATGCGGTTTTCCAGCATCTCGCCGTATTGCTGCACTTCTTCGCTGACGACTTCTCCTTCAAAACGCAGCACCAGGGCCGCGGCCTGCTGCTGCGCCTCCCTGAAGTCCTTCACTTCCATCCGGATGTTGGCGGTGCGGATGACTTTTTTCTCCTGAAGTACTTCTTCCGCCTGAGCAGTTTCCCCGGAAGCAGTTGGCTGGCGATCTGCTTCACCGCTTTCATAGGCCATTTTGGCCTCGCCTCCCGAATAGGTGTCATAGCCCTCCGCAGCCATTTCAGGCGCGCCGCTCCTGCCTCCGCAGGCCAGTATTGCCAGCGCGAGAAGTAAAATGATAGCCCAATTGGTGGTTTTCATGTGGTATCCGTTTTTAAGTGGCCAATTATCTTCCTTGCCTCCGGCCCGGGGGAGCGAGCCCCCCAGGCCGGTACGAGCACAAATTATGAAAAAGCATCTGCCAAAATGTCACGGCAGGCCGTAAAAATCCTTATCTTTACCGGCCGGAAAAAAACCAATCCTTTTTTCACGGCCTTTTATACGATGCCGGATCGGCAGCTAATTGCATAAAAGCAAAGCCAAAACTTTCAGGATAAGATGTACGACAACAATCCTACACTGGTAGGCATCAGAAAAGAAATAGACGAAAGCCGGCAGGGCGAAGCTTTCTACCTGGAGCGTGCGGACAACAGTATTGAAGGCTCCCGCTTTTTTTACATCGAAAGTTACGGCTGCCAGATGAACTTCAGCGACAGCGAGATCGTGGCGTCCATACTTGCCGAAGCAGGCTACCGCCCCACCCGGGCCATGGAAGAAGCCGACCTCATCCTGATCAACACCTGTTCCATCCGGGAAAAGGCGGAAGAAACGGTGCGCAAACGGCTCCGCCTGTTCGACAAGCTGAAGGCCCAACGTCCCGGCGCCCTGGTCGGCGTGCTGGGCTGTATGGCCGAGCGCCTCAAGAAAAAACTGCTTGAAGAGGAAAAACTGGTCGACCTGGTCATCGGCCCGGATGCCTACCGCGACCTGCCCGCGCTCATCCAGGGTGCGGAGGAAGGAGAGAAAGGGATCAATGTCCTCCTGTCCCGGGAAGAAACTTATGCCGACATCAGCCCCTTGCGGCTCGACTCCAATGGCGTATCGGCCTTTATCTCCATCATGCGGGGCTGCGACAATATGTGCTCATTCTGCGTGGTGCCCTTCACCCGCGGGCGCGAACGCAGCCGCAGCGCCTTCAGCATCGTGGCCGAAGCCCGGAGCCTTTTTGAAAAAGGCTACCGCGAAGTGACCCTGCTGGGGCAGAACGTGGATTCCTACAAATGGGAAAACCCGGAAAGCGGCCAGCTCACCACCTTCGCCGAACTCCTGGAAATGGTGGCCCAGCTTGACCCCACACTGCGCGTCCGCTTTTCTACTTCCCACCCCAAGGATATCACCGATGAGGTGCTGTACACCATGGCCAGATACGACAACATCTGCAACTACATCCACCTGCCGGTACAGTCGGGCAACAGCCGCATTCTGGAACTGATGAACCGGACCTACGACCGCGAATGGTACATGGACAAGGTGCGCCGCATCTACGAGATCATCCCCGACTGCGCCATTTCCTCCGATATCATCACCGGCTTTTGCACCGAAACGGAAGAGGAACACCAGGACACCCTGAGTATGATCGAATTCGCCAATTACAGCATGTCCTACATGTTCTTCTACTCCGAACGGCCAGGCACCCTGGCCGCCCGCAAATATCCCGACGACATTCCCATGAACGTAAAGAAACGGCGCCTGCAGGAGGTAATCCGCCTGCAAACCCAGGTTTCCTTCCGGCACAACCAGGCAGATATCGGCAAAACCTTCCAGGTGCTCATCGAAGGTGATTCCAGGAAGTCGGAAAGTGAATTCAGGGGCCGCAACTCACAGAACAAAATGATCGTCTTCCCCAAGGTGAAAGGCCTGAAGCCTGGTGACTACACCTGGGTAAGGGTAAACGAAGCCACCAGCGCGACGCTGAAAGGGGAAGTGGTTGAAAAGACCTGACATGGATAACACGCTACAGTCCATAAAACAGCGGTTTGGAATCGTTGGCCGATCTCCCCTGCTCGACCGGGCGCTGGGCACGGCCATACGCGTGGCGAACACAGACCTTTCCGTCCTGCTCACCGGAGAAAGCGGCGTAGGCAAGGAAATCTTCTCCAAGATCATCCACTCCCTCAGCGCCCGCAAGCACAATAAATTCATCGCCATCAACTGCGGCGCCATCCCGGAAGGCACCATCAATTCCGAACTATTCGGCCATGAAAAAGGCGCCTTTACCGGAGCGACCAGCGAACGCAAGGGCTACTTCGAATCCTACGACGGCGGCACCATCTTCCTCGATGAGATCGGGGAGATGCCTCTCGACACCCAGGCATACCTGCTTCGGGTGCTGGAAACCGGCGAATTTATCCGGGTAGGCGCCTCCAGCGTGCAGAAAACCGATGTGCGCATCATCGCCGCCACCAATGTCGCGCTCGACGAGCGGGTAAAAAAAGGCAAATTCCGCGAAGACCTCTATTACCGCCTCAATACGGTCCCTATCCGCATTCCGGCCCTGCGCGACCGCCCCGAAGACATCTATATGCTCTTCCGGAAATTTGCCGTCGACTTTGCAGAAAAATACCGCACCTCACCCATCCAGCTGGATGAAAGGGCGCAGGCCATCCTGGAATCCTACAGCTGGCCGGGAAACGTGCGTGAACTGAAAAACGTGGCCGAACAGGCCTCTGTGCTGGCCGAAGACAAAAACATAAGCCCTGAGCAACTCGCCCGATTTGTCCCGCAGATCATGAAGCGGAACCTGCCCATGATCGCCACCGGACAGCACCAGAACAGCGAGGCCAACATGCAGGAAAGGGAAATATTCTATAAGTTCATGCTGGACATGAAGAACGACCTGAACGACCTCAAGGCCCTGGTCGTCGAACTCATCCGCAGCAACGACCTGCGGGTGTCCGATGCAAAAGCGCTGCGGGGGCTGCGCGCCCCAATCGATTTCCCCCATACTCCGGCCATCAATGAAGCAGTGGATGAGGGCGATTTCCTGCCTGAATACCACGCTGATGAAGAGCAGCCCATAGACAACAAACCGGTCAAACCAATCATCCTCAACCACGACGCGGAAAGCCGCTTCGCCCAGGCCGAAGAAGTGGAAGACAACCTCTCCCTGGAGGAAGCCGAAAAGGGCCTGATCCGACGCGCCCTGAAGAAACACAGCGGCCGCCGCAAAGAGGCCGCCCAGGAACTGGGCATCTCCGAAAGAACTCTCTACCGCAAAATCAAACAGTACGAATTGTAAATGCCGGCCTTCAGGCTGGTTCAAACGACGAATGGCCGCCGGAAAACCGGCGGCCATTCGTTTTCCTGAAAATCAACTCCTCTATCGGGCAATCACGAATTTCTTCGCGAAGCGCTCACCCTGCACCACAACCTCCATGAAATACAGGCCGGCCGGCAGGCCGCTGACGTCCAGCTCCACCTCCTGCTTCCCTGCTTCCACCTGGGATTCCCGATGCAGAAGCACCTCTCCGGCCAGGCCCCGCACACTGAGCTGAACCTTTCCTGCTTCGGGCATACCAAAGGCTACCGTCAGTTGCTGGCTGGCAGGGTTGGGGAACAGGCTGAAGCGGCCGGAGCTAATGCCTGCCTCCCGGCCAGCCTCCCTGTTGCCGTCAGAACAGAAAGCAGTGGACTGCGATGCGCCGAAGACGGCGCCGGCAGCCAGGAAGTTGCCATTGTCGTCGGAGAGGAAGTAGGAGCCTCTGCCGCCCTGGCAGCACAGGCCGTTGCCTCCGGAATCGTAGATCGTAAAGGTGTAACAGCCCTCTTCGAGGCAGATGTCCTGCATCAGTGTGGAGAATGGGGCCTGGCCTGTGTAGGGGCCGCCAGAAGCTGCCGCGACACCACCGGCGTCAAAAATCGCCCAGGATGTCTGTGCAGGATACAGATCGAAATGAATCTCCAAATTGACGTCAAACGGACAGCCCGGGCAGGGCGGGCAGTCGGGGCCGCCGCAGTCCACACCGGCCTCCTGGCCGTTCTGGATGCCGTCGTCACAGCTGGGCTCTACCGGGCAGGGTGGGCAGTCCGGGCCGCCGCAGTCTACACCGGCCTCCTGGCCGTTCTGGATGCCGTCGTCACAGCTGGGCTCTACCGGGCAGGGCGGGCAGTCCGGGCCGCCGCAGTCCACACCAGTCTCCTGGCCGTTCTGGATGCCGTCGTCGCAAGTGGGTGCAGCGCCGCTTTCCAGGCAGAAATTCGTGGCCTGCGAAGCGCCGAACTGGCTGCCGGAGGCCAGCACATTGCCATCCTCGTCCGTCAGGGTGTAAGAACCCTGGCCAAGGCGGCAGCAAAGGCCGTTATTCCCCGAATCGTATATGGTAAAGGTATAACAGCCGTCGGCAAGGCACAAGCCGCTGATGGTAAACGTGGAACCGCCGGGCTGGCTGGTGTAGGGGCCGCCGGAAGCTACCGTTGCCCCGCTGGAGTGGACGATGGCCCAACTGGTTTGGGCCGGGGCGAGGTCGAAGTGGATATTGAGTTGAAGCCCGGTGCCGTTGCAGGGGCAGGGCGGACAGTCAGGGCCGCCGCAGTCCACGCCCGTCTCCTGGCCGTTCTGGATGCCATCATCACAGGTGGGCTCTACCGGGCAGGGCGGACAAACCGGGCCGCCGCAGTCCACACCCGTCTCCTGGCCGTTCTGAATGCCGTCAAAGCAGGTGGGGCAGGGCGGGCAAACCGGGCCGCCGCAGTCCACACCCGTCTCCTGGCCGTTCTGGATGCCGTCAAAACAGGTAGGGCAGGGCGGGCAAACCGGGCCGCCACAGTCCACACCGGTCTCCTGGCCATTCTGGATGCCGTCATTACAACTGGGCGGCGGCTCGCTGCCGCAGCCCGGCGAAGTGAGGATGCTCTGCCTGGCGCCGCCGGAGTCGAAAAGAGCGCGCATCCGGGCTTTCTGGCCCAGGGTGTAGAGGTTCATACAGACATCATCAGAATAATCCATGTAGTTCTGGAACATGTCGGGCTGGTCTCCCGAGCCGGTATTACAGGAATTGGGGCCGGGAAAAGTACAGGGCGCGCCGGTATAATTGGGCGCGCCGGCCAAAGGCGTGTCGCTGACGAAGTCGTCCACACTGCAGCCGCCATCGCCCCAGATGTGGCGAAGGTTCAGCCAGTGCCCGATTTCATGGGTAGCTGTGCGCCCCAGATGGAATGGCGGGGTTGCCGTACCAATGGTGCCGAAATACAGGTAATCACAAACAACTCCATCAGTGGCCGGATTGCCGCCCGGAAATTGTGCATAGCCCAACAGCCCGCCCGTCAGGTCGCACACCCAGACGTTGAGGTACTGGCCCGCCGGCCATGCATCGTGGCCGCCGGTGGCGTTGAACTTCACGTTGTTGTTGGTCGAAAAGGAAGTGGTGCTGGTCTGCGTCCGGGTAATGCCGTTGGTGGGGTTCCCGCTGGGGTCCACCGTGGCCATGCAGAACTCAAATTCCGAATCGGCCGCAACGCCGAGGAACATGGACGGAGTATTCGAAGCATCGGCGTTCAGGCGCCGGAAATCCTCGTTGAGGACGTCGATCTAGCTCAGTATCTGCGCATCGCTGATGTTTTCAGAAGGCGTATTCCAAACGACGTGAACGACCACGGGAATAGAAATCACCCCCGTCACATCGCGGCCGGGGTTGTTCAGGAATTCCCTGGTGTGCTTTTCGATCGCTTCCAACCGCTGCAGCCGCCCGGGGTCCAGTTGCTGCTCGTACTCGAGGTACTGCATGGTTCCGCAATCCCGCTGGCCCTGCGCATACTGGCTGCCGCCCAGCAGGATGAAGATGGCAAGGGCAAGATAAAGTGGTTTCATAGGATAGCTTTGTTTAAGTTGCATTTTTGTTTCTCTACTCATCATCCATAATGATGGCCTGTTGTTTTCCTGGCAGTGAGGTTGCGGGGGAAGGAAGGGGGGAGCCGCCGGAAATCGCAGAGGCGATGTTAACAGGATTCCAGCTTTTCGGGAAATTAAAGCTAGCATATTGTAGGCAAGCTGTCAAATATTTTCCCTGAAATCGTTGTTATATTTGCCACCGGAAAATGGCCGTCCAAAAGGCTGTTTCAAATCCGCAAGCGGGCATTTGGACAGCTTCGGGATGGCCTGGAATCAAAACACGGAAAAAAGCCATGCTACGGATATTCACCCTCCTCTCCTTCTTCGCCCTTCTCTTCAGCGGTTGTTACTCCTTCCGGGGCATCAGCATCGATTACGCCACGGTGAAGTCTTACTACGTGGAGCAATTTACCAACAACGCCCTGAACGCCCAACCTGCTCTGGCCCAGCGCCTGGCGGAAGACCTCAAGGAAAAGATCCGCACCGAATCCCGCCTCGTGCTCAATGACGAAAACCCCGACATTGAGTTCAAAGGCGCCATCGTGCGCTACGACGTGACCTCCGAAGCGCCGCAGCCCGGCGAGACAACGGCCCTCAACCGCCTGACCATCACCACCGCTATCGAGTACATCAACAACCAGGACGAATCGAAGGGCTGGAAGAAAAACTTCTCCTTCTTCTTCGACTTCCCCAGCTCCCAGGACCTGGCCAGCGTTGAGGACGACGCCGTCACCACCATTTCCAACCAGATGATGGAGGATATTTTCAATGCGGCCTTTACGGATTGGTGAGGTTAGGCACATTACCGCTCCACCCCCCTTGCAAATTCCACAAAAAACCCAAGCGACTCCGGGTTGCGCATCGAATCCGGGTTAGCTGCTTTGTGGATGGGGAAGCCCAGCAGGATTTTCTTCACCGGGGCTTCCAGCTTCTTCCCGCTGATGGTATAGGGAATATCCTTCACCTCGATGATCTCATCCGGCACGTGGCGGGGGGAGTATTCGCTGCGCAACACCTGGCGGATCTGAGTTTTGACCGATTCGGTCAGTTCCTGTCCTTCGTTCATCAGCACGAAAAGGGGCATGTAGTGGCGGCCGCCGCTCAGTTCCAGGTTGACGATGAGGCTGTCCTTCACTTCTTTCACCTGGTCGACGGCGCGGTATATTTCGGCGGTGCCGATGCGGACGCCCTGCCGGTTGAGGGTGGCGTCGGAGCGGCCCAGGATGAGTAGGGAGCCCCGGGGCGTGATGCGCACCCAGTCGCCGTGGCGCCAGATGCCGGGGTACATGTCGAAATAACTGCCCAGGTACTTTTGTTTGTCAGCGTCGTTCCAGAAATAGATGGGCATGGATGGCATGGGGCGGGTGATCACCATTTCACCGACTTCATCTATGATTTCCTGCCCTTCTTCATCATAAGCGTAAAGGGCGCAACCCAGCGCCCGGCATTGTATCTCCCCTTCGTAAACCGGCTCCAGGGGGCAGCCGCCGACGAAGGCCGTGCATACGTCGGTGCCGCCGCTCATGGAGCAAAGCCACAAGTCTTCTTTTATTTTCTGATAAACATAGTCAAAAGCTTCGGGCGGCAGCGGCGCCCCGGTCGAGCCTATGGAGCGCAGGGCGGAAAGATCATAATCTTTGCCAGGGGTAAGCCCCGCTTTCATACAAGCCACCAGATAGGGAGCGCTGGTTCCGAAATGGTTGATCCCGGCTTCCCCGGCAAGCTGCCAAAGCACATCGAGGTTGGGGTAAGCCGGGCTGCCGTCGTAAAGGACGATAGTGGCGCCCACCAGCAGGGCCGCCTGCACGAAGTTCCACATCATCCAGCCGGTGGTGGAGAACCAGAAAAAGCGCTCGCCGGGGTGCACGTCGTTGTGGAACGCAAGATATTTCAAATGCTCCAGCAGCACCCCGCCCTGGGAATGGGTTATCGCCTTCGGGATGCCTGTGGTGCCGGAAGAGTATAACACCCAAATGGGATGCCCAAAGGGCAGGGGTTCGAAAAACAGCGCGCCGGCCGGCGTTTCCAGGGCTTTCTGCCAGCTAATGCCGTTGGGAAGTTGTTCTGCTGAGCTATTCTCATTCAAATACGGCAGGAGCACCACCTTTTCCAGGCTTGGCAACTGCCTGCAGAGTTCCTGCACCACCTCCATTTTATCAAAGGGCTTGCCGCCGTACTGGTAGCCGTCCACTGCAAACAATACTTTCGGTTCAATCTGCTGGAAGCGGTCCACTACGCTGTTCACCCCGAAGTCGGGCGAGCAGCTCGACCATACGGCGCCGATGGAGCAGGCCGCCAGGAAGGCGATCGTGGCCTCCGGGATGTTCGGCAGGAAAGCCACTACCCTATCCTCTTTTTCCACCCCAGCCGATTTCAGGAACGCCGCCATGCCGGCCACGGCCTGCTCCAGTTCCTGCCAGCTCACGGCCTGAAGGGGATGGCGCTCCGAACGGAACAGGATGGCAGGGCGATCGGTGCTTTTCCGGCGAAAGATGTGTTCCGCATAGTTTAAAGTGCTGCCTTCAAACCAGCGGGCGCCCGGCATCGGCCCACCGGACAGAATGCTTTGATAGGGCCAGTGCGACTTTACGCCGAAATACTGCCACACCGACTCCCAGAAAGCCGGGGGATCTTCTACAGACCAGGCCCAGGCAGCTTCGTAGTTTTCAAACTGCAGGCCCTTGTTTCCGGCCAGCCAGTCGAGGTAGTGCTGCAGGCGGGAATTTCGGATGAAAGATGGTGATGGCCGCCAGAGCTGGCGGGGCGTTTCATGCATAGAGATACGTTTTTTCAGTGATCGGGAACAGCCGGGGCAAGCTAAAACCGGCTCCCCGCGAGTGAGCGGGAATCTGCCGGAAAACAATTCAGTAAACCCTTAAAATAGCCAAAAATAAACTTTTTTCCATACCTTCAGCCCCGTTCAAAGGAAAGCGCCATGAAGAAACTCCTGATTGCGAATCGCGGTGAGATTGCCTTGCGCATCATGCGGACCGCCCATGAAATGGGCATCCGGACCGTAGCTGTTTTTTCGGAAATTGACCGCAATGCCCCGCACGTCCGCTTTGCCGACGAGGCTGTCTGCATCGGGCCGAACCCCTCCGCCCAGTCCTACCTCAACGGCGAGCGGATCATCGGGCTGGCCCGGGAACTGCAGGTGGACGCCATCCATCCCGGCTATGGCTTCCTGAGTGAAAACGCCGCATTCGCCCGGGCAGTGGAAGAGGCAGGCATCACCTTCATCGGCCCCACCCCTTTTTCCATCGAGATCATGGGCAGCAAGCTGGCGGCCAAAGCAGCAGTGAAGGAATACGACATCCCAATGGTGCCGGGCCTTGACGAGGCCATAAGCAACATCGAGGAAGCCAAGGCAGCCGCCCGGCAGATCGGGTTTCCGGTGCTGATCAAAGCCTCCGCCGGCGGCGGCGGCAAGGGGATGCGCATCGTGGAAGCGGAAGCCGCCTTCGAGGAACAGATGCAAAGGGCCATCAGCGAAGCTACCTCCGCCTTTGGAGACGGCTCGGTGTTCCTGGAGAAGTACATCGCCTCGCCCCGGCATATCGAAATCCAGGTGCTGGCCGACCAGTTCGGGAACGCCGTACACCTATTTGAACGGGAGTGCAGCATACAACGCCGCCATCAGAAAGTGGTCGAGGAAGCGCCTTCCTCCATCCTCACCCCCGAAATCAGAGAAAAAATGGGGCAGGACGCCATCAAGGTGGCCAAAGCCTGCAACTACCGCGGCGCAGGCACCGTGGAGTTCCTGGTGGACGGCGAACTGAACTACTACTTCCTGGAAATGAACACCCGCCTGCAGGTCGAACACCCGGTCACGGAGATGATCAGCGGCGTCGACCTCGTTGAGCAACAGATACGCATCGCTTTGGGCGAACCGCTGAGCCTCAGGCAGGAAAGCCTGGCCATAAAGGGCCATGCCATCGAGCTGCGGGTTTACGCCGAAGACCCCCACAATAATTTTCTGCCCAGCATCGGCACGATCACCCGCTACCGGCGCCCCAAAGGCCCCCATATCCGGGTCGACGACGGCTACGACGCCGGCATGGCCATACCCATCTACTACGACCCCATGATCGCCAAACTGATCACCTGGGGCGTCAACCGCGACGCCGCCATCCAGCAAATGCTGGAGGCCATCGAACAGTACGAGATCGAAGGCGTGGCTACTACCCTGCCCTTCGGGCGCTTCGTCCTGGAACACGAAGCCTTCACCTCAGGGCAGTTCGACACCCATTTCGTACAGAAATACTTCAATCCGGAAAAACTGGAGGAAACCAACCCCGTCAGCGCCGAAATCGCTGCACAACTCGCAGTCAAACTGTACGGCGACTTCCAGCGCGTACTGAAGGCGCCCGACGTGAGCGGGTCGAAATGGAAAAGGTAAAGGGAGCTGGGAATGCAAAATGCTTGCCCGGCTCGAAGTGAAGGGCACACGAAGTGGCGCCAAGTTTACCAGGCTGAAGGGCTGGGCTAATGCTGCGCCGGCCTATTGACCTCCCCTAAGGCGTCATCGTGTGAAAAGAAGTGATGCGCACGGGCGTTCCCCACATGAAGATGGATACATCCTCGTCCACTTCCGTGGCTTCCACTTCGATGGTTTTGCCTTCGTATTTCAGTTGTTCAGGCATCTTGACGGGGCGCCATTCCCTGCCGTCCTCGCCTACGATGCCCCAGAAGCCGGTTCCCAGGTTCTGGAAAACCACTTTGCCTTTGATTTTAATCTTCCGTTTCTTCATTGCTTCGGATATTGATGTCACCTGCCAGAGAAGGAGTCTGCAGCAGGCGTTCTACGGTCTTGTTGAGGCTGTCGATCAACTGGGACTGTTTGCTGATGGTCTGTTTCAGTTCCCGCACCTCGTCGTGGAGGTAGTGTTTGATGTTCTGAGGAGAAGGGAGGAACGGGCTTATTTTGGCGCGCACGTACCACACTTCGCGCACATCGCCCACGTTGACCCGGTAGGGTTCGTAGAAAGAGTTGTCGGAAATGAGTTCCAGTTGTTTTTCCGATTTCAGCAAATTGATGACCCTCCTGACAACGACATCGGCCCTGGTAACGACGACATAGACGTAGCCGTCTTTGATGCCGGTTTCCCAGAGTGTAGGCTCCACGTAGCTGCACACCACCTTGTCGCCTTCGAAAAGAGTCGTTTCCATGCTATCGCCCGAGACGTCGAAGGAGCGGTGGGTGCCGATTTTGTACTTGTAGTCCGGCAGGGTAAAAGTGGGCAGGTCCTGTATGACGGAGGGGTCGCCCAGTTCGGCGGCGTAGCCGGGTTGAGCCGGCACCGGCACGTGCACGATGCGCTCATCGTCCTGCGAATTGGTGACGATGGTCAGCACGCGGAAGCTCTTGTGGTCTTCCTCGGTCATGAACATGGGGCCCTCACCGGTGTAGATATAAACGGGGTTGAGCTTGTATTTTTCCACCGCTTTGCGCAGCAGGTCGATCGTAACATCCCGGCGCCCTTTAAGGATTTCGCTTAAACTCTGGGGCAGATAGTCCAGAGCCAGTGCAAACTGCCGGCTGGAACGCACGCGGTTCTCTTCGCGGAGTTTATTGTGGCACTTGATAAACCGCTGGGTAATGATGTTACTCATAAAGGGCGGTGCTTTAATGAATTTGATTCCATGCTGTCTTAACAAATTTAAAAAATAAGTTCATCAAAGCAGGAACCCGCCCTGGAAATTTATCCAAAAAAGTGATACTCGCCCACCGGCCTGTTTGTCAGATGCTTTCCACGATGGCGATAAAATCCTCCGCTTTCAGCGAAGCCCCGCCGATCAGGCCGCCGTCCACATCAGGCTGGCCGAAGAGTTCTGCGGCGTTGCCGGGTTTGACGCTGCCGCCGTACAGGATCGTCAGCCCTTCGGCGATGCCGTCGCCATACTGCTTCCGGATGAGGCTCCGGATGTGGCGGTGCATTTCCTGCGCCTGTTCCGGGCTTGCCGTTTTGCCGGTGCCGATGGCCCATACCGGTTCGTAGGCGATAACCACCTGCCGCATCTGCTCCTCATTCAGGTGGAAGAGCGCTTCCGAAACCTGCCGGCTGACCAGCGCTTCGTGTTCTCCGGCTTCCCGCACTTCCAGCCTTTCGCCGCAGCAGTAGATGGGTTGCATGCCCTGCGCCATTACGGCGTCGATCTTCCTGGCGATCAGCGCATCGGTTTCGTGGAAATATTCGCGGCGTTCGGAATGGCCAAGGATGACGTAATCCACGCCGCAGGACTTCAGCATGGGGGCCGACACCTCGCCCGTGTAGGCGCCGTTGTTTTCCTGGTGGCAGTTCTGCGCAGCCAGTTTCAGGCTGGAAACCCCTTTGATGAGGCCGCTGATGCCTTTGAGGTGGATGTAAGGCGTGCCGAGCACAACGATGGTTTCGGAAGGTTGCAGGTGGCTGATGACCGCATTGGCCAGGGCCCGGCCTTCTTCGTAATCCATGTACATTTTCCAGTTGCCGGCAACGATCTTCTTTCGTTTCATTTTGATAGGTTTATCTGTAAATTAATGCCTCTTCAAATAGTTGAGCGCCTGCCCGCCCCTTTCCGGCGCTGGCCGTAAGCCTCCACGGCGACGGCCAGTGCGATGGCGCCTAACATCATGAGGACGTTCCAGTACCAGGCCAGGGGTTCGCGCCCGTGTTCGATGCGCAGGGCGGTTTCGCTGATGAGGTAGCCCTTTTCGCCGAGCAGCCCGGCTGCGCGCCGGTCTTTGGGCAAATCGCGGACGATGCCTTTCAGTGTGATCTGCCCGCGTTCGATGCAGTTGCCGGCATCGACGCACTGGGCGGGGAAATCCGTCGTCCAGGCAATGAGCGCCGGCTCCACCTGCCTGCCGCTGTCACGCAGGGCCAGTTGTTCGCGGGTGAGGACGGGGTAGATGATAACGCCGGGGTTACTTGTGCTTTTGGCCGCCTTGTACACGAAGTCGCCCGGCAACCAGGCATTTTCGACCTCCACAAAATCGGCATCGCCCAGGCCGTCGCCCGCCACTTCTTCTATGGTGTAGGTGCGCAGCTTATGCGTCCCGAAATGCTGAGAAATCACACTGTTGCAGCCATTGATGAAAACGACCACGCAAGCCAGGATAATCAGAAGGCGAATAATCATGAAATACTGTTTTACGGCCCCTCAAAGTAATTAAGTAAAAGCCAGAATTTATAACCGGAGCCGTGAAAAATTAAGGCATTTGGAAGCTGGGCGCAATCGGCGTATCTTCAGCACCGGAAACAGCATGCTCCACAAAAGCGGAGATGTATGGAATTCGGAAAATTACCAGATATCTCAGGCGTTGATTTCAGCCTTCCCTCCGACAATCCGGCCAATGCCCGGCTCCTGAGGGAATTGCCTCCCGCTTCCGGCCCGGGGCGGCTATACATAGGCTGCACCGGCTGGAGCATGAAGGAATGGGTGGGGCGGGTTTACCCCGCCGGAACGAAAAGCAAGGATTACCTGCGGCACTACAGCCGGCAGTTCAACACCATCGAACTGAACACCACCCACTACCGGATACCCGACGCCGCGATGGCGGCCCGCTGGCGCGAAGAATCCGAGCCCGATTTCCGCTTTTGCCCCAAACTTCCCCAGACCATCAGCCACAGCCGGAACCTCGGGCTGGAAGGGGGGCTCATCGATCAGTTCTGCAGCGCCATCGGAGGGCTGGAAGAAAAACTGGGTTGCTGCTTCATGCAGTTGCCCCCACACTTCGCCCCGAACCGCCTGCCCGAACTCGAAAAATTCTTCCGCATTTTTCCCCGGCATATCCCCCTGGCGCTGGAACTGCGCCACAAAAGCTGGTTCGAACCGAACTACAGCCAGGAAGCATTGTTTGAAATGCTGGAACACTACCGAATATCCACCGTGATCACCGATGTGGCGGGCCGGCGCGACATCCTGCACATGCGCCTGACGACGGGCACAGCGATGCTGCGTTTCGTGGGCAACGGGCTCCACCCCACGGATTATTCCCGCGCCGATGCATGGATCGGGCGCATGAAACAGTGGTTTGCAGCAGGCCTGCAGGAGGTTTACCTCTTCGCCCACGAGCCGGACAACCTGCTCGCGCCCGAACTGGCGGCCTACTTCCTGGAAAAGGCCCGGGAGGCGCTGCCCGGCATCCGCTCCAGAGGCCCCAGGCTGGGCCCGGATGCCGGGCAAGGCCAGCAGATGAAGCTGTTCTGAGCCCTACCCCGCTGTTTTGAAACCTATTTTTACACCTGATACTGCACCCGAAAAGACATGGCGAATCTGGCAGAAATCAAAAACAACAGAAAAAGCAGCAAAACGGCATCCAATTTCAACACCGGCGGGCTCATCCAGCTCAGCGAACGGAACTTTCCTTTTCTCCACCGGGATATCAGCTGGCTCTCCTTTAACTACAGGGTGCTCCAGGAAGCCAAAGACCCCGGCGTGCCCCTTTTCGAACGCATCAAGTTCCTGGCCATTTATTCCTCCAACCTCGACGAATTCTTCCGGGTGCGCATGGCCAATCACCGCAACCTGCTGCGCGTCAGCAAAAAAACAAAAAAGGAACTCGACATCGACCCCAAACAGCTCATCAAGGATATTCAGAGCATTGTCGACAAACAACAGGAGGAGTTCAGCAGGATATTCGAGCAGGAGATCATCCCCGAACTGAAAAACCACAACATCTACCTGCTGCGGCGCATGGAGCTGGACAAGGAACAAAAGGCTTTTGTCGAAACTTTCTTCAAAGAACACCTCCTGCCCTTCGTACAGCCGGTGCTCCTGGTCAAAAACAAAATCCGCCCATTCCTCAACAACGCAGCCCTGTACCTCACTGTGCTGCTTCAGGATAAGGAAAACCCCAATGCCGAACACGAGTTCGCCATCGTCAAAATCCCCTCCGACCACCTGCCGCGTTTTATCAAGCTGCCGTCTTCTTCCAACCGCCATGACCTCATATTCCTGGACGACATCGTGCGCCACTCCGTCTCCTGGATGTTCCCCGGCTACGATATCCTGGACACTTATTCCATCAAGCTGACCCGGGATGCGGAATTGTACATCGATGACGAATTTTCCGGCGACCTGATCCAGAAGATCAAGGAAAGCCTGATCAAACGGCAGGTAGGGCCGGCATCCCGCTTCGTATATGACCGGGAGATCCCCAATGACCTGCTGGAGTTCCTCAAGGAGGCTTTCGACCTGGACCGCTACGACCTGCTGCAGGAGGGGCGCTACCACAACAACTTCGACTTTTTCCAGTTTCCCGACTTCGGCATGGCGCACCTCAAAAACCCGCCCATGCCGCCCATACCCTACCAACCCCTGGAAGAAAGCACGGATTTCTGGAGGTGCCTGCGCGAGCGCGACCACCTGCTGCACGTCCCTTACCATTCCTACACCTCCGTCGTCCGCTTTTTTGAGGAAGCGGCCAAAGACCCCAAGGTGACGCACATCAAAGTCATCCAGTACCGCGTAGCCAGGAAATCCCGGATCATGCAGGCCGTCCAGGATGCGGTAAAGGCCGGCAAGCAGGTTTCCGTTTTTATAGAGGTCAAAGCCCGCTTCGATGAAGAGGCCAACCTGGAGTGGGGCGAAAAACTGGAAGAAGCCGGGGTGACGGTGCACTACAGCTTCCCGGGCGTGAAGGTGCATTCCAAGCTCGCACTCGTGCGCCGCCTGGAAGAAAGCGGCCCCAGGATGTACACCTACCTCTCAACCGGCAATTTCCACGAAGACACGGCCAAGGTGTACAGCGACTTCGGGCTGTTCTCGGCCGATGAGCGCCTGGCCGGCGAAGTGGCGCGGGTATTCTCCTTTCTGGAAACGGTGAAGGTGCCGCAGCAGGGCTTCGAGCACCTGCTGGTCGGGCAGTTCAACCTGCGCACCGAACTGGAAAGGCTTATCGACTTCGAAATTGAACAGGCCAGGGCCGGGCAAAGGGCGGAGATCATCCTGAAGATCAACAGCCTCCAGGACCAGGAGATGATCGAACGGCTGTACCGGGCCAGCCAGGCCGGGGTAAAAGTGCAGCTCATCATCCGCGGCATCTGCTCGCTGGTGCCGGGCATTCCGGGTATCAGCGAAAACATAACGGCCAGCAGCATCGTCGACCGCTACCTGGAACACGCCCGCGTCTTCATCTTTTACCATGGCGGCGAAGAACTCATCTATCTGTCTTCCGCCGACTGGATGGTGCGCAACCTGAGCTTCCGCGTGGAAACGGCATTCCCTGTTTACGCCACACACATCCGCAACCAGATCCGGGACCTCATAGCCATACAGCTGAACGACAACGTCAAGGCCCGCATCATCGACCGGGATTCTTCCAACGAGTACCGCAGGGACAAGTCCGACCTGGCCGTCCGCTCCCAGATGGAAACTTACTATTACCTGAGGCGGCAGGCCGAAAAACTGGGCAAGCTGATGAGCAAGACCGACGGGTAAGGGCCGCGCCGGCCTACTCCCCCGCTTCCTCTACCGCCAGTTGCGCTTCCTCCCATTCTGCCATGGCTTTTTCAAGTTCGGCCTGCTTGTCGTTATACGACTGGGTTAGCTTCACCGCATCGGGCTTTTCGAAAAAATCGGCTGCGGCCATCTTTTCTTCCAGAGCGGCGATTTCCCCTTCCAGGCGTTCCACCTTTTTTTCGGCATTGCTCAGGGCGCGCATCAGGCGCTTGCGCTCTTCGAAGCTGATCTCCTTTTTCGGCGCCGGCCTGGAGCCCGAAGGCTGGCCGCCGGGTTTGCTGAGCTCCACCTCGCGCATATTGTCCAGCTCGCGCTTTTCGAGGAAGAAATTTACGTCGCCAAGGAAGTTGAAGAGCTGGCGGTCGCGGAATTCGATGGTGCGGCTGGTCAGCCCGCTGAGGAATTCGCGGTCGTGGGAAACCACGATGAGGGCGCCGTCGTACTCCATGATAGCCTGTTTGAGCACATCTTTGGAGAGCATATCCAGGTGGTTGGTCGGCTCGTCGAGCACCAGCAGGTTGAAAGGGCGCAGCAGGAGGCTGGCCAGGGCCAGTCGGGCCCGCTCGCCGCCGGAGAGCACCGACACTTTTTTGTCCACATCCTCCCCGCTGAACATAAAGGCGCCGAGGATGGCGCGCAGGCGGGTGCGCATCTCCGGGGGGGAAGACATTTCCATGGTCTGCAGCACCGTCAGGCTGGAGTGCAGGCTTTCCGACTGGTTCTGGGCGTAGTATCCGATCTGGACGTTGTGGCCGTGGGTGAGCTGGCCGCTGCTCAGGGTGAGTTCGTTGACCAGTATTTTGGCCAGGGTAGTCTTGCCCTGCCCGTTCTGGCCCACGAAGGCCACGCGGTCGCCGCGGTCCAGTTTGATATCGACATGGTCCAGCACCAGGAGGCTGCCGTAAGATTTGGTCAGCCCCTTGCCTTCCAGCACTACCTGCCCGGAGCGGGGGGCGGGCGGGAAGCGAATGTTCATGGTGGCGGTATCCTCGTCCGGTATTTCAATGCGCTCCATTTTGTCGAGCTGCTTCTGCATGGACTGCGCCATGCTTGTCTTGGACGCCTTGGCCATGAAACGGGTGATGGTCCGCTCCTTCTGGGCGATGACGCGCTGCTGGTTCTGGTATGCCGACATCATTTTCCCGCGGCGTTCCTCGCGCAGGGCCACGTACTGGCTGTAGGGAGCTTTGTAGTCATAAATGTTGCCCAGTTCCACCTCTACGGTGCGGTTGGTGACGTTGTCGAGGAACTGCTTGTCGTGGGAGATGACAATGACGGCTCCGCTGTAATCTTTGAGGAACCGCTCCAGCCAGATGATGGACTCGATGTCGAGGTGGTTGGTAGGTTCGTCGAGCAAGAGGTAGTTGGGGCGCTGCAGCAGCATCTTGGCCAGTTCGATGCGCATCTGCCAGCCGCCGCTGAACTCGTCGGTTTTCCGGGTAAAGTCTTTCTGTTTAAAACCCAAGCCTTTGAGCACTTTTTCGGCTTCCGCTTCCATGGCTCCGCCGCCCAGCAGGTGGTAGCGGTCGTTGGCCTCCGAGAATTCCTCCAGCAGGCGGTGGTAGGCGGTGCTGTGGTAATCGGTGCGGTGGTGGAATTCCTCGTTGATCTCGGCGATCCGGCGCTCCAGGCGTTTGGCCTCTTCGAAAGCCGTCAGAGCTTCCTCCATGACCGTTTTGCCTTTGGGCAGGTTCATCTCCTGGTGCAGAAAGCCGAGTGTGGTTTCGCCCGGCCGCGCCACCTGCCCCTCGTCGGGGCTCATATACCCGGCGATGATCTTCAGCAGGGTGGATTTGCCTGCGCCGTTGCGGCCCACCAGGCCCACCTTATCGTTCTCGCCAATGACCAGGTTGATGCGGTCGAGCAGCACCCGGTCGCCGTATTTGACAAACAGGTTGGAAGCGGTTATCATACAAGCTTGTTATTTGATAAATCAGGCCTCCCGGCCTCCCGGAAATGCCTTTTCGCCACTAAAGCGCGAAAGCACCAAATCCTCACCATGGTTTTCGGGGGGATTTGGCGCCTTCGGTATTTTGGTGGTAAACATCCCGGGCGCTCAAGACGTTCCGGGCCAGAACTGCAAAAATAACCGCTTCCGGGGTATTGCCATTATTTTGGCGCCATATTTGGGTTCAGCAGGTCGTAGAACTGGTCGAGCTTGGGCAGGATGATGATGCGCGTGCGGCGGTTGATGGCCCGGCCTTCGGGCGTGCTGTTGTCCGCCAGCGTATTGTATTCGCCCCGGCCGGCTGCGATCAGGCGGTTGGGGTCGATCTTGAATTCTTTCTGCAACGCGCGGACTACAGAGGTGGAGCGCTTCACGCTCAGGTCCCAGTTGTCCTCCATACAGGAATTTTTGATGGGCACGTTGTCGGTATAGCCTTCCACCATGACCTCCAGCTCGGGCCGCGACTCGACGATCTTCGCGATTTTGCCCAGTACTTCCATGGCCCGGGGCGTGAGTTTGGCGCTGCCGCTCTGGTACAGCATTTTGTCGGACAGGTTGACGAAAACGACGGTTTTGTCCACCTTCACTTCAACATCTTTATCGTCGATGCCCTCACTGAGCACGCCTTTGAGGTTGACGGCCAGGGCCAGGTTGATGGAATCCGCCCTGGTTTTGGCGGCCTGCAGCAGTTGAATGTACTTGTCCTTTCGCTCCAGCTGGGCCAGGGTTTCCCGGATATTGTCGCTGGCCGACTGAGAGAGGTTGGTCAGGTCCTCCACGCGCGAAAGCTGTTTGTCGCGCTGTGTTTTGGCGTCGGCCAGCTGGGCCCTGAGGTCCTGGAGCTGTTCCTGGCGGAGCTGGTCCGTACTCTGGGCGTTGCGCAGGTCAGCCCGGAGCCTTTCCTTTTCCTGTTCACAGGCGGTGAGGCGGTTCATGTAGTCGTTGAGGCTTTCCCCGCACTTGCCCAGGTCCTTGTTGGCGGCGTCCAGCTCCATTTGCAGAGCTGCAAACTGTTTTTTGCTGACGCAGGATGATACGGCAAGTGCGGCCAGGAGAATAAATGCCAATTTAGTTGCTGATTTCATAGTCGCTTTTGTTTTGGTTTTATGATAATAATTGTCGCAAGCCCATTCTGGCCAGTGGATACATCTGTAATATCCGGCCTTTTTTCTGCAAAGATAGCCCACCTGCCGGGCCAGGCAATACATTTGAGGCTAAACTCCTGGTTTCAGCTACGGTTGGAATACATCCCTGTGAATTTCAGAATCAGGTTGAGGGTAAAAAAGCAATGCGGAATGCCAACTATCGTAACACCCCGGCCGGCCGGATCGTTCGCGGCGCCCGGATGGTTTTCTACGCTTTCTGGAGGGTGAAGCCGAATGTCGAGCCCAGGTTTGGCGTGCTGCGCACGTTGATGGTCTGTTTGTGGGCCTCGATGATGTGTTTGACGATGGACAGGCCCAGCCCGGAGCCGCCGGCTTCGCGGGAGCGGCTTTTATCGACCCGGTAGAAGCGGTCGAAAACGTGGCTCAGGTGCTTTGGGGGAATGCCGATGCCGTTATCGGCCACCTCGATGAGGATATTTTTGTCCATATCGTAAAAACCCACCCGGGTACGGCCGTTTTCCTGGCCGTATTTGATGGAGTTGTTCACCAGGTTGGCCAGCACCTGGCGGATGCTTTCCCGGTCGGCAAGCACCCGGTAGTTCTGGGCGGCGCCCTCCTTGAATTCCAGGGTAATGTTGCGCTGCGCCGCCTTGATCTCCAGTTCTTCGAACACCTCTTCGCAGAGCTTTTTAATGTCGAAAGCCTGCATTTCCAGCATGAGTTCGCCCGATTCGAGGCGGGAGATGGCCTCCAGGTCTTCCACGATAGTGTGGAGCCGCTCCAGGTTCTTGGCTGCCTTGGAGAGAAACTTCATATTGACCGAGGTATCGTTTATGGCCCCGTCGAGCAGGGTGTGCAGGTAGCCCTGAATGTTGAAGATGGGGGTTTTGAGCTCGTGGGAAATATCGCCGACGAAGTTGCGGCGGTATTCCGCCCAGGCCTTGTAGCGGTCAATTTCCTCCTGCTGCTGATCCGCCCACTGAGAGACCTGTTTTTCCACATCCTCCATGATGTGGGAGCGCAGGTCGATGGATTTGTTCTTTTCCTGAGGAGCCAGCTTTTCCCTGTGGATGGTTTTGTAGATCAGCTTGATCTTGCGGTAGATATATTTCCGGAGGTAAAAAGTGGTAACGAAGAAGGCTATGGCGAAGGACAGGAGCGCATAAATGGCCAGAGCGGCCGGCCGGCTCAGCAACTCCCTGGAGCGGGCCATTTCCAGCAACACCCAGGCCACCAGTGAAAAAGTGGTCATGTAAAACGCCACGAAAAGGGCGATTTGTTGAGGTGTGGGATTTTTAAACATGCAGGCCCGCCTTTTCTAAAATTCAAACTTATAACCGATGCCTTTGATGGTTTTTATATAACTGTCGCCGATCTTTTCCCTCAGCTTTCGGATGTGCACATCGATGGTTCTGTTACCAACAATAACGTCAGTACCCCACACCTTGTTGAAAATCTCTTCCCGGGAAAAGACTTTCCCGGGTTTGGAAACGAGCAGGTGAAGCAGTTCGAACTCCTTTTTGGCCAGTTCGATCACCTCCTCCCCTTTGGTAACAGTAACGCGGTCGCTGTCGATCACCAGCCCGCCGATTTGTATCAGTTCCTGCTTTTCTTCGGCAACATCTCCCCTTTCCTGACGCCGCAACAGAGCCTTGATCCTGCTGACGAAGACCCGCGGGCGGATGGGTTTCGTGATGTAATCATCGCCGCCCACGTCGAGGGCGGCGATCTGGGAGTAGTCCTCTTCGCGGGCCGTGAGGAAAGTGATGGCCGTGCGGGCAAATTCGGGTTTGCTGCGCAGGTGGCGGCAAACCTCCACCCCATCCATGACCGGCATCATAATGTCCAGAATGATCAGGTTCGGCCTTTCTGCTTCCGCTTTCCGTATGCCTTCCTCGCCATTATTGGCTGTGATGACCTCAAAGCCCTCTTTGGCCAGATTGTACCGAAGGAATTCAAGAATGTCGGGCTCATCGTCGACGACCAGGATTTTAACAGCTTCCATCGTTCGCACTGCTTTAATCAATTGTTAAAAGTAAGGCATTTTCAGCCTTGCGCCGCCGGGCCGACATTAAGAAATTGTTAAGTCAGAGGGCCGCTTCCCGGCGCTCCATTTCTTTCATCACCTCGCTATACAGCGCTTCCAGGCGAACCGGATCCTCCCGCATGGATTCCATGGCGGCTTCAAAAGCTGCCCGATCCATGCCGTGTACCTGAAAAATCTGTTCGTAATAGACGTTGAGTATGCTGTCCTTCGTGCGCCCCCGTAGGTTTTGCGCTGCAGCTTCAGCCACATGCACGTCGATCAGCACGGAGATGAGCTGCTTTTCGTCAAATTCCGGGGCGGCGGGTTTGCCGCCGCATGCGGGAAGGGACAGCAGCCCCGCCAAACCGATGCCCGCCAGGTATTTACGCATCAGTCAAAGAATTGCTTTGGAAAAAACAAACCCGATATTTTGCCCTTCCCTTCCCGGAAATCCCGCCAGTGGCCGATCTCGGCATCCACCTGCACCACGGCGCAGGTGGGAAGGTTGGCGATGTATTCATCGGAAAACATATTGGCCACGGTAGTCAGGGTCGGGTTGTGCCCGACCAGCATGGCCGCCTCGTGGTCGTCCGGCAACTCCTGGATGATCTCCATAATGTCTTCCGGATAAGCCTCGTAAATTTTGCTGTTCTGCTCGATGCGCTCGTCCGGATACCCCAGAGCCTCGGCAAAAAAGCGCGCCGTGGCGATTGCCCGGGCTGCCGGGCTGCTGAGCAGCAGGCCGGGCCGGGCCCCCTTGCTGCGCATCAGTTTGGCCATAAAGGGCGCATCCCGCAAGCCGCGTTTGTTCAATGGCCGGTCAATATCGCGCAGCGTGGGCTTGTCCCAGCTGGATTTGGCGTGCCTTACGAAATAAATGGTCTTCATAGTCCAGTGTTGTCCCCTGTTGTGTGCCAACCGGAAAAGTACCTGTTTATTTTTTTTCTTCCCCCTAAATAACGCAAATTTGCCCCACATTTTTGGCCGTCAAATAAAAAGAATGAACTTCAAAGATAAAGTAGTCTGGATAACGGGTGCATCTTCAGGGATCGGAGAACAGCTCGCTTACGCTTTTGCCGTGCAGGGCGCCCGGCTCGTCCTCTCGGGCCGCAGGGAGGAGGAACTGGAGCGCGTGCAGAAAAACTGCCCCGAAACCACGGAAGTGCTGCTGCTGCCGATGGACATCACCCGTTTCGATGAGGCCCCCGAATGGACGGCGAAAGTCGTCGCCCACTTCGGATATATCAGCCTGCTCGTCAACAACGCCGGCATCAGCCAGAGGTCCCTGGCCAAAGATGCGCCCCTGTCCATGGACCAGCAGGTGATGGCCGTCAACTTCTTCGGGACGGTTGCGCTGACAAAGGCCGTGCTGCCCTACATGCTCAAACAGCAGTTCGGGCATATCGTCGTAGCCAGTAGTGTGATGGGAAAGATAGGGACGCCCCTGCGCTCGGCCTACGCCGCCTCCAAACACGCGCTGCACGGCTTTTTCGACAGCCTCCGGGCCGAAGTCCACGACGACAACATCAAGGTGACCATCCTGGCGCCGGGCTTCGTGAAAACCGATATCTCCATCAACGCCCTCCGCCCCGACAAGCCCGAATACCGCAACCTGCCCGACTCCACCCGCCAGGGCCTGGATCCCGCCGACTTCGCACGGATAGCGCTGCGGGCCATCGCTGCAGAAAAACAGGAGGCCCTCATCGCCGGGCCCCGCGAAACCCTCGCGGTTTATATCAACAAGTTCCTGCCGCGCCTCTTCGCCCGGATCATCCGCAAGGCAAAGGTGACCTGACCCGCTGCGCGGTTCAAGGCGCCGGAGTCCTACCGCTGCTCCTTCTGCCGCATCTCGATGATCCTGTCCATCACCTCTTCCAGTTGTTCGGCGCCGATTCGCTTGGACAGGATTTTCTTGTTTTCGTCCAGGACGAATATCTGGGGGGTGGTTTTGATGTTGTAGACCGTCATGAAGCGGGAGCGCAGGTAAGGATCCACCAGGTGCATCCAGTCGCCGATCTGTTGTTCATCGACGTATTCCCAGCAGGGGGGCACTTCATCGGTAAACTTGGCGCAGATGGCAATCAGCTTCACGCCTTTGTCTTTGTACTTCTCGTAGAACTTCTTCAGGTCGGGGACGGACTTTTTGCAGTGCCCGCAGTCGTAGCGCCAGAAATAAAGCACCGTGTATTCAGACTGCACCCCGTATAGTTCGACGGCTTTGCCCTGCCTGTCCTGAAGGGCCAGGTTGGGCGCCTGTTTGCCGATGAGCAGGGGCTCCAGGGCTTTGGCGTTCTCGATGATCTTGTTCAGCTGCTCTTCCTCCGTCCAGGGCGCCAGGCCTTTGGCGTAGTAGTTATTGACCAGGTGGACGTAAACCGCATCCATGCCGACGATATTGGAACGGGCGTATTCGTTGAGGAAGTGGATCAGGTAATACTTAAAGGTTTCCTCGGCCGGCCTCATGCGCCCGAGCACGTAGTCGATGGCTTTGGAGATGGTGTCCGGATGCTGCACCTGCAGTTTGTGGACGAAATAATCGACCCGCTGGAAGAGGAAAGGCGTGCGAAGCATATTGGGGTCTCCCAGGTCGAGGTTGTCGAAGTAGTGGGCCTGGGTATATCGCCAGCGCCTGAGCTGCAGTTCTTCCTCCGCCCCCTCGAGTTCTTTGGGAATGTCGAGCGGCAGGTTGGCGCGTATGATGGCTGCCGTCAGGGTTTTGGGGTGCTGCGCGATCATCTTGTCCTGGAAGTTCCGTACCTCTTCATCGATGGCGGCGCGTTTTTCCTCCACTTTTTTCTTTGCATTCTCATCCTCTCCGGCGGCATTGATCTCTTCTGTCAGCTTATCGGCCAGGGGTTTTTTCTCCTCCAGGAAAGCGAGGTATTTATAAAAGAGCCCGTTGTCGGGCGCCCCTTCGAAGCGGATGCCTTTGGAGGGGTTTTCGGCATTGGCGTACACGGTAAAAACCTGTTCGCTGCCGGTGGCCAGCAACTGGAAGAACTTGTTGTCGGGCGCCATGACGACCAGATAGACCCCGCCTGGCAGGGGTTCGTCACCGGCAAAGACGAAAAAGCCATTGGCGTCCGCTTCGACGGTATCGAGCAGGTATTGTTTTTCCCCGTAGTGGTACCCCAGAAAGAGCTTTTGTTCCTGATAACCATCCAGTTTCACCCTGATTTCGTGCCCGCCTTTTTCCGGAAGTGCGGCGGCCAGTTGGGCGGCAAGGCAAATAAAAAAAACAAAAGAGGCCAGTGATTTCATTGTTCTTGGAATTTTAGTTCGCAAAACGAAACGGCTGCAAATATCCACAGTTTGAAACAAACAGGCGGCTAATTGGAGCCATTAATCGCGCCGGGAACTGAAAATTAACGCCCTTTTAACGCTTTCAGGGGGCCTCAGTTATCATTTTTCTTTTGTGCTTCGGCCTGCAGTTGGCGCAGTTTTTCCTCCGCCTGTTTGATCTGGTTCTGCAGTTCGGCCAGGCGTTGCTGTTCCGCATCGGCTTTTTTGCGGATTTCCGCGGCCTGCTGGGCCAGGCGGGCCTTTTCCTCCTCGAAGCTTCTGCGTTCCATGGCTATTTTCTCGGCGGTTTCTTCCTTGACCTTGGTGAGTTGCTGCAGGGCCTGCTGGCGGGCATCGTAGATCGCTTCCGAAGCCTCCTTTTTGGAGAGGTTGATCTCTTCCAGCGATTGTTTGCGGGCAGCTTCAGCTTCGGCAGCGTACTGGGCTCTTTTCTCGGCCGATTGTTTACGGGCGTTATCCACTTCGGCCTGAGCGGTGGCGCGCGCGGCGGCCACCTCTTCCTTTGCCTTGTCCTGGGCGGTTTTCACCTCCGTTGCCAGCTCTGCCTTCCTGGCGTCGGCATTGGCTTTGGCCTGGATGACGGCCTCGGCAGACTGGCGCTGTGTGGCGGCCACTTCCTGGGCGGCCGCTTCCTTGGCTTTGGCTACGGCTTCGGCCGATTGCTCGCGCAGTTGCAGCACTTCAAGGGCCAGGGCTTCCTTCTGCCTGGAGGCCAGCTCGCGTGCGGTTTTGACTTCGGCTGCCGACTGTTCGCGGGCGGTGCTGATCTCCTGTGCTGCCCGCTCGCGGGCTTCGGCCAGCCCGGCGGCCAGTTGTTCCCGCTCGCGGGCGCCGTTTTCGCGGGCCTGGCGGACGGCCTCGGCCTCCTCCTTTTTCACCAGGGCTACTTGTTCGGCCGAAGCCCGCCGGGCTTCGGCAATCTGGTTGGCCGATTCCTGCCTGGCCAGTTCGGCCTGTTCGCGGGCCTGCCCGATCTCGCGGGCCGCATTTTCCCGGACAGCGGTCAGCTCGGCGGCGGCGCGGTTGCGGGCCGCGGCGATCTCTTCGGCCGACATACTTTTGATCTCCTGCTCTTTGGAGCGCGCCTCGGCCACCGCCCTGGCTGCTTCTTCCTGAATCTGCTGGATGCGGCTGCCGGCCGTCTCCTGGGCTTTGGCAACCTCCGCGGCGTATTGTTCCTTGGCCTGCCCGGCGTTTTTATTGGCTTCTTCCACCTGGGAAGCCGCAGCGAGGCGCGCCTGTTCCACTTCCTGCTGGGCGCGGTTGCGGGCGGCGAGCACCTCGTCGGCAGATTGTTTGCGGATCTCCTCCTCCCTGGCCCTGGCTTCGGCTACGGCCTGTTTAAGCTCTTCCTGGATGCGCGTCATTTCCTGGGTGGCGCGCTCGCGGGCGGCAGCCACTTCCTGAGCGATTTTCTGCTTTTCCGTTTCGGCCTTGTCTCTGGCTTCAGCCACTTTCTGCGCCTCCTGCTGGTTGATTTCCTGGATGGAAGCGGCAGCCCGCTGCCGGGCGGCGGCCACTTCCGCAGCGGCTTCCGCCTGTGTGCTTTCCACTTCCTTCTGGGCTTTGGATTTTTCCTCGGCGGCCTGCTGTTTAGCCTGCCCTACTTCTTCGGCGGCGCGTTTGCGGGCATCGGCCACTTCGAGCGCAGCGGCCTCCTTTTCCCGGGCTGCCTTTTCCCGCGTTTCGGCCACCTCGGCGGTCGAAGCCTGGCGCAGCAGCGCCAATTCTTCGGCTGCCTTCCGGCGGGCTTCCGCCACCTCAAAAGCGATGCGCTCTTTCTCCACGACGGCATTTTCCCGGATCTGGGCTATTTCCCGGGCGGACTCCTCCCGGGTATGCAGGATTTGTTCCGCCGCCGTTTTTTTGGAAGCCACGACATCCTCTGCCGTTTTTTCCCGTTCCTGGCCGGCCTGCTGGCGGGCTTCCTGAATGATGCGGGCCGTCTCCTCCTGGATGCGCTTCAGCTCAGCTGCGGAATTTTCCCGGGCCGTGGCGATCTCATCGGCGTATTCCAGCTTGGCCAGGTCCAGTTTTTCCTTTACCGTTTTGATCTCGGCAGCCGCCCGTTCGCGGGTGGCTGCCACTTCTTTGGCGGATTCGAGCTGGGCTTGTTGTATGGCCTCGTTGGCGCGCTGGCGGGCCTGCGCCACATCGAGGGTGATCTTTTCCATTTCGCCGGCTGCCCGTTCGCGGGCTTCCCGGACCTGCGCCGCCAGTTGCTCGCGCGAGGCGTTGATCTCCTCCAATGATTTCTGCCGCGCCTCGACCACCTCATCGGCAAATTTCTTCTTCTGCGCAGCAGCGTTTTCCTGCGCCAGCCTGACCTCCTGCTGCAGGCGTGACTTGGTTTCCTCGGCCCGGGCTTTCTCCGCTGCGATCTCCTGCCGCAGCCGCTCTTTCAACTCCTGGAGTTCCCGGCGCAGGGCATTGACCTCCGCTTCGGCGGCCGGGTCGGCAGCGGCGGGGCGCGCCTGGGCCGGCGCACCGGCAGCAGCGGGTTTCTCACCGGTTTTTGGAGAGGGCGCCGCTGTAATGACGTTGTCCGTCAGTTCCACATCATTGACCTTGGAGCGGTCGAGCCGCTGGCTGAAGCAGGCAACCAACTGCGTGAATTCAGCCTTCCTGCTGTCGTTGATGCTGAACTTGCGCATCTCCTTGCTGATGTTGTTCTTGATGTACAGGGTGGTAATATTGGCGCTGCCAAACCACTGGATGGCATTCAGGTCAAGCTGCAAGATATTGCTGTAGACAGGCGTCCCCCCTTCCGTAGTGACTTCACCCATCGCGATAAAACGGTAGCTGCGGCGCACCGTGTTATCATCCATGAAGATGATCTCGTCGTCCTGGTTGAATTCGACGCCTGCTTTGGAAAAGACCTTGGCGGTAATACCCTTGTTGTCGCTCCTCAACTCAAGGCTGTAGGCATAATTGCCGCGGACGACGAGCGTCTGGACGGCGGTGCGCAGCACATGGGTTCCGTCAATCACCCTGTCTTCGGCGATCAAGGCGTCACACTGGCTTTGGGCGGCCAGGGGCAATACAAAAGACAAAAGCAGCGAGGCGAGCTGGATGTATCTCATATTGGGTTGGGTTTGAATCTGTAATATAAAGCTTTTGAGCATTTTTTATACCAGGATCCAGGAGATTTGAAGGCCGGCCACGGCCCGTCGCATTTGCCCGGGCCAGGGGGCGCGGCCGGATACAAGGTGGGGTATCCCGGCTTAAACGGATGTATGGGCTAAAGGATTGTGCGGCTCAACGTTTTGCCGCCAGCAGGTACAGGACCGCCATGCGCACGGCCACTCCGTTCTCCACCTGTTGCAGGATGATGGAGTGTTCCGAATCCGCCACATCGCTGGTAATTTCCACACCCCGGTTGATCGGCCCGGGGTGCATGATCACGATGGGTTTGTCGAGGCTGTCCAGCAGTGGCTTGTTGATCCCGAAGTACTGGGCGTATTCCCGAAGGGAAGAGAAGTAGGAAATGTCCTGTCGCTCCAGTTGTATGCGCAGCACGTTGGCTATATCGCACCAGCGAAGGCTGTCCTTCAGGTCATGAGACACTTCCACGCCCAGTTCGGCAATGTGTTTGGGGATGAGGGTGGGCGGCCCGCAGACGCGCACTTTGGCGCCGAGTTTGTTCAGGCAGAAGATGTTGCTCAGCGCGACGCGGGAGTGCAGTATGTCGCCGAAGATGGCCACTTTCCTGCCGGCCAGTTCCCCTACCGCCTCTTCCATGGAAAAGGCGTCGAGCAAAGCCTGAGTGGGGTGCTCATGGGTGCCGTCGCCGGCGTTGATGATATTGGCGTCGATATGCTGCGCCAGGAAGTGGTGCGCCCCGGGAGCGGGATGGCGCATGACCACCATGTCGACCTTCATGGACAGGATGTTGTTGACCGTGTCCAGCAGGGTTTCGCCCTTTTTAACGGAGGAAGAGGAAGCGGAAAAGTTTACGATGTCGGCCGACAGGCGCTTTTCGGCCAGTTCGAAGGAAATGCGCGTGCGGGTGGAGTTTTCAAAAAAGAGGTTCGCCACCGTGACGTCCCGCAGGGAAGGCACCTTTTTGATCGGGCGGTTGAGCACCTCCTTGAAGCTTTTTGCCGTTTCGAAAATGAGCCGGATATCGCTTTCGGAGAGGTATTTGATGCCCAATACGTGTTTTGTGCTCAGTTGTTGTACAGTAGCCATTTATTTCTCAGCCTCCTTTTTGTCCACGAACAGCAGCACCCGGTCCTCTCCTGCCGACTCAGCCCAGTCCACCCGCACATAAGCTTCGTCCAGCGCATCGACCCGGACGCCGACGTAGTCCGACTGGATGGGCAGGTGCCGGTTGAACTGCCGGTCCACCAGGGCGAGCAGTTCCACCTGCCGGGGGCGGCCGTAGTGGTTGAGCGCCGTCAGGGCAGCCTGCACCGTTCGGCCGGTATACAACACATCGTCAACCAGGACAACCCGCTTGTCCTCCACGATGAAGTCGATTTCCGTGGGGCTGGCCTTCAACGGTTTTTCCCTGGTCCGGAAATCATCGCGATAGAAGGTGATATCGAGTTTGCCGTATAGTATGTCGTCTTTGGAAAGGATGGCGGAGAGGCGCTGGTAGAGCCTGCCGGACAAACGCACCCCCCGCGGCTGTATGCCGATCAGGCAGGTGTTATCAAACGCGCCATGCTGTTCGATCAGCTGGTGGCACAGCCGTTCGATGGTCAGCGCGAAGCGCTCTTGTCCGATGATTAGTCTTCCCTTACTCATAGGCCCAGGCAAATATATGCCGTTTGCCGGACAAAAGCCGGGATTGGAAAACAGGATTTTTTTTCTTTCGCTTTAAACCTTCCCTCCATCAGCCAGTCTATTCTGCAAACGCCGGTACAAGCCGGATATGCCGGAACGGTGCACACGCTTCCCGTACTACCAATTATCCTTGATCCTTTAACCACAAGCGGGTGGAAAATGCCTGTCCGAAAGCCAGGCTTCCGCCCCGCCGAAAAAACAGTTTTACATTATGAAAAAGCAATTTCTTTTTTTCGCTGCCATTTTTGCCTTCGCCCTGGCCTTCACGGCCTGTGAGAAAAATGATTCCGAGACTGTAGCCAACACCGATGAGGCGCTGGCCGCCAGCGAGGAAGAAACCACGGCCATGAACCTCTTCCAGGACACGGAAGACGAGGTGGACTACGAGATCGAAACCCGCGATCCCAACGACGATTGCCCCGCAATTACAGTCATGCCGGATGACGGCTCCTTCCCGCGCACCATCACCATCGATTACGGGACGGATGGCTGCGTTGGGCTCCACGGCCGCGTGCGCCGGGGCGTGATCATCGTCACCCTCACCGACTCGCTGAAAAACCCGGGCGCCGTACGCACCGTCACCTTCGACAACTTCTTCGTGGATGACGCCCAGATACAGGGTGTCAAAACCCTCACCAACGAAGGGCTCAATGCGGAAGGCCTGCCCACTTTCAGCCGCACCGTGGAAGACGCCAGCATTACCTTCCCCAATGGCGACGTGACGAGTTGGGAAGCCAGCCACACCATCGTCACCATCGAGGGCTACGACACCCCGCAATTCATGGACAATGTGGTGGAAGTCAGCGGCGGCAGCTCCGGAGTCAACCGCCGTGGCGTGCCCTTCAGCACCGAGATCACCACACCTCTGGTCAAAAGCAAATCCTGCCCCTGGATCGAGAGCGGCGTCAAAGCCATCACCGTCAACAGCATAACCCGCACGATCGACTACGGCGACGGAACCTGCGACCGCATCGCCACCCTGACATTCCCCAATGGGTTTAGCCGGGATATTCTCATCCGGAGGTGGTGGTAATTAATAGATGGAATCGGTTTAACCGCCCCCACTTGGATAGATGGAATCGGTTTAACCGATTCCATCTATAACTGGCTCTGCAGTTTCGCCCAGGTGTCCTTCAGGCTCACGGTGCGGTTGAAGATGAGGTGGTTCGGCCTGCTGTCGGTGTCCACGCAGAAATAACCCATGCGCAGGAACTGGAACTGCTGCCCGGGCCCGGCATTGGCCAGGCTGGGCTCCACGTAGGCTTTATCGATAAGGCGCAGCGAGTCCTGGTTGAAAAATTCCATAAATTCCTTACCCTCGTGGCTGTCGGGCTGTGGGTCGGTGAAGAGGCGGTCGTAAAGGCGCACCTTTACTTCCAGGGCGTGGGGCACGGAAACCCAGTGCAGGGTGCCCTTTGCCTTGACGCCTGAAGTGTCCTGCCCGCTGCGGCTGTCCGGGTAGTAGGTACAATGTACTTCGGTGACTTCCCCCGTGCGGGGGTCTTTGACGAAGTTTTCGCAACGCACGATATAGGCCCCTTTGAGGCGTACATCCTGGCCCGGCCCCATGCGGAAGTATTTTTTGGGCGGGTCTTCCATAAAGTCTTCCTTTTCAATGTACAACTCCCGGGAGAAAGGCATAGTGCGCGAGCCCATGGCCTCGTCTTCGGGGTTGTTCTCCACCTCCATATATTCCACCTGGCCCTCCGGGTAGTTGGTGATGACGACTTTGAGGGGGTCGAGCACGCCCATCACGCGGGGAGCGGTGCGGTTGAGTTCGTCGCGCACGCAGAATTCCAGGAGGCTGACATCGATGAGGTTTTCCCTGCGGGCCACGCCGGCCTTGTTGCAGAAAGTGCGGATGGCCGCAGGCGGGTAGCCGCGCCGGCGCATACCCGATATGGTCGGCATGCGGGGGTCATCCCAGCCGCTGACATACCCTTCTTTCACCAGTTTGAGCAGGCGCCGTTTGCTGGTGATCATATAGGCCACGTTCATGCGGGCGAACTCGATCTGCCGGGAGGGAAAAATCTCCAGTTTTTCGATGAACCAGTCGTAGAGAGGCCGGTGATGGATGAACTCCAGCGAGCAAAGCGAATGGGTGATCTGTTCGATGGAATCCGACTGCCCGTGCGCGAAGTCGTACATCGGGTAAATACACCAGTTGTCGCCGGTGCGGTGGTGGTGGTCCCGCTTTATGCGGTACAGGATGGGGTCGCGCATGTGCATGTTGTCGGAGGCCATGTCGATTTTGGCGCGCAGGACGTGAGAACCGTCGGGGAATTCTCCGGCGCGCATGCGCTGGAAAAGATCCAGGTTTTCCTCCACCGAACGGTTCCTGTTGGGGCTTTCCCTGCCCGGTTCGGTGGGCGTGCCTTTCATGGCAGCGATCTCTTCGGAAGTGGAGTCATCCACATAGGCCAGGCCCTTCCTGATGAGCTTCAGGGCGTATTCGTAGAGTTGTTCGAAATAATCGGAGGCATAATATTCGCGGTCATCCCAGTCGAAGCCCAGCCAGCGGATATCGCGCTTGATGTTTTCCACATACTCCGTTTCTTCGGTAGTGGGGTTGGTGTCGTCGAAGCGCAGGTTGGTCAAACCGCCGTATTTCTGGGCGATCTCGAAGTTGACGGTGATGGCCTTGGCATGCCCGATGTGGAGGTAGCCATTGGGCTCAGGCGGGAAGCGGGTGTGCACCCGGCCGCCATGTTTGCCGTTTCTGATATCTTCCTCGATGATCTGCTCGATGAAGTTCAGGGATTCCTTGTTGTTCTCTTCCGAAATTTTGAGTTCGCTCATGGATATGTGAATTTCTGGACGTTGGCCAGTATGTTACATGCGTTCGGGCATGTCGATGCCCAGTAGTTTCATGCCCATTTTCAGCACATTGGCCACGGCCTGGCTGAGCTGCAGCCTGAAAGCCCGCGCGGCCTGCGTTTCGGCGCTGAGGATGGAGTAGTCGTGGTAAAAACGGTGGAAGGCCTTGGCCAGTTCGTAGCAATAATTAGCGATGGAAGAGGGGTCGTACTCCTCGGCAGCTGTCCGGATAAGTTCCGGGAAGGCGTACAACTGCGACAGTATTTCCCGCTCCTGGCTTTCCAGTTTATCGTAATCGGCGGCGGCGCTCAGGCTTTGGCCGCCGCCCTTGCGCAATACGGACTGCACCCGCACGTAGGCGTTCTGCACGTATGGGCCGGTTTGCCCCTGCAGGTCCACCGATTCCTTTGGGTCGAAGGTCATGCGTTTGCGGGGGTGCACCTTGATGATAAAAAATTTCAGGGCCGCCAGCCCGATCTGGTTGATGATGGTTTGCTGTTCTTCTGCCGACAAACCGGCGAGGGTATCCCGTTCCAGGCTGTTTTTGCGGGCTTCCTCGACTACCTCGGCGATCAGGTCGTCGGCGTCGACCACCGTGCCCTCGCGCGACTTCATTTTGCCTGTGGGCAGGTCGACCATGCCGTAGGCCAGGTGGTACAGCCCGTCGGCATAGGGTTCCTTCAGCCGCCGGAGGAGTTCGAAAAGCACCTGGAAATGGTAATTCTGTTCATCGGCTACGACGTACACCATTTTTTCCACCCCGAAATCCTGATAGCGCAGGTGAGCGGTGCCCAGGTCCTGGGTGATGTAAAGGGAAGTGCCGTCGCTGCGCAGGACGGCCTTGTGGTCGAGTTTGGCGCCGGTGAGGTCGGCCCAGGCCGAGCCGTCGTCTTTGCGGTAGAAGACCCCTTCTTCCAGGCCTTTTTCGATCATATCCTTGCCCAGCAGGTAAGTTTCCGACTCGAAATAGAGCTTGTCGAAGCGGACGCCCAGTTTTTCGTAGGTTTCGTTGAATCCCTCGTACACCCAGTCGTTCATGCGGCGCCACAGGGCGACGGTGGCCTCATCGCCTTCCTCCCAGCGGCGGAGCATGGCGCGGGCTTCCGCCCCCAGCTTACTGTGCTGGTTGAAGTATTCGTCCTTGAAGTTTTTGAAGAAAAATTTCCCGGGGGAGAAGTCCTCCTCCCTGAGGCTGCTGCCCGGGGGCAACTCGCCGGCCGCCACCTTCCCTTCGAGTTCTTTCAGCGCTTTTTCCCGCTTCTGGGCCAATTCTTTTTCCGCCCTTCGGGCTTCATTCGTCCCCAGCCACTCCTGAAGCTGCGCCTGGCCGGCATCGGATTTCTGCCAATCCTGGTATTCTTTCTGGAATTTCTGTTCGAACATCACGTAGTAATCGCCCACAAAATGGTCGCTTTTGATGCCCGTGGAGCCCGGGGTGGCGCCATTGGCGTACTTTTCCCAGGCCAGCATGCTTTTGCAGATGGCGATGCCGCGATCGTTGATGACCTGGACCCTGGCCACCTCATAACCGGCCGCTTCCAGTATGCAGGAAGTGGACCACCCCAGCAGGATGTTACGGATGTGGCCCAGGTGCAGAGGCTTGTTGGTATTGGGGGAAGAATACTCCACCAGCACCTTGTGCCCGTTGGGCGGCTGCATGCCGAACTGCTCATTTCGGCATATTTCTTCCAGAAAGCGGCGCCAGAAGGCATCGCTTAGGGAAAGGTTCAGGAAACCCTTAATGACGTTGAATTTCTGGACATAGGCCACTTCCCGCACCAGGTGCTGCCCCATCTCTTCAGCTATCTCATCGGGCTTTTTCCGGGCGAAACGGGTAAAGGGGAAAGTAACCACGGTATAGTCGCCTTCGAATTCCTTCCGGGTAGCGGACATGGTGATGTCAGCCGGGCCAATCTCTGCACCATACAAGCCTTTCACCGCCCTGATGACGCCCTCCTGTATCGATTCAATGATGTTCATTCGCGGGGTATCTGTTTTAAGCTGCCAAATTTATCACATTTTAAAGGGAACTAAAAAGCCTGGCGCTTTAAAACTGGAGACGGGTTCATGCCCGGGGTATTTGCCTGGCCAGGAATATCTCGCCGGGAATGCAGACGGCCTGGGCGCCCGTTATGCCCGTCCAGTACCCTTCCAGCCTCCGGCGCCTGCCATCGGTGGCCAGCCTCAGGGTGATCTCTTTGTAACACCAGTCCATGTCGTCGTATTTCCAGTTTTCGAGAATGCGGGTTTCGGTCAGGCGGATGGAATTGCCGTCCACCACCGTTCCGGTGAGTTCCATGACCGCGTGGATGCGCCCGGTTTTCACGTAGGACCTGCCGCTGATCTTCTTTCCCTTCTGCACGAGGTACAGTTCGAATTCGTATTCCGGTGTATAACCGCCTTCCTTCTGGGTCAGTTTCCCTGTCCAGCTTCCGGAGAAGTCGTACTGGGCTGGAGCAGACAGGGGTAAGAGGGAAAGCAACCACAGCAGGCGCCAATGTTTCATGATCTATCGCTTTTATTGTCAAACCAATCAGGACGGCATCGCGTTCCCGTTTCCGGCTTCGTCTTCTTCCTTAAAAAAGCTGAAGATGGTTTTTCCGTAGTTGCGCACCTGAAACAAGTGGGGGCGCCCTTCGAAGACGTGGCTGGGGTCGTGTTCCAGCACGAACCAGCCGCCGGGCCGCAGCAGGCGGTTCTGAAAAATCAGGCCTGGAATAGTATCGATGGTTGGCAGGGCGTAAGGCGGGCCGGCAAAGATATAATCGAACTGTCCGCCTTCAAAGGCGATGAATTTGAACACATCCCCCTGCACGATGCGGATGCAGTCCTCGATGCCCAGCTCGCGGGCGGTTTTGCGGACGAAGGCCGCGGCGGCGGGGAACTTATCGACATAAGTGACATCTTTGCAGCCCCGGGAAATGAACTCGTAGCTATGGCTTCCCGTGCCGCCGAAGAGGTCGAGCACCTTCATTTCTTCAAAGTCGAAATGGTTTTGCAGGATGTTGAAGAGCCCTTCCTTGGCAAAATCGGTAGTCGGCCGCGTGGGCCAGTTCTTTGCCGGCGGGTTGAAGCGCCTGCCCCTGAACTTCCCTCCAATGATCCGCATAAAGTCAAAAGGCTTTTCAGATGGCCGCAGGCTCAGCTGCAGAGGCTGAGGCTCAACAGGCCGAAGTGGAAATAATGAGGTTCCTGGCTCAGTTTGGGGCCAAACTGGAAAAAAGCCGGTGGCTCCAGGAATTCCAGGTGGCGGATATAGCGGACGGCTTCGCGGTATATCTCCGACTCCCGCACCAGTTGGCCGGACAAATGCAGGGCCTGCACTTCCGGATCGAGGCCAAACTGCTGGTAGACGAGCAGCACGAAATAGATGAAATCCCTGGCGGCCTGGCACCGGAACATATTGGCGAAGCGCAGCTCCTTTCCTTCGAAAGCGATGATGAACAGTAATGAGCCTTTCAGGTGTGCGAAGATGCTGAACCCTTCCTCCCGGGCCGGCAGGTGGCGCAGGCCTTCCAGCAGGGCAGTGCAGAGGTGGAAGATGCGGCAGCCGGGGAACAGCCGCCGCGCCAGGGCCACTTCGCCCTTGTCGGCTGTGTAAACGTTGTACAACCCCAGCATCGGCAGCCCGTCGGCCCGGGCTTCTTCGCCGGCCAGCAGTTCGGTGAGCTGGCCGATATAGGCGTCGTTCTGGTTGGGGTCATAGAGGCGGAGCGGTATCAGGGTATTCCTTCCGCCGGCCAGCCCGGCGCGGATATTCCGGAAGGGCTGATGCAGGAATTTGTCCGAACGGAAGGCCTCTTCTATGGCTTTTAGATGCCCATTCCCGCTATCTTCCAGGCCAAAGCTCTTCAGGGCGAGCACCTGCTGCCGGCTATCCAATACCATATAATCAAAACTGTCCACCCCTATCAGGATGGACAGTTCATAGGTATTCGTTTGCTTCTTAGCTAAAGAATCTTCCTGGATGTCCTTTATGATCATTCCCAATTTCCGGATACATTTGGTGCGTTCATGTTGCCGAATTTGACAACGCTCCTGGGGTCATAGCTATTGTCGTAACGCGCGAAGCGCGGGTCGGCGAAGGGCCCCATGAATATTTCCCGGCGCACGCCGACTTCCACCACCGGCACGTTGGTGCTCTGATAGGTTATGGTGTCGGCCTGTATGTCGAACGCCGCTCCTTCGCCGAAAGGCACGTAGCGAAGGGAGTCCACGTTGATGCCCATGGAGACGATGGAATCTCTGGCGGCCATATAGGTAGTGTCATAGATGATCTCTCCCGTGAAATTCGGATCGTCAGGGTCGCCTATGATACTGATAACCATGAAGCTATCGGTTTTCAGGACATTCGCCAGGTCATCGAAAGAAGAAGCGAATACCCCTTTGATGTTGCGGTAGGCTTCCTGGGCAGTGCGTATCTTCATCAGTTTGTCGATCACGGCCCGTTCGCGCTTTTCCTTTTCAGCCTTGAACGCGATGGGTTCGCGAATACTGCCGATGAGCACCCAGATCAAACCCAGCACCATGACGGCCAGAAGCAGGTTAATGACTATTCTCATTTTTCGGTTTGTTTTGACGCAATAATAAAGATTTTTAGGTAATAATTGCCATTTGGGCACGGGCAATTTTACCATATTTCGCTGAGATAGAGAAACAAACCGGACTTAAAAAACGGGCTATTTCCTATTGCTCTGGCCTTCAGCCCGGTATCCGGGCCCAGTCAGAATTGGCGTGTAATGCAGGGCATGGGCGCCGCCGGGCAGCAAACCTGTGGAGGCCAGGCCTTTATCGCCCGGCGCTAAGCCTTGCCGCTGATCTGGCAGCGCCCGTTGTAGCGGGCGCCTTCATCGACAATGAGCGACCCGGCGCTGATATCGCCTTCGATGCGGGCGGTTCCCATCAGGTGCAGGGCGCCTGCCACGGCCACATCACCTACAATGCGGCCCATGATGACGGCCTCGGCCGCCGTCACTTTGCCCTCTATCAGGCCCGCTTCCCCGATCACCAGGCGCCGGTCGCAGCGCAATTCTCCCACCAGGGCGCCATCCAGGCGGATATTTTCCGTGGAAGCGAAACCGCCTTCTATTTTCGTGCCCGAAGAGACGACGCAGTTGCCTTCCCCCCCCTTCAGGGCGGCCTGCCTGGAAGCGCCATTCTCTTCCGCCAGGCTTTGTGCTTTGGGTTTCAATGTCAGTGTAGCCATTTCAAATAGTTTTTTTCGGCCAAATGCCTTTCTTTGTGTCTTTGTGCAAAATGTTGGGGATTATACGGGAAAGCCCTGCCGGAGGTTACATGCCGGGGGCATCAAATTTAACTGCGCCGAAAGGCTTTTCCAGGCCGCCGGCAAACCTTTCAAGCCATGGAAAAAAAAGAATTGCTGAGCATCGTCATTCCCTGCCTGAATGAGGAGGAAAACATAGCCCCCCTTTACCTGCGCCTGTTGCCGGTATTGTCAGGCCTGGATGCCGACTACGAGGTCATCTTCGTCGATGATGGAAGCCGGGACGGCACCTTCGGGCAGGTCACCGCCCTGAACGCACAGGACCCGAAGGTGGGCGGCATCTCCTTTTCGCGAAACTTCGGGCATCAGGTAGCCCTGCTTGCCGGCATGCAATACGCCCGGGGAGCGCTAATCATCACCATGGACGGCGACCTCCAGCACCCCCCCGAGGCCATTCCCCTGCTGATCGGAAAATGCAGGGATGGGTATGACATCGTCAACACCCGGCGGATCGACCATGAGGGGGCCGGCGCTTTCAAAAAATCCAGTTCCCGGCTGTTTTACCGCCTGATGAGCTACCTGTCGGAAGTGCATATCGAGCCCGCCGGCGCCGATTTCCGGCTGATGAACCGGCGGGCGGCGGATGCCTTCCTGCAATTCCCCGAACGCGGCCGCTTCACCCGCGGGCTGGTCAGCTGGATGGGCTTCCGGCAGGCCGTCGTGGAATACCGGGCAGAGAAACGGGCCTTTGGAGAAACGAAGTATTCCCTGGCGAAAATGGCCCGCCTGGGGCTCGACGCTATCACCTCCTTTTCCTCCAAGCCCCTGCGCCTGTCCTTTTTCTCGGGGCTGTTCATTTCCCTGCTGGGCATGTGTTACGGGCTGTACATTTTTTTTGCCTTCCTGGCAGGCAGAACCATACAGGGATGGGCATCCATTATGTTAACTTTGCTGATCATCGGGGGCGTAGTGCTGATCAACCTGGGCATAACCGGGGAATACATCGCCAGGATATTCAGCGAAGTGAAGGGCCGCCCGCTTTATTTCATCAAAGGACAGGCCGGTGTGCAGCCGCCTGCAGAAAAAACGAAAACCCATGAGTAAAGGCAAAAAAAGCGCAAAAAAAGCGCCTCTCCCTCCAAAGGCCCCCGCCGCCCGGCGGGGCGGGCATTACTGGCTGTTCGCCATACTGGCCGCCGCCTTCCTGGCCTACCTCCCCCTGCTCAGAGGCCAGTTTATCAACTACGACGACGATGTGTACATCCTCGACAACCCCCTGGTTCAGCAGTTGTCCGCGGGCAATATCAGGCAGCTTTTCACCGGTTTTTTCGGCAACCAGTACGCCCCTCTGGCCATGCTGCTGATGGGGCTGGAGTTCAAGATATTCGCCGGAAACACCATGCTGCTGAAACTGGCCAGCCTCCTGCTTCACCTGGCCAACACCCTGCTGGTGTTCCGGCTTGTGGGAAGCCTTTTCAAGGGCAGGGCCTATGCCATTCTGGCGGCTGCACTTTTCGCCCTCAACCCCATGCAGGTGGAATCCGTGGCCTGGATGTCCGCTTCCATGAAAGTTGGCGTTTCCACCCTCTTCTTCCTGGCCTCGCTGATTGTTTACCTGCGCTTTATCAACAGCAGGGCGGCTGTGGATTACACCCTGTCACTCGGCCTTTTCCTGCTGGCCTGCCTGTGCAAAGAGCAAGCCATCACGCTGGCGGCCACCCTGCCGCTGATCGATTACCTCAAGGGGCGGCAATGGCTCAGCAGAAAGGTGTTGCTGGAAAAAGCGCCCTACCTGGCCCTCGCCCTGGTTTTCGGCTTCGTCACCCTGTCGGCTTCCAAAGGCATAGAGCTCAACCTGAACGTCTACCGCTTCGGTTTCGGTGAAAGGCTGCTTTTTGCCTCTTACGCCATCGTAAGCTACTGGGTTACGGCCTTGATGCCCGCCAGGCTGAGTTTTTTTTATTTCTACCCGCAGCCGGGCCAGATTCCCGTCACCTATTACCTGAGCATCGCCTTGCTGCTGGCCATGGCGGCGGCCTTTTACCTGGCGGCTCGCCGGGGGAATAAAACCATCGTTTTCGGGATGGCCTTTTTCCTGATCAACACCGGGCTGATCCTCGTTTCGCAACTCATGGCCGTGCGCGACGTGCTCATGGCCGACCGGTACATTTACCTGTCGTCCGTCGGTATCTTTCTGGTGCTGGCGGAGGGCTATACCTGGCTGGCCCGCCGGCGGCCCGCTCTGCAGAAAGGCCTGGCCATCGGGTTGGCGCTTTATACCATACTGCTGGGCGTGTTGTCCTTCCAGCGGGTGCAGGTATTCAAGGACAGCATTTCCCTGTTCACCGATGTGACCGACAAGGCCCTGTCCGGCGGTGGGGAGCCGTCGCCCTACCTTGCCCTGCCCTATACCAACCGGGGGCAGGCCCGGAACGCCGGCAACGACCCGGAAGGTGCAATGGCGGACTACAGCCAGGCCATTGCCGTCAATCCCGGCTATAGCCTGGCCTTTTCCAACCGGGGCAACCTGTACTTCAACCGCGGGGAATTCGCCCGGGCCATCGAGGACTACAACCGGGCGCTGGAGCTGAAGCCCGGCGCCTCAAAGCCCCTGTCCAACCGCGGCGCCGCCCATGCCGGGCTGGGCAACTACGCGCAGGCGCTGGAAGACCTGAACAAAGCGCTGGAAATCGAACCCACTTATCAGGACGCCCTCAACAACCGGATGCTCGTCCACTACTACCTCCGCAACCTGGAGCCCGCCCTGGCAGACTGCAACCGCCTGCTGGAGCTGAAACCAGGCGAAGCCAGCGCCATCAACTTCCGGGGCACGCTTTATCAGAACCTCGGGCGTATGGCGGAGGCCGAAGCCGATTTCAACCAATCCATTCAGCTGAACCCATCCGAGGGGGTGTTTTTCCTGAACCGCTCGGCTTTTTACAGCCAGGCAGGCAACAGGCAGCAGGCCCTGCAGGACGCCCTCCAGGCCCGCGCGCTTGGCGCCAGCGTCCCGGATGATTACCTAAACAGCCTGCGATGAGCATGGTGGAACCCCGGGCAAACCAGGAACACTAAAATTCCCTGATCAATTTCTGCTTCATTTCCTGGAACTCCTCCTCGGAGATGACGCCGTCGTCGCGGAGGCGGGCAATTTCCCTGAGACGGGCGATAACGTCTTTGCCTTCCGGGGCCAGGGGTTGATTTTCTTCAGCCTCGGCGGCCTCTTTGGCGGCGCGGGCGGCAGCTTCCTGGGCTTTGCGTTCCGCCTCTTCGGCCTCTTTGCGGGCCTTGTCGTCCCTGCGCAGTTGTTCGGCTACTTTTTTGCCCTTTTCGAATTGTTGCTTGTAGAGTTTTTTTAGCCGCGCCGGGTCGAAATCGAGGATAGTGCCGCCCGATTCGAAGTGTTTTTTGAAAACCTGCCCCAGGGCGTAGGTGGAAGCGCCGGCGAACACCGAAACAGTTACGCCGCCGATGATGGAGCCGATGACGGGCATCAGCTTCACGATGCTGCCGGCGGTCAGGCGGGCGATGGTCGAACTGGTCAGGGAAGTCACAATAGCCTTGCCCTGGGTTTCTGAGAAATTGACATTATACACCCGGCACAACTGGCGGATCATGTCGAGCTGCAGGGCGCTGACGGCGAAGATATCGGCGACCAGGACGGGGATGAGCCCCGCCCCCATCGACCAGATCACGTGGTTGCGGATGATGGTCTCGGCATGTTTGGAGCGTTCGCTGTTGTCATTCATGATTTTCTCTTTTATGGTTTTGGCGGCGTAGTCGAAAATTTTTCCAGGTTCCACGTCTGAAGGTTTTAATTATCTTTGGCATAGCCCGCAAACGCGGGTTCAAAAGATAAAGTTCGAGTTTCGGGAGGTAAAATTCAAGGAGTCCGGGCCGGGCATTCGCTTTTCTCGGCCATTGCGGAATTTTGGGAGACGAAAGGGTTTCTCCGGCTGATGGTGGCCGGGCGCTCCATCCCTGTCATTCTCATAAAAACAGAAAACCCAAACCGCCCATGCGAGCACTTTTCCGTAGAAAACCGATCCATTCGCTGGAAGAGCAGGAGGCCCACACCGGCCTGCAGAAGGCCCTCAACGTGCGCGACCTGACTGCTTTCGGCATTGCGGCCATCGTAGGGGCCGGCATTTTTTCCACCATCGGGAACGCCGCTGCCAGCGGGGGCCCGGCCATTACGCTGCTGTTCATTTTCACGGCGGTGGCCTGTGGTTTTTCCGCCCTGTGTTATGCGCAGTTCGCCTCTTCGGTACCCGTTTCCGGCAGCGCCTACACTTATGCCTACGTTTCCTTCGGCGAGCTGATTGCCTGGATCATTGGGTGGGATTTGTTGCTGGAGTACGCCATCGGCAACATTGCCGTGGCCATTTCCTGGTCCGACTATCTGACGGGATTTCTCGGCGGCTTCGGCTGGAACATCCCCGAGTATCTGACCATGGACTACCTGAGCGCGTCGCGGGCGTTTAAGGAGGCCGGCGGGCTTTTGGCTCAGGGCGCCAGCCCGGAGGCCCTTCCCGAGGCCGTTCGCCCGGGCTACCTGGCCTGGACGCAGGCGCCCAGCCTCGGGGGCCTGCGGCTGATCGCCGACTTTCCCGCCCTGCTCATCGTTTTGGTGATCACGGTGCTGATTTACATCGGCATCCGGGAAACGCGCCGGGCCAACAACATCATGGTGGTGCTGAAACTGGCGGTAGTGCTGGGCGTGATTGCCATAGGCTTTTTCTACGTACATCCGGAAAACTGGTCCCCCTTCAGCCCCAACGGCTTCGGCGGGGTGATGAAGGGCGTAGCGGCCGTTTTTTTTGCCTATATCGGGTTTGACGCCATCAGCACCACTACGGAAGAGTGCCGCAACCCCCGGCGCGACCTGCCGCGGGCCATCATCTATTCGCTCGTCATCTGCACTATCCTGTACGTGCTGATCGCCCTGGTGCTGACCGGCATGGCGCCCTACAATGAACTTGCAGTCGGCGACCCTCTGGCATTCGTATTCCAGCACATTGGGCTGAAGTGGGCCAGCGGGGTGATCGCTTTCACCGCCCTGATCGCTATGGCCGGGGTGCTGCTTGTTTTCCAGCTGGGCCAGCCCCGCATCTGGATGAGCATGAGCCGCGACGGGCTGCTCCCCCCTGCTTTCGCCCGGATACACCCCCGCTTCAAAACGCCTTCCTTTTCCACGGTTGTAACGGGCTTCGTAGTCGCCGTGCCTGCCCTGTTCATGAACCTAACAGAAGTGACCGACCTGACCAGCATCGGCACGTTGTTTGCCTTCGTCATCGTCTGCGGCGGGGTGCTGCTTATGAAGGACGACGGCCAGAGCCAGGGCTACAAGGTGCCCTACATCAACGGGCGCTACATCGTGCCCCTGCTGCTGGCGGGCGCTGCCGTTTACAGCATGTGGACATATCCGGAAGCCTGGGCGGCATTTTTCGGGCGGGGCTCGGAGGAAAGTTTTTTTACATGGAGCGCCTTCCGGCATAAAATCCCTTATCTGATCTTCGGGCTGGTTGCCCTGGCCGTTGCGGTTTTATCCTTCCTCCGCAACCTGTCCCTCATACCCGTGCTCGGGCTGCTGAGCTGCCTGTACCTCATGTCGGAACTGGGTTACACCAACTGGATGCGTTTCCTCATCTGGCTGGCGGCGGGGCTGCTGGTTTACTTCCTGTACAGCCGCAGGAACAGCAAGCTGGCGGCCGGGCAATAGAGATTGGGGCTTTATTCAGACAAACGAATCTTAAATAATTCTCCCAAAGTGCGGCCTTTCTGGAGGATCGGTTTTCTAAACCAGAAAACCATATTCACCATGAAAAAAGCACTCAAAGTCACCGCTTTCATTCTGGGAGCCCTTTTGATCCTGTTCGGGCTGGGCATTTCCTACATACAGTTTGCCCCGGCGCCCACGTACAGCGTCGGGGAAATCCCTGACATGCAGGTGGAGGCCGGCCCGGAGCGGGTCGCGGAAGGCAGCCGCATCGCCTCCATGCTTTGCAACGATTGCCACCTCGGCGACGACGGCAAGCTGAGCGGCAAATGGATGCAGGATGTGCCGCCCGCCTTCGGGCAGTTCTATTCCGCCAACATCACCCAACACCCCGAGCAGGGCATCGGCAGCTGGACGGATGGAGAGCTATACTACTTTCTGCGCACCGGGCTCAGAAAGGATGGAAGCCTGGCAGGCATCATGCCCCAGTTTTCCAGGGTTTCCGATGAAGAGTTGATGTCCATCATCGCCTTCCTGCGGTCAGAGGAAACGAAAGTCCAGCCATCCGGCAACATTCCCCCCGCCTCCCAATTCGCATTTCTGGGTAAACTGCTGCAGAAGTTTGTTTTCGGGCCCTCGCCCTTCCCGGCACAGCCCGTTTCCAGGCCCGATACCCTCAACCAGGTTGCCCTGGGGCGCTATCTGGCCGACGACCTGTATTCCTGCTACGATTGCCACTCTGCCAGTTTCACCTCCAACAACAAGCAGGAGCCCACAAAATCGAAGGGTTTTTATGGAGGCGGCAACGAGCTGCTGGACATGGACGGGCGCCCGATCTATTCCTCCAACCTGACACCTGATGATGAGACCGGCATCGGAAGATATTCCGAGAAGGCCTTTATCCAGGCGCTCAAGTACGGCCAGCGCCCTGACGGCAGCCCCATCCGCTACCCCATGCGCCCGCATACCGCGATGACGGACGAGGAGGTAAAGGCTATTTTCGCCTACCTGCGTTCCATTCCCCCCATACACAACCCGGTGGTGATAACGCCCTGAGCCGCTGAGCCTTTCCCCGGCCTGGCGGCAATTGCCCGTACGAGACGGGCAGCCACCTTCAGAAATATTTACGCTGGTTTTCAATGTATTGCCCCGGAGTTTCGGCTCCGGGGCCTCATTTGTAATCAAGATCGCACAGAATGCCAAAATAAATTCGGAGATTTGGGAGTTCATTGAGTTTTGAGCCGGCATTGCCTGGCTCAGCGAAATAAACATCCCAAACATATTATGTTGTTCCGAATAGCAATTCTGATGGCGGCCCTGATTTCCCAGGGCCCGGTGTGGGGCCAGGGTGAGGGCCCCTATCAGCTGGAGTGGAAGCGGGAAACCGCGATTGTTGGCGCCGGGGCGCTCTCTCTCGGAATCGGGCAGATACTGAGCAAGCAGGCCGACCTGTACACCGCGGGAGACATATACAGTTTCCGTCGGGAAGGCGTCAACGGTTTTGACCGGGTAGCCGTCGGGCTGAGTTCCGAGCCGGCGCGCCAGGCCAGCGACCATGTCATGCACGGCTCCTACCTGCTGCCGGCGCTTTTTCTGGCCGGCAACCCGAGCCGCCGGGAATTCGGCAAAATATCGGCCATTTACGGAGAAGTGGCCATGCTCAACGCCGGGCTTACGGTGCTGGCCAAAACGAGCATCCGCCGCCCCCGCCCCTTTGTACTCAACGAGAAGGCCGGGCTGGAAAGCAAGCAAAACTTCACGGCAGGCGCTTCCTTTTTTTCCGGGCACACCTCCTGTGTCAATAGTCCGTGGCGAATCAGGCAGCGATGCTGCCGAGTTTTCTGAAGCGCTCGCGGATAGAATTAATTTTTGACATCTGTGAGCCGGTGCCAAACGTGGCAATAAATCGGCTCAGCAGTAAATCGTTGGCATATTGGGT
>CAUJDW010000071.1 GCA_963169455.1 Bacteroidota bacterium | reverse complement strand
TCGATATACTTTGAATAAATCTTGATAACGAAGACAATAATTGCCCAGGCTTTTTTTTCAAAATAGAAGGCTCCATGCTTTTTAATATATTAACGTTTACTATACTGACTGGCTAATCTAAAGTGCCAAAGTAGAATTAAGCAGGGAGCTTTTGGAGGGGCTTTGCCTGCGTCGCCGGCCGTGTACAGGCCCGCATTCCAGATTGCCGCAAAGGAGTCCTCAACAGAAACTCATAGTTGCAAAAAGCACGCCTATTCTTTCTGAAAGCGAACGAGATCAATCATCAGGTTTGATCCGCTGGCCGGCGGCCCGTCCACAGCCAGAAAGTGCTCTGTCACGCCGCCGATGATGAAAAAGGAGTGCCCGATCACGCCCGAAGCGAATGCGGCTGTTTTTTCGGGAATGGCCTGCTGCAGAGGTGTAAAGCCGCTTTGCGGGCTGTACTGAAAAGCATCTGGAAGTGGTTTGGCATCTTACCACTTCGATAATCAAAAAGGCCCGCCTCCGGGTTCTTTTTTTTACTACTTTGAATCCAAAACCGTAGGCCATGCCGCAGATCCGGAAAAACCTCCACCTCGCTCTCCTGCTGATGCCCTTGCTTGCGACAGCCCAACCCTCCATCAACCACTGGGAAACGGCCATTTTCTCCCAAAACACCTGGCGCTACAGGAGCGGTGCCTCCGAACCGCCGGCCAACTGGAAAGACCCCGGCTTCAACGACCTGAACTGGGACACCGGCCAGGGCGGCATCGGCTATGGCGACGGCGACGACAATACCATCATCGCACCGGCGAGCTCGGTATACCTGCGGCGTACCTTCCAGGTATCCGATACGTCCAAACTCGAACTGGCCGTTTTGCACGCCGATTACGACGACGCCTTTGTTGCCTACCTCAACGGCGTGGAGATCGCCCGCGCCAACATCGGCACGCCCGGCCTGCCGCCGCCTTACTGGGCCTATTCCAACACAGACAGGGAGGCCCTGATGTACCAGGGCGGCCTGCCGGAAGCCTTTACGGTCTCCAAACAGCAGCTGGAGCAACTGCTGGCCGAGGGTGCGAACACCCTCGCCGTGCAGGTGCACAACGCCAGCGCGACCTCTTCCGATATGTCGTCCATTTTTTTCCTCTCCTTCGCCATCAACGACGCGGGCAGCTATTTCAGCCCCGTGCCTGACTGGTTCTACGAGCCTTTCGTCTCTTCCAACCTGCCCCTGCTATTTGTCGATACCGGCGGCCAGCCCATTCCCAACGAACCCAGGATCGAAGGGCATCTGGGCATCGTCGACAACGGCCCCGGTGAGCGCAACTACCTGGCCGGCCCCTTCAACGGCTACGACGGCAAGATCGCCATCGAGATCAGGGGCTCGTCTTCTCAGATGTTTCCCAAAAAAGGCTACGGCTTTGAAACCCAGGACGAAAACGGCGAAAACAACAATGTTTCCCTCCTGGGCATGCCCGAAGAGAACGACTGGGTGCTGCACGGCCCCTACTCCGACAAAAGCCTGATGCGCAACGTGCTATCGTACCACATCGGCTGGCAGACGGGCCGCTACGCGCCGCGCACGCGCTGGTGCGAGCTGTTCATCAACGGGCAGCACCAGGGCTTGTACGTGCTGGTGGAAAAGATCAAGCGCGACAAAAACCGCGTCGACATCGCTACACTCCAGCCCGAAGACATCGCAGGCGACGAGCTGACCGGCGGCTACATCTTCGCCATCGACCGCGACGACCCCGGCGAAGACGACGGCTGGTATTCCCAATACGTCACCGACGTTTTTTACCGCTACGAAGACCCCTCCCATAACAGCCTGGTGCAGGTGCAAAAAGACTACCTCCGCAATTACATCAATGAATTCGAGACGGCCATGGCGGGCCCCGGCATCGGCCAGCTTTACGACGACTACATCGACCTGCCCTCCTGGATCGACTACTGGATCGCCACGGAGATCTTTAAACACGTCGACGGCTACAAGCTCAGCTTTTTCATGTACAAGGAAAAAGACAGCGACGGCGGCAAGATCCACTTCGGCCCGTTGTGGGACCTCAACCTGGCCTACGGCAATTTCGACTTTGGCACGGAAAGCCCTGCGCCTTCGGGCTGGTCCTGGGCCTGGGCCAACTGGGGCTACCTGCGCCCTTACTGGGTCGCCGGCCTGTCCAACATCCCCCACATCCGCAACCTGACGAAGTGCCGATGGGAGGAGCTGCGGCAAGCCGGGCTGCACACCGACAGCCTTTTGCAGTTCATCGACGACAATGCCCAGCTGATTGAAGAGGCCCGCATCCGCAACTTCGAGCGCTGGCCGGTGCTGGGCGTGTACGTCTGGCCCAACAGTTTCGTGGGCGACACCTACGAAGAAGAGCTGGATTTCCTCAAGGGCTGGCTGGCTGACCGCCTTACCTGGATGGATGCCAACATGTACGGCGATTGCAGCGCCGTTGCTTTGGAGGAGGCGCTGCTGCCCGAAGTTTACCTGGAGGTTTTCCCCAACCCAGCCCAGTCGGAAGTGGCTTTTTACTACGAGCACACGCAGTGGGAAAATGGAGAGCTGCTGCTGTTTGACGCGCTGGGGAAAAAGGCCGGGCAGCTTGAGCTGGCGGCCGGGCGGCCTGGGAGGTTGTCGCTTGATAAAATGGCCAAGGGCGTGTATTTCTACCAGTTTGCCGTCGAGGGGCGGGTAGTGGCGAGGGGGAGGGTGGTAAAGGGGTGATGTTCAGTCATGAGATGCGTTTTATAAAAAACCGTAGCAACTATTCAGGCGCCAGGGAGCCCTGAAAAGTTGCATTAATTAAAGCAACCATCTTGCAATAGTGAAAATTAACAGGCGGAATTAAGCCTGCACACGCCCAATAATGCTATATTTATTGGGCGATTTTTTTTTGAGCTTGCAAGTACCCAAAAGCTTATGAGGCTGTTTCTACTGCTTATCTCGTCGATAATCCTTTTTACAACAGGCCCGCTGCCGGCGCAGAAAGCCGGCAGGGGTTGCGGGACGATTCCCGAGTTCAATGATTGGCTGGTTTATTTCCAGCAGAACCCGGCGGCATTCCCCCGCTCTCCAAAAACGCTGTATGTCCCCCTGGCCGTCCATATCGTCGGAACGGATGAAGGCAAAGGGTTTATCCCCGATCACGAAGTGCTCGATGCTTTCTGCACCCTCAACCAAGACTACGAAGCGGCCAATATCCGCTTTTTCCTCTCCGGCCCCTTCCGCCATATCCGCAACAGCCAGTATTTCGAACACGATTACGGAAAGGGCATCGAAATGATGCAGGCCTACAACCTGCCCAACGCCGTCAACTGTTACATCGTAGGCGACGCAGCCGGCAATTGCGGTTATGCCTTTTACACCCTGGGCGTTGTGCTGGACAAAAGCTGCATGGAGGAAACGAGCCATACCTGGGCGCATGAGATCGGGCACTTCCTGTCTCTTCCCCACACTTTTCACGGCTGGGAGAGCTTCAGCCACGATTTCAGCCAGCCGGCGCCCACTGCCGTCAACGGCCGCCCGGCCGAGCTGGCCGACGGCAGCAACTGCCTGGTGGCTGGCGACGGCTTCTGCGATACGCCCGCCGACTACCTCAACTACCGCTGGGCCTGCCAGGGCAACGGAATGAGCGCACAGGTACAGAAAGACCCCCATGGCAGGGCTTTCCGCTCCGACGGCTCCCTGCTGATGAGTTATGCGATGGACGAATGCGCCAACCGCTTTTCCGAAAGGCAGATCGACGCCCTCCGGGCCAACCTGGAAGGGCCGCGCGCCGGCCTGCTCCCCGAACAGCCGCCGCTGCCGCCGATGGGGAACGCCCCGGCAGCCCCCCTGAGCCCCGAACAGGATCAACTCATCACCAATGTGAGCTCGCTGGCCCTTTCCTGGCTGCCCGTTCCCAATGCCGAAGGCTATATCGTTCAGCTCAACCTGTTGTCGACGCTGGGTGAGGAGATTCCATTCACCATGTACCACAGCACCGAACCCGCCATCGAGATCGACGGCTTGCTATCGGAGCGGAGCTGGCGCTGGCGCGTGCGGCCCTACAACCGCTTTGACGGCTGCGCCTCCTTCTCGGAAGCCTTCTCCTTCAGCACCGGCAACTTCATCAGCAACACCAAGGAACAGGCCTCCCTCGGCGAATTCCGGCTCCACCCCAACCCCCTGCCGGCCGGCGCGCCCGTAAAGGTGGAATTCGAACTGCCCTACGCCTTCAACCTGCAACTGACGATCTATACTTCCACCGGCCAGCCCGTGCGCCATCAGCCGCTGGACGCCCGCTACGGGCACAACGAGGCCAGCGTGCCGACCACAGGGCTGCCGGCCGGCCTGTACTGGCTGGGCATCGAACACACCGGCGGAAGAAAATTTCAAAAGATCATAGTCCAATAGTTTCATGAAAAGAATCGTACTGACGGGCCTGATGGCCTTTGCCGGGCTTTTCCTGCTAAGCGCTCAGGAAGAATCCTGGCCCCTGCCCTGCGGCGCACCCGCCGGCAAGTCCGAATGGCTGAAAAAATACCAGCAAAACCCCCAGGCCTTCAACAGAAGCCTCGACACCCTGCTGTACGTGCCCCTTACCATCCACATTGTGGGCAACGACGCCGGCGAAGGCTACTTCGGGACCAACAAACTGCTCGACGCGCTCTGCAAACTGAATGAAGACTACGCAGAGGCCAATGTCGCCTTCTTCGTGGAGGGCGAAGTGCGGTATATCGACAACTCCGCCTGGTATAACCACGATTCCGTCCTGATCGGAGCGGAAATGATGTTCGCCAACAACGTGCCCAACACGATAAACACCTATTTCGTCAGCGACCCCGCCGGCAATTGCGGCTACAACCTGCCCTACGCGGGAATAGCCATGAACAAAAGCTGCTCGGACGCCAACGAGGATACCTGGGCGCACGAGATCGGGCACAACCTGTCCCTCCCCCACCCTTTCCTCGGCTGGGAAGGCGGCGTGAGCCATGACAACAGCGTCCCCCACAATTTCAACGACCCTGCTCCGCTCTTTGTCACTTATGACTATACCTACTTCCGCGACACCCTCATCCTGGACACTCTGATCATCGACACGGCCTGGGTGGAGTTCGTGGACGGCTCCAACTGCCAGGCCGCCGCCGACGGATTCTGCGACACCTCGCCCGACTACCTCAGCTTCCGGTGGTTCTGCAACAACAACGCACAAAGCCAGCAGGAACAAACTGACCCCGCCGGGGTGAAATTCCGTTCCGACGGCACCCTAATCATGGGTTATGCCGATGACCAGTGCCAGGCCCGCTTCACACCCGAACAGATCGCTGCCCTGCGCGCCAACCTGTACGAAGAAAAGGCCGATTACCTGTACAACCAGGTTCCGGCCCCGGCCATCGGTTCCGCCCCCCTCGCCCTCAGCTTCCCCCTGGACGGCGAAACGGTGCAGTTTGATGATGCCTACTTCGAATGGGAACCGGTGGAAAACGCCACCCACTACGTGATACAGATCAGCCTGCTGCCGAACTTCAGCAGCGCCCTGGCCAGGGAATACTTCAGCACGGAACCCAACCTGCTCGTCGACGGCCTGCTGAACAACCGCACGTACTACTGGCGCGTGCGGGCCTACAACAGCCATACCTTCTGCACGGCGCCTTCGGCTTTCCGGACTTTCCAGGCCGGAGACCTCGTCGCCGTAAATACGATCGCTGGCATTTCGGCCCCCAGGCTGTTCCCCAACCCGTCGGAAAGCGGCCAAAGCGCCGTACTGGAATTGCAATCCGCCTTCTCCTTCAGCGGGCGCCTGGAGTTGTTTTCGGCAACGGGGCAACTGCTTTGGCAGGAAGCCGCCGCCCTTCAGGCCGGCGCCAACCGGCTGGAGGTGAATACGGCGGGCCTGCCGGCAGGGCTGTATTTCCTGCACCTGGACAGCCCCCAGGGCAGGCTGGCGGAAAGGATGGTGGTAAGATAGCTCCGCCCCTGAACTTTTCTAAGCCTTCTTTTTAAAAGACCAGGTAAACCAGGCTTCGCAAACCACTTCCCCTTCGGCATTGCAGCCGGTAGTGCGCACGCGCGCCTCCTGCCCCTCGCCGCTTTCCAGGGCCTTTTGCACGGCCTGCTGAATGGACGCTCCTTCCTCGCAGGTGAAGGTGGTGAGCCCCCCGGCCTTCCTGAAGTACTGCATTTCCAGCCCCGTGATCAGCATCGACACCCGCCCCCTGCCGTGGATGGCGATCAGGGCCAGCAGCCCGGTGGATAACTCCGCCGCGCCGGCCAGAGCGGCGAAATAGATGGAGCGGAAAGGGTTTTGCGTGCGCCAGCCGTAAGGGATGGCGACAACTGCCCGGCCGGGCCCGCATTCCTTTACCCGCACCCCCCAGAACCAACAGGAAGGAAGCAGGCGCAGGAAATACAGGCGCAACATCCAGGGGGTATTGAGCTTGCGCAACAGTGCTGTCAAAGAGGCGGTGGAATTTGTGGCCGATCCTTGCATAACGAGCTTCTTTACCGGCCAAGATAGCTAAAATTGGCCCAGCCGGCTTTGCCGGGCCGGGCCCTTAGGTTTGTATTGTAAATATTTTGCCTGCAATGCGGGCAGAAGGCGGCCGGGCCCTCCTCCCCGGCATTGAACTGCAACCGAATTCCAGGGATAAAAATTTAGCAGCCCGACAAAAATCCATTACTTTTGCGACGCTTCACCAATCACACCAAAACGATGAATCTGCACGAATACCAGGGAAAAGAACTGCTCAAGAGCTACGGCGTGGCCATTCAGGAAGGCATTGTGGCCGACAGCATGGAAGAGGCAGTGGACGCCTATCGCCAGATATCCGAAAAGACGGGCTCTCCTTTCGCCATTGTCAAGGCGCAGATACACGCCGGGGGGCGCGGGAAGGGCGGCGGCGTCAAGTTCGCCAAAAACCTCGACAGCCTCAAAGAACATGCCGGCAACATCCTGGGCATGATGCTCAAAACCCCGCAGACGCCGGGCGGCATGAACGGCCCGGGCAAACTGGTGCGCAAGGTGCTCATCGCCGAAGACGCCTACCTGCCCAACCCGGATGCGTGCAAGGAATACTACATCTCCATCCTCACCGACCGCGAAAAGAAATGCAACGTGATCATCTATTCCACCGAAGGCGGGATGGACATAGAGACGGTGGCGGAAGAAACACCGCACCTGGTGCACAAGGAACACGTTGACCCCACCCTCGGGCTTCAGGCCTTCCAAACGCGCAAGATCGCCTTCAACCTGGGGCTCGAAGGCGCGGCATTCAAGGAAATGACGCGCTTCGTCACAGCGCTCTATAAGGCTTTCGTAGGCGCCGACGCCACCCTCTTCGAGATCAATCCCTGCCTGCGCGACGGCAACGGCCGCATCATCGCCGTCGACTGCAAAGTGTCGCTCGATGACAACGCCCTCTACCGCCATGCCGAACTGGAGGCCATGCGCGATACCGGCGAAGAAGACCCCACCGAAGTGGAAGCCAAGGAATTCGGCCTGAACTACGTCAACCTCGATGGCAACGGGGGCTGCATGGTCAACGGCGCCGGGCTGGCCATGGCCACCATGGACATCATCAAGCTCTCCGGCGGCGAACCGGCCAACTTCCTCGATGTCGGCGGCACCGCCGACGCCGCCAGGGTGGAGCAGGCCTTCCGCATCATCCTCAAAGACCCCCGCGTCAAAGCCATCCTGATCAACATCTTCGGCGGCATCGTCCGCTGCGACCGGGTAGCGCAGGGCGTGGTCGACGCCTACCGGAACATGGGCAACATCAACGTGCCCATCATCGTGCGCCTCCAGGGCACCAACGCCGACCTGGCCAAAGAGATCATCGACCAGTCGGGCCTCGCCGTCCACTCGGCCATCCTGCTCAAAGAAGCCGCGGACCTGGTGAAGAAAGTGCTGGCGGATAATTGAACCTAAGCCTGCGCGGAGCAAAAAACGGACACCTGGGCTTTCCCGGTGTCCGTTTTTTTTTAAACCTTCCCCCGCCGGCTTTGTTCTGCCTTCCGTTACCAATACCATTTCACATGTTCGGACTTTTCAAAAAAGACCCCATCAGGCAACTGGAGAAGGAATACCGGAAGTTGATGGAAGAGGCCATGCATATCCAGCGCAGCGGCGACCTCAGAGCCTACGCGGCAAAAATCGCAGAGGCGGAAAAAATCCAGAAGAAAATCGAAGAACTGCGGAACAGCTAGTTCGAATTCATCGAGCCCCTGCCCTAATTCCCCGTATTCGCACTGTCGTCGATATCGCCCGATTTGATGCCGATGAAGTCCAGCCCGCTGATATCAGAGGTAAAGTTGGACAGTATCCAGGTGTTGCTTAGGGTGTCCAGGAATGGGTTTGCGGGGTTTGTGAAAGTGAATATTTCGGGAAAGAACAGCCAGGCCGGGCGGTTGGGGAAGGCCAGGTCGATCCCGAGAATCACCTTCCGGATGCCGATCTGGTCGAGGGTCGTCAGGTTGTTGGTGCTGTTGACATCGGAGGCCACTATTTTGTAGGGGCTGCTCAGCGGCTGCAAACCCAGGATGTGCTTGGAAATGAACAGCAGGTCGAGTGTCGACAGCCCGTTCTGATAATTGTCCTGCTTTTCGAGGGCGAAGGCGACGGGCGACCCCACCGGCACGCCGCTGAAGCTGTAGAGCCCGTCCGGCCCGGTAGTCGTGGAATCGGATAGCGGGCCGCTGAGATATATCTTCACGCCATTGATGGGCTGCCCGGCTTCATTGGCCACCCGCCCGGAAATGCCGGCAGTCGCACCGGCGGGTTGATCCATGCCTCCCAGCGTGTCCAGGCCAAGCCCGAGGGGGTCGAGCCAGTTGCTCAGCCGCGTCGCAGGGGTTCCGCCGCCGGCCCAGGAAAGGCTGAGGCGGCCGAAGTAACCGGTCGTCGTCGGGCCGCAGTTGCTGTTGAGGGTTCCGCCATGCAACTGCCCGGCCACCCTGCCGTCGGGGCCGAAAAGGGGCGCCCCGGAAGAAGCCGGCTCAAAAGTGCCCAGGCTGTACACTACGCGGAAATGGTGGTTAGCCGGGGTGGTAATGCCCCCGCCCCAGTTCAGCGGATTCGGGTGAATGACGGCCGGCTGGTCGAAACGCGCGATCTTTTTAATATCGCCCCGCGGATGGTGGAAGATAAAGCCCGAGTCGGGCGCCGCCGCCTGACGGTTCCAGCCGTTGAAATATACATCAAAAGAGGGAGGGATTGGCGATGTGGCCTCCAGCAGCAGGAAATCGTTGGGCTGGCGGCTGGCGCGCAGCACGCACCCCAGCACCGAATTGTAAGGCGGCTCTTCGGCCGGGTTGGCGCAGGCGGGCGACTGGTACCCGAAGTCAAAGCGCCACAGGTCGTACTGGGGGGTGTAACCCTGATAGCAGTGATACGCGCTGAGCACATAGGGCTTCCCATCCTCCGCCGTGTTGTTCATCAGGCTGCCCGAACAATAGACCGTGCCTTCGTCCATGATCATGATGATGCGGCAGATGCTGCGCTTCTGGGCGTCAAAGTTGCTGCCGCTGCCCTCCGGGCAGTTAGCATTCTTGTGGCAGGGAAAGGCGGCGCCGAAACCGAAATTGAGCAGGGACGCAGGCTGCAGGGCGTCCTGCGCGGCCCGGAAGTTTTCCCGCTGGTAAACGTGCTCAACCCGGAATACGCGGAAACGCCCCTGGCCGCGAACGGCCTTCGGTTCGTAATATTCGATGACAGCGGATTCGCCGCTGATAAAACCCGTCAGGAACCGCCCCGAGGGGCTGTTGTTCTGAAAAGTATAGGCCCCGAGCACCTGGCGCCGGTCTTCACTGTACATAAACAAAGTGGCCCCGGGCGGCAGGTGAAAATCTTCATAAAGCGCCGCAATGGCCAGAGCGCCTTCCGATTTCAGCTTCAGGCGCCAGAGCAGGCTGCCGTCTTCCAGCTCGGCCCAGCTTCCTGAATTTTCAGGGCTGAAGGATACTTTCAAGGGGGCGGCAAAGCGGGAACCGCCGCGCTCGGCATCTTCCTTCAATATCCGCTTCAGGTTGAGTTTCGGCGTTTTCACCTCTTCTACAGGCTGCCGGCCGTAACGCGCCTGAAAGGATTCCGAAAAGCTGAAGGGCCTGCCTCCGGCGCTCACCTGCGCCTGCGCGGAAAAAAGAGTGAGAAAACTGCTCAGCAGAAAAATGGATAAGTAACAGAACTGCCTCATGGGACGCGAATTGATCTGAACAAAATAACGGAAGCCTCCAGGGCTGCATCCGGCAGCTCAATACCACGCTGCCGGGGATGAAGGTAGGTTGCAGGGACAGGACAATAGGCCTCCAGGGCTTTTTTTCTGACACTCAAAAATACAAAAAGTAACGGATTTTCCAGGTGAATATGCCGCGGCTGACCGGGGCAATCGCATTTTACTTTTCTTGGCAACTATTCAGGACTCCTTTAGCGGCAATCTGCACCGCGGGCCTGTGGCCCGCGTTCCAACCTGAATAGTTAATTTTTGCATCAAATGCCGGTTGGCGCTTCCTGCCGGGAAGATTAAGTCGACAGACGGCTTTGAGCCGTCTGACGACTAACCATTGCCGGCTGCCTTCCCAATACTACCTCATTCCAGCCCCAGTACATCCGCCCCCTGTTCAAAGACAATGTCAACCGGGATGGAAGCCTGGCTCAGGCGGTCCAGGTCGGCCTGGAGCTGCCCGCCGATGGCGCCTTTTTCGGCCACCAGGCGCGCCACGCCTTCGTAGTCGCCGTCGCCCTGAAGGGTCAGTATCTTTTCTGAAAGGGCCGCCATGGCCTGCTCGAGTTTTTCATAATCGACCCGGTAGGCGCCCGTTTCCGGGTTGCGCTCGAAAGCGCCCATTTCCTGGAAGAAGTTGAAACGGATCATATTCGCCTTGCCGTGGGCGCTGGAAGCGCCGAAGCGCACAGAGCGGAAAATGCCTGCCATGAAGGTGGTGTAGTAATCCTTCAGGTCCCCTTCCAGTTCGCCCTTGTCGTGCAGCTGTTTGATCATATACAGCCCCAGGACGTCGGCCTTGCCCTCTTCCAGGGCGGAGGCATGTTCCAGCAAGGCCTCCCGGACGGCGCCTTTGCCGTTGATGGTATTTTTAATGCCCAGCCCGTGCGCCACCTCATGGAACATGGTATTGGCGAAAAAGGCGTCGAAAGTGATGTGCTTCCGCTGGCTCTCGTCGATGAGCATATCGGCAATGGGCAACATGATCTTGTCGAACTTGGCGCGCATGGCATTTTTGAGCTGCAGGCGCCGGGCGCCCTTCTTCAGTTGCACTTCTTCGTCATTGGGCAGGTTGATGGCGATGGTCTTGCTCCCTGAATTGCAGTCGCCGGCATAGTACACTACGTCATAGGCATTGAGCTGGGCGTCGCTGCCGGGCTTTTCCTTTTTATAGGCCGCCGCCACCGGCAGGCCTTCCTGCAACTCGGGGAGGAATGCAGCATATTTTTCCAGCCGCCGGCTCCAGGCCATGTCCTTGACCAGCACGTAACACTCATGGGCTGCCTTGTGGCCGAACAACTGGTCTTCATAGGTCTCGATCGGGCCGATGACCACGTCGATCTGATTGTCCTTCATGTCCATCCAGGCCAGGTCGCTGGCCTGATAGTCGTCCGACAAAAGGGCCTGGGCGCGAAGCTCCAGGTAGTTTTTCAGCCCGGCATCATCGGCCAGGGCAGCGGCCTGGCGCAGCAGCCCGGCCGCTTTTTCTATCTTTTCCCGGAACTGCTCACGGTAGGGGACGGTGATGAGTTTTCCCTCCTCGTTCCGGCGCAGGAAGGTGTACAGGCTGGCCTTGTCTTCCAGTTCGGCTGCCTGAAATTCCTCCTTTGTCATGTTCGCCGGATAGAAATTGGCGCCCGCCGGTTTGGGGCCCACCCCTTCCACGAAAGGCGCATTGCCGTCGAGCCGGTCCCAGGGGCCATAATTGACCAGGGCGAACTGCTTGAGCTTTTCATCCGTGAGGCTGTTCAGCAGGGCCTCCTTGTCGCCATACGCCTCATACCAGAAGAGCTCATCCATGACCTTCGCCGCTTCGATCAGGATGGGGATCATCTGCCTGTCCTTGTCGCTCAGCACGCTCAGGTCTGTCGTCAGGCGCACCGACACGTACTTGGCCAGGCGTTTGTCAATATCAGACATGGTTTCGTCAGTAGTTGTTTCAGCCGGTTGGTTGCCGCCGCAGGCGCTCATCCACAGCCCCAGAGCGAGCAGCATCATTATACGGAAAGATCGCATGTTTACTTTTTGTCCCGAAAATAGAAATTTTATGTCAATGCAGCCCGTGAAAATAACCGGCGGGTGAAACCTCGCCTCACAGGCCGCGTATAAGCATACTGACAATCGCGTAATTTTTTGGACAGAACAGCCCGGCGGGGGCCTCCCGCCAGGCTGTTCGTCTTTTTCCTGATAAACTTCCGAAGTTTATCCCGACTGTCAAAGCCCGTTCATATAGGTGATTACGGTGCGCACCTGCGCCTCGGCGAATCGCTCGATGATCTCGTCATCCATCAGCAGGCTGGCGTCCTGGAAATTGTCGAAAAAGAGGTGCTCGACCAGAATGGCCGGCATCACCGTGCGGGTGAGGACGTAAAAGCGGGCTTCCTTATCATGGTCATTGTCGGAAGTGTCGCTGCGATAACTGATCCGGTCCTCCAGCAGGCTCTTGACGTTGTTCCAGTGGATTTCGGCCACCTGGTCGGAAGTGGTCAGCCCCGGGGAGGTATAGACCTCGAAACCGCGGGCGGCGCCGGAGCCGGAGGCGTTGGCGTGGTTGGAAATGTACAGGCCTTTCTTGAAGTTCCGGTGATACCAGTTGGCCATATCGACGCGGTAGGCAAGCGACAGGTCCAGGTATTCGTGGCTGACCAGAATGTTGGGGATGCCCAGCCCGCTGAGCCGGGCGGCGACGCGGTTGGTGAGGCTGCGGTTCCACACACCTTCGTAAAACCAGCGCCCGTTGTGGAAGGAGCCCTGGCTGTGTTCAAACTGTTTGCTGGGAGCCGTTACATACTTCCCGTTCTTGTCCAGGCCGCCATGGCCGGCATCGAGGAATACGCAAAAATCTTCTTTCATTGGATGGTTCATTTTGGTTCGAGGGGCGCCTTTCTTCGCGAAGGGCGCTCTGGCGCGGCCGGCGGTTATCGCGGCAGCACGAGTAAAAATAGGGAAATTCTCCGTAAGGCAAAGCCCACGGCGCTCCGGAACCGGAAAGAAATGCGCCGCCCCGGGCAGGCCCAGAGCATGTTAACACAAAATACTTCCGGAAGACGCCCCCTTCGGCCTATATTTGCGAAAAAAAAACGACCATGAAGTACCTGGCCTTTTTATGGGCGCCCCTGCTCCTGCTCGGCATGGGCTGCAGCAAGGAGGAGCGCCCTCAATCCGAGATCGACGAGGAAGTGATCGAAGCTTATCTGGCGGAGAACCAGCTCACGGCCGAACGCCACAGCTCCGGCCTGTACTACATCATCGATGAACCGGGCAGCGGAGGTTCGCCCAATATCAATTCGGAAGTGCAGGTGCGCTACAAGGGCTACCTGCTCGACGGCTCGGTTTTCGACCAGACCCAGGGCAACGGCACCGCCATCTTTTTCCTGCGCAATGTGATCCAGGGCTGGCAGATCGGCATTCCCCTGCTTAAGAAGGCGGGCAAAGGCAGGTTGTTCATCCCTTCGGGCCTGGCCTACGGCCCCTTCGACAGGCCGGGCATCCCCGCCAATTCCGTGCTGATCTTCGAGGTGGAACTGGTGAATTTCCAGTGATGCGCGCCGGGCTGCTCCTTCTGGCCGGGCTTTGTTCGCTTGCTTCGGCAGCTCAAAACCGGTTCCTGCTGGCGGATTACCTGCCCTGCCGGGCCGGCGACACCTTGCAGCTGCGCTATGCCCTGCCTGCCGCCAAAGCGGACGAGCCCATGCTGTTTACCTTCGAAGCTGCGCCTGAAGGCATGCTCAAACAGGTTTTAAACGGCAATTCCTTCCAGCTCTGGTCTCTTGACTCCCTGCAGGGATGGGCCATCCACCAGATGGGGGAAGTGGAGGGTTTTGCCCACGTCCTGGAAAAGCCCCTCCTGCTGGCGCCCGCCGTGGTGGAACAGGGCGGGGAATATTCCGGCCAGTCAGCTTACACCACCTTCGAAAAGGGGCGCCGCACCGGCTCCGGCCAACTCACCGCCACGGTGCGCGTCCATGGGCACGACTCGAGCTCCAGCCACCTGCGCAATTTCGGCGATTGCCTGGTAATCACAACCACCTTCGAACACCGCCGGCCCGGCGGCCCGGTAATCGGGCAGGAACTGAAACAATGGCTGGCCCGGGGCGTAGGGGTAGTCAAAATTGCAGGCATGCGGTACAGGAAAAACGAAAGCGGCCAACTCCTCTCCTCTGAGAAGTTGGCCGCCCTGCTCGAAAAGGCCTTTGTCGGGGGGGAACGCCTGTAAACAGGCCTCCCTGCCCGCATTTTTAGTTGTTACCCTGCTTCACCCTGTTCTGCTCTTCTTCCAGGCCCGTGGAGCGCTTGCGCGCGCCCATGGCTTGCTCATTGCCGAAGAGGTAGGAAAAGTTCAGGCGGAAACGGCGGCTGTCCCACCCGCCGCGGGCCTCCATGTACAAGGCGCCGAATTCCGTGACGCCATTCCACTCGTTGGATTTGAAGATATCGCTAACGGCCAGGCGGATGTTGCCGCGCCCGTTCAGCACTTTCTTCTGCACGCCCGCATCGATGCTCCACATGGACTCCATTTCGAAGGTGCCGGCCCAGATGGAAGGCGCATTGTACCAGCCGGAAACCTCCAGCGACAAATCCCAGGGCAGGCGGAAGGTTTGCTGGCTGTAGATATTAAAGGTGGGTTTGGACAGGGCGACGGTTTTCCCCTGCCCGTAATCGGCCTTGTTTTCCGTGTAGGAGCCGGTCAGGCTGGTGAAAGCGCTCCACCACTTCGTCACCGTAAGCGGCGCGCTGAAGTTGAGGCTGTAATTGTACTGCTCCGCAAGGTTGAGCCAGGTGATGTAGGCGGCATCCACCTGAGCCGTATCCACGATCCGGGTGATCAGGTCCTGTGTGTATCCGAAACTGAAGCTGGTGTTGAAGCGGTAGTTGAAACTGTGCGTCAGCTGGATGTTGTTGGCGTATTCGGGCTGCAGGAAGGGGTTGCCCTGCTCATAAGTCAGCTCGTCCATCTTGCCCAGGAAGGGGTTGAGGTCCTGGTAGGACGGCCGGTTGATGCGGCGGCTGTATGACAATTGAAAATTGTTCTTTTCATTGGGGGCGAAAGTCAGTCCGCCGGAAGGGAAAAAGTCAACATAGTGGCGGTCGAAGCGCTGGTCCTCACCATCGCGGTGGCTGTCCAGTTTGCCGGTAGTGTTGGTTTGTTCAACCCGCAGGCCCAGTTGCAGGCCCAGTTTGCTGATCTTCCGGTTATAGTTGACATAGGCGGCGTTGATGTTCTCTTTGTAGAAAAAGTCGTTGCTCAGATCCGTGTTCAGAACGGGGCTGCCGTCATATACGTCATAGAAGCGGAAGAAGTTGTCGGTGCCGATGTAGGCCATTTTCAGGCCTGCGCCCATCTGGCCGCCCAGCAGGGGCCGCTCGTGGTCTACCTTGAAGGTGTAGATGTCGATATCGGTCGGCGCATCGGTGGAATTGATGCGCTGCTCCAGCAATACCTCCCCGCTGGGGTCGCGGTAGTAATTGGGCTGGTAGTTCTCCCGGCTGTTGCGGAACTGGCCGTAGTCGGCATCGACATTCCAGATTTTGCCCTGGCTGTCGTCGAAGCGGTAGTTGAGGTTGAAATTCAGGTTGTCATTGCGGTTGTCGTCATCGCTGCTGGCGAAAAGCATTTTCTCAACCTGCCCCGTTTCCAGGCTGGCGATGCGGGTGTTGCTCTGGCTGCCCCAGTTCGTGCCGGATAGGAAGCCCGAGCCGAGGAAGCCGATGGTGTGTTTTTTGCCGAGGAAGAAGTCGGCCCCGGCCTTGAAGTTGTGGCTCGTCCAGTCACCTCCCTGCAGGGCGTACTGGTCGAAGGACTGGCCCGACTGACGGCGGAAGAACTGGTTGAAGTTCTGGTTTTCACCCCGGAAAAGGGAGTAGCTGCCGAATGCGTTCAGCGCCTTCGTGCGGTAGTTGCCACTCAGCGAACTGTTGTACTGGGGCACCTTGCCGACGGAGTAGCCCATGTTGAGGTTGGCGTTGGCGCCCAGGCGCTTGTCCTTTTTCAGGCGGATGTTGATGATGCCGGCATTGCCCTCCGCGTCGTACCTGGACGAGGGGTTGGTAATGATCTCGATGGCGTCGATATCATTGCTCTGCAGGGTTTTCAGGAAGGCCGCCAGGTCGCCCGCCCCCAATGGGGAAGGCTTGCCGTCGATGTAAACCTGCACGCCGCTCCGGCCCAGCAGGCTGATGTTGTCGTTGTTGTCCACCACCACGCCCGGAGCCTTCCGGAGCAGTTCCATGGCCGTATTGCCGGTGGCGTTGATGGTGTTCTCCACGTTGAAGACCATCTTGTCGGGCCGTACTTCCACCAGCGGCCGCTCCGCGGTGACGACGACTTCCTTCAGTTCGTTGACGGCTTCCTGAAGATGGATATCGGGTAGCCGCAGGTCCTGCCCGGCAGCCAGTTCGAAGGATTCCGAACGATAAGGGGGCAGGCCTACATAGCTGACTTCCAGCCAGTAGGGGCCTTCTTCCACGCGGTGCAGGGTAAAAGCGCCTGCCGGGCCGGTGGTTTCCACCTTGGCCAGGCTGGAATCCGCCAGGGAATAGAGCATGACGTTGGCAAATTCGAGGGCCTCGGCTTCAGGGCCCGCCACTTTGCCGGAAATGCTGCCGGTAAGGCTGTTCTGGGAAAAAACAGAAGTGGCGAACAGGCATAGCATGCCCGTCAGGAGGGTGATCTCTCTTTTCATTATGCAGTCGGGTTTTGTCTTGACAATGAAGCAATCCGTTTCAGTTGCCTCTATGACGAAACAAAAGTAAGAGAGGTTGCAAAACAAGCCACATTCTTTCGATGAACGGCGGGCAAAAAAGTATGAACAATCTTTTTTACCGCTATGCCTGGGCCTTGGGCGTATTGAAACTCATCGGCGGGAAGGGCGGCTGTTCCGGCTCGTCGATCTGCCCGAACTGGGCCTCGAACTTTTTGATATTGTCGGCCAGGGCGCGCATCAGGCGCTTGGCGTGCTGGGGCGTCAGGATGATGCGGGCTTTCACCTTGGCCTTGGGCACGTTGGGCACCATGCGGATGAAATCCACAACGAATTCGGAATTGGAGTGGGAAATGATCGCCAGGTTGGAATAAGTGCCTTCCGCAACTTCCTCGGGCAATTCGATATTCAACTGGTTGGCGGGCGCCTGCCCTTTTTTTGTTTCTGACATGTTCCGGAATTTTTTGCATTAAATTGGGGTTCCAATATCGCAATTAAAAACCATCTGTACAAATGGAGCAGGAATACCTGAAAGCCAACCAGAAATTGTGGGATGACTGGGCGTCCTTCCACCCCGAAACGGAACTTTACGATATGGAAGCCTTCCTGCAGGGCAAGAGCTCCCTGATGCCTTTCGAACGGGAGGCCCTGGGCGACGTCAGCGGCAAACGCCTGCTGCACCTGCAGTGCCATTTCGGGCAGGACACCCTGTCGTGGGCCCGCCTGGGCGCCGAGGCCACCGGAGTCGATTTTTCCGCCACGGCCATCGCCACGGCCCGCACACTGAACGAGCGCCTCGGCCTGAACGCCCGCTTCGTCCAGTCCGACGTCCTGGAACTGGAAGGCAGGCTCGAAGGCAGCTTCGATATCGTTTTCACCTCCTATGGCGCGCTGATCTGGCTTGATAACCTCGAACGCTGGGCGGACGCCGTAGCCGGGCGCCTGCGGCCCGGCGGCATTTTCTGCATCGTGGAATTCCACCCCGCCCTCCTGATGATGAACCTGGAAAACGGGAGCTATCAGTACCCTTACTTCAATGAAGGGAAACCTGTCATAGAAACGGTAACCGGCTCTTACGCCAAACCCGACGGAAAAAACACCCACACGGAATATACCTGGCAGCACAGCTTTTCAGAAATACTCACCCCCCTGCTGGAACGCGGGCTGCAACTGGAAATATTCCGGGAATACTCCTGCTCCCCATACAACTGTTTTCCGAATATGGAAAAGCTGGACAACGGCATGTACCGCTGCAGGGCCATGCCGGGCGCCCCGCATGTCTATCTGCTGAAGATGCGCAAGCCTGGCTGAGCCAGAGGTTTAAAGCAGGTAGCAGAACCCCGGTGGGACGGGCTGGTTTCAGGTTACAGGTTCCAGGGGGTTGCCACAGGTTCACCTCGTCTCCCCCTCTCCCAGTCTCCTAGTCTCCCTGGAGGTTTCAGGTTTCAGGTTTCAGGTTTCAGGTTTCAGGGTTTCGGGTTTCAGGTTTCAGGTTTCGGGTTTCAGGTTTCAGGTTCCCCTGATAACCGGGCTTTTCTGGGGTGTCGACACAATTATTTGAGCTTGTATGTTTAACGTTGAAAAGCTCTGAACAGTCTCTCGAATGATGCCGGACGCATCAAATCACCCCTGCCAAAGATCCCGAAGGGATCACACATCTATAGCAAAGCCGAAACCGCCACACCCCTGCCAACGATCCCAAAGGGATCGAACATCTATAGCAAAGCCGAAACCGCCACACCCCTGCCAACGATCCCGAAGGGATCACACATCTATAGCAAAGCCGAAACCGCCACACCCTTGCCAAAGATCCCGAAGGGATCACACATCTATAGCAAAGCCGAAACCGCCACACCCCTGCCAACGATCCCCAATTGGGAGCAGTTGCAAATTATATCCATAACCAAGAGGAGCACCATAAAAAAAGGGCGTTCAAGGAGGAATACCTC
>CAUJDW010000070.1 GCA_963169455.1 Bacteroidota bacterium | reverse complement strand
GAGGTCGCACAAGGGCAAGATTCCGGCAATGAAGCATTTAAGGTTCGACCTCTCCGAGGTCGTCTCACGCTTTAAATTATTCATCTACAAACGGTTGACCTCTCCGAGGTCATTTCCATAATTCGGGATGACTCATGTTTTTTTGCTTTCGGCATTCCCCTCAGGGATAAACCTTCCGGTACTCACCCCCGCCGATATCCACCACTACAAAAGCCGTGGTAAAGCCGAGGGATTTGGCGCGCTGCCAGGCCTGTTTTGCAAGTTCGATATCATTGAAGTAGGCCAGGTATTTGATGGTGAGCCCATCGCGCTGGCCATCGAGTATAGACCCGTACCCTTCCAGCCCGGCCGGGTTAAACCACTGGGGGTTTTTATAGGCGGCCAACTGAACCAGGTAGCGCCCCTGGCCGGAGGCAGGCGCCGGAGGGCTTACCAGGCCGGTGGATTCCGCTACGCCTCTGGGTTGAGCAGCAGGAACAGTACCTTCCTCCTCCGTGACGAAAGCGCCTTTATAGCCTTTGGTTTTAACACCGGCCAGCACCCGCTCCGCCTCGGCTTTCGTACCGAACACACCGACGCGGACTTTGTACTTGCCGCCTTCATACTTGGAATACACCTGCCCCAGGCTCGTCAGGCCCGAGAATGCGTCCAGGCCGGGCTTGCTCAGGGCAGCCACCTGCACGGCGTAGCCGCTTGCTATGGCCGGGCCCGCCGGAGCGGCGTCTTTGGGCGTCAGGTCTCCACCCGGGCTGATGACGTCAGGAATATTGCTGGGGTCCATGGCGATGGGCAACATCGAAATAACGCCAAGAATATTTGGGTCACCTACCTGCGCCGTATATACCGTGCGGCTGATGTCTCTGAAGCCAGGGCGCGAATAACGGACGACATAACTGGAGTTGGGGCTCAGCGCCAGGGCGTAATCGCCGTTGACATCCGTATTGGCCTCCATCGTACTGTTGGTGGACTGGTTGGTGGCGGAAACGGCAACCCCTGCCACGGGCATGCGGGTCGCGTAATTGAGGATTTTCCCCACGAACTCCTCGCCCCGCCGGCTCAGCATGATGTCATAACTTCTGTTCTGCCGCATGCCGAGTGTGGACAACTTGAACACGGCGTCGTTGTAACCGTCGGAACGAATGACAATATCGCAGTTGAGCCCTTCAACGGCCTGGAAAGAGTACAGGCCGCGGCTGTCAGCCCGGAACAAACCCTCCCCGCAGTTGGTGAAATCGACCGTGGCGTAGGGCACGGGCGTTCCGTCGGAGGCGTTGCGCACACGCAGCTCGATATTGTCCGCCGATTTGAAGACCTTGTAAAGGTCCTCATTCCCGCGGCCGCCGGGCCGGTTGGAGGCCAGATACCCGATGTTGCGGAAATTGTCAAACACAAAACCGTAATCATCGCGGGAGGAGTTGACGAGGTTGCCCAGGTTGATGACGCGGGTCCAGCGCCCATTGGCCTGCTCTGCCTGAAAGATGTCATAACCTCCCAGGCCCTGGTGCCAGTCGGAGGAGAAGAAGAGGGCCGCGCCGTCAAAGAAGGGCGAAATTTCATTGCCGGGGGTATTTACATTGGGGCCCAGGTTTTCGGGCGTGCTCCAGGTATTGCCCATGCGGTAGGACACATAGAGGTCGAATCCCCCGTATCCGTCGGGCCGGTTGGAAGCGAAGTACAGGGCGTTGCCGTCGGGCGAGATGCTGGGGTAAGCTGTGGAAAAGCCCGAGCCGTTGAAGGGGAAAGGTTTGTCTTCTGCCCACTCGCCGCTGGGGTTGATCTGTGCGACCGAGAGGCTCAGCTCCATCCCTCCGTGAGGAATCTGGCGGGTGCCGTCGATAAAGTTATTTTTGGTATAGGCGACCGTCTTGCCGTCCTGGCTGAAGGAGACGGGCCCGATGTTGACCAGCCCTTCGCGTTTCATGTTCTGCATGGCCACCGGAGACTCCAGGAAGCCGTTGCTGCCCAGGCGGGCGATGAAGAGCTGGTTGTTTGCTTTACCAGTCCAGCTGGACCCCGGCGGAAGAATGTCTGCCCGGGATGAAGAGAAGACGACCTGGTCGCCATAGAAAGCCGGCCCGAAATCCGAAGAGACGGTGTTGATAAACTCATTGCTGACGAGGTAGGAAGAGGACTGCCCCGCCGTGTTTTTGGCGAAGGTGCAGGCCTGTGCGTACTGATTGGCTCTGGCTGCGTCGTCCTTATTGACGCGGGCATAGGCCAGGAACCATTCCCTGGCTTTATCGTACTGCTCCAGGGCCATCAGCACCTGGGCGTACTTGAACAGGAATTCCCCTTCCAGCTTGTTGTCCCGGATTGCCTTTTCAAACCAACTGCGGGCCTCCTCCATCTGGTTCAGGTAGCGGTATGAGTCCGCCAGTTTGACCATGGCTTCATAATTGGCTGACCTTTTTTCCAGAAGTTCCAGATAGGAGCGCACGGCCAGGTTGAAAGCACCTAGTTCGTAGTCCTTGTTCGCGCGGCTGATTTGCCCGAAAAGGGGAGAACAGGCGTTAAGGGCGACAACCAGCGATAGCAGGGCTCTTGCAATTGTCTTCATAAACTTGTGTTTTCAAATATGTAATTTAAGGAGTGTAGCCGAAACATGCCTTTTCCGCCGAAAACTGTGGTAATATATAAAGAAAATTTAAGTTCCAACAAATCCCCTGCTTTCCGGGGCCTGGCAAAAAGAGCTTTTCGGCTCGGGAAGAAGCCGCCATGAGATTTAACGGCCGTCATTTTTTGTTTGTTGTATGCCTGCTTTTGTAAGTGCAAAGCCGGCAATTTTATATCTTCCCTGAAAAAATGAAGCCACTACTGCTTTCTTTCGCCGTTATGCTATGCCTGGCCGCCACCTGCAACCGGGCGGTTTCCTCCGGGGATTGCATCGACAAGAGCAAGATAAATCCCGATATGGCCTGCATTGAAGTATACGACCCGGTCTGCGGTTGCGACGGCAAGACCTATTCCAACGACTGCTTCGCCAGGGCCGCCGGCCTGACGAGCTGGAAGCCCGGGCCATGCGAGGAGTATTGAGGGCCGCAAGCAGCCTTGCCCCACGCTATATACCCTGATAAATGTCACCCTCCGGGCATGACGAACCGCATTGCCCGTAAACAGGCCCTGCCATTACCTTGGCGGCGCAAAAAGGTAAGGAACCATGGTTTTAGCCATTGTTCTCGGCTTGGTTTTCATCTTACTTGCCTGGATACTGGCAGCGCCCTTTTCTTTAATTGTCGATACTTATGTCAATGAGTACCGCATCCGGTGGTGGGGAATCGGAAGCGCCGAGGTGTTGTTTGCACCGGACGATATCGTGCTTCATCTTCAGGTAGGGCCCTGGGGCAAGGATTTTTACCCATTGCACCCCAGCCCGGGGAAGGCTGATAAAAAAGCGAAAGCCAGCAGCAAAAAACCAGCCCGCAGAGCGCCTTTTCGCAAGATCAGGCGCATTCTCGGGACATTCACTATCCAGGAATTCAAGCTGGAACTGGACAGTGGCAACTATGTGTGGAATGCCTGGCTTTTCCCCATTCTGTACATCCTCAAACCACTGCGCCATCGGGTTCTGGTCAACTTCGAGGGAAGAAATGAATGCCGGCTGGTGGTGAAAAACCAACTATGGAAAATGGCCCGGGCGTTCTTTTGGTAAAGCGGGGAAGCCCTTTTCACTTATTTTCTCAACCCTTAAACCTGTGTTTCTATGAAAATCAATTTTGAAGAAATGCTTCCGAAGATCACCGAGTTTCTCAAGTCGGAAGCCAAAACGGAAACGGTAGTCGGCAAACAGTTTCAACTGGGCGAGTTCAATTGCGTACCTGTCATTCGCGTTGGCATGGGCTTTGGCTCGGGCGGCGGCGAAGGCGCTGCTCCCAACCAGCAGGGCCATGGCGAAGGCATCGGCGTCGCCGGCGGCATGGGCATCGAACCCATCGGCTTCCTGGTTAGCCACGGCAATGAGATCAGCTTTGTGTCCACCAGGGCAAAGAGCAATTTCGCCGGCATCTTCGAAAAGGCGCCGGAGTTGCTGGAAAAGTACCTGGAACAACAAAAAATGAAGGAAAAAGAAGCCACGGCCGTTTAGAGCGTACATGGATCTCCCTGCCTGCATGACAAAGCCTGCCGTGAGCCCTGTGCCCAGGCAGGCTTTGGAATTATTCGGCCGAAATACCCGAATAGCTTTATCTTGAACCCGCCAACACGAACAATGAAGAAAACGATAAAGGCAAAAGCCGGCAAAAGCTTTCCTCTGGGCGCTACACTTTACGATGAGGGCGCAAATTTCTGCCTCTTTTCCAAAAACGCCACGGCGGTGGAACTTCTCCTGTTCAGCCCCGATGGGCACTGTTACCCGGGCCATGCTTACCTGCTTGACCCCAAAACAAACAAGACTTTTTATTACTGGCACATTTTCATTCCGGGCATCCGGCAGGGCCAGTTGTACGGGTGGCGCGTCCATGGGCCTTTTATTCCGGAAGAAGGCTACCGCTTCGACAGCCACAAGGTGCTGATCGACCCCTACGCCCGGGCTGTCGTCATGGATTCCTATGGCAGGGAGGCCGCTATTCAGCCGGGCGACAACTGCCCCCGCGCCATCAAAAGCGTGGTTGTCGGGCCCAACCATTACGACTGGGAAGACGACCGGCCGCTCCGGCACCCTTTCTCCAAATCCATCATCTATGAAATGCACGTGGGTGGTTTTACCAAACATCCGTCATCCGGGGTGCGGGAGGAATGGCGGGGAACCTTTCGGGGGCTCATCGAAAAGATTCCGTATCTCCAGAAACTGGGCATTACGGCAGTCGAGCTGCTGCCTGTACAGCAATTCGACCCTTTTGATGCACCAAACGAGGAGTTGGCGAATTACTGGGGCTACAGCCCCATCGCTTTCTTCGCCCCCCATCACGCTTACGCCAGCACGCCCGACCCGATCGGGCGGATCAACGAATTCCGCGACATGGTCAAGGCCCTGCACAAGGCAGGCATCGAAGTCATCCTGGATGTCGTATTCAACCATACCGGCGAAGGGGATGAAACAGGCCCTACACTATCCCTGAAAGGCATCGAGAACAGGGCTTATTACCTGCTGGAAAAAGATAACTTCCACCGCTACCACAACTTCGCCGGCACCGGCAATTCACTCAACGCCAACCACTCCGTCGTGCGCCGGATGATCACAGACTGCCTCAAATACTGGGTTTCCGAAATGCACGTGGACGGATTCCGATTCGACCTGGCCTCTGTCTTATCCCGTGATGAGGACGGCAAACCGATCGACAACCCGCCTGTGCTCTGGTCCATCGAATCGGACCCCGTGCTGGCTTCCACCAAAATCATTGCCGAGGCCTGGGATGTTCACCAGTATCAGGTCGGGTCTTTTATCGGCGATAAATGGGCGGAGTGGAACGGGCAGTACCGCGATGACATCCGCCGTTTTCTGAAAGGCGACGGGGGCATGGCGACGAAAGCTGCCCAGCGGATCACCGGAAGCCCTGACCTCTTCCATTCTCTGTTGCGCGACCCCAACCGGAGCATCAACTTCGTCACCTGCCACGATGGCTTCACCCTCAACGACCTGGTGTCCTACAACAGCAAACACAACCTGGCCAACGGCGAAAACAACAGGGACGGCGCCGAGTCCAACTTCAGCTGGAACTGCGGACAGGAAGGCCCCACCAGCGACCCTGCCGTCGAACGGCTGCGCCTGCGGCAGATCAAAAACTTCCTGGTATTGCTGATGGTATCGCAGGGAACGCCCATGCTCCTGATGGGCGACGAGGCCAGGCGCAGCCAGCAGGGCAACAACAACGCCTACTGCCAGGACAACGAAACGAGCTGGTTCAACTGGAACCTGGTGCAGGAAAACGCGGAATTGCTGGAATTCACCAGAAGGCTTATTCATTTCAACCTGTCCGGAAAATTCTTCCAGGAGGAGCGCTACTGGAACGCCCCCGGGCAGAAGGACGGCACCAGCTGCACCTTCCACGGTACAAGGCTTTATCATCCCGACTGGGCCCAAAACTCACACTCGCTGGCCTTCACACTCGACAACAAGGCCTACGGCCACCAGCTGCATGTGATGATCAATGCTTACTGGCAGGCACTCGATTTTGAATTACCAGGGGGAAAACAAAAATGGAGACGGATTATCGACACCGATGCAGCGGGAAAGGATGGGTGCCTGGCGATGGATGATGCGCCTTTGGTGAAAGGCAAAACGGCGGAAGTCCGCGCGAGGTCTGTAGTGGTGGTTATGCGCAAGCCCTGAGCCCGTTCACACTTCCAGCCCGTTCACCGCCTCTACTCCGATTACTTCGGGGATTCGGCCGATGAGGGCCTGCTCGATGCCCGCTCTGAGGGTCATCCTCGACATGCCGCAGTCCTTGCAGGCGCCGATCCATTTGATCTTCACGACTTTTTCGTCGGTGATGTCCACTACTTCCACATTGCCGCCATCGACCGCAAGGTGGGGCCTGACGTCGTTGAGGGCTTCGTCGATGCGGTGCAGGAGTTTCTTTTTTTCTGTGCCTGACATGGTGTGGGTTTTTCCCACGACTGAAGTCGTGGGTTACGACTGAAGTCGTGGGTTACGACTGAAGTCGTGGGTTACGGCTGAAGCCGTGGGTTACGGCTGAAGCCGTGGGTTACGGCTGAAGCCGTGGGTTACGGATTCTTACGGCTGAAGCCGTGGGTTACGACTGAAGTCGTGGGTTACGGCTGATGCCGTGGGTTACGGATTCTTACGGCTGAAGCCGTGGGTTTGGCTACTGGCCCAGCGGGCGGCTAGCCGTTCAACTTTACGATCTGGGTGGGCGCCAGCATTTCGTTGCGGACAGCCACCTGGCGGGCGGTATTTTCCGCCACCTTCATGAAAGCCTCCGAAGCCTGGGGCACGTCTTTGAGCACGACCGGGCGCCCGTTGTCGCCTGACTCGCGGATGCTTTGTACGATGGGCACCTGGCCCAGCAGCACTGAGTTGCTCATCTGCGCCAGTTTCGTGCCGCCTCCCTCCCCGAACAGGAAGTATTTGTTTTGCGGCAATTCGGCCGGGGTGAACCAGGCCATGTTTTCCACGACCCCAAGTATAGGTACATTAACCGAAGGCAAGAGGAACATGTTCATGGCCTTGATGGCATCGGCTACTGCGACATCCTGTGGTGTGGTGACCATCACGGCGCCCGTCACGGGCACGGTCTGCACGAGGGTGAGCTGTATGTCGCCGGTGCCCGGAGGCAGGTCGACGACGAGATAGTCCAGTTCAGGCCAGATAGTGTCTTCGAAGAACTGCTTGATGATGCCGGCCAGCCGCGGCCCCCGCAGCACGACGGCCTGTTCCGGCTCGATGATAAACCCGATGGACATGACGGGCATGCCGTAAGCCTGAAGGGGCGCCATCTTGGGTTGATCGTAGACAGTTTGTACCTTTGGCCGCTGCCCGTTCAGGCCGAGCATAGTCGGGATGGAGGGGCCGTAGAGGTCGGCGTCGATCAGCCCTACCCGGGCGCCGAGTTTTTTCAGGCCCAGCGCGAGGTTGACGGCGATGGTGGACTTGCCCACCCCACCCTTGCCGGAGGCGACGGCGATGATATTGTGTATCTGCCGCAGGGGGCTGGCCGGCTGCTGTGCATTGGGCGTGCGGGCGATCATGTGCACGTTGACATTCGCGCCGGGGTAAACCTCCTGGACGGCCTGGATGCAGGCAAAGTTGAGTTCCGCTTTATTCCTGGCGTCCAGGGAGGGAAGCTCCAGTGAAAAGTTGATATTGCTGTCGTCCACTTCCAGGTCGCGCACCATGTTTACGGTGATGATGTCCTGGCCGGTATTGGGATCCATCACTTTGGCAAGCGCCCTGACGATCCTGGATTTATCGAAGCTCACGGCAAATAATTTGGATTTGGATTAAATGTTGTTAAGCCTAACCATACAAAAGTACAAACAATTGAGGGTATAGAACAGTTTTCCGCTTACATTTGCACTGCCATGAGAGTGTTTAAAGACCTGAACCACCTTCCTCCTTTTCGCAATGCCGTAGTAACGATCGGATCGTTCGACGGGGTCCACATAGGCCACCAGCACATTCTGCAGAAGGTTATCAGCCTGGCGGAAAGCATTGATGGCGAAAGTGTAGTCATTGTCTTTCATCCCCACCCCCGCCTGGTTGTTTATCCCAAGGATGACAGCATGAAACTGATCACCACGACCGACGAGAAGGTGCAGTTGCTGCACCGCTACGGCATAGACAATGTGGTGGTTGTGCCCTTCACCATTGAATTCTCGCAACTCAGCGCAGACGAATACATCCAGAAATTTCTGGTGGGGAAATTCCACCCCCGCTATATCGTCATCGGCTTCGACCACCGTTTCGGCCTGAACCGGCAGGGCGACATCAACTACCTGAAGTGGTACGGGGCGGAATACGGTTACAGCGTCGTCGAGATCCCCAAACAGGAGGTCGAGGACATCACCGTGAGCTCCACCAAGGTGCGGCGCGCGCTGGAGGCCGGGGACATGGGCGCCGCGCGGCGCCTCCTGGGGCATTACTTCCCCCTCAGCGGCACAGTGGCCCATGGCAACAAGATCGGAAGCGGGATCGGTTTTCCAACCGCTAACCTTGAAACGGGAGAAAAACACAAGCTGGTGCCGCCGCCTGGCATATACGCCGCATGGGTATACCACGACAAGGAGCGCTACGGCGGCATGCTTTATATCGGCGACCGGCCTACCCTCAGGCAGTTTCGGAACAGGACCATTGAAACCAACATCTTCGGTTTCGAGAAAAACATCTATGGCGAGCAGTTGCAGCTGGAACTCGTGGAACGCATCCGGGACGACAGGCAGTTCGACGGGCTGGAGGCCCTGAAAAAGCAACTGGAAAAAGACCGAAGCCAGGCCCATCAGATACTCCAATCCAGTCCGGATCCTGGGTGGGAAAAAAAAATGAGCCGCTTTCCACGGGCTGCCATAGTGATCCTCAACTTCAACGGGCGGGCCTACCTGGAGCAGTTCCTGCCCGGCGTACTGGCCAGCACTTACCCCAATTGCGAAGTCGTGGTGGCTGACAATGGCTCCACCGACGGTTCCCTGGCTTTCCTGGCAGAGCACTTCCCCGAAGTCCGGCGCATCGACCTTCGGGGCAACCACGGTTACGCGCAGGGCTACAACCTGGCCCTGCGGCATGTGGATGCCCCATATTACATTCTATTGAATTCGGATGTCGAGGTGACCCCCGGCTGGATAGAGCCCGTCATTGAACTGATGGAAAGGGACCCTGCTGTCGGCGCCTGTCAGCCCAAAATCCTCGCTTACCACAACCGCCCCTATTTCGAATACGCCGGCGCCTGCGGCGGCTGGATCGACGCGCTGGGTTATCCGCTTTGCCGGGGGCGCATTTTCGCCATCACCGAAAAGGATGAAGGGCAGTACGATAAAAAAGAAGAAATTTTCTGGGCCACGGGCGCGGCCTTTTTCGTCCGCAGCAAGCTTTTCCAGGGCCTCGAAGGCTTCGACCCCGATTATTTTGCCCATTCCGAAGAGATCGACCTCTGCTGGCGGATGAAAAGGGCGGGCTACAAGGTCATGGTTCAACCCGGTTCGGTGGTGTACCATGTAGGCGGCGGCACGCTTTCCTACCACACCCCGCGGAAGGTTTACCTGAATTTCCGCAACAGCCTTTACACCCTTTTGAAGAACGAAAAGCCGATTCGCCTGGCATGGATACTGCCCCTGCGCCTGCTGCTGGATGGGCTGGCGGCGCTGTTGTTCCTGTCTCAGGGAAAGTTCTCCCACATCCGCTCCATTGTGCGTGCGCACTGGGCCTTTTTCCCGCACTTCCGCCATACCCTGCGAAAGCGCCGCCGCGTCGTTGAACTGGTCCGGCAGCACAGCATAGGCCCGGCCCGGGAACAGGAAGGGCGCTACAGGGGCAGCATCGTCTGGTCCTATTTCGCCCGCCGCAGGCATTTTTTCAAAAATCTCTGAAACCCTATGTCCCGGCTGCTACCCGATATCATTTACGAAGACGAACACCTGCTGCTGGCCAACAAGCCGGCGGGGCTGCTCAGCATTCCCGGTCGCTACGACAAGGACGCCCACAGCCTGCTGGGGCTGCTCAACCAACGCTACGGCAAGGTGTGGACGGTGCACCGCATCGACCGCGACACCAGCGGGCTGATCGTATTTGCCCGCAACGAGGAAGCACACCGGCATCTTTCGCTTCAGTTTGAGGAGCGGCGCACCAAAAAATCCTACCTCGCCCTGCTGGAAGGCCGGCTGCTCCAGGGCGAAGGCCTTATCGACAGCCCTATCGCCGAAGACCCCGCGCATCCCGGAAAGATGATGGTGGCGCGAAGGGGGAAGGCTGCACGCACCCACTACCGGCTGCTGGAAAGTTTCCGTTTCTTCAGCCTGGTGGAAGCCGAGATCGAGACCGGGCGCACCCATCAGGTGCGGGTTCACTTTGCCTCCATAGGCCACCCCCTGGCCGCAGACGAAATGTACGGCCGGCGCGCGGCCATCTTTTTATCGGACATCAAACAGCGCGGCTACCACCTGGGCCGCGGGCAGGAAGAACAACCGCTCATGAGCCGCCTGGCCCTGCACGCCTGGAAACTGGAATTCGAACACCCCGCCACCGGCGAGGCGATGGCCTTCGAAGCGCCTCTGCCCAGGGACTTCTCGGCAGTGCTGAACCAGTTGAGGAAGTGGGGGAAGCAAGGGTAGTTTTTCCGGCAAATTGAAAAAGCGCTCGCAAAACTAAAGGTATCAGCCCAGCACCTGATCAACTCCTATTTCCAGCCCAAAATACTGAGCCTTTAGGCTGCCGCCATTTTGTGATAATTCTCAACTGAAATGAGGTATTTCCTTACCTGAATCGCCATATCCTGGAATAAAATGAAAAGACTGTTAAATGTTCATAAGGACAAACACAACGGAGGCGCCCTTGCTCCTTCACCGCCACATTACTACTGTACCTTTCTCCGTGAAAACCGACTTGGCCTCCAGCCCGAATTCCTGCTGCCACAGGCGGATGATCTGCTGTTCGTCCTTCCGGTTGGTGTCATCGAGGATGATGATGGCCTTGTCGCTGAGTTTGCCCTTCAGCAGTGGAAGCGCCGGGTAGCGGGCCAGCGGCTGGATATCCTCCGTAGGGCCGTCGATGACCAGCATGTCGATCTGATCAACATTTTCCAGGACGCTGACATCGTACCACTTCCAGTTTTTGCCGCCGATCCGGTAGTCTTTCAGCGGGGCGTACAGCACTTCGCTGTTGGGGTTGAGCACCTTTTCGCGGGTCAGGCCGGCGTATTTTTCCAGGTGGTCGAGGGCGTAGTGGCGGGCGCCGCTGCCTTCCTTTTTCAGCACTTCCGACAGGATGATGGAGGAAACACCCGAACCGGCTTCGACGATCACTTTGGGTTGATGGGAGTAAAAATACTCCACCAGCACCTTGAGGAAATCCGGCGAGCCGGCCACTTCGCGCATGGCGGGCAGGTTGACGGAAGGCGTAAAGCGGGAATAGAGCCACAACAGCGCCTCCACCTGATTGGTATCGTGAATGCGGCTGAGCTGGAATTTGTAGATGAGCTGCAGTATCCGGAAGCCGAGCACCACAAAGGCCAGCAGCAGCAGGGCGATGCCGGGCAGGAAAAGAGGCAGCCCCAGGCCCCACTGCAGGATGGCCAGCAAAATGATCAAAATGCCCGACAGGGCGATGGCGGCTTTAAAGAAGCCGAAGGTAGTGTATAGCTTGTGTCCCATGCGTTTTATCGCTTGAAAAGATCGATGAACCGGCCGAAGATACCGAGATTTTCAGATTGGTTATAGCGGATGTCCCAGTGGCGGAGCGCGGCATCGAGGTCGCCCTCGGCGCCGATCCATTCCCAGAAGCGGGGAAAATCTTCCCGGATATTTTCCAGGTGGATAGTCATCTGGTTCGGTTTGTCGCGCAGAAAATATTCGATATTGTGGTGGATGGTTTCGAGCATATCGCGGCAGTATTTCAGCCCCCGCTGCTCGCCTGCCATGAGGATGCCCTGGGTATAGGCCCGGACGAGGCTGCCCGGGTAATCCCAGCGGCGGTTGAAGCTGGCGGCCGTTTCTCCGATGTCGCGCATGAGGTGCACATAATAGGCATCGGTGCCGTATTTTTTGCCTAACTTGCCGAGCACCCAGCTCAGGCGGTTATCCGCTTCGATGTGGTTGTCGGGAAAATCCAGGCGGCTTTCGCCGAGCAGGGCGAAGCGGGTTTCGTGGCCGGCGGAAAAGTTGTCTATGTGCTGGCAGGCCCGGATAAATGTGGTGGAGCCGCTTCTGCCGGAGCAAAGAATGAATACATTCATCGCGCTTAATGCTGATTCTTAATGGGGAGCATAAAACGACAAGGCATCGGGTCGGGAGTGTTTATGGCCGTCGGATTGATCGTTGGTTTCGTCAACAATTCCATCCTGTTTCCCCGCTTTGTCGGCAAGGAGGTCCTCGGGTTCACCCAATGGCTGATCGAATTATCCGGATTGTTCATTCTGCTGTCCAGTTTCGGCAGCAATGCCGCCATTATCCGTTTTTTCCCCTATTTCAAAAACAAAGAGCAGCAGCACGGCGGCTACTTCGGGTTCATGTTCATCCTGCGAACGATCGGCATCGCCCTGACGGCGGGGCTGGTGCTGCTGGCCAAGGGGCCTATCCTGCAGCTATACAGCGCCGAGCAGAGCCAGTATTACATCGAAACCTACTACGGGCTGCTCATCGTAACCCTGGCTTTGACTTGTTATCTGGAACTCTTTGAGAATTACCTGGCGGCCCTGTACCGCCCGCGCGTCCCGACCTTTTTCCGCGATGTCTTCGCACGCCTTACGGCCCTGGCGCTGATCCTGCTTTACTACTTCGGGCTCATCAGCCTGGAACAGTTCATCATCTATTACGCCTGGCGCTTCGCCTTGAGTGTCCTGGGGTTGGTAGTTTTTGCGGAATATATCGGGGAGCTCCATTTCAGGGCGGGGCTCGGCATTTTCCGAACGCCCTTTTTCAAACAGATCGCTAGTTATAGTTTTTACTCCGTTTTTGCAACAATAGGCAGTAAAATCACTACCAAGATAGACATTTTGATGATCCCCGCCCTGCTGGACTTCAGCTATGGCGGCATCTACGTGGTGTATTCCTTTTTCGCCTCCGTCATCACCATTCCCCACCAGGGCCTGTCCAAGATCGTTTCCCCCATCCTGGCCGACGCCTGGAAACGCGAGGACTTTGTTGAAATCCGCGAACTTTACTCCCGCACCGCACTGGACACCTTCACTGCAGGCGTGCTCATCTTCGCAGGCATCGCCATCAACCTCGACAATATCGTGGCCATCCTGGGGGAAGAATTCCGCATGGGGCAGTACGTGGCCATATTCCTGGGCATCGGGCAACTGGCTCACACCGTAAACGGCTACAACGGGCTGCTGATCAACTACTCGCCGCAGTACCGCTACGACCTGGCCTTCAAGGCGCTTACGGCCCTGCTGACGGTCATCACCAATTTCATATTCATCAAAGCCTTCGGCATCAACGGCGCCGCCATAGCAACCGCCCTGACGATCATTCTGATCAACGTGTTCATCCAGGCCTTTCTGTACAGGCACTACCGGATGCACCCCTTTTCCATGAATATGGCCAAGGTGCTGGGCGCCGGCGCCCTTTGCCTGGTGGTGAATCTTTTCATCCCTGTCATCCACTACCACTTCGTCCTGGATATCCTGGTGCGGTCTTCCGCCATTACGATCCTGTTTGCCGCCCTGGTCGTCGGCTTTCGCCTGGCGCCCGATTTTGCGGATTACTTCTGGAAAATCGTTGGCATGGTGTGGAAAAGAAGCTAGTTTTGAAAAAATGAAAGCCTCATGAAACTTATTCACCTCAGCTTGTTTTCTCTGCCCCTCATCCTCGCCGGCTTCGGCTGCCGGCAGCAACCCTCCGGCGCCGGGCAACAGCCCGCGCCCCGGCCCGACAGCAGCTGGGTTATGCTGGGTTTCGAAAAGGCCGACGCCTACAATCCCGTCCTGGGGCCGGTAGATACGCTCCGCTTCCGCTGCCCCATCCGCGGGACGGAAGTGAAATGGGCGGAAAAAGACGTGTTCAACCCAGCTACCGTGGTGCGCAACGACAGCCTGTTCCTCATCTACCGGGCGGAGGACGTGGTGGGGCGCTTTGCCGGCACCTCCCGCCTGGGGATTGCCGTGAGCACCGACGGGCTGGTTTTTTACCGCTATCCGGAGCCGATCCTGTACCCCGATGAAGATTCCCTGAAAAGATGGGAATGGGAAGGCGGCGTGGAAGACCCGCGCATTGTGGAAAGCGAAGACGGGCGGTACATCATGACGTACACCGCTTACGACGGCGACAAGGCCCGGCTGTTCGTAGCCAGCTCGGACGGCCTGTTCCACTGGCGCAAACACGGCTCTGTTTTCGGCGACAGCAAATACCGCGATATGTGGTCGAAGTCGGGCGCCATCGCCAGCCGCCGGAAGGGAGGCAGCCTGGTGGCGGAAAAGATCAACGGCAAATACTGGATGTACTGGGGCGATAAAAACATCCACCTGGCAACCTCCGACGACCTGATCCGCTGGCAGGCCGTTGAAGACGAAAAGGGAGAACTGAAAACCATCCTGCCCTTCCGCCCCGGCTACTTCGACTCCGACCTGGTGGAACCCGGCCCGCCCGCTCTGATCACGGATGCCGGAATCCTGCTGATCTACAACGGCAGAAACTTCGGCCCTGCAATGGCCCCGGGGCTGCCGGAGGGCACCTACAGCGCCGGGCAGGCCCTGTTCGATGCCGGGAACCCCCAAAACCTGATCCAAAGGCAGGAACACCACTTCTTCCACCCGGAGAAGCCCTATGAGATAACAGGCCAGGTAAATAATGTCGTTTTCCTGGAAGGGCTGGCTTTTTTCAAAGGAAAATGGTTCCTGTATTACGGCACGGCAGATTCCAGGATCGCAGTGGCGGTGCGGGGGGCGTAGGTTGCCGCCGTTTTTGTAATTTGTTTTTCTGAAGAGAAGCAACGATTTGCCGTTGCGTACGTATAAGCTGAAAATTTCGAATACAAAACCCGGCAAGTATGATCAAAGATGTGGCGAAGGCATGGACGGGCTTGTGGAACTACCGCTATCTGGCCTGGCAACTGGTGCGCGTCAGCATTGTCGGCGGATACAAAAAATCTTTTATCGGCCTGGCCTGGATGTTTATTCTGCCCATCCTGGCCGTGCTGGTGTGGATCGTCCTCAACGGGGCGGGCGTAGTCGACCCCGGCGACACCGGCATCCCCTACCCTGCCTACGTACTGCTCAGCACTTCCCTCTGGGGTTTCTTTCTGGAGATATACAAAAGCACCAGCAATGCGCTGGCCAATGAGGGTAAGCTGCTGATCATGAAGGACTTCCCCAGGGAAGTGCTGCTGGCGGAGAAAACGCTGGTGCACCTGATCAACTTTTCCATCCCGATGGTGCTCAACATCGGCGTTTTGCTGCTGTTCGGCGTCCATTTCGGTTGGGCTGCACTGTTGTTCCCCCTGTCTCTGCTGCCCCTGTTGCTGCTGGGCCTGGGCATAGGCATGATCGTCGCCGTGCTCCGGGTCGTCGCCGTGGACATTTGCACCATGATCGATGAAGGGATGAAATTGCTGATGTTCCTGACGCCCATCGTTTATGCACCGAAAATACAGGCCGGCTGGCTCTCCGGCTTCATCCAGTGGAACCCCCTGGCCTACCTGATCGGCTTTAGCCGGGACCTGCTGGCCGGCGGCAGCTTTTTCCACCCGAAAGCCTATCTGGCCTGCACCCTGGGCGCAGCTTTGTTTTTCCTGCTGGCCCTAACCTTTTTCCGCGCAACCGGCAAGCGGGTGCTGGAAAGGCTGGTGAATACGTGATCTCATTGCCAACACCCACATACCCACGACTGAAGTCGTGGGCTAATGAAATCGCGGGCTATCATAACCCACGACTTCAGTCGTGGGTATAAAAAAACACATGCAAAAAACACTCGTATCCGTCAAAGGCGTCTCCAAGAAGTTCTGCAAAGACCTGAAGGCCAACATGTATTACGGCATAAAGGACGTCATGCGGCAATCCCTGGGGCTGCCGCCGCACAACGGGGCCCTGCGGCCCCATGAATTCTGGGCGCTGGACGGCGTCAGTTTCGACCTGCACGAAGGGGAGATACTGGCTGTGATAGGCGCCAACGGCTCCGGCAAGACCACCCTGATGCGGCTGATCTCGGGCATCTACAGTATGGACCGGGGCAGCGTCGACATCATGGGCGTTGGAAAAACCACGGCGATCTTTGCCCTCAACGCAGGCATGAACCCCCTGTTTACGGGCCTGGAAAACATCTACCTCAAAGGGGCCATGTTCGGGCTGTCAAAAAAGGAGCTGAAGGAGAAGCTGGATTTCATCATCGAATTCTCCGAGCTGAAGGAATTCCTAAACAGCCCGGTCGGCAATTATTCCTCGGGCATGAAAGCCCGCCTGGCCTATTCCGTAGCCATAGCCACCGAACCCAACCTCTTCATCATCGACGAAGCCCTGGCCGTCGGTGACAGCCTCTTCAAGGCAAAGTGTTATGAACACTTGCAGGAATACGTCAAACAACCGAACAAGGCCGTCATTTATGTGACCAACCGAATCCGGAAAGTCATGGCCGTAGCCAGCCGGGTCATCATCCTGGACAAGGGCAAACTGATCTACGACACCACGAATTCGGCCGAAGCGCTGGAGTTTTACATCAACAACTGCCTGCAGGGCCTGAGCGAGGAATTGCGGGAAACGAGGCTGCGCCGGGTTCAGGAGTTTGAGATGTAGAACGAAAGCGGGTTTAGTTCCTGCTCCCTACTTCCGCCTTTCGCCCGCCCTGGTTGTGCCTGTGCCAGGATAAGCCTTCACGCTTTTTACACGGCCGGAGGATGAGGACGGGGCCTTTCCTTTAATCCTCTCGGCAAGCACTTTGGAAAAGGCCCGCGCGCTTGGGCCGTCGAGGTGGTGGTGGCCGTCGTAGAAAGCGTAGTCAGCTCCGTCACCGGAAAAATCAAAATAGGAGAGCCCGTATTTCTGGGCGATACCTTTCACGAATTGATTAAAACCGGGATAAATCCTGTCTTCCTCTTCCAGCATCTCCCCGGATACCGGCAGCCGCACGATCACGACCTGCCCGAACTGCCTGAGGTAAGCCACGGTTTTTTCCAGGTATCCTTCCCGCTTTGGCGAGCGGATGGGGTGGCGTTCATTCACCCGCATCTCACTGATATCTTTTTTGAATGCTCTTTCCGAGGGCAGGCGCTCCACCCAGCCGTCCGGATAGAAACGCTCGTTCATGCGTTTGCGCCCCCCTCCGCCAAGTAGTTCCGTGGCCAGGCTGTACTCGCCGGAGACGTTGCGGATGAGGTATTCGATATTGGGGTTCATATTGACGAACCACAGTTTGTAAAAGCGGAAATCGGCCTCCCGCTGGCCGAAGGCGCCTCTGTAATCCATGAGACTGGCGGGATCCACCGTCACCACGAACAGGCCGCCGGAGGCGCCTTTGGCCACCTTGCGCCGGATGAGCTTGTAGTAATGTTCGCCATAAGGGGAGTTCACGCCGTTAAAGGCCAGGTTGAGCACTTTGCCCTGCAAGCCCAGCTCCTTCCGCAACACCTCCGGCGCAACGCCCTTCCGCGTCCGCGAATCTCCGACGATGAGCGAATGGGCGGCGTATGTGGCCTTGCAATAGTCAAAGTCGTATTCCCGCACCCATCCGTACAGCAGATAGAGGTATGGAATGCCCACGACGGCCAGCAGGGCGGATAATTTCACGAACAGTATGGCTGCTTTGCGCATATACCCGGGAATTAGAATTCAAAATAAATAAACTTCCGCTGGGCCGGAATGCCCAGGAACAAAACACCTGCGAACAATGCCAGGTAAAAACTCCAGCGCACCCAGCTTTTTTTCCGGCTCAGGAATTCATCCATGGAGGCGCCGCGCATGAGGATATGCAGCACATCCATGCCGATGATCAGGGCGATGGCCAGGTAAAAGTCAAAGGCGCCTATTATCCTTTTAAGGTGCTTCAACTGGGCAAAATCCAGGTTGAACCCCCGCTCGATCAGAGCCAGGGCGTGATGCAGGCTCTCTGCACGGAAAAAGATGATGGAAAAGTTGCCCAGGGCGAAACAGACGATGAAGCCCAGCAAAACCTTCAGGCGCCGGGCATCCTGCAGCCCAACAGACTGGTAGAGGCTGGCCACCGGTTTCTTCAGCAGGTTCTCGCCGATCAGGAACAGGCCGTTCATCATGCCCCATATCATGAAGGTCCAGTTGGCCCCGTGCCAGATGCCGTTGAGGGTGAAACTGAGAAAAAGGGCGAAAAACAGCCACTGCGTTTTTTTAGACATGCCGGACAAGGGGAAATAAACGTAATCGCGGAACCAGGATGTCAGCGTGATGTGCCACTCCCGCCAGAAGCGGTTGAAGGAAGTAATGGCGTACACCCGGTTGTCGAAGTTTTTGGACAACTTCACGCCGATAATTCTGGCGCTGCCCATGGCAATGTCCTGGTATGCGGAAAAGTCGCAGAATATCTGGAATAGGAAAAAAATGGTCGCCAGCCAGATGGGAAAGCCCTCAAATCGCACGTAATTTCCGTACACCCGGTCGACGAACAGGCCCAGGCGGTCGGCGATGACCAGTTTTTTAAACAAGCCCCAGAGGATGAGCTGCAGCCCCCCGACCACCCGGGCATAGTCAAAGCGGGATTCGAAGTGGAACTGCGTCAGCAGGTCGCGCGCCCGCTCGATGGGGCCGGCCACCAGTTGGGGGAAAAAGCTGACGTACAGGGCAAATTTCCCCAGGTGGGGCTCAGGCTTGAGGTATCCCCGGTACACGTCGATCGTGTAGGCCATGGTCTGGAAGGTGTAGAAGGAAATGCCCACCGGCAGCAGAAAGTTCAGGTGGAAATCTTCCAGCCCCGGCCAGAAGGGCCGCACGACGGCCGTCACCTGGCTGCTGAAGAAATTGAAGTACTTGAAAGTGAACAAAAGCCCCAGGTTGACGGCCAGGCTGGCGTAGAGGTATATCTTTCTGGCATCGTCCCTTTTCTGTTTCCCGATCTGCAGCGCCGCCCAGTAATCGATGAGGGTAGATGCGACGATCAGCACGATGTAGGCGGGGTTCCAGTACATGTAAAAAAAGTAACTGGCGCCCAGCAGCCAAAGCCACCGCCATTTCGCCGGCATCAGGAAAAAGGCCAGTGCGACGACAGGAAGGAACAGAAAATAAACCAGGGAGGTGAACAACATGGCTTAGGCGTTTTGGGCTGCTTCGTACTTTTCCGCCAGGAATTCCGCCAGCGCCTCGATGGAAGGCAGCGCCCAGAAAGCATCGGCGCTGACCCTGATGCCGAGCAGCACGGAAAGCTCTTCGGCCATGGCCATCGCTTCGATGGATTCCAGCGGATATTGCCGGACTTCGTCTGTGGCATTGACCGACTCCGGAGGCACTTCTGCCTTTTCGGCGATCTTGCGAACCAGCCAGGCCTGAATGGACTGCCTGTCCGGGCTGAAAACACCACCCGGCGCCTCTTCATAAACCTCCCGGTGGGGCGATTCCCAGCGGGCCAGTTCCTTCAGGCCGTTCTCCAGCAACAGCTTTTTCGTCAACTGCCGCTGTATCTTGCCGCTGGAGGTTTTCGGAAGGCTCATGGGCAGGAGCAGGACGATGAGGTGCACGGCGATCTCGAATTCCTCGGCCACGGCCCGGCGGATGTCGTCGAAGGCCTGCTCCACATCCAGGTTTTTCCAGTTCTCCCGCCGCACTTCCTGGGCTACGGCCAGGCGCTCTTCCTCATCGATGTCGATGGAGAAGGCGGCGCAACTGTGGCTGGCCAGGGCGGGGTTAGCCGTTTCGACGACGTACTCGATATCCTGGGGGTAGAAATTCCTGCCGCGGATGATAACGAGGTCTTTGGCCCTGCCGGTGATGAAGAGTTCACCCTGGCAGAGGAAGCCCAGGTCGCCGGTGCGCAGGTAGTATTTGCCCGGCTGCCCTGCTATGGCCGCCTTAAACGTTTGAGCCGTGGCTTCGGCTTTGTTCCAGTAGCCGGAGGGGATGGAGTCGGTGTGGCTGATCCAGATTTCGCCCTCTTCCATCTCCCGGCAGATTTGAAGGGTATCGGGCTTGACGATGGCGATTTCCGAGCCCGGAACGCCGGGTACGCCATTGCTGACCAGGCATTTGTGGTATGCTTCAGCAGGAACTGCAGGCCCTTCCAAAAGGCTTGTTTTCTGTTTTTTTCCGGGTTCCAGGAAGGAGGGATGGTATCGGTAGGCATTGTTTTCCCGGCTGAGCGGGCGCCGCCAGGGGGTGTACGAAACGAACAGGGTCGATTCGGCCAGCCCATAGCAGGGGCAGAGGGCATCCATCTCCAGCCCGTACGGATGAAACTTTTCATGAAAATGGATCATCGTGGACAGGCGCACGGGTTCCGCCCCCAGCACCGCCAGGCGGAGGCTGCTCAGATCGAGCCCCAGGCAATCTTCTTCCCGTATCTTTTCCACGCAGAGGTTGTAGGCGAAATTGGGTGCAAAGGTTACTGTAGCCCTGTGGCGGGAAATCGCGTTCAACCAACGCAGGGGTTTCTGTATGAAATGGCTGGAAGCCATGAACACCACCTGCGTACCTCCGACGAAGGGCGCCAGCATGCCGAACACCAGCCCCATATCGTGGTAGATCGGAGCCCAGGTTACCAGCTTCTGCGTCAGGTCCATCCTGGATGCATTATTTACGGCAAGGGCGTTGTGCAGGACATTTTTGTGATGCACCACTACACCCTTGGGCGCCGAGGTCGAGCCCGAGGTGTACTGCAGGTAGGCGATATCTTCGGGCCCCATTTCAGGGCCCTGCCAGCCGGCCGGCGCCGGCTTCACCTCCTCGATGGCCAGCCCGGGCAATTCCAGGAAGCTTTCATCCATTTTGCGGATGCCCTGTATGGTGGCGCTGTCGGCAATAAAAAGCCTGGCGCCGGCATCCTGCACGATCACGTTAAGCCGCCCCAGGTGGTGGTTGTTCCGCGGCGGGTAGGCCGGCACGGCTACCGCGCCGGCAAGCAGGCAGCCGAAAAAAGCCGCGATATAATCCAGCCCGTGCGGCAGGAGCAACAACACCCGCTCCCCTTTCAACTGCCGGCGCGCCAGCTCCGCGCCGATAGCCCGGGCCTGCCGCCCAAACTCCCGGTAGGTGAGCGTTACGGCTTCCTCTTCCCCATCAACCAGAAAGGTGAAAACCGGATGATCGGGCAGGTTTGCTTCTTTTTCCTGCAATACGGCAATCAGGGTGTTTGTTTGCATCATCTTAAGGCTATTGCCGGGCTTTTTCCCTTAGCGCCTGAAGCAGGGGTTCATTTTGCCCAATCTGCTTGTAAAGTTCCTTTGCGATCAAGCGATGGCCTTTGGCGTTGGGGTGTGCGTCCCAGGGAGCTATTTTCAGGTTCTCCGCGTTCAAATCCCCGAAGCTGTTGCCTAAATTCAAAGTGTAAAACCCTAACTCCCGGGCCATTTTTTCGAGTTCTGCGTCTTCGCTTTTCACTTCGTTATCGTCTAGTGTAGGCACGTATATCCAAACCGGGATCGCCTGATTTTCACGGCAATGCGCAATGATCCTTTCATAACCCCACCGGATAACCTCCCGCTTCCGGGCCCCGGCTTTTTCAAAGAATTCCGATTCGGTTGCTGTTCTGCCAAGCCCTGCCACCAGGCTGTCCAGGAATGGATAGGTCAGGTTGCGGTAGGTCTGGTAGGCGCGGTGCACGCTGCTCATCACCCGGTGTTCTTCGTTGGGGTGCGCCGGATAGAGCACAACCTGAGGTTTAAACTGCGCAGCTTTCCATTCCAGCATGGCCACGTTCTGAAAAAGGTGGTTGCCCGAAATGGCAAAATTCAGGATTTCCACCTTGGCGTCATCACGAATCAACCCCGATTTATTCAATTCGCCTTCCAGAACATTCTCAAAAGTCTGATCCGTATTGACGCCTGTCCCCATTTCGATAGAGCCGCCCAGCATTACCATCCGGAGGGTTTGGGGCGGTTTTTCCAGGCTGTATTCCAGGTCGCGGAAACCATGGCTGTTGGTGGTAAAAAGCGCCCCCTTGAATTTTTTCTCCTGATTGGGCAAAAGGTCCTTCAAAAGGATATCTTCCCGCCGCTTCCCGACGCCGAGGGCGTTGATGTTTTTCCAGTCATCGGGTTTGGCTTGTTCCAACTCCCATATCCTGGAAGAGAGGTTGTTTCCTACCAAAAGCGTTTCGTAATAACCTTTATAGAGCTGTTCGCGGTCGAATGCATTCAGTTTGGTGTACAGCACGGGTTCCAGGTCCAGGCCGGTACGGCCTTCAACGGCCTTGTAAACCTGGGGCAGGCCGAAGAACGCCAGGCCGGCCAGCCCTGCATTGGCCAGTATAAAATTGCGGTTGGCCGATGGCCTCAGGAAAAGTTTGTTTTGTTCAAACAGATGGGCCAGGTACTGGATGCCCAGGCCGATCCCAACAATTACAAAAGCTCCGATGCCAAGCACGGCCAAATCGCCAATGCCGGCCGTCCGGGCTTTGCTGACCATATTCAGCCAATCGATAAGGGATTGGCTGGTCCAAAAAGACCACAACACGGTCATAAAAGTGAAAATCCCCAGGATATTGAAACCGTTACGCAGGGCATAGGCCCAGGAAAAAGTACCCGGGCGGGGCTGGCTGCGCTTCCTTTTGGCCTGCAGTACGGAATTGCCCGCGACGAACAGGCCGAATACCCCCCAGAATACGGCATCCTGAATAGTTAGTGGGAATGCGCCCCGTATCCAGAACCACTGGTAGCCGTGCAGAAACCAGTTGATAAAAAAAACGATCAGCACGCTCAACCCAAGGCCCGTCGCCTGGCCATACCGCTTCAAGCGGAAATACAGGGGGTAGTAAAATATTTTGGTGACAAAATCCCGCCAGTAAATGTTTATCCGGCGCCACAGGTCACTGAAGCTGTTGGCGAAAAAGTAGTGGTTGAAGGTAGGCGGCAGGTTGAAGCCGAACAGGCAGATTATCCCCGCCGAAAAGTGAAATATCCCGGCCAGCCGCACGATCAGCGCGTAGGAGGCAACCAAAAAATGCAGCAGGCTGTAAATATCCGTCACCTCAGAAGGAGCAGGCAGCACGTAAAAATAGATCAGCCGATATAGCAAAAGGTGGAAAATGCCGTTGGCCATCATCAGTATCCCCTTTCGGTAAGTTTCAAAGGCAGGCCTGCTGTAGAAATTCCGGGAAAAAGTAGAATAATCGACCACGGGGAAGATCACGAAAATGAGGTTGGGCAACAGAAAAAAGTAATTCAGTTTTATCCACCAGTTACCGGCTTTTTTCTCGAACTGCATTTCGTACAGGTAGGCGATCATGCGGAACATGAACATTGACCCCAGTATGGGCAGCACCGCCTTATTCTCGATGAACGGCAGCCAACCTGCCCGAAAAAGGGCCAGCACTGCCCCCGCCGCCAGCACGGCGCCGATACGGTATTTTACCGCGACTGGCAGATTGGCGAGCAGAAACAACAGCAAGCCCAACCCGGCCAGAACGGCCCCGTCAGCCAGGCCAAGCAGGCGCACGATTGCAAGCAGGTTCAAAAGAAACAAGAAGGGCAGCCGCCATGGGGTTGGCAAAAACGCATAAATGGCGAAACCCAAAAACACAACCGGCATGATCCCAATTAAGCGGATATCCAGCTCTATGTGAAAATAGTGGATGGCCAATACGGCCAGGGCCAATGAGAACAGGATATGAAGAAAAGGGAATATGCCAATGGCCAGATTGCCATTGGCCGCCGCCTGCTTTTTTACATCCAAAGCGAGTGCCTGGTCTAACATGTCGTCGAAGCCTTGAAGTTGAAAATTTCTGTTAAATGCGCTCCACCTCATCCCTGGAATAAAAAGCCCAATATGCGCCATCAAAGGATAACAAGGCGGCCTTTATCTCATCCAGCAATTGCCGGGGGTATAGTTTATTACGGTTTTTACTTTCCAATGTTTCATTCAGGGCAGCCGCTTCCGGAATGATCCGCCCCAGGGCGGCGCCGCCGCTTTCGGCCATCTGTTCATAGCGGATAAGCTGCTCCTCTCCCAGTTGGAGATAACAGGCGAACAGCTCGTGGGCCAGGCGCACCTGCCTGTCGAGCAGACCGGGGATGCGTTCCAGTTCCTCGTACAGGCCTGGGTTCAGGGTTTTCAACACCGTCAGGTTGCCCCTGGCCACCGGCGCCTGAATGGTGTTCCAGGAGGCGATGGTGGACACGGGGTTCCGGATGACGGCAAAGCAGGGGTACTGCTCCCGCAGCCTGTCCAGCAGAAAGGTGAAGTGCGCATTCTGTTTGATCACCAGGTAAAAATCTTCCGACAGCGTTTTGTCGAAAAACACAGCCCCTTTCTGCACGATGCTTTGCCGCCGCCCGCCCTCTACCTGCTGAAAAGGGTTGTCGGGTATCTTGTCGCCGGCCACTTTGGCAACGGCTGTGCCGTCGGTGAGCAGGGAATGGCGCATCTCCCGGAAAAAGGAGGCGATGGACAATAGCCCGCCCTCCGGATCGGGAAACATGCGCAGGTTCATCGGCTCGTGCAGGGCGACGGTGTCGGGCGCCTTGTTGAGCAGGTAGCAGGCCAGGGTGGTGCCGGAACGGGGTGGGCCCGTCAGAATGATATTTCTCTGCGGATTGTTCACTGCAGTAGCCGGTTTAAGAGTTGTTCGACTTCCCCGCGGGAGTAAAAGGCCCAATAGTGCCCTTCCGAGCGCAGCAGGGCTTCGCCGGCCCGCCGGATGGCGGCCTTGTCGTAAAGCGGGTTGGTATTCTTTTCGGCCAGGGCCCAATGCCCGGGCGCCGGCTGCCCGCCGGCCCGTTCCAGCAGCCTCCCGTTGCTGCTGATGAGTTCTTCATATCGCAACACCTTATCCTCCGCAAAGCTCCGGTACCGCCCGAAATACCACGACAGGATAAAAAGCTGCCGTTCCAGCAGGCCTTCTATGGCTTCCAGTTGCCGGTTGAATTCGGGCAAAAGCCGGGCCGACTTGGCCACCCTGCCCCGCGATACCGGCACGTCGACGCTCATCCAGGAACCCAGCAGAGCCAGGGGGTTGCGGACCATGGCGAAGATTTCCCTGCCCCGGGCAATTTCGGGCAAAAGCAGGGTGAATTCCGCATTGTGTTTCATCACCAGCGTAAAGCCGGGTTCCAGGGTTTTGTCGAAACGGATCTCCGTGCGCTGGACGACCCGCTCGCGGCGGCCCGGGCTCTGGCCGTAGGCGTTGTCCGTGATCCTGCCGTCCTCCGTGCGTGCCAGGGCTGTTCCGGAGCGGAGCAGGGATTTTCGGAACGCCCGGAAAGCCTCATCCACTTCCCGCAGGGCAGCTTCGCGGCCCGGGAACTTGTCTTTGTCCATCGGCTCGTTCAGGGCAACCACCTGCGGGCATTCGCTCAGCAGGCGGCAGGCCAGGGTGGTGCCGGAGCGCGGAATGCCGGTCAGCAGCACATCGCGCCCCTGCTCCCGGGGCCTAGCCCCCAAACCGGAAAAGATGTTTTTGATTCCAAATTTCATCAGCCTGGTGTAATAGGTCCAGTAATGCTTTTCGCTCCTGCTCGATGCGGTGGTTGCCGCTGGCCGCCTTGCCCTTTCGGATCATCTCCTGTTGTTGCCGCTCCGGCATTTCCAAAGCCTGCAGGATGGCCCGGAAGATGGCCTTTTCCGTGTATTCCGGCTGGAGGCAGGTCTCGCCCGGGATACAAAAATCGATATTTCCCACTGCAAAGGGGCAGATCACCAGTTTTTCCATGGCCATGCCCTCCAGAGCGGGCAGGTAAAAACCCTCGGCCCCGCGCTCCGCATCGAGCGGCAGGAAAGCGACGATACGCGCCCGGTTGACGAGGTTCAGGAAGTCCTGGCGGGTAGGCAGTTTGGGCGGCGCCTGAATGCCCAGCCGGATTTTGCGCCGGCGCCAGAAGTTGCGGCTCTGCAGGCGCCGGTAAAGCGCCTCGGCCATCTCCGGGTTTTTGAGGCCCACGATCAGCACGTCGAAGTCGGGATGGGGGTTGGGATCGGGCAGCAGGCTCATGTCTATGGCGTCCGGAATGAGGAACACGGGCCCGTTGACGCCGTACTCTTCCAGTATTTGTTTCCCCAGCGAACTCTTCGCGATGCGGATGGCGGGGTGCTTTAAATAGCCGTGCCTGGGGTCGCCAGTGTTTGTATGGCGGGGCTGGGCGATGTTGAGCACCGGCGCGGGAGGGCAATTCCGCTGCTCCGGCGGCAGCACCTTCCAGTCGCGCCCGGCAAAGAAGAGCACGTCATCGGGGCGCACTTCCCAGGCCGGCTCGGCCTGCGCCCGGTATGGGAGCCACACATTGCCCGGGTTGTCGAACCACACGGTTTCCTTTCCAAAGTAAACCCTGGGCTCGAAGATGGGGGAAAGCCGGAAGTGCTCGAAAGCATCCCGGACTTTCAGTTGCCCGCCGCTGGTGCCTCCATTGAACTTGGCCCAGGAACGGTGAAAAAGTACGCGCCGTTTTTTTTCTGACATAGTTTGAAATAGTACTATTAAACACGGGCTTGTAGCGCCGCGGATTATATTTTTTAATTCATCGGGACAAAGGTATCCGTTTCACGCCTGGCGCCGGATGGGTATGTGTGTGATCCCGGGAGCAACACCCTCCCCAACTATCCGCCCTGCTCCGCGGCCAGCCTCCGGGCCGCTTCGTAGAGTTCCATATCTTCCCGGTTCAGGGCTGCCAGTTCGTCGAAAAGGCCCGCATCCAAAAGCGATGGAGCATTTAATGCCCCTTTATTGATGTGCTGCGGGGCGGCCGGGGGCCAGCCCAGGCGCCGGCCCAGCTGCTGCAGGCCATTGTCGAAATCCTCCAGAAAGCCGATGAAAAACAGCTCTTCCAGGGCGATGCCTTCCAGGAAGCGGCTCATGCGGTTGCGGTTCTCGTCCAGAGCCGCGTATTCCAGCAGGCTTTCGCCGAGCCGGTGTTTGTTCAGTTCATAAACTTCGGGGTTCAGTTCGGGGTTCAGGAGGCGGTGCCGGAAGAAGCGGTAGTTGGAGGCCACCCTATCCACCGGATGGCGCAGCCAACAGATGACACGGGCGCCGCTGGCCCGGTGAAGGGGCGCCAGTTCGCTGTAATAGAGGTGCCCGTGCACTGCCCGGATGCCGGGCCCCAGCCCGCGCTCGAGGCTGCCGAAGCGCTCCAGGATGGACAGATAATCGCGGCGCCTGAAGGAAATCGTCACGCTTTCCCCATAAACCTGCTGCAGGATGTGGTAAAAGGAAGTGCCGCCGGTTTTCGGGATGTGGATGGAAATCAGCTCGATCATGGCGCCCATTTCCCTTTGGCAACCATTTCGAGGGCCTTTTCGTACAAGGCCACATCCTGGCTGTTCCACGCCCTGATCTGCTCCCTTTCCTGCGGGCTTACCAGGCTGTCATGGCTTCCGGTCTGGTTGTGGTGAAAAACGGGGAAATCCCGCCATTCGAGCAGCCCTGCCAGCCTTTCCAGGCTATGGCTGTAGTCCTCCTGGATGCCGACGAAAAAAAGGCCCTCCAGCTTCAGCCCTTCCAGGAATTTGGACATCCGGTTCTGGCTGGGTTCGTAGTTGGCGTATTCCAGCAGGGAGCGCTGCATTTTTTTAAGGATGTTTAGCCCTTTTCTCTCTTCCTGCAACTCCTCGGCCAGCCGCCTGGCCAGGTAAAAATAATTGGAAATCACCCGCTCTACGGGGTCCCGAAGCCAGGTAATGACGGGGATTCCCTCCGGCACCTGAAAGTTCTTCAGCAGGAGGGGATAGGAAAAATGCCCGTGGATCACCCTGGCGTGGGCAGGCAGAAAAGGCTGGTTGTAGAGTTCCTCCTCCACCCGGACTTCCTGGCGGACCAGCCCGATGTCGAGGCGCACCACGCTCTGTTCGCCGTAAACACCCCGGAGGGTGTTGCGAAAGGAGGTGCCGGCGGTTTTCGGGATGTGGATGGAAATCAGCTCCAGGGCCGCCTCGCCGGCCGGAGGCCCTTTTTCTTCTATGGGGGCGCGCTTTCCTGCCCCCAGCCATTTCTTCAACAGATGCTGCATAATGATAAAGTTAAGCACTAATTTTTTAAGTTTTGTCGGCAGAAAAGGCAACTTTTTTACCGGGGGGGTTCGTATAACAGCCCACGCGCCGGTACGAGGCCGGCTTTCGGAAAACCACCGACTTTATTTAGCAATCTTTACGGAAACATCCACAAGCCGATGATCTGGTTAGCCTCTTTCCCCCGCTCGGGTAACACCTTTTTCCGGAACGTTTTGTTCGAGGTATACGGAATTGCCTCCAGTACGTTTCACCGGGAAAGCAATTATCCGCTGGAGGAGAACTATTTTACCTATCCCGTCGTAAAAACGCACCTGCTGCCGGGGCAGCTGGCGCCCGAAGGCCCGGACATCAGGAAGGTTTACCTGGTGCGCGACGGGCGGGACGCCCTGGTTTCCCTGGCTCACCACCGCAAGGACATCATCGAGCCGGGCACCGATTTCCATATCAACCTCCTGGAAGCGATATTGGCCATGGAAGGCAGCTTCTTCGGCGGCTGGTCGGAAAACGTGCGCCAATGGGTCGATATAGCCGATATCGTCATCCGCTTCGAAGACCTCATCCGGGACCCTATCGGCGAGGTGGAAAAACTGCGGGCGGTGATGGATTTACCCGAACCCAACCCGGAGAAACTGCCCTCCTTCCAGAACCTCAAATTCGGAAAACCGAAATACGGCAGCGGCCAGCATTTCCTCGACGACCAGGCGCAGATGGAGGACCTGGCCCGCAAGAACTTCCGCCGCGGCAAAGCCGGCGGCTGGAAAGATGAAATGCCGCCCGAATACGAAGCGCTTTTCTGGGAATTGCACGGGGAAGTGATGGAATCGCTGGGCTACCAGCGAGGCCCCGGCGCCCGGCCCATCGCAAAACCGAAGCAGCCCTACCGCATTCTCATCGAAGGCAGCAAGGTAAACGACCCTACCATGGACGGGGTGAAGCGGTATAACGAAGAACTGCTCTTCAGCCTGCTGGCCTTTCAGAAAAAGCAAGCCGAAAAATGGCGCTTCGACGTGCTGTCGCACCGCGATATCCTGCCCCTGTCCGACTTTTTGGACATCCTGCTGGAAAGGCGCGCCAGGCAGCAGGAAACCGTTCCCGCTGCCGCCACGGGCGATTCCGGACTGTTGGAGTATGAGAAAGGCCTGCTCGCTTTCAAATCCGGAATGAAACGGATGCTGCCGGGGCCTGCTTACCGGCTGGCCAGCGGGGTTTACAGAGCTTTGCCCTTCCGAAAGGCCCTGCGCTGGGTGCGCCAGTGGAAACATTACAACGAACTCAGGCAGCACTTATCGAAAGTCCGCAATGAATACCAGCTCATCCACGTGCCGCTGCCCCAGAATTATTTCTATGTCAGGCAGATCGACAGGCCATTCGTCTTTACCGTTCACGACCTGACACACAGGCTTTTCCCCGAGTTCCATACCAAAGACAACGTCGAACTTGCCGAAAAGGGCATGCAGTTCATCATGCAGCGCCGGGCGCTGGCCATTGCTGTTTCGGAAGCGACCAGAAAAGACCTGCTGCGGGAATACCCGATGGTCGCCGAAGACAGGGTGCACACCATATACGAAGCAGCTAACCGCGATAGTTTCCAGGCCTTCGCCGGCCATGGCCCCCTGGAACAGGTGCGGAGCAAGTACCAGCTGCCGGAAAATCCTTACCTGCTGTGCCTGTCCACCCTGGAGCCCCGGAAGAACCTGCAGAATACCATCGACGCCTTCCTTCGGCTGCTGGAAAAACCTTCGAACCGCGACTATTACCTCGTTATCTGCGGCAGGAAAGGCTGGAAGCTTGGCGAGCTGGTGGACAAAAACCATCCGCTGGCTTCCCATATTGTATTCACCGGATATGTGGAGGAAGCCGACCTGCCGGTTTTGTATGCCCATGCCGTAGCAGTGTGCTATATTGCGCACTATGAAGGCTTCGGGCTGCCTCCCCTGGAGGCCATGCAGTGCGGAACGCCTGTGATATATGGCGACAACAGCGCCATGCCGGAGGTAGTGGGCCGGGGCGGCCTGCCCGCCTGTTCTACAGACGTCGGCGATATCGCCGCCAAAATGGAAACCATTCTGCACGACAAGGAACTACGGCGGGAACTGGCCGAAGCAGCCCTGAACCGGGCGAGGCAATTCTCCTGGCTCAAAACCGCTTTTGAGACCCTGCAACTGTACGAAAAAGCCATCCTGCATGAAAATAGCGATCATAGCCGACCCCATTGACAACCAGAAGGGCGGCATTCACGTCTTCACGCGGGAACTGGTGCGCGCCCTGCTGGCCGCCGATCAGGAAAACGAATACCTTCTGATACGGGAAAAACGCGACCCTGCGCTTTCCGGCGTGCGCCAGGCCGTCATACCCAACAACCGGATCGGGCTGGGGCTGGCGGCCCTTCGGCTGTTTTTCGTCGTTCCTCTGGTGTTGTGGTGGCACAAGGTGGACGCGGTGCTGGAGCCCGCCCATTTCGGGCCCTTCAACCTGCCGCGGCGGGTCAAGCGCATCACGGCCATCCACGACCTGACGCCCATTCTGTTTTCCCATTACCACCGCTACCACAGCCAGCTCCTGCAGAAGGTATTTCTGAAGGGCATTCTGCGCCGGGCCAGCCTCATTCTGTCCAACTCCGGGCATACCACAGCCGACCTGGAGAAGCACTATCCATTCACGGCTCCCAAGATCGCCACCATCCACCTGGGCCTGGAGCCTGGATTCGCTCCGAGGGCCGGCCGTGAGTATCTGGAAGCACAGCAAATCCGGCATCCCTACTGGTTGTCGGTGGGCACCATCGAGCCCCGCAAAAACCTGGCCCGCCTGCTGGAGGCCTACCGCCTTTTCCGGGAGCGGGTTTCCGAAAAGGTGCTGCTGCTCATCGCAGGGCAGAGGGGCTGGAAAGCCGAGCCTTTTTTCGAAGCACTGGAAAAACACCCCTACCGGGAGGACATCCGCCTGATGGGCTTTGTGCCGGATGAGGCGCTTTCGGAGTTATATTCCCACGCAGTTGGGCTGGCTTACCCTTCGGAATACGAAGGTTTCGGATTGCCGGTGCTGGAGGCCTTCGCCTGCGGCTGCCCGGTGGTTTGTTCCAACGTATCGAGCCTGCCGGAAGTCGGCGGGCAGGTAGCCTGGTACGCCGACCCCTACCGGGAGGACAGCATCGCCCAACAAATGACAGCCCTGTACCTGTTGCAGGAAGAAGAGCGCCGGCAGTTGAAGGAAGCCGCCCTGCGGCGGGCGGCGGAGTTTACCTGGGAGCGCTATGCTTCCGAGTGCATCCGCGCGTTCAGGCGCCTGGGCGGTTGAGCAAAATCCCCGGCTCAATTTGCAACAGTTTCGCCAAAAAGCCGTAAATGACAAAGGTTCATTAACTTTAGCGCCAAAAATACCCCCATGTTCGAAAATAATATTACCGGCGCCGCCAACCGCTGGTTGTGGATCGTTTTTTCTCTGTTCTGGTTCGTTCTGGTGCTGGTTTCCTACTGGGCGTTCCACCCTTACTATTCGACGGCCCTGGGGCAGTTCCCCAACCTGGACATAGCCGCCGTGCTCTTCCTGTTGTGTGGGGGCGCCTGGGCGGCAATGGCCCTGCTGCCGGGCAACAGGAAGGGAAAAAACGGCAGGGCGGCCAACGGGCTGGCGCTCTATGGTTTTGTGCTGCTGCTTCAACTGGTTGCCTTCGGGCTGTACGGAAGCAAAAACCGCCTCTTCGAAGGCGGAATGGGGCCGTCAATGGCGTATTTCCTGGCCTTCAACATATTGCTTCACGGCGCCGTATTCCTCATCGTGCTCATCCATTACCTCGCGGGCAATCTGTTGATACAGCGCCTTGCGCCCTGGTACGCCCGCGATTCCAGGAAGGTGCTGAGCCTGGCAACCGGCATCGGCCTGGTGGGTTTTGTGATGGTTCTGCTGGGGCTGGGCGGGCTTTTGCACGGCTGGCTGCTCTGGATACTGGCGGCGGGGCTGATTGCCTGGCAGTGGCGGCCGGCGCTGGGCTTTGTCCAGGACGTATTGTGGAAACCCACGATGCGCCTGCCGGAGCAGAAGTGGGGCGCCATACCGGTATTTCTCCTGCTGTCGGCCATAGCCGTCAGCAATATCGCCGCCATCAAATTATTTCCCGTCGGCTTTGACGGCGCGGGGCTGTATATGAATACGGCGCACCTGATCAGCGACTACCACGGCCTGCCCACCGGCGGGCAGGCATTTAACTGGCAGGTATTTCTGAGCCTGGGAGAAATCCTTTTCGGGCAAGCGCCGGTGTCCATCCTCCTGTCCCACTTTTCCATATTCTTCTGCATGTTTGCCCTGTACCGCCTCGGCCGGCTGTTCATGGGCCGGGCGGCAGCCTGGCTGGCGGCAGCCCTCCTGTACCTGAACCCGGCGGTATCCTTCCACGTGGTGGTGGATGAAAAAGTTGACCTGGGTTTCCTTTTCGTCACATTAAGCGCCCTGCTGCTGGTGCTGGAATACCCCGTGCGGCTGGCTGGGAAAAAACCGGCCCCTGCCAACCAGCCTGTTTTCCGGCTGGGGCGGCGGCAAATCGCGGAACCCGCCCTGATCTGGGCCCTTGCAGGCTGGCTGGCCGGTTATGCATTCGGCATCAAATACACCGGTTTGATCGGCATACTGGCCCTGGCCACCTATGCGGCTTACCAGCACCTGGGTGGAAAATCCGCCATTGGCGTGTTTTCACTGCTGACAGGCCTGATCTTTCCGCTTGGCGTTTACCGGTTCGGCTACATCGGCCTGGGCGGCGCCTCGCCCTGGGCATTTGCCGGGCTCGGGCTGCTGGTGGGCGCACCCCTGCTGGTGTGGGGCAGCCGGGGCAGGACGGCATCCTGGCGCCCGCTGCTTTCCAGGATGCTGTGGTTCGCCTCATTCGCGGGCCTGGTTTTCCTGCCCTGGATGGGCAAACACCTGTACGAGAACCGGCAGTTCAGTTTAGACGCGCTATTGACAGGAAAACTGGAGAAACCGGAATTGAAGGCGGAAAAACAACGCAGCGATGAAATCAGGTATATCTACCAGAAGGGCATGGAAATCCTGAAGGAAAGGGACATTACACTTGACGAAAACCAGATGGCCAAAATCAATGCCTATCTTGAAGGCTTCGAGTTGGCCGGAGATACCCCTGAAGAACGGAGGATGGCCCTGAACCAGGTTAAGTTTTACATCTATCACCAGGTGCTCAATGAAGAGCAGCGCGACGCCATGTTCGGAGGCCGGTCATTCGACAGGGCCGACAGGGAGCCTGAGCTAAAAGAGGATCAGCAGGCCCTGGAAGCCAACACCGCCCTGGCCGAGCAGAACGCCGTGCGGGCGGAAGTCAAGCGTTATATCGGCTACGAGCCCGGGCTGCCCCTCTACCTTTCGATACCCTACGACCTGACGGTTAACTCCACCATACCCTTCCAGCAGTACCTGGATATTTCCTTTTTGTTCATGCTGTTTTTACCCATGATGTTCTTCGGCCGCAACATCGGCAAAAACGCTTTGCTGATCCTGCTGCTGCTGCTGCTCTGGACGGTTTCGGTTTATTCGCTGTATGCCATCGCGGGTGGACAGCCTACGGAGGCCTCCGTAAAGGCAGCCATCGACAACCTGCTCAGCACGCAGGGCGGCGCCCTGGCTGTTCCCCTGGGCAGTTTGTTTCGGGCCATACAAAGCAGCTTTGCCGGGCTGGGCCTCAGCATGAGCGGGATGTACACGCAGATAGCCGGCTTCTCTTTCCTGGCCACCTTCACTACCCTGGCGGCGCTGGCGGCGCTGGCTTACTATTTGCTCAGGGACAGGCTCAGCGTGCTGGCGCCCAACTTCAGGGGGCTGCTGGTTTTCACCTGCTCCTTTGGCTTTCTCTGGTATATCATGGGCAACGCCATCGTTTGGTATGGCTTTCCTCTTTTCAGCCTGCTGATGCTGGTATTTGCCTATTTCTTCGAAAAACCGGAAAAGCTTGCGGGCTTCGGGCTCGAGCATTACGCCAGGTACTGGATGATGTCGGGCATAGCCTTATACCTGTTGCTCACAACTGCCCTGGTTTTCATCAACACCACCAAACCAAAGGGCGCGGAACGCCTGCTTTACCTGAGCCCGCTGCTGAAGTACGCCAGCACTTTCCAGGGGCCGGAAGAGACCTGTTCTGCCTTTATCCCATTTATGGGCGAGGCCATCAGCAAACTGAACGAGGACCCCGAGGCCAGGATTTACCGGGTGGGCACCTATTTCAACTACCACATCCGCTTCAACGACCGGCGGGTGCTCGAGGACAACCAACTGGCCATTTATGAAAAGTTCGCCGGCAGGATGAATGACAAAAACGAGTTTTTCCGCCTGCTGAAAAACAATGGTTTCCGGTACATCCTCTACGACCTGAACACCGCTTCCGTTGACCAGACGCCCGAACAGAGCCTGGCCAGGAAAGCCCAGGAGTTCTTCGGGTTGCTGGTGTATTCCAGCCAGGCCCAGCTCGTGTTTACCGACAACTTCGTGGAAAGCCCCACCGGTGAGCAGTACCGTATGGGCAACAACATCATACCCGGCATGCCGGGCGTTTTCGGGAATTCCACCTACCGCGGCACTTATGTGTTGTACGAACTGAAATAAACCAGCCCGGCCGTTCCGCATCCGCCAGGGCAGGCAGGCATACCCCCCGGATTCATGTGCAGAGCAGGCTCTGCGCTATTGAAGTACTTAATAACGAACTTTCATGATTCCGGCAAAAGACATAGCCGTTATGATTCCGGCCTACAACGAAGGGCCGATGATCAGGGAAGTCGTAACCCACGTGCGTTCGTGCGGTTACGGGAACATCGTCGTGGTGGATGACGGAAGCCGGGACAATACGCGGCAGCAGGCCCTCGAGGCCGGCGCCAGGGTGATTTCCCACCCCATCAACCGGGGTGCGGGGGCTGCTTCGCAGACAGGCATCCTTTACGCCCGCCGGCAGGGCTTCCCCTACATCATCCAGCTGGACGCCGACGGGCAACACCACCCGGAGGACATGGAAGCCCTCATCGCCAAAATGGCTGAGGGCAGATGGGATATCGTGATCGGCAGCCGCTTCATACAGATGGCTGACGGCATACCACCCACGCGCATCGCCTACAACCGCATATCGAACCTGCTGACCAACTGGTTTTGCCACAGCAGCTATTCCGATTCCCAGTCGGGATTCCGGATGCTGAACCGGCGGGCCATTGAAAACCTGAACCTGGGCCTGGACGGCTTCGGCTACTGCAGCGAAATGATCGTCGTGGCCGAGCGCCTCGGATTGTCCGTCGGCGAAGCGGCCATCAAAGTGTCCTATACGGAATATTCCATGAGCAAGGGGCAGGACCTGCACACGGGAGTCAATACGGCAGTCAACCTGATCTGGAAACTCATTTTTCACCAAACACACTGATCCTCATGAGGCTGGAAATCTATCAGATCGTCGTTCCCATCGTCTCGGCCTTTTTCATCTGGGGCCTGATCGGCCGGTTCCGGCGGTCGAAGGCCAGCCTGCAGGAAGCCGTGGCGGGTTCCCTGTTCTGGGTAGCGGTGGCGGTGTTCGCACTTTTTCCGGATTTTTTCTCCCGGAAGCTGGCCCGTCTCTTCGGCATCAAGAGCAACATCAACGCCATCATTTTCTTTTGCCTCGGGCTGATCTTTTTTTTCCAGTACAAACTGTTCTTTATGATCAAAAAACAACAGATGGCGCTAACGGAGCTGACGCGGAAAATAGCCCTCGAACAAAGCCGGGAAAAGGAGGCGGGACAGTGAGGATATTATTCGTACTAGAGCATTTTCACCCTTATATCGGGGGGGCGGAGCGCCTGTTCTGGGAGCTGTCCACCGCTCTGGCCCGGCAGGGGCACCAGGTCGGCGTGGTGACCACCAGGTTCCGGGAAGGGCTGCCCCGGGAAGAAACACTATCGGGGGTCAGGGTATATCGGGTGGACTGTTACAACCGCTATTTTTTTTCATTTGCCAGCCTGCCTGCCATCCGGCGGCTATTGCGGGAATACGACCTGGTGCATACGGCCTCCTACAATGCCGCGCTTCCCGCCTGGCTGGCGGCCCGGCTGGCCGGAAAGCCGGTCATAGTCACTTTCCACGAGGCCTGGGGAGGGCTTTGGTGGCGCCTTCCATTTGCCAATTTCCTGCAACGGCTGGCTTTTTTTTGCTGGGAACTGCTTTTGTTGCGCCTGCCCTTCGAGCGCTTCGTCGCGGTATCGGATTATACCCGGCAGGAGCTCATACGCCAGGGGGTTGCCGAAAAAAAGGTAATGCGCATCTACAACGGGCTGGACTACCGCGAATTCGAACGCTACCCGCACGAGCCGCCGGCATTTTTTACCTACACCTACTTCGGGCGGCTGGGCATGTCGAAGGGTTTGGACCTGTTGTTGCCGGCGGCCCGGCAGATGGCTCTGGCCCATCCGGAAAGCCGCCTGAAGCTGATCCTGCCCACCTATCCCAAAGGCATGTACAGGTGGGTGATGAAACGGGCCGCGGTGCTGGGCCTGGATGCCCATATCCAGCTGCTGCACAACCTGCCGAAAGAGCAGCTCATGGAAGAGGTCAGCCGGTCTTCCTGCGTCGTCATCCCTTCATACAGCGAAGGATTCTGCTTCGTGGCGGCGGAGGCTGTGGCGCTGGGTGTTCCTGTTGTTTCGTCCCAGCGCGGCGCACTGGAGGAAGTTGTGAGCGGCCGATACACCGGGATGGCAGGCATGAGTGCGGAAGCCCTCGCCCATGCTTTGGATGAGGCTTATAAAGGAAACTGGCAAGAGAAACCACAACGGCGGTTTTCCCTTGCCAGTTCAGTCGAAGCCTATATCAGCCTGTACCGGGAAGTAAATCCCCGGGCGGGCGTTTAATTGCCGTCCTTATTTCCCCTGCTCTCGCGCATGCCGTCAACAGCGGCCTGCTGTTCAGCAGTGAGGACGTTGGCATAGATATCTTTCTGCAGTTCCTGGCGCATGGCGCGGCGCTGCTCCTGGTTGTTTGCGCTGGAAAAGTCGTATTTTGCGGCGATTTCCTGAAGCTTCACCTGCTGGGCGTCATCGAGCGTCACGCCGAGCTTCTGCAGTTGCTCGTTGGCTCTGGCGGCAACGTCAATATCTCTGGCCTGGCCTTCGTATTTGGCCTCCGGGGCCTCCACCACTTCTTTTGCTCCCTGGGATTTGGAAGATTGGGAGCAGCTGCCCAGCCCGATCAGCAAGGTGGCAAAAAGAAAAAACAGAATGCTCTTTTTCATGGTCGAAATCATTTTTGCGGCAAAGATAAAGTGAATATTTTCCGGATTCCCCTTAGTAATTACGAAAAATTTTAAAAACTTTCCCTCTTTAAGCAAAATACTGCAAATGAAAAACCTGGTTCCCATCTCCCTGCTCTGCTCTGCCAGCCTGGTTCTTTCGGCACAGCAATACGACTCCCGGGCTTATATTTCGGATGCCGAGGCCGGCACGGCCACCTTTTATGCCGACGGGCTGCAGGGCGTTGCCACCGCCTCCGGCGAACCATACCGGATGGAGGCTTTCACGGCCGCCCACCCCTCCTACCCCATGGGATCCATACTTCGGGTTACCAACCTCGACCGCAACCTCATGGCCGAAGTGCGCGTCAACGACCGCATACCGGCACAGGGCGACCGCCTGCTGAATTTGTCGAAAGCGGCGGCAGCCCAGCTTGGGATGCTCACGGCGGGCCGCGCACGCGTCAGGGTGGAACTGATCGGCTATTCCGGCAATGGCCATGCAAATACTGCATATACTGGTTCCCCTGCGCTTTCCCGGGAGAACATCAGCTCCGGGCTGGCTGCGCGTTCACCTTTCGCCAGCCAAAGCGATCAGCGGCCCCGGGGATGGGACTCCCAACAGCAAAAAACATACAACCCCCGGGAACACGGCGCGCCCGACTGGGCCCAACAGTTGTTCCGCGATGAAAAGTACCCCGCTCCGCGTTCCGGCGCCGATGCGGGCAACAGGCCCGCCGCCTATTATGCTCCGCCCGAATACGCCAGGCCGGAACTCAGCGCCAGAGGGGTTTCAGGGGCGGCAAGCGGAAGCCCCGGCGCTTCGGCTGCAATGAGCGGATACGCCATTCAACTGGCATCCTACGCAGAAGCCGGCAATGCGGAGAGCCACCTGAGCCAATTGCAGGCCAAGGGTTTCTCCAATGCTTTTATCTGGCAAAAAGACGGAAAAAACCGCGTTGTCCTGGGCGCCTTTGCCGACAGGGCCAGTGCACTCGATTACCTGGCGCGGCTGCGCCAGCAATATCTGGATGGCATCGTGGTGCAATTGCGTTAAAAACCCTGCCCATGAGAAATTCAGCATTTTTCCTGCCTGCCTTTTTTTTGCTGCCTGCCCTGATGCATGGCCAGTACTATTACGGAAGCGGCGCGGCGGCCGAGTTCGGGATCGCCGTTTTCTACGCCGATTACATGCACGGCCGGCGCACGGCGCTCGATGAGGTTTACCGCATGGAGGAGTACACCTGCGCCCATAAAACCCACCCCAAAGGTACATTGCTAAAGGTAACCCGCCTGGACAACAACCAGTCGGTAGTGGTTCGTGTGAACGACCGGGGGCCGTATGACCAGGATGTAGTCGTGGATCTTTCCCGCGCAGCCGCTCTTCAGATCGGGCTGGTTCGCGATGGGCGGGCCCGCGTGAAAGTGGAGCCAATCGGCAGTTCGGCTACCAACCCCGGGCCTGGCAACGTCAACAGGGGCCTTGCTGCAAGAGGGCTTCCCGGTGGTAATGCCCCATCCCCATCGGCCTATTCCTATTCTGATGCTTCCGCTACAGGCGGCACAGGGGCGGCTATTGGCATTCTGCCCTCCAACAGCACGGGGTACGCCGTGCAATTGGGTTCTTACCTGAGCCTGGAAAACGCCATGCGCCAGGCCCGCGAGCTGCAGGCCCGCGGCATAGGCAACCTGTACATCTGGCAAAGGCAGGGCATGAACAAGGTGGTAGTGGCTACCTTTTCAAGCCGGGCCGGAGCGCTGGATTACCTCTCCAGCCTGCGCAGCCACTATATGATGGACGGCCTGGTGGTTCTGTTGCGGTAGGGAAAGAGGATATAGGAGCCTGCGGTCAGAAAGTAGGGCATCCGATGCCCCGCCCGCTGCCAATGCCCCGCCCTTCGCCCTGAAGGCGGAAGGAAAGAGAAAGCCCGCCGATGTAATACCAGTCTTTAAAATCCCCTCCCCGGCGATAGGTTGCATCGTCCGGGCTGGGGTCAAGCAGAAGGGGGTTGCTCAGGCGGGCGGCCAGCTCGCCGTTGCCCTCCAGCACGTCAAAATAATTGACTTCCGCATTGCTGACATCATCGAGGTGGTCGGTAAACAGCTTTCTGCCGCCCAGTTCCAGCCCAAGCGCCAGGTTTTTGTTCAGCAGAATTTTCACCCCGATGCCGAGCGGAATAGCCAGTTGAGTCAGCCGATAAGGCTCTTCGTATCCCGGCAGGCCCTGGCCTTCGGTGCCCAGCGGCTGGAGTTCGACATAATCGCCGTCGAAGGATGCTTCGGGGTTAAAGCGGAAAACGGCGGCGCCGCCGAAAAGGTAGGGAATCACCCCTTTGCCTTCATAATCCCAAAGGTGAAAGAGGTTGACTTCACCAATCAGCGCTGCCTCCAGAATATTGCTTTGGAAATTCAGGTCCCTGTTCGACAGGCCCCTACGCCTGTCATCACCGGAAACTTTGGCCATATTGGCGCCTAATCGCAATGCCAGGGTGCGATTGAGGTTGAAGCGGGCGAAGACACCCCCGGCGATGTCCATTTCCTGGAAATACAAACCGGCTTCCTCGGGAGACAAGTCTCCGCTGTAAAAGGAGGGGCCGATGAGAATGCCCAGTTCTGCGCCCTGGGCGTGGCTTTTGTTCATGGAAAACAGCACTCCTATCAGGGCGAGCGCCAGTGTTGATTTTCTCATAGATTCCGGATTGTTTTTGATTTTAAGGGCAATTTAAAGAAAATTTAAAAACTGCGCTCAGGTTTGGATATGCCTGATACACTGTCTGAAAACGATCCGGAGAGGGAAAAAATTTTTGCAGCATACTGCGGAGGGCGCGCCGTCCGGCAGCTGCTCACCAGAAGCGGGGGCAGGGAACAGGGTCTGCAAAAATTTTGTGTATGGCTTCCCCGAAATTATAGGAAAGCGTAATGTTCATCATGTAGTACCAGTCCTTGTAGCCGCTGCCCCGGCGGTAGTCCCTGGCGATGCCTTCATCACCGCCCAGTTGGGGGTTGCTCAGGCGGGCGGCCAGCGGGCCATTGCCTTCGAAGAGCTCCCGGTGATTGACGGTCACATTGCTCACGTCATCGAGGTAGTCTGTGAAAAGGTACCTGGCCCCGGCTTCAAAGCCGAAGGTAAATCTGCGGTTGACGAACTTGATGCCGGCGCCGAAGGGGATGTTGAATTGCAAACGCTTGTAGGGCTCCCCATATCCGGGCAGGCCCTGCCCTTCGGTGCCCAGGGGCTGGAGTTCCACCAGGTCTCCATCGACTTCTGCTTTTGGATTGAAGTGAAAAAGGCCTACGCCTCCAAAAAGGTAGGGAAAGCTGGCGCTGTGTTCGGTGTGGCGAATCCGGATCATGTGCGATTCGCCCACCACGTTGAACTCCCAGACGTTCGTCCGGAAATTGAGCATGCGCTCCGGATAGGGGGAGCGGGCGTCGTCCCCCATCAACCCCAGGTAGTTGAGGTTAAAACGGGTGGAGAACTTCCGGCTGTTGGCCAGGCGGCAGAAAACGCCCACCGCCGGACGGCTTTCCTGCACCATCTGGCGGAGGTCGCTGCTTGCCAGGTCACCACTGTAAAATGAAGCGCCGAAATTGATTCCAAGGTCGATGACCTGCGCCTGAAGAGAAGAAAAAATAAAAATGAAAAGCAAAGCGGATAGTATCTTTTGCATACGTCTTTGGGATTTTACTGATTATTCCGGTTTGTGAATTCAGGTTGTTTGTTTTCCGCCTGGGAAGACGCAAAATTAAGCTTTTACATTAAAATCACGTATAACAATATTCCATTTAACTTCCGCCCCGAAATTGTGTTATAAGGTAACTATTCAGGTTGGTGCGCGGGCCTAAAGCCCGCGTAGTGATAATCAGTAAGCCTTGGGAGGGCCTCTGCCTGCGTCGCGGGCCACAGGCCTGCGTTTCGGATTGCCGCCAGAGGATTCCTGAATAGTTAGGTTGTAAGAGCATATCTTTGAGGCCAAAATCGAATAATATGGCAAGGCGCCGGCAAAATAACACACTGGAAGAAGAGCAACGCCCGCGGCTGAACAGAGAAAAACTACAGGAGGCAGCCCGGATTTTCCGCTTTATCCGGCCCTACCGCTGGGCATTTGCGGCAGGAATGGTGCTGCTTTTTCTCTCCAGCCTGGTCTTTATGCTTTTTCCTTTCCTCACTGGGGTGATGGTCGACACCGCCCAGGGTAAATCCCAGTATCCGCTGAGCCTGAAGCAGATCGGCTGGATACTGCTCATCGTTCTGGTGGCGCAGGGCTTCGTATCGTATGCACGCATATACCTTTTCGCCATCGTCAGTGAAAAAGGGATCGCGGGGTTGCGCCAGGCATTATACCACAAGCTCGTATCTCTTCCCATCGTATTTTTCGAACAGAGCCGCATCGGCGACCTTATCAGCCGCCTCACGGCGGATGTGGAGAAGCTGTACAACGCCTTTTCCATTACGCTGGCGGAGTTTTTCCGCCAGGTCATCATCCTCGTGGTTGGGGTGCTGCTGCTCGCCTTGCGCGCGCCGGGCCTTTCGCTGATCATGCTGGCAAGCTTTCCGGTCATCGTCATCGGAGCCATGTTCTTCGGGCGTTTCATCCGCAAATTGTCCAAAGAGCGGCAGGAGGAACTGGCCAGCTCCAATACGGTAGTCAATGAGACTATCCAGGCAATTCAGGCGGTGAAGGCCTTTACCAATGAATTCTTCGAGGCCATGCGCTACGGGCGCTCCATTGAAAAGATGGTCAAAATCGCCCTGAACTACGCCCGCTGGCGGGCCCTGTTCTCCGTGTTTATCGTCACCTTTCTTTTCGGAGCGCTCTTTTTCATCATCTGGGAGGGCGCCTACATGGTGCAGAACGGGATCATGTCGGTTGGGCGGCTGATCGAGTTCGTCGTTTACACCGGCATCCTCGGCGGGGCCATCGCCGGGCTGGGCAATTTTTATACCGAACTGCTGGGCGCGATCGGCGCTACCGAGCGCATCCGGGAGATACTGGACGAGGAGGAGGAAGTGAACGTCGAAACGGCTCAACAAACCGAACGCCTGCCGCTCAAAGGCGGCATCAGTTATGAGCAGGTGCACTTCAGCTATCCCACCCGCCAGGACGTGGAGGTGCTCAAAGGGCTGAGTTTCGAGGTTAAAGCCGGCCAGAAAATAGCGCTGGTGGGCGCCAGCGGAGCAGGAAAATCCACCATTGTCCAGCTTTTGCTCAAATTCTACCGGATCGGCAGCGGCGACATCAAGGTGGACGGCAAGAGCATCTACGATATGGACACCACAGCCTACCGGCGCAATATGGCCATTGTGCCCCAGGAGGTCATCCTCTTTGGGGGCACTATCCGGGAAAACATCCTCTATGGCAAGCCCGGCGCCAGCGAGGCCGAGATCATCGAAGCAGCCCGCCAGGCCAACGCCTGGGATTTCATCCGGTCTTTTCCCGAAGGGCTGGACACCCTCGTTGGCGAACGGGGCGTCAAACTCTCCGGGGGGCAGCGTCAACGCATCGCCATCGCCCGCGCAATACTGAAAAACCCGGCTATTCTGATCCTGGACGAGGCGACCTCCTCCCTGGATGCAGAGTCGGAGAAAGCCGTGCAGGATGCGCTCAACAAACTGCTGGAAGGGCGCACCTCCATCATCATCGCCCACCGCCTGGCCACCATCCGCAACGCCGACCAGATATACGTCATCGACAAAGGCAGCATCATCGAGCAGGGCACACACGAGGAACTGTCCCACATCGAGGACGGCGCCTACAAAACCCTGGCGAAGCTTCAATTCGAACCTGTTTAGGCAAACAGCATGGCCAAGCTCAAATACATTGCGGCCAGCCTGGGCATCCTCGGCCTGATCACCCTCTACGCGCTGGAGTTCAGCTGGCTCGACCGCACTCTGGGCGTGCGGCGGCTGGTGTTCTGGAGCATGGCCGCAGGCGCTCTGGCAGGGCTGGTTCTGGGCTGGCGCTTCCGGCAAACGGCAGACAGCCTGACGGAAAAAATCCAGCTTTTCGTTTTTTTCACCACCATTTGTATGATCTTCGCCCCCCTGGCCGGCAGCCTAAGCAACCGGCTGCTCAGCCCGCACCCCCTGCGCGATCAGCCCGTGACGGTGGCGGAAGAACAGCCCTTCTTGTCCGAACCATACGGCCTGATCAAAGGGGAAAAACCGAAAACGAGCGGTTACTACACTTTTTTCTACTACGATGGCAAACTGCGGCGCATCAAAAACCGGGAAGCCGTGTTCTCCGGCCTCCAGAGGGGCGACACGGGCATGCTGCGCATGCGCAAAGGGCTGTGGGGGCCGGAGGTGGTTGCCAAAGGCCAGGGTGGGGGCTGAAGCTAAGGCTATATTGTTATATTGCTATATTGCTATATTGCTATATTGCTATATTGCTATATTGCTATATTGCTATATTGTTATATTGTTGAATGGATATTCTGGAAAACGTTTCGCTCCGACAACTGAACACCTTTGGCATTGAAGCCAATGCCAGGTATTATGCCGAAGTGCACAGCACGGCCGGGCTGCAGGAAATCCTGCTGCAATGGCGGGGGGCTGCGCCATTTATTCTGGGTGGCGGGAGCAACATTCTGTTCACCGGCAATGTGGAGCGGCTGGTAATACGGAATTGCATCAGGGGGCGGGAAATCATCAGGCGGGATGCGGGCAGGGCCTGGGTGGCGGCGGGTGGTGGCGAAAACTGGCACGAGTTCGTGCTCTGGTGCCTCGACAACGGCCTGGGCGGCATAGAAAACCTGTCGCTCATTCCGGGGACGGTTGGCGCGGCGCCCATCCAGAACATCGGCGCATACGGGGTGGAACTGCAGGATGTGTTCCACAGCCTTGAAGCGACGGAGCTGTCCAGCGGTATGGAACATGCTTTCGGCCGCGAAGCCTGCCGGTTCGGCTACCGCGACAGCGTTTTCAAGGGGCCGCTCAGGGGCGTGTACTGCATTACCCGGGTAGTGCTGGAACTCAGCACGGAGGGGCATAAAATCAACACCTCTTACGGCGCCATCCGGGAGATGCTGGAAAACCGCGGCATAAGCGATCCAGGCATCCGGGATGTCAGCGAGGCCGTCATGGCCATCCGAAGGAGCAAGCTGCCCGACCCGGCCCTCATCGGCAACGCGGGCAGTTTCTTCAAGAACCCCGAAGTCCCCCATTGGCAATTTGAACAGCTGAAGGCTCTTTTCCCGGGCATCGTCCACTATCCGGCCGGCGAAGGGCTGGTGAAGATTCCCGCCGGCTGGCTGATCGAACAATGCGGCTGGAAAGGGCAGCGTATCGGCGACGCCGGCTGCTACGAAAAGCAGGCCCTGGTGCTGGTCAACCACGGCCGGGCCAGCGGCGCGGAATTGCTGCAGCTGGCCCAGGAAATCGTGGATTCAGTGGCGGAAAAGTTCGGCATCCGCCTGGCGCCGGAGGTGAATGTGGTGTGAGAGCCGGGGAACTATATGGTTATAGGGCTGGATAGTTAATGGTTAGGCTCCTGGTGCGCCGACGTGCGGCCTTCCTTGTTTAGAATTTGTCTAAATACCCAAAAAACCAATCTTATGAAACGGTCAATCACGATTAACAAATGGGATAACTGGATTGCAACGATCATGCACAAGTACGGATTTGTGCTGTTGCGTTATTCCCTCGCCATCATTTTCATCTGGTTTGGCATCCTCAAGCCATTCGGGCTCAGCCCTGCTTCTGCTCTAGTGGAACAAACTGTTCACTGGCTTCCTTCAAGCCTGTTCATACCCATTCTGGGATGGTGGGAAGTGGCAATAGGGATATTCCTGCTGTTCAGGCCCACTGTTCGGATAGCCTTGCTGCTCTTATTCCTGCAGATCCCGGGCACTTTTTTACCCCTTGTCTTATTGCCCGAAGCCACCTTCTCTAAATTCCCCTTTGGCCTGACGATGGAAGGCCAGTACATTATCAAGAACCTCATCCTGATAGCCGCTGCCATAGCCGTAGGCGGTACGGTAAACAGCAAGGATACGGAGCAGGAGATTCACTAGCGCCGGCAGCACTAGAGCCAAAGGGCCGTACGCCGTACACCCCAAAGCCATCTCTTTGGGGCTACTACCCTTAATCTAGCAGCCCAAACTGCCCCATCAGTTCCAGCCCCTTGTCCATCACCTCCTCCACTTCTACCGGCCGGTTGAACAGGCCTACATAGAGGATCTCCCGGGCGGGGATGGACAGGAAGAAGGCCCGGAAGCCACCCTGAGAGCCGGTATGGTATATCTTTTTCAGGTTGAGGGGCGGGGCGGGTTGCTCGATAAACCAGCTATAGCCGACCTTGGGAAGGAGGGTGTCTGCCCAGTTGCCGGAAGCATAGGGGCGTTGAGAGGAGGCTATCGTTTCATTATCCAGGAAGGCGCCCCGGCGCAGGGCCAGCTCGTAATGAGCCAGTTCATTGGCCGAGCTCCACACCCCGCCATTACCCGAAGCGGCGAAAGTAGGGTATTCGCCATAATCGTATTCCCGGAATGTTCCATTTTCCAGCACATAGGCGTGCGCCACTCCCCGCTCCGGGTGAGGACCGTCGGTGATGGTGCTGCTGAGCATTTCCGAAGGAATGAGTATGCGCTCCCGGATGAAATCCTGCCATTTTTTCCCCGACACCTGTTCGATGATCAGGGCGAGCCCGTTGTAGGCGGGGTTGGAATATTCGAAATACTGGCCCGGCCCGAAATGCAGGCTGTCGTTCTGTTTGACAGGCGCGAAGTTCTCTTCGTCCTTTGCCGTGAGGTAAAAAATGCTGTCTTCGCCTACGGCCCGGTTATCCGGCAGGCCGGAGGTGTGGGACAGAAGGTGTATGATGCGAACCTTCCGGGCAATCTCCGGATTTTTGAAATCGGGAAAATACATCAACAGGCTGTCATTCAGCCTCAGCCTGCCTTCGTCTTTCAGGATAAGGATGCCGTTGGCGACGAAGGTTTTGGAAATGGAGCCCAGGTTGAACAGGGTATTGGGCGTGATCTTTTCCCGCGATCCCATGTCCGCCAGGCCATAACCTTTGGAAAACACGATCTCTTCCCCCTTCATCACCAGCACGGCGCCGCCCGGTTCATCCTCCGGGAAGAGGCCGGCAAAATAGGCGTCCATGGCGCCGGAGAAAGTAGGAGGCGTAGCTTCCCGGCAGGAATAAAAGCCCAAAAGCAGTAAGAGGGCTGCGAGGAAGCGGAAATTTGCTGTTCTCATTTTTATTTGTAAATTTTCATTTATGATAAATGTACAGGAAATATCGCAAGATTTATTCCGCTGGACCGCCAAAGCTTACCACCGCCTTGCAGGGGCCGGCATTCTGGACGAGGATTCGAAAGTAGAATTGCTGAATGGCCAAATTCTTGTTATGAGCCCTGCCGGAAACCAACGCGCTGCCTGCATAGATCGCCTGGATGAACTTCTGCGGGACACCTTTGGGAAAACGGTTAATATCAGGATTCAAAGCCCGGTATTTTAAGGGCCGTTCTCTGAACCCGAACCTGACGTAGCCATATTGAAAAGGAAAGAAAATTTCTATGCCGATGGGCACACCCGAGGCCCGTGGATATTCTCCTTTTGTAACTGTTTAGCCCTCTTTGCAGTTTGGCGTCAGGGGGTGGCTGAACGAGGTTCCATTCAGGTGAGCCACCCCCTGACTGAGCACGGAAGCGAAACAGCGGCTATGCCCAGTCAGGGGGTGGCTCACCCTGTTGGGCTACCGATCAGCCACCCCCTGACGCATGGAATGAATACGGGCAGGTGGCCCTCCTAAATAGGTACCTCCTTTTAATTGAAGCAGCGGATACCACAGTAGAAAAAGACCGCAGTTTCAACAAAGCAGCCTATGCCAGCGCCGGGATCGCGGAATATTGGATCGTCAATATTCCTGCCTGCCAGCCTGAGCAATATCTGGAACCCCGGGATAAGACTATCAGCTTGTGCATACCTACAAATCCGGCCAATGGATAGAAAGCAAATTTGCAGGCTCTATTCGTGTTGAAGACATCCTTCCATAGAGGCCAGGCCACAATTCACTAACCATACTGGCTACTGCTCTGCATCCTGCTCATCATACCTTTTCACTTTGCGGCGGCTCTTCAGCGGCATATATCGGTAGGGGCGTTCCTGGATATCGGTGACCAGCGAGTCGGCGCGTTCGCTCAGGGATTTGATGTTGTTGTAGAGTTCATCGTCCGCCATGAGTTTGCCGAGCGAGCCTTCCCCCTCTTTGATCCTGCCGGCCACATCGGAAACCCCGGTGATGGCCTTGTCGGCCGATTGCAGGGTGGTGCGCAGCCCGGCGATGGTTTGGTTGATTTCCCGGAGGGTTTTTTCCAGGTCGGCGGCCACGAGCTGGCTGCTCAGGGAGTCGGCGTTGCCGAGTATCGAATTGATCTTATCGTTGTTCTCTTTGAGGTTGCCGGTTATGGCATTGAGGTTTCCGAGTGTTCCGTTGATGCTGCCCGAAGAGGAGCGCAGCAGCCCGTCGAGTTGCCCGGTGGCCGATTTGAGGTTGGCCAGGGTGGCGTCGAGGTTGGCCACGCTTTTGCCCAGGGGAGATTCCGGGTTGGTGAGCAACTGGCTGTTGAGGGTGTCGATGATCTCTTCCAGCCCCGATTTCAGGATGTCTATGTAGCCGGTGAGCTGCTCGCCGGTCAGCATGGAGCCGACCAGGCCGCGCAGTTCGCCCTGCAGGGTGTCGCCGCTGACGGCGCAATCGGGGCCGGTGCAGGCTTTGGAGTATTCCAGCACCACGGCTTTTCCTCCCATAAAACCGGTGGAGATGATGACAGCCCGGGTATCTTTGGGTATCCGGACTTCCCGCTTCAGGTCGAGGATGACCTCCACGGTGCGTTCGTCGTCATTCAGCAAGCCCACGCTGCCCACACTGCCCACTTCAACGCCGTTGATCACCACCAGGGTGCCCACCATCATGCGGTCGACATTGGGATAATAAACCTTATAAGTGTTGGATTGGACCAGCATGTTCTTGCCTTTGATAAATTTGAAGCCCCAGATGGAGAGCACGATTGCGGCTACTGCAAGAAGGCCTACCTTTACTTCGTTCGACATGATCGTTTCGGTTTTAAGCGTGGCAAAGGTATAAAATTAGGATTTAATTCTGCCGCATTCAGGGGATTCCCAGTTCCTGCTTGGCTTGTTCCATCGAAATGCGCCTGCCGTTCTTGTAGGCGACGATAAAAGCATCGGGAAAACCGCGGGCCTGGAGCAGGAGCCTGGCTTCGAAGGCCTGCTGGAGGCTTGAAAAATTGCGGGCCTGATATTTATAGAGGTTGTCCTCGCGCACAAGCTCGATGAGATAACCCGTATTGCGCCAGCGGGGGTCGCTGGTATCCAGAGGTTTTGAGTTGGCCGATAACTGCACGTGGAACTGTATGCCGGCGCGTTCTTCCACCGGCGGGGGCGGCGTGGCGCCCGCCGAAGGGCCGGGCGAAATGGCAGCGGGCTGAGGAGCCGCAACCGGCGCCTGCCGGAGGGTGACAGGAGTATTAGCTGATGGATTCTGAGGGTTTGAGCTTGAAGGAGCCGGCAAGCCGCGGCCATTGGTTCCTGCATCGGAAGGCGGAGAAAAGGAAGGTGTTGCGGCGGCAGGGGGCGGCGCACCCGAAGCCGATCCGGCGGCCAGCACGCCGCCGTCCACTTCCAGTTTGTATTCTTCGAAGGCTGACAGGATTGCTCCGGCGATGGCGTACTGGCCATTTTCATCACTAAGAAAGGCTTCCTCTTCGCGGTTGCTCAGGAAGCCTGCTTCCACCAGGACGCTGGGCATGGCCGTCTCCCTGAGCACCACGAAGCCGGCCTGCTTGACTCCGCGGCTCTTGCGCTGGGCATAAGAAGCGAATTTCTGCTCCACCTTTTCGGCGAACAGGATACTCTGTTCCAGATAGGCGTTCTGGAACATGCTCAGCATGATATGGCCTTCCGGAGAGTTGGGGTCGTAGTCGTAGTTGCTGCGGTAGTCCTCCTCCAGCAGGATCGAGGCATTTTCCCTTTTGGCCACTTCGAGGTTGTGTTCGGCCGTATGCAGGCCCATTACATAGGTTTCGGAGCCCTGCGTGGCGCGGGAGCCGGGCATAAAGTTGCAGTGGATGGAAATGAACAGGTCGGCCTCATTGCGGTTGGCGATCGCCGCCCGCTCGTGCAGCGGGATGAAGACGTCCTTGTCGCGCGTGAGGATGACCTTTACTTCCGGGAAGCGGCGCTGTATGCCTTCGGCCAGCTTTTTGGCCATGGCCAGAGCCAGGTGTTTTTCCTGCGAGTTGCTGCCCAGGCAGCCGGGGTCGTGCCCGCCGTGCCCGGCATCGATGACCACCGTTTTTATCCGGTATTCCGTTTTCTCAATTATGCTTTCTTTGATAACTTTGCCCATCCTGTGGCCGGGGGCAAAAGCGGCGGCGGGAGGATCCTGCCTGGAAATGGCCGGAGCATTTGCATCATTTCCGGCCCCACTACCAGGAAAGGATAACGAAAAGTTAATCCCATCCTGCGCGAATGGCAGGAGAAAAAGAAAAAACGTTTGAAATAAGGTCACCGCTTTCGTCATAGCAGTTTAACGTAGTTATATCCTTGAGCGCAAAGTTACCAATAATAATTATTTCCCTCCTATGGCCATTGCTCCCGCTGTTCGCCCAGCAGGACAGCATCTCCGCCCTTCCCGGCGCGATTCCCCCCCCGGCCGTGGCGGATAGCCTGCCTTTGCCGCCCGACAGCCTGAGCGTATCCCTGGCGCAATTTACCTACTCCAGAGACTCCCTCGATGCACCGGTGGAATACAACGCCCGGGACTCCATGATTTATGATATCATCGGACAGAAAATCCACCTCTACGGCGAGGCTTCCGTCACTTATTCTTCGATCAACCTGAAAGCAGGGCATATTGTTTTTGACTGGAAAACGAACATCGTCACGGCGGAAGGCATGCCGGACAGCCTCGGGCGCCCCGCTCAGATGCCGGAGTTCTCGGATGGCAGCCAAAGCTTCACCGCCGACAGCATGCGCTACAACTTCCAGACCAGGAAAGGGGTGGTTTACGAAGTGACCACCCAGCAGAATGATGTCATCGTTCACGGAGCGCGTTCCAAGTTCATCAGCAATCCCGCCCGCGACTCCACGGAAACAGGCCAGGACGTCATTTACAGCCAGGGGGCCATCTTTACGACCTGCACCCATGATGACCCGCACTTCGGCATCCGGAGCCGAAGGCAGAAGGTCATCCCCAACAAGCTGGTCGTAGTCGGGCCATCCAATCTGGAAATCATGGGCGTGCCGACGCCTCTGTGGCTGCCATTCGGCTTTTTCCCCATCTCCCAGGGGCGCCGCACCGGCCTGCTTTTCCCCCGCGACTACCAGTACTCGCCACAATGGGGCTTCGGGCTGGAAGGCATCGGCTGGTTTTTCCCGGTAAGCGAGCACTTCAACCTCTCCGTCACCGGCAATATTTACCTGAAGGGCACCTGGGGAGTCAATGCTTCTTCGCAATACAAAAAGCGCTATAAATACGCCGGCAACTTCGATTTCGGCTTCGACCAGCGCCGAAGTGAAGATGACGAAGGCCTGGTGACCCGCCCTACCTCCTACCGCTTTGCCTGGTCACACCGGCAGGAGCGCAGCGCGCACCCGACCAACAATTTCGGGGGCTCGATCAATATACAGACCAACAACTACCAGAGCCGCGTTTTCAACGACGCCGAGCGCGTTCTGCAGAACCAGCTGAACTCCAACCTGGCTTTCAGCAAAAACTGGCGCGACAAACCCATCAACCTCAACGCCAGCCTCAGCCACAACCAGAACTCCGCTACGCGCAAGGTGACCATCAACTTCCCCAATGTGAAGTTCCAGACCCAGGCGCTGTACCCTTTCCGGCGCCAGGAGCGCACCGGGCCCAAGCGCTGGTACGAGGACATCACCCTGCGCTACCAGGGCGAGGCCCGCAACCGGTTCGAAGCCACCGATACGACCCTTTTCAGCCAGCAGACGCTGGATGACGCCCAGTTCGGCGTCCAGCAGTCTGTTTCCACGGGAACATCCTTCAAGGTGCTCAAATACTTCAACCTGAACCCGGGGGTAAACTACAACGAGGTATGGTACCTCAAATCCCTGCGCCGGGATTTCATCCCCGAACTCAAGGTCGACACCATGTTTAACAACGGGATCGAAACTTACGATACTCTTTCCTACGGCGCGGTGAACGACACCCTCATCCCCGGCTTCAAATCCTACCGGGAACTGAGCGCCAGCATCAGCCTCAACACCCAGGTTTTCGGCACCCTGCGCTTCAACCGCGGGCGCCTGCGGGGCATCCGCCACGTGATCAAACCCAGCCTGTCATTCAGCTACACCCCCGATTATACGCGGCCGGAGCTGGGGTACATCAAAAGCGTGCAAAGCACCGTCGACCCCGATGTCTTCAACGATTACTCCATCTTCCAGGGCGCCATCTACGGGGGGCCGCCCCAGGGAGGGCGGCAGATGGCCCTCAATTACAGCCTGAACAACATCTTCGAAGCGAAATTCCTTTCGAAAAAGGATTCCACCGATAAAAAGCTCAAGCTGTTCGACAACCTGGTCGTCAACGGCAACTACAACTTTGCCGCCGACTCGCTAAACTGGAGCCCGGTCAACGTCAACGGCACCACCCGCCTGTTCAAGGGCATGACCACTTTTTCCGCGCAGGCCCAGTTCGACCCTTACGCCGCGATACAGGACGGGCGCAGCATCCGCCGCATAAACGAGTTCTCCTGGCGGCGCGACGGCAGGCTGCTGCGCTTCGTCAACGCCAATGCCCGCTTCAATACCAATATCACCGTCGGCAAAATCCGCGCCCTTTTTATGGGTGAAGAAGAAAAAGTGGTGGAGGACCCTCTCGAAGAGCAAAACCGCCCGATTGAAGAGACGGATTTCCTAAGCCTGTTCGAAAACTTCCGCATCAGCCACAACCTCACCCTCAACTGGCTCGGCCAGCCCGACGGCAGGGATACCTTCTTCATCCAAACCCACTCCATCAACTGCCAGGGCAATATCCAGCTCACCAAAAACTGGGGAGTCAACATCGGCAACTTCGGCTACGATTTCGTCCGAAAGGGCCTGACCTACCCCTCCGTGGGCTTTACCCGCAACCTGCACTGCTGGCAGATGAGCCTGAACTGGCAACCGACCCGTGGAACCTACACCTTCAACGTCGGCGTCAACCCCGGCTCCCTGGACTTCCTCAAAATCCCCTACAATAGGAATAATGCGGACGCGCGAAGCCAGTTTTAGGGCAGTATGCCCGGGTGCGGCCTTTGGCCAGGCCGCCGGGCATCCAAATCCTCCCTCATTCCCCGGGCTGTCAGTTGGCGGGCGCGGGGTCTTCCTGCAGGGTAAAGGTTCTGGAAACGGGGTTGAGCGGCGCCTGAACCGGGTTGCCTTCCCTATCCACCAAAGTGAGGGTGATGGTATTTTCACCCATGGGCAGGCCTTCGATGTAGTAAGGCTGCCAGCTATCCAGCAGGTGGGTTTCCCCGTTGATGTCTGCTTTGACTTTATAGCCTTCGCCCATTGAGGCGTTGACGAGGTAGAAATCCAGCATGACCTTTTCCGTTTCCGCCTTGCCCGTGTAAGTTCCTTTGGGGCGGCTGTAAAACAGCATCGGCCCGCTGGCCGGTTCGCTTTCGGTGATGGTGTTGCCGCTGACCATGACTTTCTCCGCTCTGAAAGCCTCCTGGGTTTTAATGCTTTCGTGGTAGGAACGGGAAAGGAAAGCCAGGAGGTAGTGGCTGCCATCCGGGATTTCGTAATCGAATTCCGCCTGGTATTTGGCGGCATAGGGCTCGTTGTCGACGATCAGGTGGATGTGTTGCCCCTCGGCGGAGTTGGCGCACATCTTGGCTCCGGCATCGGGGGTCTGCACGCCCAGTTTGTAGCTTTCCCCGCCGATAGCGAATTTGAACTTACCGTTTTCAAATTTCATGTCCTCGATCTTCGCATCGGGGAAAGCAGCCGATTCGGCGAAAGGCGTCAACTTATATTTCATTTCAGGCGTTTCCGCCTGCGCCTGCTCTTCTCCCCCTTTCGGGCTGTTCTGGCAGGCGGTGAAGAAAATGGACAAAAACAAAAAAATACCTAGCGTTCTCATTACGGACTGGTTTTTATTTAGAATGTTAATAATATTGTGGGCTGTATTAATAAAAACGCGAAAGGCGCCCCGGGTTTAAAACCAGGGGGGAAAAACGGCCGGCGCACAAAACAGCGCCCCGGGCTGTTATGAATGAAAAAGGGGGCCCTCTGCCTGTAAATTCCAGGGGCTCCAAAGTATTAAAAGGCCAAGAGACTTCAAATTATTATGGCGGATAAAATCGTAGAACTCACCGTCGACGGCATGAACTGCAACAACTGTGCGGCCAGCCTCAACCGGTTTCTGGAGCGAAAGGGCCTGGAAGACGTCTACGTAAATTTCCAGACCCGGGAGGTGCGCTACCGGCAGGGGGCGGCCACCATCACGCTTGACGAAGTAAAGAAGGGCATCCACAAACTGGGGTACACGGTAGTTGAGGAAGAATCCAAAAGCCCGCTTGAGTGGTGGACGCTGGAGCGCAAGCTGATCATCAGCGCGCTGTTCACCCTGCCCCTGCTGTCGCACCACCTGTTGATGGCTGCAGGCATCCACCTGGCCGTCATGGACAACTACTGGCTGCAGTTGCTGATCTGCCTGCCGCCATTCGCCATTGGCTTTCTCCACTTTGGCCGCAGCGCCCTGAGTTCCGTAAAAGGCGGGATACCCAACATGGATGTGCTGATCTTTACGGGCAGCACCGCCGCTTTTATTTACAGCCTTATCGGCACATTCCTTTGGGAAGCGGATTACATCTTTTACGAAACCAGCGCCACCATCATCACGCTGGTGCTGATAGGCAACTGGCTGGAAAAACGGGCCGTGGCCCAGACGACCACCGCGATCGGCGAACTGGCCCGCCTGCAGGCCGAAAAGGCGTGGAAGGTGACGCCCTCAGGTGCGGTAGTGAGCCTGAACAGAGAAGAGGTACAGGTAGGTGACGTCCTCCAGGTCAATGAGGGCGACAAGGCGCCGCTCGACGGGCTAATCGAGGAAGGAACCGTAAGTATAGATGAATCCATGCTCACCGGGGAAAGCCTTCCGGTGGATAAAAAGCCCGGCGACAGCGTCATCGGCTCCTCCATCGTCCTTTCCGGCAACATGCGCATGAAGGTCACCGCAACCGGGCGTGACACGGTGTTAAGCCAGATGATCGAGCTGGTAAAAACGGCGCAACAGGACAAACCGCCTATCCAGCGGCTGGCCGACCGGATCAGCGCCATATTCGTCCCGGCCGTCCTGGGCATCGCCCTGCTGACGTTTTTGCTAACCTTTCTGGTATTTGACCGCCCCTTCCAGCAATCCCTGATGAACGCCATAGCCGTGCTGGTCATCTCCTGCCCCTGCGCCATGGGGCTGGCCACGCCTACTGCCGTCATGGTGGGCGTGGGCCGCCTGGCGAAAAACGGCATCCTGGTCAAGGGCGGGCAGACGCTGGAAATTTTTTCCAACATCAAAAATGTAGTTTTCGACAAAACCGGCACCCTGACGACAGGCCAGTTCGCCATAGGCAACATTACCTACCACCAGGGGCAGGAGGCGCGCACAAATGCGCTGATATACAAGCTGGAGCAACACTCCTCTCACCCCATAGCCCGCTCCCTGGCCAAGGCGCTCGAAAGCCGGCTGAACGGAACGGGCATATCGCTGGTGCAGGTTGAAGAACAGAAAGGGCTGGGGGTGTCCGCCACCGACGCCGAAGGCAACGTCTTCCGCATCGGCTCCCGGCGCATCCTGGATCAGCCGGCGGAGCCTGAGGAAGGGCAGCTTTTCCTGACCGAAAACGGACGCCTGCTGGCCAGCATCGAGATTGCGGACGAGTTGAAACCCGATGCCCGGGAAACGGTCGGTTTTCTCAAAAAAAGGGGCATCCGGCCGGTGGTGCTCAGCGGCGACCGCCGCGACAGGGTGGAGGAAGTTGCCGCACAGCTCGGCATCGGAGAGGTGCACGCCGAACAACTGCCCGAACAGAAACTCGCTGTTGTGGAGGCCCTTTCCCGCAGCGCTCCCACCGCCATGGTCGGCGACGGCATCAACGACGCTCCGGCCCTGGCCAAAGCCACCATCGGCGTTTCCCTGAGCAACGCCTCCCAGGTGGCGATACAATCCGCGCAGGTCGTCCTGCTGAACGGCAAGCTCGCTTCCCTGGAACGAGCCCTGTCGATCAGCGAACACACCGTCCTGACTATCCGGCAGAACCTGTTCTGGGCCTTCGCCTATAATATCGTCGCCATCCCCATTGCTGCCATGGGCTACCTCAACCCCATGTGGGGCGCCCTGTTCATGGCCTTCTCCGATGTAGTGGTGATCGGCAATTCCATAAGGCTGAAGTACAAGCGGATCGGGAAGCCTTAAAAGGCGATCCAAATAAAAAAGCCTGCCGGAGCAAACAAGGCCGGGCGTACTGCTGTTACACAGTGCGAAAAAAACCGATCCATGGACCGATTGTTTGCTTTTTTTGCGGTTGCCGCACTGCCCTTGCTCTTTTCCTGCGAAAAGGAATTCATTCCGGATAGTTCCGGCCTCCCGCCCAGGCTGGTGGTGGAGGGATACATCGAAGCCGGCGGGCGGCCTACCCCACCCTATGTGACGCTGACCCGCAGCCTGCCTTTTTTCAGCGAACTTAGCGCCGAAGAGCTGGAGAACAGCTTCGTACACGACGCTATTGTCAGGGTATCGGACGGCGAAAGGGTGGCCACGCTGACGGAAATATGCCTGGAAGAACTGAACAATGACCAGAAAGCCCTGGCCGGAAACCTTCTTGGGTTGAATACCGACAGCCTCGGTTTCAATTTCTGTGTCTATATCGACCTGACATTCTCCATGATGGGCCAGGAGGGCAAAACCTACACGCTGGAAGTGGAAGCTGACGGGCAGTACCTGGAAGCCGTCACCACCATTCCCTTCCACGCGCCCCTGGATTCCATGCGTTTTCAGGAGCCGCCCGGCAACCCCGTTGACAGCCTTGCCCAGTTGCTTTGCTACCTGTCGGACCCTGCCGGGCAGGCCAACTTTTACCGCTTCCAGGTAGCCATCAATGAGGGAGGCTTTATACCTTCGATATCATCCGTTCTCGACGACAGGCTCTTCGGCGGCGCTTCAACCAGCTTCCCCCTGTACCGGCCCGAAGCCCGGGGAACGGAAAGCTTCGACCTGGAAACCTTCGGGCTCTACCGGGTAGGCGACCGGATAACCGTCAAATGGGCCAGCCTCGACAAGGCGCATTACGATTTCTGGAATACGCTGGAATACAGCGCCAGCAATCAGGGGCCGTTTTCCAACTACACCCTTGTGGAGTCCAACATACAGGGCGGCCTGGGCATCTGGGGCGGATTGTCGGCCACATACTACGAACTGCAGGTTCAGAAGTAACAGAATTCTGTACCTTTGCCCCCGGCAGCCGCCGGCAATGGCGCGCCAGTTCTGCAAACGAAAGCCGTTCCCATTGGAAATCGTTCAACACAAAAAAACAGCCCTGCTGTTTGGAGCCACCGGCCTGATCGGCGGCTATTGCCTCAGGCAGCTTCTGGAGCACCCGGCCTACCAGAAGGTCGTTATCTTTACGCGGCGCTCCATCGGGCTGGAGCATCCCAGATTGGAAGAACACCTGATCGATTTCAGCCGGCTGTCCGAATACGGGCCGCTGATCCATGGCCATGACCTTTTTTCCTGCCTGGGAACCACCATGGCCAAGGCGGGCAGCAGGGAAGCCTTCTTTCAGGTCGACTACCGCTACGCCCTCGAATCGGCCCGCCTGGCCTCCGGCAATGGCGTGGGCCAGTTGCTGCTGGTCTCTTCGGTGGGCGCCAGCAGGGATTCACTCTTCTTCTATTCCAGGGTGAAAGGCGAACTGGAAGATGCCGTCAAAAAACTGCCGTTCTGGGCGCACCATATTTTTCAGCCTTCCGTCCTGCTTGGCGGCCGCAGTGAAAACCGCCCCGCCGAAAGCCTGGCCGGGCGCTTCGCCCTGGGGTTGGACCGCCTGACCGGAGGGGGCGTGCTGGGTAAGTACAGGCCGATTGAGGGCAAAATCGTGGCCAAAGCCATGATCGCCGCCGCCCAACACCTGGAACCGGGGCTGCACGTCTACCCTTCCGATATGATCCACCAGCTGGCGAGGGAGGAGTGAGGGGAAGGGGGAAGGGGGAAATCGGAAATCGGAAGTCGGAAGTCGGAAGGTTTACCCGAACACGAGTGCAACGAGTGGGCGGGCGGAAGGCGGAAGGTTTACCCGAACACGAGTGCAACGAGTGGGCGGGCGGAAGGCGGAAATCGGAAGTCGGAAGTCGGAAGGCGGAAGGTTTAC
>CAUJDW010000069.1 GCA_963169455.1 Bacteroidota bacterium | reverse complement strand
AATAATGACCAGAAGAAGGCGCGCAAGGCCCGGATGGAAACGGAGGAGCAGGGGAAGGGGTGAGGGGCTTGCTATATTGCTATATTGCTATATTGCTATATTGCTATATTGCTATATTGCTATATTGCTATATTGCTATATTGCTATATTGCTATATTGCTATATTGCTATATTGTTATATTGCTATATTGTTATATTGCTATATTGTTATATTGCTATATTGTTGAGGGTGCTCCGAAAAGCCCTGTTTTTTTTTACACGGAGCCACACTGAGGAGACACGCAGTTACACGGAGCCTTGGTATTCAATGCTTTGACTCTGTGAATCTCCGTGTATTCTCCGTGAATCTCCGTGTCTAGCACTTTCCGGAGCAGTCTCATTGTTATATTTTTTGATTGTTGGATTTGGCAGTTCCTGGATAAAAATTAAAGAACATGGAAACTATTCAGGACTCCTTTGGCGGCAATCCGGAACGCGGGCATGCGGCCCTCGGTGCAGGCAGAGCCACTCCCATGGCTCACTGATTATCACTTCGAGGGCCATAGGCCAGCGCTCCAGCCTTAATTGTTACAGAATATGAAAAACATCACCTTACTGTATTTCTTAATTGCCCTGCTCAGCCTCCAATGCAGCTCCCCGCCCCCTGCCGGTGAACCCACCATCCAAACTGTACTCGGCCCGACACCTGCGGAGGAAATGGGGCTGGCCCTCATCCACGAACACGTCTTCCTCGACTGGTCGGGCGCCGACAGCATACGCCCGGAAGAGTGGGATGAAGAACAAGCTTTTCAGGCCATCCTCCCCTACCTGGAAGCCGCCAAAGCCAAAGGGGTGAACACCATGCTGGAATGCACCCCCGCCTACCTGGGGCGTTACCCCGCCCTGCTGAAGCGCCTCTCCGAAGCCAGTGGCCTGTACTTGCTCACCAATACAGGCTACTACGGCGCGCGGCAAAACAAATACATCCCGCGGCGCGCCTTCGAAGAAAGTGCGGAGGAACTGGCCGCCCGCTGGATCAAGGAGTGGGAAAACGGCATCGAAGGCACAGGCATCCGCCCCGGCTTCATCAAAATCGGCATCGACAGCGATACGGTGCTCTCCCCCATGCACGAAAAACTGGTGCGCGCCGCCGCCAAAACCCACCTGGCTACCGGGCTTACCATCGTCGCTCATACGGGGCCGGAAGCGGGGGCTTATCAGGAACTGAAGATACTGGAGGGCGAAGGCGCCGCACCCGACGCCTTCGTCTGGACGCACGCACAGGAAGGCGCCCTGGAAGCCCATACCGAACTGGCCCGCCGCGGCGCCTGGATATCCCTCGACGGCATGGGCTGGCTGAACGATCAAAACGGGCAGGTTGACACCGCCGCCCTGCAGAAGTACCTCGAAATGCTGAAAAACCTCCGCGACAACGGCCTGCTGCACCGCACCCTCGTCTCTCATGACGCCGGCTGGTACACGCACGGGGAGCCGGGCGGCGGGAGCTTTCAGCCGTTCACAGCAATCTTTGATACGGTAATCCCGGCACTCCGGGAAAACGGCTTTACGGATGAGGATATCCGGCAACTGCTGCTGGAAAATCCAAGGGAAGCGTTTTCTGTCCGGGTTCGGGCTATTCGAGGGTAAGACTGGGCGAGGGGTAGACTGGGAGCAAGAGTGCGCCCCGCCTAGCGTCACAGCGTAATTCGTCACCCCCTCACCAAGTCCCGAATACTATCCTCCCACCGGCACAAACGGCCTGGTAATATCCAGCCCCAGCCCGTCCACCATTTCCTCGAAGGCCTTCCAGCCGGTAGCGAAGAAAGCATTGACCTTTTCCACAAAACCATCGATCTCCTTTTTGACGCCCTCGGCTACCTGAAGGCCAGTGGGCGAAGGCAGGCCCAAGGCCGGGTTGGGCGTTTCGAAAGAAGGCGAGAAATAGGCATTGGCCTGCGAAATCCGCATGGACAACTGGGCAGGGTCGCGGTAGATGCCCTGAATGCCTTCCCCCGGGACTACCAGGAGCTGCAGGGAGTCGATGCCCGCTTTGATGTCTTTCAGCGATTTGTCGAAGGCATTGCGGCGCCTTTCATCCTTCACCTGGTCTTTCACCATGCCTTTGATGAGTTCCAGCCGTTTTTCTGCCTCGGCCAGATTGTCCATAGCAGCGGTAGCCAGCCCAATGTGTTTGTCCCATTCCTCCCAGGCAGCGTAAAAGGCTTGCACTTCGGCAGTGTTGACTTTCATCCGGGGGTCGGGGTGGACGGTGACGAGGGTGGAATCTTTGTGATCACCGTATTTCAGCACCACGGTATACATTCCGGGCGAAACATAGTGGCCGGCAGGCGGGACAGCATCTTCTTTTTCCGGCCTGGGCGAACCCGGAAAGCGGATGCCGTTCTGCTCCAGGCCCCAGTTAAAGCGGTTCATGCCTTTTTGTGCTGCGGCCTTCAGGTTTCGAACCAGGGCGCCCTGCTGATTGTACACCATGACTTCCAGGGTATCCACTTTGACGGATTTGCCATCCTCATCCTTTTTCCGCACTTCCCTGACCGAGAAGGTGATGTTGGCGCCATAGGGGCGGTTTTCGCCCTTGTAGTAGGCATTGCCGGTAAAACGGGTGCCGTCGGCTTCCTTGTAATGCGCCAGGTAGGCATCCGGGGCGGGATATACTTTCAGAGGTTGCTCCAGAACGGGGGCCCCCTTCCTGGCAAGTTCCCGCAGGGGCCGGATGTCGTCCAGCACGTAAACCGCCCGCCCAAAGGTTCCAATGACGAGGTCGTGCTCGCGGGGGTGTATCTTCAGGTCCATGGTGGACACTACTGGATAACCCGGCTTCCACTTCGCCCAGTTGGCGCCCTCATCGATGCTGACATACAGCCCGAATTCGGTTCCGAGGAATTGCAGCTTCGGCTCTATGGGGTCCTGCACCCAGGAGAGGCAGTAGCCGTCGATTTTATCCTTGTAGGTGAGTTGCTTCCAGCTTTTGCCGTAATCGCGGGTGCGGAACAGGTATGGGCTCCAGTCACCACGGCGGTAATTGTTGATCACTACATAAGCTTCTCCGGCCTGGAATACAGAGGCATGCACCTGGGGTATCCAGCTGCTGTCCGGCACGCCTGGGATATTGGGGTAAACATCGGCCCAGTTCTTCCCGCCATCGCGCGTCAGCTGCAGGCGTCCGTCGTCGGAGCCTACCCAGATCAGGCCGCGCTCGAGGGGGCTGGGAGCGATGGAGAGAATCGTGCAGTGGTTTTCGGCGCCGGTGACATCGTAGGTCAGTCCGCCGCTTTTGGCCTGCTGCTGCTTGTTCGGGTCGTTGGTAGTCAGGTCGGGGGAAATGGTTTCCCAGCTGCGGCCCCCATCGGAAGAACGATGTAGAAACTGGCTGCCGTAGTAGATGGTTTTGGGGTTGATGGGGTCCTGAGCGATGGCGGCGTTCCAGTTGAAGCGCAGCGGAATGCCATCCGGATGGTAGGGCTTGGCCCATTCCTGGGCGCCGGTTTCAAAATCGACCCGCTGCAGGTTGCCGCCCTGCCACATGACGTAGCCGTATCGGCCGTTGTCCTTTTCCACCACCACGTCGAATCCGTCGCCAAAGCCGATCTCCGCCCATTGGGGGTTGCGGATGCCGCCGGTTTGCCAGGCGTAAGCCGGGCCGCGCCAGGTGCCGTTGTCCTGCATGCCACCCAAAATGTGGTAGGGAATGGCGTCATCCACCTGTATGTGATAAAACTGCCCCACCGGAAGGTTCTCGATGAAACGCCAGGTTTGGCCCCGGTCGCGGGTAATGGCCAGCCCGCCATCGTTGCCATTGATCATATAACTGCCATCCTGCGGGTGTATCCACCAGAAGTGGTGGTCTCCGTGGATGTTGTCCCAACCGAGCAGGGTGTTGAAAGTTTTGCCCCCGTCCTGGCTGACGGAAACATTGGAATAGATGTTGTACAGCCGGTTTTCATTCTCCGGGTCAACGGCAATATCAGCGTAGTAAAAGGGGCGGTCGCCGATGTTTTTGTCCGCCACTTTTTCCCAGTTGTAACCGCCGTCCCCGGAGCGGAATAAGGCGTTCTTTTTGGATTCCACCAGGGCATACATCACCTCCGGGTGGTTGGTGGCGATGGCGATGCCGATCTTTCCCACCGGATCTCCGGGCAGGCCGTTCTCTTTCCCGAGTTTTGTCCAGGTATCTCCCCCATCTGTGGTCATATACAGGCCGGAGCCTTCGCCGCCGGATTGGAAAGCCCAGGGCCAGCGGCGGTAATGCCACATATTCACCAGCATCTTGTTGGGGTTTCCGGGGTCGACATCAAAATCGGCGGCGCCGGTGCGGCGGTTGGCGTAGAGAATCTTTTCCCAGTTTTTACCCCCGTCGGTAGTGCGGTACACCCCGCGGTGTTCGGAATCCGCCCAGGCATCGCCCAGGGCGCCAACGTAAACGATGTTGGGATTATCCCGGTGAATGATGATGCGGTGGATATTAAAGGTCTCGCGAAGGCCCATATACTGCCAGATGCGGCCGCCGTCGATGCTGCGATATACGCCGCCGCCCGCCGTCTGGCTGTTCCGGGGGTTGCCTTCGCCGGTGCCCACCCAGATAACGTCCGGGTTGCGCTGGTCGATGGCGATAGCGCCGATGGCAGCTACGCCGACGGTGTCAAAAACGGGCGTCCAGCTGATGCCGCCACCCTGGCTTTTCCACAGCCCGCCGGAAGCAGTGCCGACGTATATCTCATCCGGGTCCTGCAGGTTGACATCCACGGCCGTCACCCGGCCGCTCATACCTGCCGGGCCAATGCTTCGGGCTTTCATGCCCTGAAAGAGGCTCATGTCCAGGCTTTGGCTGAAAACAAGTTGGAAAGAACAGAAAAGCAAAGGGAAAAGCAGGATTTTCTTCATGGCCGTTTCGTTTTTTTATGGCCCATGAAGATAAAAAACTATGCCCGGAGTTGTGGAGGAAGTTATTGCGAATGTGCAGGTACAGCCCGGGCCTACTACCGGGAAGGGGGAGATTCCTGCCGCTCTTCGGGCCGCCCGAGCATGTACTGGAGAAAACCTTCGGCATGGAGGCTGCTGTCGGACTGTTCTTCATCATCTTCCACGGCCTGTTGTTCACTGACCCGAAGGCGGGGGTTGGGCAGGCCGTAGTCTGCAGGGTCGTATTCATAGATCGACCACCGGCCCCACTTGTATTCCAGAGCGGTCAGGTTTTCCACCCAATCCCCGGAATTGAGGTAAGTTACTTTTTTCCCCTTTACATCCTGTACGCGCATTTGCGGGCGGTGGATATGGCCGCAGATGACGTAGTCGTAGTTCTCCTCAGCCGCCAGGCGGATGGCCGTATGCTCAAAATCGCTGACGAATTTAACGGCTTTTTTTACCCCGTCTTTGACGCGCTTCGCAAAGGACAATCGCTGCAGCCCCATGGCCAGGCGTATTTTGTTGACGAAGCGGTTGGAGCGGATTAGCCAGTCGTAGCCCTTCCCGCCGAGCTTGGCGATAAAAGGCGATATGCGGATGAACAGGTCGAAAATATCTCCGTGGAAAATCCAGTAGGTTTCGCCCTGCAGCTTCAGGATGAGCTTGTCGCGAAGGTGGATGTTGCCCGAAGAAAAATCAGTATAGCGGCGCAGAGCATCGTCGTGGTTGCCGGTGATGTAATAGACCTTGACGCCCTTCGCGGCCATCTTGAGGATGCGCTGAATGACCTGGACGTGCTCTCTGGGGAAATAGCGCCTGCGGAACTGCCACATATCTATGAAGTCTCCGTTCAGGATCAGGGTATCCACCTTGATGCTCCGAAGGTAGTTGAGCAGTTCGGCCGCGTGGCAACCGTAGGTTCCCAAATGGGCGTCGGAAATGATGACTATGTCCAGTTCGCGCTTCATAATATCTGAAAATGAGTGTCGGATATCCCAGTATGCAGGCCTGGGCCCGGAAATATGAAGCGCAAATTCCGGCTTAATTGTGAAGTATTTGTAAAGCGGAAATTATGTTTTGTTTAACAATGAGAAGGGCCGTTTTACTCCTGCGCCTCTCCTCCTCCGGCCGGAATGAAAATGCGGGAGTAGGGGATGCCGCGCTCCGGGTTGGGCGCCAGTATAATGCGGCCGGAGCCAAGCTCACTGATCGTGTTGACCTGGTCCTGCCCGCTGAGGTTCAGCGTCAGGGACTTCCCGTTTTTGCCCACCGCCCAGGATCCATACTGGGTTATGCCCCCTGACATAATGACGAGCGTGCTGTCTGGGTTGAAGGAGAAAACGGCATCCTTGTAAACCGCCATAACTCCTTGAACAACAAGCCTTTCCTGCTCAGAAAACTCACGCTGGCCGACATCGTTCAGGATCGCCTCGGTGTCGTATTTCCACTGCCCGACGAGCAATTGGCGGGCGTCATCCACGCTGGCCCGGGAGCAACCAAAGAAAAACAGGGGCAGGAGCGCAAGTATTGTTACTTTATTCATGGGAATTGGTTTTTCTCAGAGCTACCGGCAAATGTAGCGCGCATTCCCAAAAGTTCCAGTTTTTTCCGGGGGAAACTTTTCCCGCCTGTTTAGGATACGACCTTTTTGATATTTTTCCGGTACTCGCGCGGGCTGAGGCCCGTGATGCTTTTAAACTGCCGGTTGAAGTGCGACAAGTTGTTGAACCCGCTTTCGAAGCTTACGCCGGCTATGGTCAGGCTATCATCCGCCAGCAGGCGGCAGGCGTGGGCGATGCGGAATTCATTGACAAACTGGCTGAAGGTTTTGCGGGTCAGCTTTTTGAAATACCGGCAGAAAGCCGGCACCGTCATGCTCACCTGCCTGGCTGCTTCCTCCAGGCTGACATCCTGCTGAAAATTATCGCCCACATAACCAAAAACCGACTCCATACGGTACTGATCCTGAGCATTTACTTCAACGGCAAAGCCATTGGCGTGAAACATCTCATACTCCTCCGAATGGGCCAGCTCCTGCAGCACCGACAAAAGCGCGAGCAAACGGTCAAAATGCCCCATCTGCATCATTTCCTCCAACCGGCGCCCCACCCGGCGGCGGGTTTCTCCCACGAAGGAAAGCCCCTGGCGCGACCGCTGGAACAACTGCTGGATGGCCGCCATCTCCGGCTTCTGCAGAAAGGCCTCCCCAAGGAAGTCCTCCTTCATCTGCACCACGATCTCGGTGTGCGCTTCATAGAGCTCCTCGGCAAAGCCGAAATGCGGGAGGTTGGGCCCCAGGAAAATCAGGTCGCCATCCTCAAAATAGGATATGTGGTCACCGATATGGCGCTTGCCCCGTCCGTTGGAGATATAAACGATCTCGTATTCCGGATGGAAATGCCAACTCGGCTTATTACAATCCGGCGCCTGGTCGAACCTCCGGATGGTAAAGGAGTTGCCAAAAACGGGTTCTATCTTCTCTAATACCGCTTTCATACTCTTCGTGTAAAAAGAACACTTACCTATACAAAAAGCTGACGCAAAAAGTTCAATACGGCCACGGCGGCAAGAGGGGGCCGGCGGAAATCATATACGCGGTTGGCGGCAGGAGCCGCCCTGCGGTCAATATAATATCACAATCGGCAAAAGGAAAGGTAGCGGCGGCAGGGGCAGGGCCTTTATCTTTGCACCGGATTTTTCAAGTTACACCCACTATTGTCCACATGATCCGAGTACTTCGAACCTTTACCCTGCACCTGCCCAGTTTATCGGTAGGGCTGACATTCATGACCCTCAGCATCCTGTTTGGGAGCTGGCTGGCGCGGCTGCCGGAAGTGCAGGCCGGGCTGATGCTCAGCGAAGGCCAACTGGGGCTGGCCCTGCTGGGCCTGCCGCTGGGCGCGCTGACCATCATGCCGCTGGCCGGTTGGCTGATCGAACGCCTGACAACGGGCAGAGCCATGACGATAGCCACCCTGGCCTTCTGCGCCCTCATCCCGCTGCCTGCTTTCGCCACAAACCTATGGACGTTGATGGGCGCTCTGTATATAGTTGGCCTGGCCAACAGTTTCATGAACGTGTCGATGAATGCGGCGGCGGCGGCGGTGGAAAACCACTACCGCCTGGCCATTATGTCGGCATGCCACGGCATGTTCAGCCTGGGCGCCATGATCGGTGCAGGCAGTTCAGGGTTGGTGGCGGCGGCGGGCATCTCCCTGCAGGGCCACCTTATCGGGCTTGCTTTGCTGATGGTCGGGCTGCAGTTGCTGCTGCGCCCTGTGACGTCTGCCCTGCCTCACAGCAGCAGCAGCGGCGGTTCCTCGTTTGCACTGCCGCCCCGCTCCATCTGGGGCCTGGCGCTGGTAGGGTTCTGCATTATGATCGGAGAAGGCGCTGTGGCGGACTGGAGCGCGATATACCTTAAGAATGTCCTCTCATCCGGCCCATTTGTTGCGAGCCTGGGCTTTGCCGGTTTTTCTCTGGCCATGGCTCTGGGTCGCTTCGCCGGCGACGGCATACGCCAGGCGCTGGGCGCCCGCCGCACCATCTTCGGGGGCAGCCTGCTGGGCGCTGCGGGGATGGGCATCGCCACGCTCATCCCTTCTCCTGCCACGGCAGTGCTGGGGTTCACCATCGTAGGCATGGGCTTTTCCGCCGTAGTGCCCCTGTTGTTCAGCGCTGCGGCCAAGACGCCGGGCGTATCACCGGGCAACGCCATCGCCGCGGTGGCCAGTTCCGGAGTGGTGGGCTTTCTCATCGGCCCGCCGCTGATCGGTTTTATCGGAGAGTATTATGGTTTGGGGCTGGGGCTGGGCTTTGTGGCATTCCTGGCATTGGTGTCAGCAGGTGTAGCCCGGGCGTACAGACATTTATAGGATCGCCAGAGAAAAAGAATATTACCGTCTGGTAAGAGGAAGGCGCATTTCCCCAAATGATGGACATATAGCTGAATGGCTATAGGCTGGCCAGGAGATCCTCTTCGGAGGCCCTGCCTGGGCAAACCATATAGCCATTCAACCATATAACCTGAATACCTCAGGCTCAGGCTTCCGCCTCTGCAGCTTCGTATTCTTCCATCAGGCGCTGCTGGATGTCGTGCGGTACGGGGCTGTACTCGGCAAATTCCTGGTGGAATTTGGCGCGGCCCTGCGACAGGGAGCGCAGCGTTGAGGAATACTGGTAAAGTTCCGCCAGCGGCGCTTTTGCGGTGATCTTCTGGTAGTGGCCCTCGGCCCCCATGCCCAGGATGATGGCGCGCCGGGTCTGCAGGTCGCCCATGATGTCGCCCATGACTTCATCCGAACAGAGGATATCCAGCGTATAAATAGGCTCCATGATCTGGGGGGCAGCCTCTTTGAACGACTGTTTGAAGGCCTGTGTGGAGGCCAGCATGAAGGCCATATCATTGGAATCCACCGGGTGCATTTTCCCATCGAAGATGCAAACCCGGATGTCCTGGCAGTAGGAACCGGTAAGCGGCCCCTCTTCCATTTTTGACAGGATGCCTTTTTTGATGGCGTTGGAATATTTGGCGTCGATCGAGCCGCCGACGATGCACCAGTAAAAGGCCAGCTTGCCACCCCAGGGCAGTTCCTCTATTTCCCTGTTGCGCACGGTCAGCCCATGGGGGTCGGCCATACCTTCGGAAAAGGGGTCGATGCGCATGTGCACTTCGGCAAATTGCCCTGCGCCGCCGGTCTGTTTTTTGTGGCGATACATGGTGTTTGCCTCCCGGGTTATGGTTTCCCGGTAGGAAATGCGCGGCTTGCTGAACTCCATCGAAACCCCGTAGTTGTTCTCGATGCGGTGTTTGATCAATTCCAGGTGCAATTGTCCCTGGCCGTGCAGGAGGGTCTGCTTCAGGGCTTTGGACTGCTCCACGATCAGCGTGGGGTCTTCTTCCTCGATGATGTGCAGGGCTTTCATCAGCTTTTCCATATCCCCTTTGCTCGGCGGGTTGACCGCAACCCGGATGCGAGGCTCAGGGAAGTCCATAGGCTGGATTTTACGATCCAGGCCCTTGACGTTCAGCGTGTTATTCGTATGGGAATTTTTAAGTTTTACCGTCACGCCAATATCTCCGGCTTTGATCTGGTTGACCTGTTCCCGGTTTTTGCCTTCGGCGATGAAGATTTGGCCGAAGCGTTCCGAAACGCGGTTTTTGGCGTTCACCAGTTCATCGCTGTTATTGAGGGTTCCGGAATAGACTTTGAAGTAGTTGACGCTGCCGACCTGCGGTTCGGAGATGGTCTTGTAGATGAAAATGGTGGTTTGCCCGCCTGCGTCGCAGGGCAGGGTTTCGCCTGTGCCTTCCAGCCGGGCCGGCGGGCGGTCGGCCGGAGAAGGGCAGATGTCATTGATGAAACCCATGATGCGGCCGCTTCCCATATTCTGGGTGGCCGAGCAACAAAACACCGGGAATATCTGCTGGTGGGCAATGGCGATGCGCAGGCCTTCGGCCAGTTCCTCCTCGCTTAGCGTGCCTTCTTCGAAGAATTTCTCCATCAGCCCTTCATCGTTTTCCGCGGCCGCTTCCACCAGGGCATTGTGCATTTGCTGCGCCTTGTCGGCCTCCGATGCGGGGATGTCCTTTTTCTCCGGTTTGCCGCCATCGGCCGGGAACACGTACATCACCATCCGCAGTGCGTCGATGATGGCATTGAAACCCGAGCCGGGGTTGAACGGATACTGCACGGGGATCACCTTGCTGCCGAAGCGGTTTTTCGCCTGTTCCAGCGTGGCGTCGAAGTCCGCCTTTTCGTGATCCACCTGGTTGATCACGAACATAACAGGGGTTTCGAATTTTTCCACGTATTCCCAAATGAGCTCTGTGCCGACTTCCACGCCGTTTTTGGCGTTGAGCAACATAAGCGCCGTATCGGCCACTTTAAGGGCGGAGACGACTTCCCCGATGAAATCGTCAAAGCCCGGGGTATCGATGATGTTGATCTTGGAATCCTTCCACTCTGCATGCATCAGGGCGCTGAATATGGAGTTGCCGCGCTCGCGCTCCAGTTCTGTGTAATCTGACTGCGTGTTTCCTTCCTCCACGGTTCCCCGGCGTGTGATATCTCCCGCTTCAAAAAGCATGCATTCTGAAAAGGTCGTCTTACCACAGCCGGAGTGCCCGAGGAGGGCAACGTTTCTAATGTTTTTCGTGTCGAAGCTCATATAGCCGATTGTTTTAGAATGATTTACAATATGCCGGCAGGGCGTTTCCGATGGAATGGAGCTGGCTTTTTTTGCCGGGTTTCGGCCGCCGGGCTCCTTTAAAACTACCTTCCGAGCGCCCATTTCCTGCGGGCAATGAAAATAGGAAAATAATAATAAAGCCCAAAGGTTGGGGAAATATTTTCGCGCCTTTTGATGGAATTGGTGCGTTTGGTATGCCAGGGCCTGCAAGGCCTGCAAGGCTTACAGGAAAAAACACCCAAACATTGTAACTTGGCTCCAAAAACACCATGGCATCCTACTGCGGCCTCAACGGGGCCATCCTCAACCAGAAAGAAGCCGGCCTGGGGCTCACCGACCTGGCCATTCTGCGCGGCTACGGCATCTTCGATTATTTCCTGTTCAAATACGGGCAGCCCCTGCTGGAAGAACAATACTTCAACCGCTTTTTCTCTTCGGCAGAAAAGATGCACCTGAAGGCGCCGCTCAGCCCCGGACAACTCAGCCGCCACCTCCGGGAACTCATTGCCGCCAACGGGCAAAGCCAGGGCGCTATACGCCTGGTGCTCACCGGCGGCGAATCGCCCGATGGCTATACCCCCGGACAGGCCAACCTCATCGTCTTGCTCCACCCCTACCCCCAACTGCCGGAATCTTTTTTCCAGGAAGGCGTGGCCCTGATCACCCACAACTTTCAGCGGGAATGGCCGGAGGTGAAATCCATCAATTACCTGACCGGCATCAAACTGCTGCCCCGGATACGCCAGGCCGGCGCCCTGGAAGTGCTCTACCACCACGACGGCATCCTCCTGGAATCGGTGCGCTCCAACATTTTCCTCATCACGGAAAACGGAGAACTGCTCACTCCTCATTCCAATATCCTCTACGGCATAACCCGCCGTTCAGTCATGGACATAGCCGAAGGGCAACTGCCCATCATCGAACGGGAAGTCCGCCTGGAGGAACTGTTCCGGGCCCGGGAAGCCTTCATCACCGGCACCAACAAAAGCGTAATGCCCGTCGTCCGGGTGGATGGCCAGGCTATCGGAGACGGCAGGGTGGGGCCCTGGTCAAAAAAGCTGAAAGAGGATCTGGAAAGGTACAGGGAAGGGTATTACCATCAGCAGATGTAACAGGCAAATTTATTTGCCCGACAACACGTAACAGGCAAATTTATTTGCCTGACAACACGTAACAGGCAAATTTATTTGCCTGACAACACGTAACAGGCAAATTTATTTGCCTGACAACACGTAACAGGCAAATTTATTTGCCTAACAACACGTAACAGGCAAATTTATTTGCCTAACAACACGTAACAGGCAAATTTATTTGCCTGACAGCGATATATACCCGAATTTGCATTTGGGCAAATAAATTTGCCCGCTACTTTAATGCAGGGCAAATAAATTTGCCCACTACTTTAATGCAGGGCAAATAAATTTGCCCGCTACTTTAATGCAGGGCAAATAAATTTGCCCGCTACTTTAAAGGAAAATGCCCAACCACCATGAAACCCGGAGAAATCAAAAACTTTTATCGCCAAAACCTGCCTCATATTCAGCCGCTTGGCGCTACCTTTTTTGTAACCTTCCGCCTGAAAGGCTCCCTGCCTGGGGCGAAGCGCCTTCAACTGCGCCAGAAATACGAAGAAGCAGTTGCAAGAATTCGGGCAGAAGGCTCGCCATTCCAAAAAGAACTGATTGACAAGGAACGGGAACATTTTTTTGCCGAATACGATCAAATTCTGGATTCTGCAAAATCGGGCCCCCATTATTTGAGCCAGCCCAAGATTGCCCGGCTGGTTAAAGAAGAATTACACCGCTTCGATGGGATACTATATGAATTAATCTGTTACTGCATCATGTCTAACCACGTACACCTTCTGTTCGATACGAGTATTCAAATACCTGAAGGCCTCCCATTCATTGAGTTCGAAAATTTGGATTTTGAGCCCTTGCAAAATATTATGAAACGCATCAAAGGCCCCACCGCCATCTACGCTAACAGAGCCTTAAACCGGAACGGGAAATTTTGGCAAAGAGAGAGTTATGATCGATATGTGCGCAACGAAAAAGAATTCCGGAATATCGTTGCCTACATCCTTAATAACCCCGTCAAAGCAAAGTTGACAGACGATTGGAGAAAGTATCCGCATTCGTACTTAAAAGGGAATGAAGATGTTGTTGAGGGCTAACCGGCAAGCGGTTACGGGGGCTACTGTAGGCAGAGCCTGTCAAATAAATTTGACGGCTACCTGCCCTCGGGGGGCTACTGTAGGCAGAGCCTGTCAAATAAATTTGACGGATACCTGCCCTCGGGGGGCTACTGTAGGCAGTAGCCTGTCAAATAAATTTGACGGCTACCTGCCCTCGGGGGGCTACTGTAGGCAGTAGCCTGTCAAATAAATTTGACGGCTACC
>CAUJDW010000068.1 GCA_963169455.1 Bacteroidota bacterium | reverse complement strand
GAGGCCGCACAAGGGCAAGATTCCGGCAATGAAGCATTTAAGGTTCGACCTCTCCGAGGTCGTCTCACGCTTTAAATTATTCATCTACAAACGGTTGACCTCTCCGAGGTCATTTCCATAATTCGGGATGACTCATGTTTCCATTTTACATTCAGCATTTTCCCCGTCTGCCTTGCAGCCGGGCAGGCATTTTACATTCCTCAGATCTCCCTCGGCGCCGTCACTTCGACCCATCTGCCGGGCAGGCGGGCGTTGATGGAGTTGTCGTACATCGCCTCGCAGGACACGGCCGGCAGGTAGAAGCGGCCCTGGTAGGCGGCGTTGAGCTGTACGCGGAAGACGCTTACCTGGCCTTCGCCCAGGCCGAAGAAGGTGTTTACCCTGTCGTCGCGGATGTCGGTGTAATCGGCAATGCTTTGTGTTTTGAAGGCCTCGGCGTCGGCCATGCGGGTGTTGATGATTTCCCAGCCGGAGGGGAATATCTGGCTCAGGGCCAGTTCCTCGAAGCGGAAGGGCCGTTGCCCGGTATGGGTTACCCGCACTTCGGCTACAAAGTCGCTGCCCTGGCTGATGGCGCCGGGGTCGAGGGGCCTGTTTTCCGTGGTTTTATACAGCACTTCGAGCTTCATGCCCTGGGCGCTGGCGGTCTCCGCACCTGCTATCGGCTGGCCGCGGCGGATGACGCGGGTGAAGAGCGTGCTCTTGCCCGTATTTTTGACCATCACCTGCCGCCTGCCGCCGCCGTTCATGGGTATTTCGACCTGCATGACGGGTTTGTCGGAACCGGCGTTGACCTGTTTGCCGTTCGGGAGCTGGTAGGCGAAGGCCAGTTGTTTGCTCACCTCCGAGCCGCCCACGTATTTGCCCACGGCAAGCAGGGAGAAGGCGATCTCCTGGGTGCTGCACCATTCCTGGCCGCTGAGTTCGTCGGAAATATAGCGCACCAGTTCCGCCGCTTTTTCCCGTTCGTTGAGCAGGACCAGGGTTTCCAGGATCATGGCGTGGTCGCGCAGTTCGGAGCCGTAGGTGTAGCTCAGTTCCTGGTAGGCGCTCACCTGGGCGCCCAGTTTGCTGGTGATCTGTTTGGCCACTTCCGGCTTGCCTGCCAGGGCGTAGGCGGCCGCCAGCCGCCATTTGGCAGGCAGGCTCAGGCCGCTGTATTCCCGCAGGCGGTTCATGGCCGCAAGGTCGGGCTGTTTGGCCAGGGCCAGGGTGTAGAGCCGGTAGGCCTGCATCAGCTGGTGGCTGCTGCTGGAGTAGAAGCCCATTTCCGCCTGTTTGGGGTCCCACATGCGGGACACCTTTTTCTGGAACTGCACCCATTTTTCAAGCAGGCTGGGCGGCACGGAATACCCCAGGGCCTGGGCTTCCAGCAGGAAGTGCCCGGCGTAGTTGGTGGACCAGTGGTCGGGTTCCGAATCGCCGGGCCAGTAGGCAAAGCCGCCCTGGCTGGCCTGGAACTGCTTCAGCCGCTCGATGGTGGCCTTGATGTTGCCTGGCACGCGCTTTTCCTGGGCTTCGTCCAGCTCCATCAGCTTCTGGACGTAAAGCTGCGGGAAGCCGCCCGAGAGGGTTTGCTCCAGGCAACCGTAGGGGTAGCCCAGCAGGTATTCCAGGCGCTGGCCCAGGTTGATGGGCGGGATGCTGGATACTTCCAGTACGGCCTCGTTGGAGCCCGGCATACCCGGCGGGCTGAACTGGTAGGTGAAGGACTGCCCGGCATCCAGCACTTTGCTGTCCACATCCGTGACGTAGGGGTTCGGGTTGCGCACCTGTATTTCGATGTCCTGTTTGGCTGTCTCGCCATTGCCGCTTGCGGTGATGGTAAATCTGGCGACGCCGACGGCGTTACCCACTTCGATGTCGAATTCCACCAACTGGTCGCCGGGCCCGGAGAACTGAAGGTTTTGGGATGCCGGCCCGATCACTTTTACCAGCCCGCCTTTTTCCTGGACGCTGACGGTGGCGCTGCGCACTTTTTTGTCCATGGCAAAAACGGATACCGGAAGCTTGAGCTGTTCGCCGGGGCTGAGCACCCGGGGCAGGGTGGCCAGCACCATGAGGGGTTGCCGCACCGGAACCGTTTTGTCAGCGCTGCCGTAGGCCGATGCGCCCGAGGCGACCACCATGGCCCGCACGGCGCCTACATAGTTGGGCAGCCGTATCTCGTGTTTGGCCGTCTGCCCCTTTTTAAGTTCGAAGGGCCCCAGGTGCATAACGACAGGCTTGAAGCGGTTGGCGCGGTCTTCCTGCGCGCCGCGCCGGATCTCGCCGTCGCCGCCGATGCTGAGCAGGCGTTCCAGCTCGGCGCCGTAAGCGCCCAGCACGTGGTCGTAAACGTCCCAGGTGCGGACGCCCAGGGCTTCGCGGGCGTAGAAGGCGTCCCATGGGTTGGGCGTCTGGAAGCGGGTCAGCCCCAGCAGCCCTTCATCGACGATGGCCAGGGTGTAGGCCATGGGCTTGCCGCCGGCTTCGGAAACTTCGGCGGTGAACGTTTGCTCCGGCCTGAGTTCATCCGGCATTTTGATCTTCGGCGCCAGGCGCGTGGCCGGGTCTTCCACCAGGATCGGTATGACCCCGTACATGCGGATGGGCAGGTCGTTTTTAACCTGTGCGTGGGGCTGGATCAGGGCTACGTGGGCGTAAACGTTGGGCGCCATTTCCGGTTTCGCTTTGAAGGAGAAGGTGTTTTCCCCCTGTTTGGAGTCTATCCAGAAGGATTCCACCACCCGGGTTCCGTTTTCCAGCGTCACCAGGGCGCGGCCGCTTTCGCCGGCCGGCAGGCTCAGTTTGACCGTTTCGCCGACCTTGTATTTCTCCTTGTCGGAGGAGAAGGACAACATGGCGGCGGCTTCCCGGTAGGCGTACTGGTCGTCGCCGTACCAGGGGTAGCCGGCGTAGAAATAACTGCCGGAACAGTGCCCGCTTTCTTCGTCGCATACGCGGACGAGGTAGCGGCCCCATTCGTCGACGGACAGCGTCCAGCCGGCTTCGCCTTTGCCGTTGGTCGTCACCTCTTTTTTCATCAGAGCGTCGTAGTGGGTGCTGGTATTGTAGCGCGAGACATTGTCGTAGCCGCTGTCCCACCACCAGCGCCATTCCACCCGGTAAACTCCAACGTTGAGCCTGCGGTTGCTGAGGGGCTTCCCGTCTTTGCTCAGGGACACGAAGCTGATGTTGCCCTTTTCCTTCACGTCGAGCCGTTGTTCGCCGTATTTGTTGGCGGGGATCCGGATGCCGGCGTAGGCTTCGAAGGGGTCATAGGGCAGGTTGTAGGTGTCGCTGCTGAAATCGCCGCCTTTTTCGAAGACGCGGGTCTTGAAGGTGGCGGACAATTTGCCCGGCATCAGCAGGTTGCCGGCCAGGCGGAATTCCAGGGCGGCGCGGCCTTCTCCGTCGAGCGAGCCATCGAAAGCCGTGATGGGTTCGGACTCATAGGAGCGGGCGGGGTCGTCGAAGGTGAATTGGCCGAAGCCTTTAAATTCCGTTTTGGTGGTTTTCAGTTGGGCTTCCACCTTTGCCGCCAGCCCCCTGGCCGGGGCGCCGTGCAGCCAGTTGGCCTGCAGCGTGGCCCGGATCGGTTCGTCGGCGGCGCTGAGGGCGGGCTTGCCGAAGTCCAGCTCGATCTTGATGCGGTTGGGCTTAATCGTTTCGATGCGCACCGGTTTTTCGAAGGTGGCGCCGCCCGCTTTCACGGAGGCCATCCAGGAGCCGGTGGGGTCATCCATTTTGGTGGCGAAATGCAGGGGGTAAACGAAATTGGCCTTTCCGGCAACGGAACGCTTTTCCCGCACCTGGCCGCGCGGGTCGCGCAGCTCGAATGAGATGGGGTAATTCGGCGGCAGTTTGGCGTTGCGGTCTTCCAGGACGAAATTCAGGAATACGGAGTCGCCCGGGCGCCACACGCCGCGCTCGCCGTAGATAAAGCCCTTGAGCCCTTTTTCGGAAACCACGCCGGACACGTCGAAGCGGCTCATCGACAGGGAGCTGCCGTCTTCCAGTTTGAGGTAGCCCCGCTGGTTGCCCTGCCGGGCGATCACCACGAAGGGTTTGCGGGGCAGGCTGATATTGGCCAGGCCTTTGCTGTCCGTCGAGGCTTTCCCGAGCAGTTGTTGCTGGAAGTCGTAAAATTCCAGTTGGGCGCCGCTCAGGGGTGCGGCGGTGCGCAGGTCGGCTGCGCTGACGAAGTAGGCGTTATCGGCCCCGCCTTTGGCAATCAGCCCGATGTTGGACGCCATGACGTTGCGCTGGATGAAGCGGTCGGAATTGTAGTATGCCGGGTAGCAGGGGTCTTCCCGCTGGTTCCAGGAATAACCTTCGTAATAACCGTCGATCCCGTACCAGCTATCCATGATGCTGGCGATCTCTTCCTCATCCTGGCCGCCGTCCACCTGCCTCAGGGCGCCGGCCTGGACGGTTTCCTCCGATTTGCCGTTGCAGAAATAGGTGGAATATTCCGGCCGGAAGCCGATGCGAATCTGGTAGATGGCCTCGGCGTCCTTTTCGATGAGTTTGCTGAGGTCGAGTGCGTAACGCGTCCACTGGGACGAATTGGCCGTGGGGTTGAGGGCGGCCAGCGGCGCCTTTTTCTGCATGATGATGCGCCCGACGCGGTACAGGTCGTAGTTCCCGTCCAGTTCATTCGTCTGGAGAAACTGCATGATGTTGTTGTGGTAAATCTTGAACACCTCCACCTCCACGGCATTGAGGCTGATGGCTTCGAAGGGGAAGATCAGGCCTTCCGAATTGGGCATGATGACCCCGTTGCCCACGAGGCGCACCTCCGGCATGGCGCCGTTGATGCTGATGTTCCACTCGCTGGCGTAGCGCATTTTTTTGTCGTTGACGTTGCGTATTCCGGGGCTCACCTGTACGAGCTGTTCGCCGACGATGCGCGAGGAAGGGTAGAGCCTCAGCACGTTCCCGTCGATGAGATAGCGGAAGCTGCTGCCGTATCCGCTGATGCTGGCCAGCCCTTCGAGGTTCTGTGATTCGAGCAGGGGGTCGGAGAAGTGGAGCTGGATATAGAATTCCGCGCCCTGTACGGCCCGGGCGCTGGTGACTTTGAAGTCGTCGATGGCCGGCACTTCCACATCCTGGCTGCCTTTGGACCTGACGTTGATGGGCGAGCCGTCCCAGTTCAGCTTCACCTCGCCGGCCGAGTTGCCGCGGGCGACGCCTTCGACGTTGAAATAGTGCGCCGTGCCATCGGCCGAGTGGTCCCAGCGGACGGACAGGGCCCGGCCGTTCTGGCGGGCCGTCAGCACTTTTTCCACGCTTTCGTCATCCGCCATATCGGCGGACAGCAGGCTGCCCTGGATTTCCTGTTTGCTCAGGTCTTTGGGGTTGGGCGCGTGCAGCCCGTCAACCTGGACTTCAAAGAACTGGCTGCGGGTGCGGAAGTCGAATTCAAAACTTTCCGCCTCCGCAGGCACATCCGGGAAAACGGCTTTGAGGTTGACCGTGGCGACGAAGGCTTCGCCGGATTGCAGCGCCTGCGCCGGCTCAAAGCGCAGGGTCTGGCCGTCCTCCCATTTGGCGACGCCCTCGATGGCCGGCGAAAAGGACAGGATACGCTCCCGGGGCTCCTGGCCGATCTCCGTTTCCTCGGCGGCCAGGCTGGCGAAGCGCACCCGGATGGGGTCGGCCCTGGAAATGGCGCCCGAGGTATAGGCATAAACATAGGCACTGACGCTCTCCGGCATTTTCTGAGCACGCCGTTCCTTATTGCAGGACGAGAGGGTGGCGAGGAGGGTAAAGGCAAAAAGGGAGAGCAAAAGAGCGGAAAAAAGCTTTTTTTGGGTCATGGTTTTAGAATTATCTTCGGAAACGGACAACTCCTTTCCCGGATGTGTGTTAGGAATTCCTATACAAGGTAGCATGTATTTTCCAACCTGACAATTTTCGCGCCATGGATAAATTACTGCCCCTTTTTCCCCTGCAACTGGTCGTTTTCCCGGGCCAGAGCCTCAACCTGCACATTTTCGAACCCCGCTACCGGCAGCTCATCAAAGATTGTGAGGAGGAAGGCATCACTTTTGGCATTCCCGCCTACATCGGCGGCAAGGTGATGGAAATAGGCGCCGAGATCCGGCTGAAAAGCATAGAAAAGAGATACCCCAATGGGGAAATGGACATCAAAACGGAAGGGTGCGGCTTGTTTAAGATCAGGAAATTCTATCGCACGGCCCCCGGTAAGCTATACAGCGCCGCCGAAGTCGAGCCCTTTGAGTACAACACCAGGGGGGATGCCCTGGCCGGCGCCCGCCTGTCGAAGCTGGTGGCTGAACTCTTCGATCTCCTGAAGGTAAAAAAAGATTTAGGCGACAGCCCGGAAAGCCTGAGCACTTTCAGCTTTGCGCACCAGGTAGGCCTCACCCTGGAGCAGGAGTACGAGTTGCTTTGCATACCGGAAGAGCGGGAACGGCAGGAGTGGATGGAGGCGCACCTCGAAAAGCTGCTGCCCAAAGTGCGCGAAATGGAGGAACTGCGGAGAAAAGTGCAGATGAACGGGCATTTCAGGAATATCACGCCGCCGGAGCTTTGATGCCCGGGGATTACCGTTTATAAGCGGCCAGGAGTTCCTGCATCCAGCCTGCAAAGGCCTCCCGGATGTCAGGCGGCGGCGGCGCTTTGGAATAGTCGATGCTGGCCCCGTAGAAAGCTTCGTCGTAAATTTCCTGCAAAGCGGCGCCCAGGCCTATGGCCAGGTCGGGGTCGGGCGCCTGCAGGGGCACCGGAACAGAGGGTAGTGGGCCTGGAAGGTCGATGGCCCAGATATCCGTTTGGAGGCTGCCGGCCCGGCTCAGGCAGATCAGGTAATCGCTTTCCGGAAGGTTTGGATGTTGTATTACGCGCTGGCCTCGCCGGAGCAGGTCGATTTCCAACAGATGGATATGCGCATTTTTTAATTCCCTGCGCTTTTTCTGGTAGTTTTCCCACCCCCCTTTTCGCTTGTTAACCGGGGAAAGGATTTCAATGGCAGTCACCAACTGCATGCCCTCCACAGTGCGGATTTCGACAAGGGGGATGCGCACGGCCACGGGGGCTATTTCCCGAAGGGATAGCGTGGCCGGGGTTGCCGTTTGAGCAGCTACGGAGGGTGATGCCTCAACTTTGGGATGGGGGCGCAAAACTTCCACATCCGGGTACATGATCCCGACTTCTTCCTCCGGGTGTTCATCCAGGACGGTGTACAGTTCGAGGCGGGCCACATATTTGGGGTGCAGGCTGGGCGCCAGCATATTGCGCAGTTTCGTCGCCAGTGAATGGTGAACATCCGGCCATAATTCACCTTCCAGGAAAGGATCCATGCCGGGAAATGGTGAAGGCATAAGCGGTTTTTCAACAAATATAAGGGAAGTTGGAGCCGATTTCAAGGGGAGGGATCATGCCTCCATTTCCGCAACTCTGTTCAGGTGGTTGACGACCCTTTGCAGGGCGAGGTTGGACAGCCCTTCGGAGCCCATGAGGTCGGCGAGGGTGACCTGGTTGAGCACCTGGTCGACGGCCTGCTGCACGACGCGCCACAGCGAGCGCACCGAGCAATCGACGGAGTTGGTGCAGATGCGGAAGGCGCCGGAATGGCCCTCGCAGAAGCCATCGTCGAAGAGTACGCCCCCCAGGGCGGCCAGCACATCGTTGATCCGTATCTCTTCCGGCGGCCGCGAGAGCACGTACCCGCCCTTCTGCCCGCGGGTGCTCTGGATCAGGCCCGCCAGGCGAAGGGTCCGGGTAAGCTTTGCGACATAGGAGGCCGACAGCCCTTCCAGTTCGCTGAGCTGAGGGATGCTCAGCCCGTCCTCACTGTCGGAGCGGCCGATCCGGAGCAATATTCTTAGTCCATATTCGTCCTGAGCGGATATCTTCATGTTTGTTCCTTCTTGATACTTAAAACATATCCAGCAGCAGCCGGGCTTCTTCACTCATCATGTCCTTGCTCCAGGGCGGGTCGTATACGACGCTGAGGTCGACTTCGGTGACGCCGTCCACTTCGGCTACTTTCTGCTGGACTTCCATGGGCAGGGCGTCGGCCACGGGGCACATAGGGGAAGTCAGGGTCATGCGGACGCGCACCAGGCCGTCGTCGTGGATGTCGATTCCGTAAACCAGGCCCAGTTCGTAGATGTCGACCGGGATTTCCGGGTCGTACACGGTTTTGAGCGCTGCGATGATGCGTTCCTCCAATGCTTGTTTGTCCATAGCCGCCATGGTGTCTATTTAGCCTGCAAGGCCAGCCCGTACAGCTTCATCTGTTTGACCATACTGAGCAGCCCGTTCGACCGGGTAGGGGAGAGGTGCTCCTTCAGCCCGATCCGGTCGATAAAATAGAGGTCAGCCCCTGCTACGGCTTCCGGTTTCTGATGGGAGAGCACGCGGACCAGCAGGGCGATGATGCCTTTGGTGATGACCGCGTCGCTGTCGGCTGTAAAAGCCACCTGGCCATTGTCCATTTCCGCATGCAGCCATACCTGGCTCTGGCACCCCCTGATGAGGTGCTCCTCATCCTTGTACTGCTCATCGATCAGCGGCAGGCTTTTGCCCAGGTCGATGATGTACTCGTATTTTTCCATCCAGTCGCCGAACAGGGAGAATTCTTCGATGATTTCGTTCTGTATGTCGTTGATGCTCAATTTTTTGTAGTTTGTTTCCGCTCTCAACATGAAACCCTGAAACCTGCTCACCTAAGCATGGCCACTGCCTTTTTTACCCCTTCCACCAGCCTGTCGATGTCTTCCGTGGTGTTGTAGAAAGCCAGGGATGCCCGCACCGTGCCCGGTATGCCGTACCAGTCCATAAGCGGCTGGGTGCAGTGGTGGCCGGTGCGCACGGCGATGCCCATTTTATCCAGGATGGCGCCCAGGTCATAGGGGTGGATGCCTTCCACGAGGAAGGAGGCCACGCTGGCTTTGTTCCTGGCCGTGCCGATAAAGCGGATGCCTTCCACCTCCTTCAGGCGTTCCGTTGCGTAAGCCAGCAGTTGGTTTTCGTATTGGGTGATGGCGTCCTGCCCGATTTCAAGAACGTAATCGATGGCGGCGCCAAGCCCGATCACGCCTGCGATGTCGGGGGTGCCGGCTTCGAATTTGTGCGGAAGGCCTGCATAAGTTGTTTTTTCGAAGGTGACCGTTTTGATCATTTCGCCTCCTCCGTGGTAGGGCGGCATGGCGTTCAGCCATTTTGCCCTGCCGTACAGCACGCCGATGCCGGTGGGGCCGAACACTTTATGGCCGGAGAAGGTGTAAAAATCGGCATCCAGTTCCTGCACGTCCACCTTCATGTGGGGAGCAGCCTGTGCGCCGTCCACCAGCACGGGAATGCCTTTGGCATGGGCCATCTGCACCATTTCCCGGATGGGGTTGATCGTGCCGAGGGTATTGGAAACATGGGTGGCGGCCACCAGCCGTGTCCTGTCGCTCAACAGGCGTTCGAACTCCTCCATGATCAGCTCGCCGGCTTCGTTGATGGGGGCTACTTTCAGGCTGGCGCCTTTTTCCTCGCAGATCATCTGCCAGGGCACGATATTGCTGTGGTGCTCCATGGCCGTGATCAGGACTTCATCGCCCTCGCGCAGGAATTTGCGCCCGAAGGAGGAAGCAACGAGGTTGATTCCTTCCGTGACGCCGCGTACGAAGATGACCTCTTCGGAAGCAGGCGCGTTGATGAAATCCCGGACTTTTTCCCGCACCGCTTCGAAGGCGGTGGTGGCGTCCTGGCTGAGTTGATAGACGCCGCGGTGGACATTGGCGTGTTGGGCCCGGTAATATTCCGAGATCGCATCGATCACTTTTTCCGGTTTCTGGCTCGAAGCGGCGCTGTCCAGGAAAACGATGGGTTTGCCGTTCATTTTCCGGCTCAGCAGGGGGAAATCCTGCCGGATGCGGGCCACGTCAAGCGCATTTCCCGGTTTTATGTTGGTTGTTACATCCATTATTGTCAATTAGCCAGAACGCGGTAAATGGCCACAGGCGCCAGCCTGCAGGCCAGAATAGCTATTCCCCGAATTTGCTGTGGACGAGCTGTTCGGCATACAGCCGCACGGCTTCCAGTTTCATGTTTTCGGCTGCTTCCGCCAGGAAGGCGTGCTGCAGCATGGCCCGGGCCTCGGCGTCGGGCAGCCCGCGCGAGCGCAGGTAGAACACGGCTCCTTCGTCCAGTTGGCCGATGGTGGCGCCGTGGCTGCAGCGCACGTCGTCGGCGAAGATCTCCAGTTCCGGTTTGGTATCCATGGAGGCTTTATCCGACAGGACGAGGCTGTTATTCTGCTGGAAGGCGTTGGTTTTTTGTGCGTCTTTCCGCACCAGCACCTTGCCGTTGAACACCCCCGAGGCCCTGTCCGTAATGATGCCCTTGTACAGTTCGTTGCTGACGCAATGCGGCACGGCATGGTCGATGAAGGTGTGGTTATCTATGTGCTGTTCGCCCTTGGCGAAGTAGGCGCCCCAGTAATTGGTCGTTGTGCCCGGCGCATTCAGGCGGGTTCTCAGGTTGTTGCGCACCAGGCGCCCGCCCAGGTCGAGGGCGTAGGAAGCGTAGGTGCTGCCGCCCTCCTGTTCTATTTCCACATTGCTGACCAGGAATCCTTCACGGCCTTCCCGCTGCAGGCGGTAGTGGTGGATGTGGGCGTTGTCGCCGGCATGGAAGTAGGTGTACTGGTTGTGGAAGTATGCCCCTTCCGAAGCCGGCAGTTCGAAGAAGCCTTCAATCACCGAGAGTTCGCTGTTGGGTTCGGCGGCCACCAGGTTCATGTGGTTATGGAAGGAAGCCTTGTCGCCGCTGGCCGACAGGTGCAGGAGGTACAGCGGTTTTTCCACGGCGGCATTTCTGGCGGCGCGGATGAAGAGGCCGTGTTGGGAAAAGGCCGCGTTCAGCAGTTTGAATGCATCCGTTTTTCCGTCCAGCAGGCGGTTCAGGGCGGCTTCTGCGGCGGGCCGGGCCTGCTCGTCGGCGAGGGCGCCGGCAATATCCATGGCCGTCAGCCCGGCGGGCAGGCTGCCTGTGTCGGACAGGCTTTCCTGGAAAATGCCGTTCACAAAAACGAAGAGGTGGCAGTCGAGGCCCGGGATGAGGAAGGGCCCGATGTCGGCTTTGGAAAGGGGCAGGCTTTCCCCCACTTCGTAATCCGGCTGAAGCAGGCGGTTGACGCTGGTGTATTTCCACTCCTCATCGCGGCGGGTCGGGAAATTTACCGTTTCCAGCAGCCCGATGGCTTTGCGCTGGTATTGTTCCAGCACCTGGCTACCCTGGCTGCCGGGCCGGTTCTGCCTGGTTTCGAAAAGCATCTGGAAGCGCGCCCTGGCATCGGTATATCTGTCTTGGACTATTGTGGACATTAGCTTTTTCTTTTTTTCAACCAATGATTGCTTGCCGTTTAAACAGCAGCCACGGAATCGGCTTCTTCCTTGATCCAGTCGTAGCCTTGTTCTTCCAGTTGCAGCGCCAGGCTCTTATCACCCGATTTGACGATGCGGCCGTTGTAGAGCACATGCACGAAATCGGGAACGATGTAGTTGAGCAGCCGCTGGTAGTGGGTCACGATGATGAAAGCCCTGTCCGGGCTGCGCAGTTGGTTGACGGCCTCGGACACGATGCGCAGGGCGTCGATATCCAGGCCCGAGTCTGTTTCGTCGAGTATGGCCAGCTTCGGCTCCAGCAGGGCCATCTGCAGCATTTCGCTGCGCTTTTTTTCGCCGCCGGAGAAGCCTTCGTTGAGCGAGCGTTGCAGCAGTTTCTCGTCCATGCCCACCATCCTGATCTTTTCGCGCAGGAGGCGGAGCATCTGTGCGGCGTTGAGTTCTTCCCGCCCCTGGGCTTTGCGCACGGCGTTGACGGTGCTCTTCAGGAAGTTGGCCGTGCTCACGCCGGGAATTTCCACCGGGTACTGGAAGGCCAGGAAAATGCCGGCCTGGGCGCGTTCGTCCACCTCCATTTCGAGCAGGTCCTGGCCCTGGTATAAAATGGAGCCTTCGGTGACTTCGTATTCCTCGCGGCCGGCCAGCACATTGGCCAGCGTGCTTTTGCCGGAGCCGTTGGGGCCCATGATGGCGTGCACCTCACCCGGCTTCACCTCCAGGTTTATCCCCCTGAGGATTTCCTTTTCTTCTATCGCAACTTTCAGGTTCTTTATCTTCAGCATTATTGTTTGGTTTGACCGTTTTTCAATCGAAATATTTTGCTTTTGCCATGATGCGGTGGGCTCTGGCATACTGATGTCCTATCCCACGCTGCCCTCCAGGCTGATGGCCAGCAGTTTCTGGGCTTCCACGGCAAACTCCATCGGCAATTCGTTGAAGACTTCCTTGCAGTAGCCGTTGACGATCATGTTGACCGCGTCTTCCTCGCTCAGGCCGCGCTGCATGAGGTAGAAGAGCTGGTCTTCGCCGATCTTGGAGGTTGTCGCTTCGTGCTCCACTCTGGCGCTGTTGTTTTCCACTTCCAGGTAGGGGAAGGTGTGCGCGCCGCACTTGTCGCCCATGAGCAGCGAGTCACACTGGGAGAAGTTGTGCGCGTTTTCCGCTTTCTTTCCCACCTTGACCAGCCCGCGGTAAGAGTTGTTGCTGAAGCCGGCGGAGATGCCTTTGGAGATGATGGTGCTCCGGGTGTTTTTCCCCAGGTGCACCATTTTGGTGCCCGTATCGGCCTGCTGGTGGTTGTTGGTGACGGCCACGGAGTAGAACTCCCCGACGGAGTAGTCGCCTTTCAGCACGCAGCTGGGGTATTTCCAGGTGATGGCCGAGCCCGTTTCTACCTGGGTCCAGGTTATCTTGGACCTGCGCCCGGCGCAGAGCCCGCGTTTGGTCACGAAGTTGTAGATGCCCCCTTTCCCCTCCTTGTCGCCGGGGTACCAGTTCTGGACGGTGGAGTATTTGATGGTGGCGTCATCGAAGGAGATCAGTTCCACCACGGCGGCGTGCAGCTGGTTTTCGTCGCGCATGGGCGCCGTACAGCCTTCGAGGTAGCTCACGTAGCTGCCTTCTTCGGCAACGATGAGGGTGCGTTCGAACTGGCCGGTATTGCGCTCGTTGATGCGGAAATAGGTCGAAAGCTCCATGGGGCAGCGCACCCCTTTGGGGATGTACACAAAGGAACCGTCGCTGAATACCGCGGAGTTGAGCGCGGCGAAGTAGTTGTCGTTGGGCGGTACTACCGAGCCCAGGTATTTCCGGATCAGGTCCGGGTGTTCGTGCACCGCTTCGCTGAAGGAAGAGAAGATGATGCCCAGTTCGGCCAGTTTTTCCTTATAGGTCGTTTTGACCGACACGCTGTCGAGCACGGCGTCGACGGCCACGCCCGCCAGGAGTTTCTGTTCTTCCAGGGGGATGCCCAGTTTGTTGAAGGTATCCAGCAGTTCAGGGTCCACTTCGTCGAGGCTCTGGAGCTGCTCTTTTTTCTTCGGTGCGGCGTAATAGATGATGTCCTGGTAGTCGATGGGCGGGTAGTGGACGTTGGGCCATTTGGGCTCTTTCATGCTTTTCCACTGTTCGAAGGCGGCCAGGCGCCATTCCGTCAGCCATTCCGGCTCGTTCTTCTTTTGCGAGATGAGGCGCACCACATCCTCGTTCAGCCCTTTGGGAATGGTTTCCGATTCGATGTTGCTCGTAAAGCCGTATTTATAGTCGCTTTGGGTATGCGCTTCAAGCGTCTGCATGGATTCGCTCATCTGCAAGAGTTTTTATTGCTGTGCCTTATTTAGACTAATTTCAAGTTCTGTTCCGGAATTTATACAAAAAAGTATAAACAAGGTTCAGCAGGCGGGCGTTTTTTTTCGGGTTTTTTCAAAAACGCTGCGAAGATAAGGAAAATGAGAGAAAAAGAAGGGTAGGGGGCAATACGAATGCCCCCTCACTTAAACTCCATCATCTCCACCCCCGTCCAGCCATCCGGCACGCTGCTGACGATGAAGCGGGCGGCCTTTTCCAGCAGGATGCGGGCGCTGGGGTCTTCCGGGTTTTCGTGGAGCACTTCCTCGAAGGCGCTGACGGCGCGGGAAAACTCACGGGCGAAATAGTGGGCCAGCCCGGATTCGAACTGTTGTTTGGTGGCCTGTTTCTTTTCGGCCATGGCGGGCTCGTCGCCATCGAAGCACTCGTAGATGCCGAGGACGTTTTTTTTGCCCTTGACCACTACTTTGCCCAGGTAGCGGAAGTTAAAAGGCTCTTCCCCGCTTTCAGCGGCCTGCTCCAGGCGGAGGATATGCTGCAACGAATCCTCGCTCAGCAGGATAGAGGCGCCGTAGTATTTCGTCAGGTTCTCGACGCGGGAGGCGGTGTTGACCGTGTCGGCGATGGTGGCGGCGTCCAGGCGCTCTTCGTCGCCGATGATGCCCATGATCAGCAGCCCGTTGTGCATGCCCATGCCCACGCGGATGGGCAGGCGCTTTTTGGCGGCCCGTTCGGCATTATAAACCCGCACGGCCTTCTGCATATCGATGGCCGCCCGCAGGGCGTCGGCCGGGGTTCCCGGGAATATGGCCATGATGGCGTCGCCGAGGTACTGGTTGATGAAGCCGTGGTGCCGGTGAATGACAGGGCCCATGCGGCTGTTGTAGGCCCTGACGAAATTGTAGTTGTCCTCGGGCGTCATGCCCTCGGCCAGGCTGGTGTAGTCGCGGATGTCGCTGAACAACACCGTCACATGGCGCTCTGCGTGGTCGCCCAGGGTGACTTCGGTGATGCGGTTGCGGCCCAGCGAGCGCAGGAACTCGTTCGGCACGAACTTGCCCGTCACGCGGTTGATGCGGTGGAGCTCGATCTGGGTCTGCACCCGCGCCAGGAATTCCTGCTTGCTGAAAGGCTTGGCCAGGTAGTCGTTGGCGCCGATCTTGAGGCCCTGCACCAGGTCGTTGATCTGGTTTTTCGCCGTCACCATAATGATGGGCAGCTCCGAGGCCAGGTATTTCTCACGGATTTTGCGGCATACTTCGTAACCCGACATGCGCGGCATCATGATGTCGAGCAGCACCAGGTCGAAAGCTTCCCCGCCCTCTTGTTCCGGGGCGTTTTCCTGGCCGTTGATGTGCAGTGCTTTCAGGGCTTCCTCGCCATTGAATGCCTGGGTAATGTAAAAGTTTTCCGATGACAGGTGGTTCTTGAGCACCTGCTGGTTGATGGGTTCATCATCGACGATGAGGATGTTAATACGGCCGGAAGCCGGCGCGGCGGCTTTGCCGTTGCCGTTCTGGCCTGCCGGGGCGGGTTCCGCGGATTCGGGCAGCCTGTATTCCGGGGCGGGCATGGGTTGCACCTGCGACACTGCCGAAGCGCCTCCCAGCACCAGGCTCGCCCGGTAATGGTTGCTTCCGCCCTCGGGCAGCGCTTCCCCGCTGCCCGCCAGCGGCAGGCTGAAGAAAAAGCACGAGCCTTTGCCGACTTCTGACTCCACCCACACCTGCCCGCCGTGCAGTTCCACCAGTTGTTTGGTAATGGACAGGCCCAGCCCGGCGCCGCCGTATTCGCGGGCGGCGGAAGCGTCGGCCTGCTCAAAGGACTGGAATATCAGCTCAAACTTGTCGGCGGGGATGCCGATGCCCGTGTCTTCCACGAAGATCACTACATTGCCGGGCTCTTCTTTTTCCGCCTCTTCCGCAGCGGGGCGGATCCCGATTTTCACATAACCCTTTTCGGTAAACTTGATGGCGTTGCCTACCAGGTTGTAGAGCACCTGCTGCAAGCGGTTCTCGTCGCCCAGTACGGGGGGAAGGCCGGGCGGTATCTCGTTGATGAGCTGCAGCGCTTTTCCACTCAGCAGGGGTTCGCTGAAGCGCAGCACCAGGTCGGCGATCACACCGATGTCTACAGGCTTGCGTTTCAGTTCCAGGTTTTTCGTCTTCAGCTTGGAGAAGTCGAGGATGTCGTTGACGAGGTTGGCCAGGCGCTTTCCGGAAGCCACGACCATCTCCAGGTCGGCGCGGGTTTTTTCGGAGGGTGTCTTGTCGAAGGTGTCCACCAGGGACTCCGTCAGCCCGATAATACCGTTGAGCGGGGTGCGCAGTTCGTGGGAGGTGTTGGCGAGAAACTGGTCTTTCAGTTGGTCCACCCGGCGCAGTTGCTCGTTGACCTGTTGCTGCTGCGCCAGTTTTTGCTGTTCCAGCTCCAGTTTGCGCCGCTGTTTGCGCTGGCCTGTTTCCCAGAGATAATACAGAAAGCTCAGGACGAGCAGCACGTACATGGCCGTGGCCCAGCCCGTTTTCCACCAGGGCGGCGCGATGCTGAGCCGGACGGAGGCGGCTGTTTCGTTCCAGATGCCGTCTGCATTGGCTGCTTTGATCCGGAAGGTGTAATTGCCTGGGGGGAGCCCGATATAACTCCAGTTCCGAAGGTTGCCGATATGCTTCCAGCCCTCGTCCCAACCTTCCAGCATGACGGCAAAGGTGATGTCTTCCGGGCGGGCAAAGTGCGGGGCGGCAAAGGTGAATTTCAGGTTGTTCTGATGGTGGGCCAGCTGAATGGAAGTGGTTTCGTAAATCGGCCGGGAGAGCAGCCTGCTTTCATCATTGGTTTTGACGGGGGCGCCGTCGATGTAGAAACCGGTGAGCACCACCCCGGGGGGCGTGGTGTCGCGGAAAAAATACTCCGGGCGGTAAACATTTATTCCCTGTGCGCCGGAAAAGTAGAGGTAGCCACGGCTGTCCCGGAAGGGGTCGCCGGAAAAATCGACGCTCAGCAGCCCGTCTTTTTTATCGAAGTTGGAAATGCTTCCGCTTTCCGGGTCGAAGCGGGATACGCCCAGTCCGGTGCTCAGCCAGAGCAAGCCGGCCGCATCCTCCAACACGCTGTATATTTTGGGTGAAGCCAGGCCCGACCCGTCGGCATAGTGTGCGGTTACGCCGCTTTCGGGCTCGATGCGGTACAGCCCGTTTTGCAGGGTAGGGGCCCAAACCCTGCCGCGGCTGTCTTCCACGACCACGTCTTCCCACCAGTCGGCATAAAACTCGTTGCGCAGGAAATGGACAAAGCGGTTTTCTCCCGGGGGCAGGTAATCGACCCCACCTCCGGGGAAAGTCACCCACAACCCGCCTGAGCGGCCGGGATAGATGAACTGCACCTGGCTGGAGCTGATGGACGTGGAATCGCCCGCGACGGGGAGGTATTGCGTAAACCTGCCGGTTTTCGGGTCGAGCCGCAGCAGGCCGGAGCGGGTGTCGGACGGCGGGTTCACCCAGACCGTTCCATCAGGGGCTCCCAGGGTGGAGAGCACGGCGTTGCCCATCTTGTTGCCGAGGCTCGGGAAATAGTTTACGCTGCGGCCGCTTTGCGGGTCAAAGCGCCCGATTCCCCCGGCGGTGGACAACCAGAGCTGCCCTTCGCCATCTTTGCGCATGGAGAGGATCATATCGGAGGGGATGCTGGCCGGGTTGCCCGGGTCATGGCGATAGCCCGTGATTGTTGGGCCCGGGCCATACACTTCCATTTCCCAGAGGGAGTAACCGAAGTTCGTCGTTCGTTTTGTCCCCAGCAGGCGCACGTAGCGCCCCCGCGCAGAAAGGGTGATCTTCTCAATGCCGCCCTGGCCCCGGTTCTGGGTAAAGGCCGTACGCCAGCGTTGCCCATCGTCCGATACCTGTATGTGGTACGAATTCGCTGCGGCAAACTCCCAGTTCAGCACCACCCGCCCGATGTCGAAAGTTTGGCCCAGGTCAACCTGTATCCACTGTGGGTCAATGTAGTGGCTGGAAGACCAGCGGGTTTCGGGGTCGCCGTCGAATGCAAAATTGCTTTGAAACAGGTTGGTTTCGGCCGAGGAGGCCTTGGCGGGGCGGTTCAGCGCCAGGTTCTGGTTGAAATTGGCCCGGCCGGTGTTTTTTAATCTGTACAGCCCCCCATCCCAGGTCCCCACCCAGAAGCCGCCCTGTTCATCGGCAACCAGGCTGCTGATCATCGTCCCTTTTGATTCCCCGATCAGTTGGGCCTTTCCGTTGACAAAGTCGAGCAGGTACAAACCAAAGCGCGTGCCGGCCCAGATATTCCCATACGAGTCTTCCGCCACACAGTAAATGTGGTTGTTTGAACTGAAGGCCGGGCTTTCGTCCTCAAAGGGGAAGGCGGCAAAGTTGTTGAGGTAGGGGTCGTGGCGGTACAGGCCGCCTTCGGCCAGCCCAAGCCAGAGTATGCCCGTGCGGTCGGCAATCCCTATTGTGGGCGCCGCTCTGTTCAGCGCCTTGTCGTCCGGATGGAAGGCCCGCAGGATGTTGTTCTTCCGCCGGTCATAGACGTGGTAGCGGTTTAAAAGCGGAAAATAAAAAACGATGTTTCGCCGGCAATCTTCACCGATCCACTCGGGAGTCACCGATTGCTGGTTGTCAACATCGGAGCGGTCGAACATTTGCCAGACGGTTTCAATGGTTTGCTTTTTCTTGTCGAAGCGCGCCAGTTGCCGCCATTGCCCGAGCCACAGTTTGCCTTCCCCGTCTTCCCGGATTGACATGACATAGTCCCTGTATGGAGCAGGAACGTCTTTCGATTGGCTGTGGAAGGCCTCGAATTGCCCTGTGCCCGCATCGAAGCGCGCCAGCCCCCCCATAGTTCCGATCCAGACGGTTCCGGCCGCATCGATGTGAATGGCGTTTACGGTATCGTTGGGTATGGAGCCGGGCTTCCGGGGGTTGTGCCTGAAGTGGGTGAAGGCCCCGGTTTTGGGGTCCCAGCGGCTCAGGCCTCCGGTGGTGCTGCCGGCCCAAACCCGGCCCTGTTTGTCTTCGCGGATCGCGATATCATGGATGATGTTTCTTTGGATAAAAACAGATACCTGGCCCCGGGGGGCTTCTTCAGGGCGGATTTCTGCCCACCGGCCGTTTTTGGGGTCCAGGCGGCTCAAAGTGGTGGAGTAGGGGTTAGGAGCAGCCTCAGTTGACAAACCTACAGAGGCTACCCATAACATGCCGGTGCGGTCTTCCAGCACAGGGAGCCACAGCCGGAGGCGGGAAGCATTCCCGGCATCGCCGGCGGGGAAATTGGTAAACTGCCCCGTAGCCCGGCTGTAATAGTGGACGCCCACTTCACTGCCGATCCATAAGTCTCCCTTCGCATTTTCTTTCAGGAAAGCGATGTGCCGCCCCGACAGGCTGTTCGGGTCACTGGCTTGTGGCTTGAAGGTGGCGAAGGCATAGCCGTCATATTGGGCAAGCCCATTGGCTGTGCCTATCCAAAGGAACCCCAGATGATCCTGCAGCAGGGACAAGGCCGTATTGTCCGGCAGGCCTTCCTGCGTGGTCAGGTGGGAAAAGCGGTAGGCCGCTGTCTGGCCGAAAAGGCCCGGGAGAAAAACAACAGCCAGGAGGATCAAACTCCCTGTTCGGACGAATAAAGGCATAACTCCAGATTTTTTGGCCCGGTTTTAGAAGCCGAAGGTAAAAACAAATTCACCCTTTAAGTAAAAACACTTGCCTGCGGGGTAGTTGCACGGTGGAGGAAAAATTGTTGCCGAATATGGGAGCGGGGCGCCGGGCACGGGTTTCGGATGGGGCCCCGGTAAGGCAAAAGGGGCAGGCCTGGCCCTGTCGGATGGACAGCACCAGGCCTGCAAGAAAAATGGGTTTGAGGTTTATACACCTGCTTTTGCAGCCGGGAAAATCCCCCGGCCGGGCAAGTAATCGGCTTCAAAAAGCTCAGCTCTCCAGCTCACTTCGCAACAACAGCGCCGCCGCTACGCTGCTCAGCACCAGGCGCAGTTTTGGCTCCAGGCCGTCCTTTAGCCATACCCGGCCGTTGTTGAGGGTTTCCACGGCGCCAACTACTTCACCGCCGTAGACGAACTGGAAGCCCAGGGGCTGCTGGCCCAGGTTGCGCTGGCCGTTTGCAAGCCTGTCGACGGGCTGCAGCTCGATCAGGCCGCCCTGATAGCGGATGAAGCCTTCGGCGGGGCGGAACCAGTTGTTCTGGTTGAGGTTGGTGAGGATGAAATCATAGTGTTCCCGGCCTTCAGCGAGGCTGGCCGTTCCGGAGAAAACGTCCTGCCAGTCCAGGTTCAGTTCGAAAAACTCGTTGAACACAGGCAGGTCCTTCTGGCTGAGTTTGCCCATGCAGAACACCTCGGCGGCCTGGCCCCGGGCGTCGGACATGGTGTAGCTGAGTTTCTCTTTGGCGCCCGAAAAGCGGATGATGAAGGGGATGTCGTAGCTCCTGAGCCAGCCCCGCTGCACTTTGCCTGTGCTGAATTCGCCGAAGGACAAGTGCTGGTTCAGCATCCAGCCCTGCCGGCCCTTGACGGGCATGGCATCGATGGTCTGCAATGGGCCGTCAAGGGCCATCTGGGGCGTACTGCATGCGGCCGGCAACAACAGGGCGGCGAGCAGCAGGGATTTCAGAAAGGTTTTCATACGTCAGGTGGTTTTGTAATGAATATGTCTTTTAGACAGCAATACCGCCGCCATGGGGGCGCCCCCCAAAGCCGGAAAGTTTTTTTTGTCGGGCAGGCCTGACGAATGTCATTGCGTTTTTCCGGCAGAGTTCTTATATGGCATTCGAATATACATTTCTGAAAAATTAATCTCTTCTGAATAGCACCCTGTGGTTTTTGATGTGAATACATGGCCTCCCTCCTTTGTACTTCAGGCTGTACGTTACTGTAGTTTTTTCCTGAGAAGCAGTAAAACCCATTATTCCATCTGCAGTTTTTTGCTTTAAAACGGGCCTGCCCCGTTCAAAACTGTGCAAAAAAACTTTTATGAGAGAATTCAAAATCACCGGCCGCATCCGGGAAAAGGAGAGCGGGCTGGGCGTCAGCGGTTTGCACATTCGCGCTTACGACAAGGATATGCTGTTCGACGACTTGCTGGGTACGGCGACGAGCGATGAGAAAGGTTTTTTCAGCATGCAGTATTCGGATAAAGACTTCAGAGAACTGTTTGATGTGCGGCCCGATATTTACCTGGCCGTTTATGCGCCGCCCATGCGGTTGCTGCTGGACACGAAAGGGACCGTCCGCTGGGAGGCCTCCAACCAGGAACATTTTGAGCTGGAGATCAGCAGGGAAGTGCTGGGAGACCTCTCGCCGGCCCTGCCCGATGACAAAGTGGAAGGCGGCGTCAGGCTGCCCAAGGATGCCCTGAAGATACGGAAACGCGATGGTTTCGACATGCCGAACCTGAAGAGCTTCCGCTTCAGCGCCATACCCGGCCGGCCGGCCGTACCGGAACTCCTCCAGTTCATGGCTCTGCCGCTTGGCGGAGACGTCCTCTCCCTTGAGATCATCCCCGGCGAGGCAGTGGTGATCCCGGCAGAAAAGCCTTTCCCGGTTCAGGAACCGGTGCCCGACCTGGGGACGGACCCCAAACAATTCGGGGATGGCTTTTCGATTAGGGACCTCCATGTCACATTCACCGGTATGGACCCCGCCTTCCTGAAGGCGCAGAAACCGTTCCCTGAAAAACTGGTGGAGGTGCTGAAAACCGAGGAAATCGGGCCTATTCAGATGGCTGCCATCCGGGTGAACCCCGTTCAGTATGACCCGGCGAAAAAAGCTTACCTGTACTATCCCGATCTGCGGTATTTCGTCAAATTCGACCTGGAAAAGGCCAAAAAGACGGCCGAAATCCGCAAAGAGGAGGAATGCACCCTTGGCGAATTATATGCCGAACAGATCGAGTCCATCCTGGCGCAAGGGCCGGTGCTCCGGGCCAGAGACCTTTTCCTGGTTTACCTGGTGCTGGAGGATGTGCCTTATCTGATCGTCACCGACAACTATCAGTGGCCGGAGAGCATCAAACAGGCTGACGGCACTTTCCGCCCGCCCAACATCTCCGAGCGCGGCGCGGCGCTTTCCGGAAACCTGGTGACGGAATTCGAACGCCTGGCGGAATGGAAAACCTCCCGGGGCGTGCGGACCATGGTGGTTACCATTTCGGACATCGTGGACAAAAAGTACGGCGATTTCACAGAAGGAGGCTTTGCCCGCGACCTGCAGGAAGTGCTGCGCAATTTCTTCAAATACGCCGGCAAGCAGTGGGAAACCCTGTATGTATTGCTTGGCGGAGACGCCAATGTGGCGCCTGTCCGGAAACTTACCGGTTCTTCCACTTATGGCACTATCGGATGCTGGAACCAGGGTGTCAACCCGCCTGCCGAGGGCGCCTGCTGCCTGCTGAGCGGCCATTCGGCGGTGAAGTTATACCCCAAATTCCAGCCGCTGAACACCGACCCGCTGTCCACCTTGCACGGCGGCCTGCGCATTCCGTTTGACCGCGAAGCCGGCGCCGGGCGCCTGGGCTGGTACTTTACAAACAAGGCGGATTTTGAAACCAAGTTCACAGGCTTCAAACGGCTGCCGGCAGGGGAGTCCTCCCGCTACATCATCGTGGAAGGCCCCGAAGCCGTCATCAACGACGATTTTTACTGGCTCCGCGACGTGAACAGCATTCCTTCCGACTTCTACTACAGCAGCCTGGTGGGGCCGGGTTATTCCATCCCCGGCAAGCACGATTTCGACGCCAACAACAACGAGTTGTACGGGCAGTACCACTACGACGGCAGCATGGAATCTTCGCTGGATGGCGTGGATTTATGGCCGGATATCTGGGTAGGCAGGGCTTCCGCCGGCACGGGAACCGAGGCCCGGGCTTTTGTCGACAAGGTCATGGCTTATGAAAAACTGGAGGATGCCGACGGAAATCCCGTCGACACGACTTACCTGCAGAAGGTGCTGTACGCCTCCGCCTATTGGGGCAGGAAATGGCAGAGCAGGCAAGCCGACACGGCAACGCCGCCTGCGGAGGACAGGTTCACCCACTTGGCAGGTTCCAATACAACCAAGGTTCACACTTCCTTTGACCTGGCCCTGAGCAGCGGCATCCCTTCGCACAGAATAGTAGCCCGCCTGAACAATTCGGATGTGGTGGTTCCCTACAACACTTTGGCGAGCGCAACGAACCTGGGGTGGTATTTCGTGGCCAATGACGCTTACACCACCCAAAGCGCCGCGCCCACCCGGTTCATCAAGGTGATGGGCCCGGAAGCCGATATCGATGCAGGAAGTTTCTTCTGGGATCCGATGGGCCTGGAACTTTGCGTGCAGGAAAAGGAAAACCTGCGGTCATTGATGAATGGCTGGTATCCGGCCTTCGGTTCGGTGCAAAGGCACTACGAAGATTATTTCGACCTGAGCACGCCGCCGCCGATCGTGCCGCTTGAATCCGATGTTATACGTGCTGCGCTGAACAGCGGCGTCCACTTCGCCAGCCTGAGCGGGCACGGCTCTCCCGGCGGCTGCTGTGGTGTGGACAGCGGAATGGATTTCAGCAACAACAGGAAGTATTACATCATGTTCGCCAATTCCTGCTCCACGGCCAGGATTGACGGCGTGGATTCTCTTGCCGAGAAATCGACCCTCGACCCCGATGGCGGCGCTATTGCTTATGTGGGCAATACCCGTTACGGCTGGATCGGCGTGGGTGACAACTATGAGGAATACTTCTGGAACAAGATGAAGGTAATGGGTTGCCTCGGTCCCGCCGCCGGCATGCGGCTGGCTACCGGCGGGGTCCGGCAGATGTGGACCTTCTACACCCAGACCCTCTTCGGAGACCCCGAAATGCCTGTATGGACAGATGTTCCCCAAAGCCACGAAGTTACCCATCCCGCCAGGGCAAAATGGGGCGACACCATCGAAGTTACCGTCCGGCACATGGGCGTTCCCGTTGCAGGCCGCAGGGTAACGCTGATGGGCGGCTGGACTCCGGGCGGCATCCCGGCGAAAGTGTTCATGACGAAAAAGACGAACAGCATGGGTAAGGCCAGCTTTGCGCTGCCTGCCGACGCACTGCCCCTCTCCGAACTCAGCCTGGTGGTTACCTATCCCAATTTCATACCCTATCGGGGAACCATCACCATGGAAGAAGTGGAACCGGTGATCAGCCGGGTTGGCGAAGAGGAATCGGTGCTGCACTGAGCATCAGTGTGTCAGTACGCCAGTGTTCAGTATGCCGGTTGTTCTGGTGTGCCGTCGCTGGCGTACTGATCAGTTATTGATCAATATACCGTTTCAGCAGGCCGTCGTATGCGTCGATGCGCCGGTCGCGGAAGAAGGGCCAGATTCGGCGGACATCTTCGGTGCGCTGCTTGTCGATTTCTACTACGGCATGGGCTTCCTCGCCGGCGGGCGCCTGGTAGAGGAGTTCGCCCTGTGGGCCGGCGACGAAGCTTTGCCCCCAGAACTGTATGCCGCCCGTCACCCCCGACCAGTCGGGTTCATACCCGGTGCGGTTGACGACAACAACAGGAAGCCCGTTGGCCACGGCATGGCCTCGCTGTATGGTTTGCCAGGCTCCGAACTGCCGTTCCTTTTCCGCTTGAGGGTCGCTGCTTTCCCAGCCGATGGCGGTGGGGTAGATGAGCACTTCCGCTCCGGCCAGGGCCATCAGGCGCGCCGCTTCGGGGTACCACTGGTCCCAGCAAACGAGCACGCCCAGGCGCCCGACAGAAGTGTCGATGGGCCGGAAGCCGAGGTCGCCGGGGGTGAAGTAGAACTTCTCGTAATAGGCCGGGTCGTCGGGGATGTGCATCTTGCGGTATTTTCCGGCGATGCTGCCGTCGCGTTCCAGCACGACGGCCGTGTTGTGATAGATGCCGGGGGCCCGCCGCTCGAACAGGCTCGTCACCAGCACGATGCCCAGCTCTTTGGCCAGCCGCCCGAATTCCTCCGTCGAAGGCCCGGGGATGGGTTCCGCCATATCGAATTTGCCGGTGTCTTCCGCCTGGCAGAAGTAGATGCCGGTATGCAGCTCCTGCAGCACCACCAGTTGCGCGCCCTGCGCCGCACAGGCGCGGATGCCGGCTATGCTTTTGTCAACATTCGCCCGGCGGTTATCGGTATTGGATTGCTGGACAAGGCCTGTTTTCAGTGTGCTCATAAGACGGCTGTGTTTTTTCGCAGTTATGGTGTTGAGGGCGCTGGAAAGCCCTGTTTTTTGACTCGGAGCCACACAGGGAAAACACGGAGTTGCACGGAGCGGGGGTGAACGCTGTGAACCTCTGATACCCCGTGAAAGCGTAGGGACTGTTCAATGTTTCAAGTTTCAAGTTTCAAGTTTCAAGTTCCAAGTTCCAAGTTTCAAGTTCCAAGTTCCAAGTTCCCGTGATAACCAGGCTTTTAGTGGGCTGTTGGCCCAGTTATCTGAAGATTCCCCCTCAACCATTCACTACCCCCCGGGGAAACTGCATCGTAATACAATGCAGCGAGCCGTGTTGTTCGATCAGCATCCGGCAGTTTATGCCGATTACCTCCCTGCCGGGGAAGCATGTTCCGATGATTTCCAGCGCCGCTTCATCCTGTGGAACACCGTAGGTGGGAACCAGTACAGCGCCGTTGATGGCCAGGAAGTTGGCGTAGGTGGCCGGCAGGCGGTGGCCGTCGGCGGCATGGCAGGCCCGTGGCCAGGGCAGGGGGACTAGCCGGTATGGTTGGCCGGCCCTGGTGCGAAACGCAATAAGCTCCTTTTCCATGGCTTTCATTGCCTCGAAATGTTCATCATCCGGGTCGTTGCACTGCACGTAGGCGATGGTGTCATCCGGGCACAAGCGCGCAAGGGTATCGATATGGGAGTCGGTATCATCGCCGGCCAGGTAGCCGTGGTGGAGCCAGAGGAAATGATCGGCGCCCAGCCATTCGGCCAGGCGGGCTTCGATTTCCGCCTGGCTGAGGTGGGGGTTGCGGTTGGGCGAGAGCAGGCATTCCGCCGTCGTAAGCAGGGTTCCCCGCCCGTCGCTTTCGATGCCCCCGCCTTCCAGCACCAGCCCCGGGCGGCGCAGCGGCAAAGCCCCGAAAACGCCCTCCTCATGCAGCCGCCCCGTGATGAGGTTGTCGTGAAAAGCAGGGAATTTCAGCCCCCAGCCGTTGAACATAAAATCCAGCAGCACCCACTGCCCGTTTTCCTCCACGGTGATGGCGCCATGGTCGCGCGCCCAGGTGTCGTTGCTGGGGCATTCCGCCAGGAGCAGGTTTTCCTGAACGGCGCCCTTCAGATGAGCCGCCACCTCCGCCCTGTTGTGGCAAACTACCAACACTTTCTCAAAACGGCTGACAGCGATAATGGCATCTGCAAAACAAGGGATAACAGCATCGAGCACATCGGCCCAGTCGCTGTGCGCATGGGGAAAGGTGAACTGCACGGCGCTCTGCGGTTCCCATTCGGCGGGTAGTCGTCGGTTCATGGGGCGAAGATAAGGGGTTGGGGGGATAATAGGTAGGTTTGAAAAAGAAGGAGTAATATATGAATTTGCAGTACCCTTCTTTGTTGATGTCCTTAAATAATAGTATTTTTGAAAACACTATAATCTTCTGTATGAACCTCTTTCCCAATATTGTTTCGGATCCCGAAATTCTTAATGGCAAACCTTGTATCAAGGGTACCCGGATCAGTGTCGAGCTGATCATGGAATGGTTGGGTACTGGTGGCACACCTGAAAGTATTGCCCAGAAACATCCACTGCTTACGGAAGAACTTGTAATGGAGGCGATCAGGTATGTTGCCCGATTTTTTAAGAATGAGATCGTCATAGAAGTTCGTTCTCCGGCATGATTATTCGAGAGTTTCAATTCCTCACTGATGAAAACATCGATAAAGAACTCTTAGACTTCCTTAGGAGTGAGGGATTTGACGTTTTTGACATCAAGGAAGAAGGATTATTTGGGAAGACCGATAGAGAAATACTGGAATTGGCGTTTAAACAACAACGGGTTGTAATTAGCCAAGACAGCGATTTTGGAACATTGATCTTTCGGGATGAAGTTCCCTTTTGGGGAGTAATCTATCTACGTCCCGGCCATCATTCTCCTCAGGTGCATATCCAGGCTTTTCGCGCATTACTAAGCGCCAATCTTGAATTTTCCCATCCATTTATTTTGGTAGTAGAAAATGAAAAAGGGTTCGTAAAATTACGGTTGCGGCAATTTTGATTTCCATCCATGTAACGATTTTGGAATCCAACATTTCGGCCCAGTCGCTGTGCGCATGGGGAAAGGTGAACTGCACGGCGCTCTGCGGTTCCCATTCGGCGGGTAGTCGTCGGTTCATGGGGCGAAGATAGGGCGTTGGGGAGATTGTTAATCAATTGAGCGGAGGAGGAGGGATTCGAACCCCCGGTACCTCTCGGTACGCCGGTTTTCAAGACCGGTGCAATCAACCGCTCTGCCACTCCTCCGGCTTTAAAAAGCGGATGCAAAGGTAAAAGGCTTTATACAAAAATGAAACCCCTGCGGGCTAAAAATAATTCCCGGGACGGGCCGATGCCTCTGCCGGGCTGCAAAGCGGGGATATGGATGAGCCCAAATTTACCCCCGGTAATACCCAATTCCGTATATTGCCCTGAAAAAGCAGATGATGAATATGCAGATGCTCGGGCTATCCGATATCGTGGAGCAATACGAAGCGCGTTTCGAAAACCCGCCTATTCTGATCCGGGCCAGCGGCCGGATCAACGTCATCGGCGAGCATACGGATTACAACGATGGCTTTGTGCTGCCGGCAGCTGTCGATAAATATATCTTTTTTGCCCTGGCGGAGAACGGCACCAGGGAATGTAACTTCTACGCCGCCAATATCGAAGAGCGCTTCAGTTTTCAACTGAAGGACATGCAGCCCGGCCCTTCGGTGTGGGCCAACCACCTGATGGGGGTTCTGCAGCAGTTTGAAAAAGGAGGCGTCGCCCTGGAAGGCATCGACTGCGTGTTCGGCGGCAACCTGCCCATCGGCTCGGGCATGAGCTCCTCGGCAGCCCTGGAGTGCGGTTTCGCTCTGGGGGTGTGCGCCCTCTTCAGCCTGGAATACAACCGCAAGGAACTCGCCCTGCTGGCCCAGCGCGCTTCCCACGAATTTGTCGGCGTGCCCTGCGGCATTATGGACCAGTTCGCCAGCCTCATGGGCCGCGAAGGGCAGGCCATCCGCCTGGATTGCCGCTCGCTCAACCACGAATACATCCCCCTGGATCTGGGCGATTGCGAACTGGTGCTGGTAGATTCCAAGGTCAAACACGACCTGGGCGATTCGGAATATCCGAAGCGGGTGGCGGAATGTAAAGCCGGGGTGGCCGTTTTGCGGCGGCACTATCCGGAAATAAGCAGCCTGAGGGATGTCACACTCGACATGCTGAAGCTGCACCGCAGCGAGTTGGAGGATGCCATTTACCGGCGCTGTATTTACGTGGTGAAGGAAAATGCCCGCCTTCAGGAAGCCTGCCGATGCCTGTGGAAGGGGGAGTTGGAGCGCCTCGGCGCCCTGCTGCTGGTTACCCACGAGGGCCTGCGCGATGAATACGAAGTGAGCTGCCCGGAGATCGATTTCCTGGTGGATTTCGCCTCCGGGTATCCAGGCGTGCTTGGCGCCCGGGTGATGGGGGGCGGCTTCGGGGGATGCACCATCAACCTGGTGCGCAAGGATGCCAAAGAAAAACTCCTCAAAGAAATTACCAAAGCCTATTTCCGGCAGTATGGCATTCATTGCGAATACTATTTCGTGCATCCGGTGGATGGGACGGATGTCATCCGGGGAAGCTGAGGAAACGCGGGCCTTTGCCCGTTACGCAGGCAAAGCCCTCTCAGGCTTTTTGATTATCATTTCGCCGCGCTCCGTTTTTGTTGAAAAAAACTTCGTTTTCCGTGAGCGCTTTTCCTGCCTTTTTTCGCGTACAGGGGTAAACCATTTTTTCGAACCAAAACCTCGATTCATGAAATCCCTGTATGCTCTGTTATTGTCAGCTTTTGCCGCTGCGATTTTCATTTCAGCCTGTAAAAAACCGGATGTGCTGCCCGATACACCCTGCCATTCGGCCAGCATTGCCGAGCTGGTCGAATGTGGCGGCTCGCCGGAAACGGAATCGCCGCTCGTAGTCAGCCGGGACACGACCGTTACGGACTTCAATTTTTCCAGCAACTGGATTTGCGAAGAGATTGAAGTGGACGCCGCCGGCGCAGTAGGAGAATACCGCACCTTCGACCCCAACTCTGATGTGGTCTGGCCGGGCAATCTGCTGCAGGGAAAATCATTGGATAAAGCTACGCCGGATGCCATAAAAGTTAAGCGGGCCGGTGGGCGCTTTACCATCAACCTCGTCAACGGCAGCCAGTTTACCAACCAAACGGTAGATGAGGTAAACCAGGGCAATGTGATCGCCGCCATCAACCGCATCATCGAGGAAAATAACGGCGTTCTGGCCGCCAACTTCAATTACACCGAACGCCAGGTTCGGTCGAAGGAAGAACTGGCGCTGAACCTGGGGGTGAAAGTGAACACCCTGACCACAGGCTTTTCTTCAAAACTATCCTTTAGCAGTGACAAGCAGTACAACCGCTTTCTGGTAGATTTTGTACAGCAATACTACACGATCAGTTATGAAACGCCCACTTCTTACGATGAGGTTTTTGCCCCGAGCGTAAAACCTGAAGATCTCAGGCCCTTCATAGGCGAGGGCAACCCCCCGGTTTTTATCAAATCCGTTACCTATGGGCGTCGGTTTTATCTGTTGATCGAGTCCACTGCTTCGGCAAGCGAAATGCAGGCTTCCATCCGGGCATCCTATGATGCGGGGCTGACGAGCGGCCAAATAAGCGGAGGCGCCAGGTACGTCAATGAATTGTCGGATGTGCAGATCAAAGTGTTCGCCATGGGCGGCGACGCCAGCCTGGCTGCCGCGGCATTCCGGGGCGATCTGGCTGCCCTGCACGAATTCCTGACCGAGGGTGGGGCTATCGAAACCGGCGCCCCGCTGTCCTATAAGATGAACGCCCTGGCGCCGCCCTATCAAACGGTTGGGGTGAACGTGGCATCCAGGTTTACCGTGCCCAATTGCCGCCCGGCCTACAATATGAAACCACCGGCTTTTACCCACGCCTGGCATGGCGTATTCGGCACGGAGGGCATAGGCGCCGCCTGCGCCATAGACCCCGACCAGAGCAATGTGCTCTTATTCAGCAAGGACGGCGAGCGCTACGCCCAAATCGTGAATGGCGCCGTCCAGAATATATACGGCCTGGAGGAACAGGAAGGGCGGCTGGCAGGTTGCCCGTTTGATGCTGTTAGCGCCGCTCAGATATTCAACGAGACCATTTTTGTGTTCGATAGGGAAGGAAAGAACTATGCTACTTTAAATACTAGTGGCGCCTGGTCTTCGGTTTTTCCGCTAAGTGTGTGGGGGGCCGACGGGCAGCACCCCTTCCTGAATCCCTCGGCCGGAGAAGCCGGGGTGGTAGGCGCCGCTTTATTCTACACCGGCGGCCGATCCATCCATTTCAACTCCCTGGGCACCAAATGGGCCGTTTACAACCCCACAGTAGGGGGTGGGACCTTTGGGCCCGTCTCCAGCCTGGAAGACTGGGGCGGAAACATGTTCTTCATTCCCTTTCCCAGCGTGGGCGCAGCCCTGCAGGTCAGGACGAACGAGCAGATATTCGATGGGCTGACGGGGTACCAGTATTATCAGATCCTTTTTAACAAGGACGGGACAAGGTTTGCCATTTACCACGGGCAGAAAGGCTTTACGGACGTTTATGACCTGGTTGTTCCGGATTGACCGGCCTACTGCAGCAGCGCTGCGGCTTTTTCGAGCAACTCCCGGTTTTCCCCTGGGGATCGTTCCATGATGGCCCGGGCGGCTTCCAACTCCGCCCTGGCTTTCTGTTGCTGGCCCAGCGCCAGGTAACAACGGCTCAGGTGGTAGCGGATGGGGCCGGCCTCTGCGGCGCCTTGTGGCAGGAATTCCAGGGCGCCCTGCAATATGGAGGCCGCTTCTGAATACCGCTCCTGCAGGAAAACAGCCTCGCCCAGTTGCTGGTGAAAGCGTGCAGTTCGCTCCGGGCTCGTTTCGGCGTAGTTCAGGCTTGCCGCCATGCCTGTGGCCTGCCGCAGGGCAGCTTCGGCTTCCTGGTTTTGCCCCAGCTTCAGGTGGAGGCTCCCGATCGAGTGGAGGTGGAAAAGAATATACGGGTGTGGGCGGCCCGCATAAACCTGGCGCGCCTTTTCCAGCAATTCCAGGCGTATAGCCAGCGCTTTTTTATAATCGCCCATCTGGGTGTAAATGCGCGTGAGGTTGGACTGGCTGGCCATGGCCTCCTCGTGCAGGGGCCCAAGCACGGCCAGCCGCTGTTCGAAGGACGCTTGTGCGTAGGGAAGGGCCTTTTCGGGTTGTTCCATATTGTAGTAAAGGCTGGCCAGATGGTTGAGGGTGTAGGCGATCTCGGTATGGGGTTCTTTGAAAAGGAGCTGCTTCATCGCCAAAGATGCCTGGTAGTGCTGCTCCGCTTCCCGGAAATTTCCGAGTTTGCGCTGAATGTCAGCAAGGGCATGCAGAGATGCCGCCAGTTTTTCATGGGGAGGCTGGTAGAGTTGCAGGTATAAATCACGGGCTTTGCGGTGCAGAGAATCAGCCCGATGGTACGACAGCTGGTCGATGGCGATATCCCCCAGGGTGAAGTAGCATTCGGCTATTTGTTCCTGCCTGCCGCCGAGGGCCTGATAGATAAAAAGGGCTTTTTCTATACTTTCCCGGGCTGCCATGTATTCCCCCAGCCCGTACCGGGCCTCTCCGAGCTGGAAACAGGCTTCTGCCAGCGCGCCTTTCTCAGCCGGCAGCTGGCCTTCGTACAGCGCTACGGCGCGGCGGGCAAGGGAATCTCCCATAATGTGGTTGCTCAGCGAGCAATAGACCCCGGCCAGCGCCAGCGACATTTCCGCGAGCAATTCCGGCTGTCCGGCCAACTGAGCCTCCATCCGCCCGGAGGCGCGCCCGAGGATGGTGGCTGCGGTAACGGTATCCCCCTGGGTAACGAAAGGGTCGGCAGCACGGAAAGCGTCGGTGAGCAAACTCATGAGTTGCCGGGCTTTGGCAGCCTCGGCCAGGGCCTGGTTGCGCTCCGCCTGCAGCCGGAATGCGTAGTGTATGGCCAGCGCCAGTATAAGCATCAGGGCAATGGCGATGGTGGCCAACAGCCGGTAGTTGCGCCGGATGAATTTGCGGGAGCGGTACAGGGAACCGGATTTGAGGGAAATGGGGCGTTGATCCAGCCATGCCCGGAGGTCCTCCATCATCTGGTTGACGCTCTGGTAGCGGCTTGCCGGATCTGCCGCCAGGGCTTTGAGGCCAATGGCGTCCAGGTCGCCCCGGACGGCGCTGGCGGCAGGCCCTGACAGGCGGGCGCTCGGTGGGGGAGGGGGTTCTTTCACGGCTTCCTCCTGAGCCCGGGCCGTGGCGTATTGCTCGCGGGAATAGGGAAGCTGGCCCGTCAGCAGTTGGTAGAGCAGCACGCCAAGAGCATAAACGTCATGGGTGGCGGCCGGCCCCTCTCCCCGCAACTGTTCCGGGGCGGCATAGGCAGGGGTATAAGCCCTGGCGGCCGGTGAATTTCCCTGGTGGCTGACACTCTCCTCCGAAATGCCGAAATCCAGGACTTTGGGGATGCCGTCGGGGCCCGCCAGGATGTTGCCTGGTTTGATGTCGAGGTGCAGGACCATCCTGCTGTGGGCGTAGGCGATGGCGCTGCAAATGTCGAGCAGCATGCTTATTCGCTGCCGGAGAGAACATTGACGCTCTTCGCAAAATTGCAGCAGCGGCTGCCCGTCGATGTACTCCATCGTGAAATAGACTTGGCCGTCATCTGTTTTTCCGCCATCGTAAAGGCGGGCAATATTGGGATGTTGCAGGCCGGCCAGTATCTGTCGCTCCTTTCGGAACCGCCCGAGTGCGGTTTCGCTCAGCCGTTCGGGGGGGATCAGTTTCAGCGCCACCTGCTGGTCGAATTCCCCGTCTGTGCGGTGCGCCAGGTAAACGGCGCCCATGCCTCCTTTCCCCAGCAGCCTGCCCAGGCGAAAAGCGCCGATTTGCCTTCCTTCCAGTTGCTGTGCTTCTGCTAAAAGGCGGGGGCCCAGCGGCCTTGTTTTCAGCACCGGATGCAGGGTTTGTTCTTCCCCGAGCAACTCCTGCAACTCTCGGCAGGCTTCAGGCTCCTCAGCAGCCAGCGCTTCCAGGGCGGAAGCCTGCTCTTCAGCAGGCAGTTCCCGTATGCGAAAAAAGTGGGCCTCAACAGATTTCCAGTTGTCGTTGGGCATGTTTCGGGTTTTGGGATGGTTGGGAATGCGGGGCGCTATTGCTGTATCCGTTTTACTTCGCGGCTCAGCCAGGCGCGGGCCAGGGCCCACTCGCGGCGCACGGTGGCAGGCGATATGCCTAGTAGTTCGGCGACTTCCTCCTGCCGGAAGCCGCCAAAGAACCAAAGTTCGATGATCTGCGCTCCGCGCCGGCTCAGCTTTTGATAATGGCCCATGGCCTCGTGCAGGGCGATGAGGTCTCCGGCAGTTATTTCGACGGCTTCCGCTTCTTCCAGGGTGACCAGCAGTTTGCCTCCGCCTCCTTTCTTACTTTGTTGCCTTCGGGCGTAATCGATGAGGATGCGGCGCATGGATTGTGCAGCCAGCGCGAAAAACTGGGGGCGGTTTATAAAGTCTTGTTTGCGCTGGGCGGCCATTTTCAGATATGCTTCGTGCACCAGCCCGGTGGTGTTCAGCGTGTGGTTGGAGCGTTCACTGAGCAGTTGACGGTGCGCCAGCTGTTTGAGCTGTTCGTAAACTTCCGGATAGAGCTTTTCCAGTCCGCCGGCCTTTGGGAGAGGGTGTTCGGGCATCGTTCGCCTTTTTGCCTTACAATTTAATGACATAAACGGAAAAATGCCAGATATGGCCTCAAAGCAGGGCTTTCAAAAGGTAGGCCAGCCCTATTCCCAGGTAATTGCCAATAGCGTAACCGAGCAGGCCCATGGCGACACCCGAAAAGATGAGCTTGCGATTGCCTGTCACGATGGCGATCTGCCCGATAAATGCCGGGCCGTAGATGGCGGCCACCGAAGTGAAGAGCATGGTGTCGCGGTCGATGCGGAACAGGTAGGCCAGCAGCAGGTGCAGCAGAATGGTGCACGACAGGGCTACAGCCGTGAAGGCGATGATATCCGCTCCATGGGCGATGATCTCGGAAAAATCGGCCAGCATGCCGAGGGCCACGCTGAACATCAGCAGGAAATACTCACCGCTTTCGAAAGTGCTCTCCAGCCTGCGCACCCGGGGATGGAAAGAAGCGGCGATGCTCAGGGTGGTCAGCATCAGCATAATGAAAGCTACTTGCCCGAAGTTGCCGAAAGCCAGCCGGCAGGCGCCCAGCGACAGCCCGATGATGCCCAGCGTGAGGGCCATGGCAAGCACGCTGTGCCGGTAGTTGATGCCTGGGGCAACGGCCTGCTCGCCGCCGCCTTCGCCTGCTTCCCCCGCCCAGTGGAAAGGCCGCAGGAAGGAGCCGTATGCCCGCGGGGCAACAGAAGTGAGGAATAACAAGTATATGCCCCCCAGCAGGATGTCGGCCGCGTTGAGCAGGATGATCGTTTCCTGCGGCGCTTCCAGAGCCAGCCCGATGGCCTGCATATTGGGTGTGCCGCCGGTGTACACGCCTACCAGCATGCCCGAGATAATCCAGGCGTCCGGTTCTTGTTTGTGGAACAGAAAAGCAGCCAGGGCGGTGGCCAGCAAGCCACTGAAGGCGCACAGCAGGAAACTGAACAAGCTGCCTCTGGCGTGCCGCAACCACTGCGGCAGGTCGGTGGCGTACAACATCAGCGGAATGGCCATCACGATGGTGAATTCCGTGAAAGCCGTTGACAGGCCGTCGTCGAGGGGAAAAAGCCGGAGGTTGCCCAGGAGGATGCCGAGTGCGTAACACAGGACGACGGGGCTTAGCCAGCCGGGCATGTGGCTGCTTCGGGCCGACCGGCGCGCCAGAAAGGGGAAACCGAGGATGATGGCGGCCTGCAGGGCGGTCCAGAGCATAGCGTTCACAGCTTTTCAGAGGTGATGGTTACTTTGCCGTCGTAGTCCAGCACCAGGCGGCAGTTGGAAGCTTTGGGGTTTGCCAGCAGCCAGTTGGCGATGGGGATGACCAGTTGCTGTTCGATGCTTCGCTGAAGAGGCCTGGCGCCGTAGCGCTCGTCGAAGCCTGTGCCTGCCAGGTGGCTGGCCAGCCTGTCGGTGAAGGCAGCCTCGATGCCCCGTTTGGTGAGCCCTTCCCGCTGTTTCAACGCTTCCAGCTCTTTGAGCGTGATCTTGCGCATGTCATCGGCGCCGAGCGGCCGGAAAACGACGATGCTGTCGATGCGGTTGATGAATTCCGGCCGGAAAGGGTGGTTGATGGCGGAGAGGTAGGCGCTTTCGTCTTCTTCGCCCTGCTGGAAACCGATGGATTTTCGGCCTCCGGCGCCCAGGTTGGTGGTCATGATGATGATGGTGTTGCGGAAGTTGGCTTCCCGCCCGTATGCATCCAGCAGCAGGCCCTCATCCAGCACGCCGAGCAGGGCGTCGAAAATGGAGGGGTCGGCCTTCTCGGCTTCATCCAGCAGCAGCACTGCGAAGGGGCGCTCGCGAATCTCTTTGGCCAGCTGCCCCGGCTCGCGCCCCGAGCCAATGAGGCGGACGATCTGCCCGGGATACTGGAACTCGCTCATGTCAATGCGGATCAGAGGCGATTTGCGCTGCCCTTTGCCGAAGAAATAGTCGGCCAGGGCCTTGGCGCTTGCGGTCTTTCCGACCCCCGTCGGGCCGGCGAAAATAAGGGTGCTGATCGGTTTATAGGGGTTGTTGAGCCCGGCTTTGTAAATCTTGACCAGTGCAGCCAGTTTTTCAGTAGCGGCAGGCTGCCCGATGATCCTGCTGTTGAAATACTGGTACAAGCCTGCCACATCCAGCAGCAGGTCGTCTCTGAGGAACAACTCGGGAAGCCCGGTTTGCCGGGCGAATTGCGCCACGGTTTCCCTGGGCCCCACTTCAGCTTCCTTGCGCTGCATGGCTTCGCTGATGCAATGCCCCAGGAACCGGATGCCTTTGCCCGGAAACCCCTCATAGGGATAGTGCCGCAGCAACAGCTGGTAGGCCAGTTGCAGGGCGGGTTCCGTAATGTGTATCCGGAGGTTTTTCCCGGCATAAGCAGCAAATTCCCGGAGGACGGCCTGGGCTTTTTTTTCCTCCATTTCTTCCAGCAACACTACCTGGAAGTTTTCGGCGAAACCGGGCAGCAGCCGGCGCATGCTTTCAATCTCCTGCGGGCTGGCCTCGCCGACTATCTGCAGCATTCCCCGCTGAAGCAAAGGCCGGAGGAAGGCCCCTACGCTGTCTTCCGGGCCTTCGCCCCCTATCTGCAGGAGCTGCGCCACATTTTCCACCCACAGGATGCCATTGGCGGCTTGCAGCTCTTCGGCGAGTTTTTCGCATAGCTCTTCCCATTCGCCCAGGTATTTGGTGCTGGCGGTGATGCGCTGCGGCAGAATGCGCCAAAAAGTAAAATCCAGGTGCTGGCGCCTCGACTGGCTGGTGATTTTTTTGATGGCCTGCCGCAGTACAGCGCTTTTACCGGTCCCGGCCCGGCCCACCACCAGCACGTTGGAGCGGGCGCCCAGGAGTTTCTCCACCACTTCCCTGACTTCCCCTTCCCGCTCCCAGGCGGCTTCCGGCATGGCCGTCGAGCTGCGCAGGACGTTCTTTTTCGGCGGGAAAGCTTCCGCCAGCCGGTTGAGTACTTCAAATTTCCTTTCAAAATCGAAGCCCCCTCCGTAGAGATTTCGTTTGAAATTGACCTTCAGGCTAAGCGTGTCCAGATGGGGCCGGGGGCGCCGGAGCAGGCGGTGCAACTGTTCCGGGCTGTAATAGGTGAGCAGGGAAAGGGCGGCGTGCTGCACCAGGTGTTCAAACTGCCTGGGGTCATAGTAATAGAAGCTCTCATTGGCCAGGGGGAGATAACATTCGTAATGCCCCTGTTCACTTTGCCCGTACACCGCCGGTATCCGCACCTGCAGGGTATGTGACATGGGATAGGACCCCGACTTGTCGCGGTAGGCTGGCCTGATGCCCACCTCAACCATCCTGAGCCGTGGCTCTTTTAAATCCACGATGGGATAATCATCGTATTTTTTGTACCGCTTCTGAAGGTAGTCCAGCAGAGTGGCCTTCAGGCTGCGCAGGTCGCCGGCCATGGCCTCTATGCCGGCTCCGATGAGGATGCCCAGCAAGGCGTCTTCCTTCATCTGAAAATACAATAAGGGGTAGTTGATTATGTTCATCCCGGCAATAGTGCTTAAAGGCCGGAAAAGATAGTCATTTTTGGGCTTGTATGCTTTAATTTCCCTCTTCCCGCTTTTAAGAAGCCTGCGGCCGGAAACGAGGCTCGGCCTCGCTGCGCTAAGCCGGGTAAAAACCAGGAACCAGAAACCAGAAACGCTAAGCCTTCGGGCTCTGCCATACTGCCCGCCACTCTACACTTCCCGGCTGCGTTCGATCAGCAGTTCCCGATAGCGGTTGAAAACCGAGGATTTGGAGACGAAACCCAGGTATCTGCCCTTATCCACTACGGGGAGGTTCCAGGCGTTGTGGTAGTCAAACTGTTTCATCACCTTATCCATAGGGTCGTGGATGTCGATTATGGCAGGAGGGTTGTGCATGGCGTCGCGGATAAATACCTTGTCGTGTTTATTGGTGTCAAACATGATTTCCCGCACATCATCCAGCAGGACGATGCCTTTGAGGTAGCCGCTGGCGTCGATGACGGGGAAGACATTGCGGCGCGATTTGGCGATGACGCGTACAAATTGCCCGAGGGGCATCTCGGGGCGGACGGCGTAGAAGTTCACCTCCATGAGCGCGGCTACGTTCATGGTTTTCAGTATGTTCAGGTCGCGTTCGTATGCGGGCAGCCAAAGGCCCTTGTTAAACAGGTCGCGGGTAAAGATGGAATAGGGTTCGAAGTACAGGGAGACGAAATAGGAGAGGGCGGAGGCCAGCATCAGCGGGACGAACAACCCATAGCCGCCCGTCAGTTCGGCGATAAAAAAGATGCCGGTAAGCGGCGATTTGAAGACCCCGCTGAGCAGGCCCGCCATGGCGGCTGCGATGAAGTTGGCATCCTGCATGTGGCTGAATCCCAGCAGGCTGAGGCTTTGAGAAAAGGCGAAGCCCAGGGTGGCGCCGAGGAACATCGATGGAGCGAAAAACCCCCCGTTGCCCCCAATGGCTATGGTAATGGAACTGGCAAAGACCTTGGCGAACAACAGGGCGGCCGCAAAGGCGATGAGGAAGAGGGTGTTGTCCGCCAACAGGTAAAAGGGGCTGTGGCTGACCAGCGCACCGGGGCGCCCTGCCAGCAGGTTGTTCACTGTTCCGTAACCTTCACCGAAGAGGGGCGGCATCAGGAAGACGAGCAAACCGATGGCCAGCCCGCCCAGGCCTATGCGCAGAAAGGGGTTTTTCAGCTTTTCAAAATAATCGATGGTGCGCAGGCTGGCCCGGATCATGAAAACCGACAAGAGCCCGCAGAGCGCGCCCAGGGCCAGGTAATACGGAATAGACTGCGGCGGCCAGTCGAGGGTGGGCAGAAAGAACAGTTGCTCATAATACACCAGCTTGGCCACCACAGCGCCTGTAGCTGCCGAGATCAGCAGGGGAATGAAGGAATGCAGGGCCATTTCGGTAAGCAATACTTCGAAGGCGAAAATGACCCCCGCTACCGGGCTGTTGAAGATGGCGGCCATGCCGGCCGCCGCCCCGCAGGCCAGGAACAGCGTTTGCTTCCTGCGGCCTACCTGCAGCAGCCGCGCCAGGTTGGCCCCCACAGCCGAACCTGTACGGATAATGGGAGCCTCCAGCCCTACCGAGCCGCCGAAGCCTACCGTCAGCGAACTGCTCACTACATGGGCGTAGGTCTCGTAGTTCGGAATGTTGACCTTCTTGTTCGATATGGAGTTGATCAGTTCGCTGAGCCCGGGCGCGAGGGGGCGGCGCAGCACGAAGCGGATGAAGGCAAGGGTCAGCAGCACGCCGATAAGTGGCAGAAAAACGAAAACGAGCCGTTCACGCGTGGGGTCACTACCCTGTATCCACCCTTTGACAAGGGACACCAGAAACTTCAGCCCCACAGCTACCAGGCCCGAGACGATGCCGATGATGATACTGGCCAGTATCTGGTAATTCTGGCCGGAAATGCGCCGGGAAGCCCACCGGATGGCCCGGAAGGTATAGTGCCTGGAATACCGCAGAATGTTTTCCAACCAGGAGAAAGCCATGCGCCGGGTAGTTGAGGTGCAAATATACTGTAAACGAGCCATTAACACCTCATTAACAAAAGTTCAAAACTGTTTAACGGCTGGCAAGCCCCGTTTTATTAACTTTGGCCCTTGTAAGCTGCCAGCCGCAAAGCCTGCAGCCTGATTGTCGAAAACCGCATTTATCTTAACCAAAAACATTTTTTCCAATGCTGAAACAGATCAAAACAGTAACGCTTGCTCTTCTGGCTGTGGGGTTCCTGGCCAGCTGCAACAACAGTGAGAGCGCCGCTCAGAAAGAAGCCCGCGAAAGCCTGACAGCACCCAATACCGTGCAACCAGCCGACCCTGCCGCCGCTGCTCAGCCTGCAGCCCAGGATGCTGCTGTGCCCACGGGCCCGACTACGACCATGACATTTGAAGAGACTGAATTCGACTTCGGCACGGTTAATGACGGCGATAAAGTCGCCCATACCTATAAGTTCAAAAACACGGGCAACGAACCCCTCATCCTGAGCAATGCAAAGGGCAGCTGCGGCTGCACCGTCCCGAGCTGGCCGCGCGAACCGATCCCTCCGGGCGCCACCGGCGAGATCACGGTGAACTTCGACTCCAAGAACAAAGCCGGGAAGCGCAACCAAAAGGTTACCATCACCGCCAACACCAACCCGCCCCAGACTTTCATTTACCTCAAGGGTGAAGTTATCGGCGGACAAACCGCTCCGGCTGTAACGCAATAAGGTTTACTGCTTCGGCATAACCGCATAAAGCCTGTGAGATTGAACAAAATCTTACAGGCTTTATTTATTTTGGCGGAATCCGAAAAAACAAGGAGTTGATGAAAAAATTTCTATCTCTCGTCAAGTTTGCCCACACCATTTTCGCTCTGCCTTTTGCCCTCCTGGGCTTCTTCATAGCCACGCTGGATTCCGGGCAGGGCCTGAGCCTGCGCCTGTTCGTTCTGGTGCTCTTGTGCATGGTTTTCGCCCGCAGCGCGGCTATGGGCTTCAACCGCTACCTGGACCGGCATATCGATGGAAAAAACCCGCGGACGTCCATGCGGGAAATTCCCGCAGGCCTGGTCAGCCCCCGTTCCGCCCTGCTTTTCGTCCTGCTGAACAGCGCCTTTTTTATCGGTACTGCCTATTTCATCAACAGCCTGTGTTTTTACCTATCGCCCCTGGCATTGCTGGTGGTGCTGGGCTACAGCTATACCAAGCGCTTTACCGCTCTTTGCCACTTCGTGCTGGGGCTGGGGCTTTCCCTGGCGCCCATCGGCGCCTACCTGGCCGTCATGGGTAGTTTCAGCCTTATCCCACTGCTTTATTCCGGCGCCGTACTGCTCTGGGTTTCCGGCTTCGACATCATTTATGCCCTGCAGGACGACGAATTCGACCGCTCGCTGAACCTGTATTCCATTCCGGCAGCGCTGGGAAGGCGCGGAGCGCTGAGGCTTTCCTCCTTGTTGCACCTGGGCAGCGCTGCGCTCATCATACTGGCGGCCTATCTGCTTTTTCTGCAATACCCGGCCTTCGGCTGGCTGCACTGGCTGGCGGCGGCTATATTCATCGGGCTGCTCGTTTACCAGCACACCCTGGTCAAACCCAACGACCTGAGCAGGGTCAACCTGGCTTTTTTTACCACCAACGGCATCGCCAGCCTGGTATTCGGGCTGCTGGTAATCCTGGATATCTACCTCTGACCTGTGGATAAAAGAGGACTGGCCCCCCCCCGCGAGGGCGGGAGACGAGGTGAACCCGGGGCAAAAACCGCCAGGCTAATTTCCATAAGTGGCTTCAAGGGCGTCTCCAAGGCTGATGTGCCCTTCCTCCGGGCCCTCCGGGGCGGCGTACAGCCCGAAAAATATTTTGCGCCCTTCCCGGCGGTAGGTGCTCAGGGTGCGCAGGGGTTCCGCGCCCTTTTCCCCCGACTGCTGGGCGATGTTGACCACCTGGCAGCGGCCACAGCGGCGGATGCCCCGGAATAAGACACTCCCCGCCCGGAAGCTTTTCCAGTTATCTTCTTCATAGGCCTGGCCGCCGGCAAAGACAATGTTGGGGCGGAAGCGGTCAATGGGGAAGGGCGTTTCAAAATGGCTGTTCAGGCCGGCGAGGGAAGCTTCCCCGATGAGGAGCAGCGGACAACTGTCGGCGAAGCTCACGATTTCGCCGGGTTGGCCGTATTGCGGGTTTACTGGCCTGGCCGCCTCGCCGGGCATGTAAACCAACCGGCAGGGGGTGTGCAGCGCATTGCTGAACCACTCGTCAGCTTCGCGGCTCACCGGCCATGCCAGGCAGGTGTCTTCCCAGACCCGAACCTCAACGGCCTGCTTCGGTTCCGGCCCTGGTAGCGGCAAGTGCAGCGGTTCGTGCCGCCCCGCCCGGTCGCGGACGGCAAAGCCCGAAGCGGTGAACTCCGGCGCGAGCAGGCACATGCCGGGAAATTCCCGCTGGCTCAAAAAAATGCCGTCCTGCCCGACGAGCATCCAGCGGCGGTCGTATGCCAGACCCCGGGCCTCCACCCGGGCGCGGGTAAGAGAAATTCCCGCCAACCCTTTGATGGGATAAGTGTACAGTGCGGTGATATGCATTGGCCGTGGTTTTCGGGCAAGGTAGGTACAAATTTTGCAATTCCTGAAACCTGCAGCCCGCCTTTTCGTAAGCCTGTTTAAGGAAAATACCGGAATTCCGGCGCCCGGGCCAAAATCCGGAACACATTGCGAAACCGATTTACAATGACTATGGGCGTGACTATCTTTACCCCGATTTTCAGGCAGATGCCCTTCAACACAGGAACTATGAGAAAACGGACAATCCTCCTGGTAATGGCCTGGCTGCTGATGGCGGCCGTGGTTTTTGCCCAGCCTGCCAAAATAAGGCGCGCAGATCAATACATGGCGGCAGGCGATTTTCCGGCCGCCATCGAACTCTACAAACAGGTTGCCGAAAAGGAGGGCCTGCCGGAAGCCAAGGCCGCCCTTGCAGATGCCTACTTCAGAGCAGGCGACCTGCAATCGGCCGCTCAGTGGTACGCAGTAGTGGCCGGGGCCCCGGAATCGCCGCCCGAATATAAGTACAAGCTGGGGTTGGTATTGTTACGCCTGGGCGACTGCCAGTCCGCCGAGCAGTGGTTCAGGGATTATCTGCGTTTCATGCCTTATGACCCGCGAAAACCCCAACTCCTGAATGCCTGTGCGGAAAAAGAACGGCTTGAAAATAAACTGAAAGGCCAGGCCTCTGTTGAATTGATGCCCTTCAACACTACTTCCAACGATTTTGCTCCTGCCTTTTACCAGGACGGACTGGTATTCACTGCAGAGCGGGAGCCTGTAAACCGCACCATGAAAGAGCGCCCTTACGGCCTGTATAAAGTGAGCATGGCCGAAAAAGATGGCGAACTCGCCTTTTCTCAGCCGGAACCCTTTGCCGGCATTTTGAATTCCAGATTCCATGAGGGCACGGCCTCTTTCAACAGGGAACAAACGGAAATTTTTTTCACCCGGACCCGGTATCTGGAATCTTCGGGCAAGGCCAATCCCCTGGAGGTCAGCTCGGCCCGGCGGCTGGCCCAGGGGGGGTGGTCGGACCTGGCGCCTCTTCCTTTCTGCAGCGACGATTATTCGGTATTTCACCCTTCCATCAGCGTCGACGGAAAGCGCTTATATTTTTCCTCGAACAAACCCGGCGGAATGGGCGGAGCGGACCTGTACCTCAGTTATCTGGAAAACGGCCAGTGGACGCCGGCCATCAACCTGGGCCCGGCCATCAATACCAGCGGTGACGAACTGTTTCCCTTTATCGCGGACACCGACAAATTGTATTTCTCCTCGAATGGCCACTTTGGCCTGGGCGGGCAGGACCTTTTCTGCAGCCGCCAGGCGGAAGACGGAGCCTGGATGGCCCCGGAGAACCTGGGGGCTCCCCTTAACTCCGAATCCGACGACATAGGCATTATCCTGGAAACAGGCGAAGAGTCCGGTTATTTCACCTCCAACCGCCCGGGCGGCATCGGGGGGGATGATATCTACCACTTCCGCAAGACGGGCCGCCTTGCCCAGGTCGATATCGTAGGGCTGCATTCGGGGGAACCCATACCCGGCGCTACGGTAGTGAATGCCTGTACGGGAGACACCCTGGCTGCCGATTCGAACGGGCGGCTGTTCCTCCGCCTGCCCACTTGTTGTTTTCTGAACGGCCGGGCGCCGGGTTATATGGAACGCAGCCTGGAGGCTTGCCCGGAAGAGGGAAAACCCGTGTATGACACCCTTTTCATCGCCCTGGCGCTCGAACCCGAACCGGCGCCCGAACCGGAGGAAGGGGAAGCAGCGGCCGGAGTTCAGGAAGAGCCTGCCGCCGAACAACCCATGCTGAGGGGCGTCGTCTTTAATGAATCCACAGGGCTGCCTGTTATCAATGCCCAACTGAAACTGTTTGCCACCAATTGTTCCGACCCCACCATCGTGGCCACCGATAAAAATGGGCGCTTCGCTATTCCACTGGAGCAGGGTTGCTGTTATCAGGTTAGGGCGGAACGGGATAATTTCTTTTCCCGGAACCTTGAAAAGAAAATCTGCACCGGCCCCGACAGCAATCACGATCAGCCTCTCAATATTTTCCTGACCCCTTATGCCGCCGACCCCGGCAGCGAAGGTGAGGGCCTGCCCGTCAGCGCGGCCCCGCGTGAAGAAAGTTTCGGCTTCCAGAAAAGCAGGAGGGCGGCGGAGGATACCTCCTTTGCGTTTGTCATCAACGTTTACTACGACCTAGGCAGAACCAGCGTGCGGGAAGAATCCGTGCCTGAGTTGTTCAAACTACTGCACCTCCTTCAGGAGAATCCTCAGATCGTGCTGGAAATCAGCTCGCATACCGATTCACGCGGCTCGGACAACTACAACCAGCAGCTTTCCCAAAGGCGGGCCGACGCCATCGTCCGCTACCTGGCCGGCAAGGGCATCCAGCGGCAGCGCCTGATTCCCATTGGCTACGGCGAATCGCGCCTGGCCAACGGCTGCACCGATGACACGCCCTGCACCGAAGAGGAACACCAGGAGAACCGCCGGACGGAATTCCGGGTAGTGGGTAAGCTAAACTAGCGCGGGAACCAAGTTTTTCGTGCGCAATTTCTTGAAAAGAAGCGTCATTTCTTCAATTGCTGTCCACCAGCCTGCCGCTGCCGGTTATGGTGGCATCGATCGTGGGGTTGCCTTTAAAGAAGACGTTTCCGCTGCCGGTGAGGGTGGCTTCCAGGAAATCCAGCACGAGCACTTCGGCATCACCGGAACCGGTAATCAGGACGCCGGCCTGGCGGGTGGCAAGCCCAAACCCCTGGAAATCGCCGGAGCCGGTAATGCTCAGCTTCAGTTTGTCGGATTCCCCATCCAGCAAAACGTCGCCGGAACCGGTGAGCAATACTTCGACATCCTGGGCCAGCAGGCCGAGGTTGATATCGCCGCTGCCGAAATTGCTGAGCTGAATGTCAGCTGTTTCGAAGGTGTTGTCTCCGAAGATATCTCCTGCGCCGGAATTGGATATTTTTGTATAGGCTGCATTGGAAAGGAACAACTGTGGGCGGTCCTGGGCATTGATACAGCGCCGGGTGTCAATGATCAGCCGCCCGCCGCTGGCCTGAAGCCCGACTTCATCCACCAGGTTTTCATAGGCCCGCATTTCGGCGGCAGGAACCGCCTGCTGGGACAGGATAATATCTACATCGCCCAGCAACTCGACCTCATCGTATGGCGATAACTCATAGACGGTAGTGATGATATTCCCCCGCCCGTCGAGGCAATCGCCAAACGGGGTATCGTCATCGTCGATGATAATGCAGCCGCTCCAACTGAGGAGCAACATGGCGGTGGCGAAAAAGCAGGCGGGTTTCATGTCCGTTTTTATTCAGAAAACAGCCCTACTGTTGTTTGTCTGTTTTTTTTTCCGCGTTGCCGGTTTGCTTATCATCCCCATCCTTCTTTTCGGGGAGGTTATCATACTGTTTTTTGTTAAACTCGGCGCTCAGGACGTTTTCGTCGGTGCGCACTTTCTCCAGCATCTCGTCGGGAGCGACGAGGGAGTCGTCGAAGGAGAAAATCCAGTATCCGGTGTCGCCGAACTGGCGTTCGGCTATCATATCCGCCTCGATGTAATTTTCGGCCCACTCTTCGGGCGTGATGCCCTCGCTGAGTTCGACCACCAGTTCATTGGGAATGAGGTAATCCGGTTTGTCGTCCTGCGGCGCTTCCTTGAGCACCCAGCCCTCCGGGTCGTTGGCCACCTGGTCGAGGATGCTCTCCAGCCATTTGACAGCATTGGGGCGCACCTCCTTGCCGGATATGGTTTTTTTGCGATCTCCCTCGTAGTAAGTGATCGTCACGCTCTGGACGTCGGGAATGCGGCCGGAATAGACATCGCGGTATTGAAAGAGGTTGGCGTTTTTAAACTCGCGCCTGAGGCGTTCCATCTGGGATTTGTCCAGTTTTTTGACGTAGGTGCCCAGGCGGTCGGTATTGCGTTCCCCCTTGTAGCTGGCCAGCCCGTTTTCGAGTATTGTGAGGGTGAAGACAGGGCAGTTCCCGTAACAGGGCCCTTTGGACATTTCGATAAGTTTGTCGCGCCGGCCCGGAGGGGTGGGGGTATTGGAACCGCAAAAAGCAGGAAAGGCGAAAGTGAAACCAAGAGCGAGCAGGAGGCCCAGTGTCCTGGGGGGAATAAGATGATTAAATCTCATCAGGAACAGGTTTGGTTTTGTAGTGGATTGTATGTTTGAATCGAGCCGAAGAGCCTTTGGCGGCGCCTCCGCCTGGCGCTCCCGAAGGGGCTCCGCCAGCGCTTTGATAATGCCGGCTCTTTCCTTTCGTTACAGGCCTGCGGTGAAAAAAGTTCATTTAAACGGCCCTTATCTCCTTCGGGGGAAAGCCGTATTTACCTGGCAATAATAAGCTTTTTAGTGTGGATTTTTCCTTCATCCCGGATTTTTATATAATAGATTCCACTAATAAAACTTCGGGTGTCGATGTGGAAACAGGCGCTCTGGATGCGATTTTGAATGAATACTAAACGGCCCGCACTGTCAAAAATTGCAATTTCGAATATATCTTTTTCCGGCAGTTGAAGCGCTGCCCAACTGTCGGCGGGGTTGTTGAGCAACAGGACAGCGCTTTCCTTCGGGGCTTCCCGGGCAGGTACGGGCTCGCAGCTCGCTTCCAGCAGGCCCGGGCGGTATGTGTTGATGGCCGCCCATGCCCGGGCTTTCTGGCCTTCGGTAAACATGGCCATGCAGGCGTCGTCGGTGAAGTTCAGGAAGTTCATGAACATATCGGCAGATCCGCAGGAGAGGCTTGGGTGGGTGGGGCATTCCCCCTGGTAGCTGTAGGCCTGCTCCGGCGTATCGGCAACCAGGTCGTCGGTTTGGCAGAGGGGGTCTTCCAGGCCATCTCCCCACAGGTGCCTCAGGTTGAGCCAGTGGCCGATTTCATGGGTGGTGGTTCGCCCGAGCTGGTAAGGAGGCATAGCCGTTCCCAATGTGCCGAAGCATTCGGGCCGGACAAAAACGCCGTCTTCGGCCGCAGGTACAGGCGTGTTTTGCCCCGGCAGGGGAGCGTCGCCACAGGCGCCGTCTGCCCGCCCGGCAACCCAGATATTGAGGTAGTGGCCGGGATCAATGGCGTCGCGCCCCCCCAGTTCGCTGTAGCATACCCGGCGTTTCCCGCCCTGATACAGGGCGCTTATGCCGCTGGTCTCCGTCTGGGTGCGGGTGATGGCCACCAGGCAAAATTCAAGTTCCATATCTGCCAGAACCGGGCTGAAGAGGGATGGAACCGCCGCCGCTTCCACATTGAGCGCGCGGAAGTCCCTGTTCAGTACTTCGATCTGTGATTCTACCTGGGCATCGGAAATATTTTCGGACGGAGTGCGCCAGACGATGTGCACTACAACCGGAATGGTAAGGGTTTCGCGGAGCGTAATGGCCAGTGGCGGGGAATCCGAAGGGCTTTCGGCTTCGGTTGTGTCCCGCATGTGAAAAGTTGCACAGCGTTGTTGCCCCCGGAGCCCCGTGGCGGCCAGGAGTGCGAGCAGGAGGGCGGCAATTTTCATAGAGTAGTTTACTCCCGGCTCAGGAATTCGTACAATTCATCCAGTTTGGGCGACAGGATGATCTCCGTGCGCCGGTTCCGGGCTTTTCCGTCCGCGGTGCTGTTGTCGGCTTTGGGCTGGAATTCGCCCCGCCCGGCAGCCGTGATCTTTTCCGGGTTGACGCCGAAGGAAGCCAGGATGTTGGTAACAGCAACGGCTCTGTCAACGCTCAGGTTCCAGTTGGCCTCGGCGCTGCCGTCGGAGTCCGTATGGCCCTCCACGAGGATATCGATATCGGGGTTGGCTTTCAGGGCTTCCGCGACCTGCCGGAGGGCTTCTTTGCCTTTTGCGTCGATGCGGGTGCTGCCGCTGGGGAAGAGCAGCCTGGAGCTCAGGGAAAGGTAGAGCTTGCCGCCGCGTTCTTCAACCGAGAGGTCTTCGCTGGTAAAATTCCGAAGAATGCCGCTGAGCCGTTCGCGCACATCCCGCATGTTGTTTTCCCGCAGATTGAGCATCTGTTCCAGTTCCTGGATGCGGATGTTCTTGTCCTGAAGGCTGCCTTTGATAGAGGTGTAGTCGTATTCCATGGCGTTCAGGCGCGAGTCTTTCTGATACAGTTCGTATTCCATGGCCTCCAGTTGCCGTTTGCTGACATCGAGGTTCTGCTGCTGGTCCGATAGCTGGCGTTCCAGGCTTACTTTCTCGTAGGAAGCCGTCGCGTCGAGTTCGTTTCGCTCCTTGGCCAGGTTTTGAATGCGGTCCAGCGCTTCCCGGTAGCTCCGGTACAGGCTCTGGTTGGTCACCACGTACTGTTCCAGTTCAAGGCGGGTATTCCGGGCGTCGATGTCGAGCTGCCGGTTGTCTTCCGCCAGTTTGTTGTATTCATTGCGGATGGAATCGGCAGATTGAGCTTCAGCCTGGTAGTAGTCCCTGATTTCTTCCAGCTCGGCGTATTCCTTGCGGGTCACGCAGGAGGACAAAAGGATCAGGGCAGCGAGCGAAAAAAGGCCTAAATGTTTCATAGAATGGATTGTTGAGGTAAAAATAGCGTAAACTCGGATACCACAAGGTAATAAAATTAACGCTTTTTAAACAAGCGCTAGTTTAGCGGACTAACTTTCGGCCGGGACTTTTATACCTTTGGGGGCAAAAAATATCCATGAAGAATTTGCTTTTATATTTCCTTTTGCCCCTGTTATTATCCCAGTGCGCTGCTGAGCCTTCCGGTGGGGCGTCCTCCGCCGGGCCATCTTCCGAGGCTGAGGCTGCCGGTTCTGCAGGGAATGAGGCCGTCGCACAGGCTGTGCAGGCGGAGGCGGAACAGTCCGGGCCTGCATCCCGGGCCGGGGAGGAGAAGCCCCGGCTCGGCTCGCTGCCGTCCAGCCAGCCGCCGCAAAGCGGGCAGGTGCTCACCCTTCAGGCCAGGAGTGTGGAAGCCAGGGCCGGCGGCAAAACTTGTGTGGATGTCCAGGTTCGGGATTTCAACAACCTCCTGTCCATGCAATACACCATGGCCTGGGATGCCGGGCTGCTGGCTTTCACCGATATGCGCAACTTCGGTTTGCCCGGCTTGAACGCCCAGAATTTCGGCGCCCACCGCACCGCCGAGGGCTTGCTCACCTTCGTCTGGATCGATGGCAGCCTGCGTGGCGTGACCATACCCGATGGGAGCACCATTTTTTCCGTTTGTTTCGATGTGAAAGGCCAGCCCGGCCAGTCGGCTTCCTTCTCCTTTACCGATAAACCGACGGCTTTCGAATCGGTGAATGTGAATGAGGAACTGGTGCAGATCAAAACGCTGGAAGGCAGGGTCGATATCCGGTAGGGTAGAAGGACGGGGGGCTGTTCAAAGTTCCAGGTTTGAGGTTCCCCTGATAACCAGGCTTTTACTGGGGGGTCGACACAACTATTTAAAGGCGCCCAAGGACGGGAAGGGGGCTAAACATGAGTCATCCCGAATTATGGAAATGACCTCGGAGAGGTCAACCGTTTGTAGATGAATAATTTAAAGCGTGAGACGACCTCGGAGAGGTCGAACCTTAAATGCTTCATTGCCGGAATCTTGCCCTTGTGCGACC
>CAUJDW010000067.1 GCA_963169455.1 Bacteroidota bacterium | reverse complement strand
AGGCAAGCGCCCCCGGCCCCTCCCCCCCCCCCTACCCCACGACTTACGTCGTGGGTTAGGGGGGGGTGGAGGGGCTCAACCCGATGAAGATCCGAATCCAGATACTCCTCCTGGCCCTGCCTTTTGCTGTCACCGCCTTTGCCCAACCCGGCGCCGGCGCACTGCCCGTCGATTCCACCATCCGGATCGGCAGCCTGCCCAACGGGATGAAGTACTACATCAGGCAGAACGCCAAACCCGAGCATCGGGCGGAACTCCGCCTGCTCGTCCGGGCAGGGTCACTCCAGGAAGACGACGGCCAGGAGGGGCTTGCCCACTTCGTCGAACACATGGCCTTCAACGGCAGCAGGCATTTCGATAAAAACGAACTCATCGACTACCTGGAGCGCACGGGCGCCCGCTTCGGCCCCGACCTCAATGCCTATACCAGCTTTGAAGAAACCGTTTACCTCCTGCAGGTGCGCACCGACAGCCTGGCCCTGTTGGAAAAAGGCCTGCTCATCCTGGAAGACTGGGCCGGCGGGCTGGCCTTCGAACCGCAGGAGATCGACAAGGAACGCGGCGTAGTGCTGGCCGAATGGCGCACCCGCCTCAGCCCCGAACAGCGGCTGCAGCAGAAATATTTCCCCATCCTGTACAAAGATTCCCGCTACGCCCGGCGCCTGCCCATCGGAGATCCGGAAGTCATCCGGAATGCCGCTTACCATACCATCCGGCAGTTTTACGACGACTGGCACCGCCCTGAACTGATGGCCGTTATCGCCGTAGGGGATTTCGACACAGCATGGATGGAACAGCAGATCATCAGCCGTTTTTCATCGCTGAAAAACCCGGACGAGGCGCGGCCGCTGGAAAGCTACCCCGTCCCCGGCCATGAGGAAACGCTTTTCGCCATCGCAACGGATGCCGAAGCGCCGTTTACGCAGGCCCAGTTGATCTACAAACATCCGAGGCAAAGCACTTCGGATGTTGACGGCTACCGCCGGCAGCTCGCCCGCAGCCTCTACAACCGCATGCTGAACGCCCGCCTGCAGGAAATCCAACTGCAGGCCAACCCGCCATTCACCTTCGCTTACTCCGGTTACGGCAACGACCTGGGGGAACTGGACACCTACACCATCTATGCTTTCACAAAGGAAGGCGGCGCACTGGAAGGCATGGGATCTGTATTGAAAGAAACCCGGCGCGCCCTGTTGCACGGCTTCACCCAAACCGAACTGGAGCGAAAGAAAGCCGACATGTTCGAGGAGGCCCGCCGGGCCTACCGCGAACGCGACAAAATAGAGTCCGGGGTATTCGCCAGCCGCTGCGCCTACCACTTTCTGAACGGCAGCCCCCTGCTGAGCGCCGAGCAACAACTGCGGCTCTACGAAACGCTGCTGCCGTCAATCAGCCTGGACGACATCAACCCGCTGCCCAGAGCCTGGCTCAGGCCTCAGAACCGGGTAGCCATCATCACCGGGCCCGAAAAAGAGGGCGCACCCCTGCCTTCCGAAACCGAACTGAAGGCTTTTCTGGACAGCATGGACAGGCTGCCGCTCGGCCCTTACACCGACATAATCAACGATGCCCCCCTGATCAGCGGCCAACTGGAACCCAGGCCCATCCAATCCGTCAGGCGCCTGGAAGCACTGGGCATTACCGAGCTCCGCTTCCCGAACGGGATCGGCGTGTACCTGAAGCCTACGGATTTTCAAAATGACGAAATCCTCATGAGTGCTTTCAGCCCCGGCGGGCATTCGGTGTTCGATGACGAAGCCTATCCCAGCGCCTCCAATGCTACGGCCATTATCAGCCAGAGCGGGCTGGGCCCTTTTTCTCTGGCCGAACTGGAGAAAAAGCTGGCCGGGATAAACGCCGGCGCCAGCCCCTACATCAGCGAGCTGTATGAAGGCGTCAGCGGCAGTTGCTCGCCGGAGCACCTGGAAACCATGCTTCAGCTCACCTACCTGTACTTCACCGATCCCCGCCGCGACGAAGCGGCCCTGCAGTCCTTCCTGGCCCGGCAGCGGCCCATTTTCGAGAATATGATGGCCAACCCATACTACTTTTTCGCCGACATCAAAAACCGGCTCAAGTACCGGGGCCACCCGCGGCGGCAGATCACGACACTTGAGGATTTGGAAAAGATCAGCCTCGATGAGGTGATGCGCTGTTACCAGGACCGCTTCGCCGATGCCGGCGATTTCACTTTCCTCTTCGTAGGGAATTTTGAAGTGGATGCAATACAGCCCCTGCTGATGAAGTACCTGGGCAACCTGCCCGCCGGGGGGCGGCAGGAAAGCTGGAAAGACATCGGCGCCGGGCTCGTCGCCAGGGCCGACACCGTCGTCGTGCGGGGGCAGGCTCCGAAAGCCCTGGCCGAACTCACTTACCATGGCGAATTCAACTACGCCGACCCTCAGGCCCGCTACGATTTCTATTCGATGGCCTCGGCGCTCCGAATCCGCCTGCGCGAGGCCATGCGCGAAGACAAGGGCGGCGTCTATGGCGTCAGCCTCAACGGCGTGCTGCTACCCTTTCCCAGGCCCGAATACCGCCTCACCCTCTCCTTCAACAGCGAGCCGGGAATGGCCCGGGAGTTGATCGAAACGGCGAAAGCCGAAATCCGCCGGATGCAACAGGAAGGCCCCTCTGCCGAACTGCTGGACAAAGTCAGGGAAATGCAGCGCCAGAACCACATCAAGGGGTTGAAGGAAAACGATTTCTGGCTGGGGCAGCTCAGCAGCCGCCTCCAGAACGGCATCCCGCTGGAAGGCATCCTGATGGAGCATTACGAATCGTATATCGGCAAGCTGAGCGAGCAGCATGTAATCATGGCGGCCAGGCAGTATTTCCGGGAAGAACAGTTGATAGAAATGGTGCTAATGCCGGAGTAGGATGGCTCCTGCGAATCAGGGTAGTTGCCTGAAAACGCCCCAGCGGGGTAATGCTCTTCGGCGGAGGATTCCAGGTTGATGCTATTGCTGAGCGGAGCCACTGGTTTGGGCTTCCACGATCTCCACGCGCCGCTCGCGGGCGGCGCCGGGATGGTAGATGGAATTGCGCAGGTCGTCGAGCGCGTCGCTGACGGTGGTGGAGGCCTGGGCTTCTCCGAAGGGGCGCTCCGAAATCTTCAGCCTGCCGTCGTTGAGGTAAGGCAGAAAAACGCCGTCCTGATAGGCCTGGAAATGGTTGCGCACGCTACTGATGCGGCGCCGGCTGAGCGCCAGGTTGTAGGCGCTTTTTGCGCGGGGGCTGGTATAGCCCTTGAGGAAAATCTCCACCCGCTCGCCGGCCTGCAGGCGTTTAAGGAGGATGCCGCAGAACAGGAGCAGATGATCATGGCCCTTGCGGGCTTCTTCTTCGAAAAAACTTTCAACCGCCGCCGCCCCTTCTTCCTTGTTTTCTTCGGATAAGGGTTCTGTAAACGCACGCAGGTACTCGCTTTTGCGGGCGAAGTACCGCTCATAGGTTTCCAGGTAGGCTTTCCTGGTCTCCTCCCGCCGGGTGCGCCGGTCGGGCTCGTCGTTGTCGAAGTACAGGGCGAGTGGCAGAAAGTCCTCCAGTTTTGTAGGCGCAGGGGGTGCAGCGGAAGGCGGCGCCCCTTGCGCGGGGGGCTCCAGCACCAGTTCCGGACCGTCCGGCTGCGGCGGCTCTTCTGGGATGGGTTCGAAGTAGTAGAGGTCGTTGCAGCAGGCTTTGCTGGCCTCGTCGAGGTAGTAAGCCCCCGGGCGGTTGGAGGAGAAGTAGCCCGATGCTCCATTGCTTTCCAGGGTGTAGTAGATATCGTTGTAGCTTGAATTGAGCGGGGCGCCCAGGTTTTCCGGGGCGCTCCAGGCTTGGTGCCTGCGGGAGCGAAAGATGTCGAAGCCGCCCAGGTTGTCGTAGCCCCCGGAGCTGAAAAAGAGGCTCTGGGAAGGCGTATGGAAGAAGGGGGTAATGTCGTCTTCGGCCGTATTGAGTTCCCGGAGGGGTGTGGGGCTGCCGAAGGCATTATCCCCCTCCTCTACCCTCGCCCACCAGATGTCGAGCCCGCCGGCGCCGCCGGGCCTGTCGGAAACAAAAAAGAGGGCTTCTGCCTGAAGGATGGAATCGAACCCGATGCAGGGCTGGGTGGCGGTGTAGCCGGGCTGGTTGATTTCATCCGGCAGGCGGGTGGCGCCGGCGCCCCAGCGGCCCCTGTTGTCCCGCGTTCGGTAATATATGGCGCAACGGATTTCCGAGGCGTTTATGTAATCGCAACGCGTGAAGTACATGCGCCCGCCGTCGCGGCTGAAGGCCAGGTGGGCCGTGTGCCGTTCATCGTCGTTGAAGCCGCGGCCCAGGATGCGCCCGCTGCCGTCGCCGCGCCGGTACAAAACTTTGGATATCAAACGCGGGGGCTGGTAATCGTCGTTTTGTTTTTCATAGCGAAAGGATGTGTAGTACAGGGTGTCGCCCACGGCCAGAGGGGCGAATTCCGAGTATTCCGAATTGGCTTTTCTGCCCAGGTGTTTCAGCCGGAAAGGGCCGGGCGCGGCGGCCATTTTCCGGGCCCACTCGCAGGCCTGCATTTCCTGCTCCGCTTTTTCCCGATAGGGAGCAGCCGCGTTTTTCTGCGCCAGGTACATCTGGAAATGAGCCCTGGCTTTGTCGTACTGCCCCATGCTCTTGTACACCGTGGCCAGCCAGTAGGCCGCCAGGGGGTATTGATCCCGCTCCGGGTTTTCGAGCACCTTCCGGTAGTATATCGCCGCCTCTTCGTAGGCATAAAAGCGGCGCGCCACTTCGGCATACTGGTAGCCCAGGCCCGGATTGCCGGGCTGGAATTCCAGGGCCTTGCCGAAATGCCGGAGGGCGGCGTTGAAATCCCGGCGCTCCAGCGCCTCCTCCCCTGCTTTGACATAGGCTTTAAAGGACTGGGCGCTGAGCGGCAGGGCACAGAAGCTGAGCACGAGCAATAAGGAGAAGCAGAATAAAGCTTTACTCATAACAGAAAAGGCTATTGCCTTGTTAATCAATTTTTTATAATACAAAACCGCCAAGCGGGCAGGATGCCGCACCTCAGCAGTTTCAATAACGCAGCCCGTTAAAAAATCGGGCAGGCCTTAAACACCTTCGGCGGTTTGACCTGCCGGATCAGGTACTGCACCGACAATTCCGGCCCGCCCCTGCGGTTGGTGGCGGCCAGGAATGGCGAAGTGTTGAAATCATAACTGAAGCCAAGCTGCCAGTCCCGGAAGAACACATCGGCATAAGCGATGGCTGCATCATCGAAGCGGTAGCCGCCGCCCAGCTGGATGGCCAGTTCTTTGCCTTTCTGTACGCTGAGGTGGCAGCGGAGGCCCACATTGCTCAGCACCTCCACGTAAGGCCCCTGTTTTTGCGCCAGCACGTTGAAGGCAAAATCCATCTGCGGTGCGAATTGCGCCAGCCCGAGGAAGTGGGCGTTCAGCAGCATAGGGACGGGCAGTTCCCCATCGTCCAGGAAGTTGATGGAAGGCTTGTTGAGGTGGCTCAGGCCCAGCCCGGCGGAGGTGCGGGTACGGCTTTCCTCCGGGCTGTAGGCCCAGTTGAGGCCGGCGCCCAGGCTGAAGAAGCCCGCGGACTGGGAAGCAAAAACCTCGGCGCTGGGCGTATTGGGGTCGAAGGCGTTGTCGGTGAACTGGTCGCCGAAGCTGAACTGGCCGGGCTCCAGAGCGCGCTGCCCCGCCCGCGCCTGTACGCCCAGGGAGAGCGACTGTGCTTCGGACAGGGAGAGGTGAAAGGCTCCCGACAGGGAAAGCTGAAGCCAGCTCAGTTTGCCGTCGCCGGCCTGGTCGTGCAACATGCTGCCGCCCAGGCCCAGCCAACTGCCGCCCGGCACGGGCAGGAACAGCTTCTGATCAAAAGCAGCGGACAGGGTTTCGTACGGAACCGGCACGGAGGCCCACTGGTTGCGGTAACTGGCCCCAAAGCGGCTGTCGCCGTCCGACGAGCCGGCCAGGGCCGGATTGAGCATCAGGGGTGTATTGTGAAACTGCGAGAAATGCACATCCTGCCCCTGCGCCGCGAAAGCACAGGCGAGGAGCAGGGAAAAAAATGCGGATACGTGTTGAATTCGGGCCAATAGGGTTAAATTTGTTCCCTCCAAGTTACCCTCTATGGAGGGGTTTGGCAAAATAATCTAAAAAAAATGGCAGCTATTTAGGCGAAACGCGAGCCTGCGGCCTGCCAAGCGATAATTTGGGAGCCTTTGAATGGGCGCCGCGGGCCCGCCTTCCAGTCGGCCCGCCGAAAGGATTAATAACCACAAAGCCACAAGAACCTTGAAAGTAGGCATCACCGGAGGGATCGGCAGCGGGAAGACCACCGTCTGCAAAATCTTCGAAACGCTGGGCATCCCCGTCTATTACGCCGACACGCGGGCCAAGTGGCTGATGGCTCACGACCCGGTGCTGGTGAGCGGCATCAGGGCGCTGCTCGGGGCGCAGGCTTATTTCGCCGACGGGAGCCTCAACCGGGCCTATATCGCCCAGGCTGTATTCGGTGACGATGAAAAACTCGGGAAACTCAACCGCCTCGTCCACCCCGCCGTGGCGGAGGACGGCGAGCGCTGGCACGAGGCCCGGAAGGGCGCGCCCTACACCATCCGGGAAGCCGCCCTGCTATTCGAAAGCGGAAATTACCGGGCGATGGACAAGATGATCACGGTTTTCGCGCCGGAAGAACTGCGCATTCAGCGGGTCGTGGCCCGCGACCAGAGCAGCCCGGAAGCCGTAAAGGCGCGAATGGACAAACAGATGCCCGAAGAAGAAAAGATACGCCGCTCCGATTACGTCATCCACAACGACGGCAGCCAGCCCCTCATCAGGCAGGTGCTGGCCATCCATCGCGAATTGCTGAGCTTAAGCCAAAAAACATGAAACCGGACAAGCCCGCGGAAACGATCATCACAGGCATCAAGACCTTCAGCCAGTTCCGAAACAACGGCGCTTCACTGAGGCATTGCACCCTGCAGGCCCTCGACTTTTCAGGGGAAAAGATAAACTGGGATCTGCTCCACATCGACCATACCACCACCTTTCTGGGGTGCAGGCTCAGCCTGGAGGAAGAACTGCTGCTGCGCCGCAAGGGCGCCTACGTTTACCGGGCGCCGGACACCCTGCCCTACGACCCCTTCCGCACCCGTTTGTACACCTGGCAGGAACTGATGGAAGGCTTTTCCGAGGAAACGGACAACAGTGCCGACATTCGGGTTTACAGGCACTTTTCCGCTTCCAAATTCACCCCCACCATCAACGAGGCCCTGTGGCAGCGCATCCACGATTATTCCATCGACGAGGCCCTGCGCGACCTGCTGGAATTCGACCATGACGGGATGACCCAACGCCCCTGTGTGGGCTTCATGGGCGGCCACAGCACCCGCCGCGACGACCCGTTTTTTGAAAAAACCGCCCGCACGGCCAAGATGCTGGGCGAACACGGATATTTCATCGTCTCCGGCGGCGGCCCCGGCATCATGGAGGCCACCAATTTGGGCGCCTACTTCGCCGGGCGGCCCGATTCTGCATTGGCGGACGCCATCCGGATACTCAGCGATAAGCCCCATTACAAAGACAAAGGCTACCACACCCAAGCCCTGAAGGTGCTGGAAAAATATCCCGGCGGAACGCCCAGCCTGGCTATCCCTACCTGGTTTTACGGCCACGAGCCGAGCAACCTCTTTGCTTCCCACATCGCCAAGTACTTCTCCAACAGCATCCGCGAGGACAACCTGCTGGCCATCAGCCTCTACGGCATCGTCTGCGCGCCCGGCAGCGCCGGCACCACCCAGGAGATCTTCATGGACGCCACCCAGAACCACTACGGCACCTTCAACTACTACAGCCCTATGGTCTTCCTCGGCCGCCGGCGCTACGAGATCGACACCCTGATCTTCCCGCTGCTGAAACAACTGGCCTGGGGCCGGGAATACGCCGATATGCTGTTCATTACGGATGAGCCGAAGGAGGTGCTGCGGTTTCTGAAGGAGAACCCGCCGCGAAAGGTATGACGGGTTTTTCGGGACTTTCGGGTATATCGGGTATATCGGGTCAATCGGGACTTTCGGGTTGGTCGGGTCAATCGGGTCAATCGGGGTTGGTCGGGTATCAGGGGAATTTACAACCTTAAACCTGGGAATTTTAAACGGTCCCTTTGCCATCCAGGTTTTGTTCGGGCCTTTGCGCGCTCCGCGTCTTAGCGGTTAATTATTTGGCAGGCTTTTCATCAGCAGGTCCTTCTGAAGCAGCCTTAAGCTACAATGCCCGCTTGTACACCTCCAGACACCGCTCCCGGGCCATCTTGTGCTCCACCATCGGTTTGGAGTATTGCGGCGTGCCGAATTCCGGAACCCAGCGGCGGACGTAGCGGTAGTCCTTGTCGAACTTTTCCTGCTGGGAGGCGGGGTTGAAGATGCGGAAGTAGGGCGCCGCGTCAGTGCCGGAGCCGGCGGCCCACTGCCAGCCGCCGTTGTTGCTTGCCAGGTCGTAGTCGAGCAGCTTTTGGGCGAAATAGGCCTCGCCCCAGCGCCAGTCGATGAGCAGGTGTTTAGTGAGGAAGCTGGCGGTGATCATGCGCACGCGGTTGTGCATATAGCCCGTCTGGTTGAGCTGCCGCATGCCGGCGTCGACGATGGGGTAACCGGTTTTACCCTCACACCACTTCTGAAATTCCGTTTCATCATTGCGCCACTCGATCTGGTCGTACTGCGGTTTGAAAGAACGGGTGGCCACCTGGGGAAACTCCGCCAGGATCATGGCGTAGAAATCCCGCCAGATGAGTTCGTTGAGGAAAGTGTCGTTGAGGCGCCCGGCCTTCCAGGCCTTTTCACGGATGCTGATGGTGCCGAAGCGGAAGTGGATGCCCAGGCGGGAGGCGCCGTCGAGGGCTGGAAAATCGCGGGTTTTGTCGTAGTTGCGAATCACGCCCTGGCTAACCACCTTCGGGGGAACCTGAATCTCTGCCGGTTCAAAGCCCATTTCGGCAAGGCCCGGGACGGGCTGCGGTTCTATGCGAAAGAAACGGCTGAAGTAGTCTTCCGTGGGGTAAGGTTTGAGGTAGAAGGAGACGGGCTCTTCATTGCCGCCAGCATCCACAAAAGTAGCCATCCGGCTGGCCAGCTTTTCCCGCCACCTGCGGCTGTATGGCGTAAAAACCGTGTAGGGAGAACCATCCGCCTTGACGATTTCTCCTTTTTCGAAAATGACGTGGTCTTTGAAAGTATGGAAGGCGATGCCTTTTGATTCCAGCAGTTCTTGCACCTGGCCATCCCTTTGCAGGGCGTAGGGCTCATAGTCCCGGTTGGCGTACACGGCCCGGATGTCGAATTCCCGCAGCAATGAAGCCCAAACTTCCGAAGGAAAGCCGTAGCGCACCAGGATGTTGCCGCCCAATTCCCTGAGTTGCCCGTTCAGCTCGTGGATGGTATTGTGGATGAATTCCACCCGGGCATCCTTTTTATCCTCCAGCCCGTCGAGGATGTTGCGGTCAAAAATGAACAGCGGCAGGACGGGGCGTTCTCCCTTCAGCGCGTGATAGAGCCCGGCGTTGTCTTCGAGGCGCAAATCTCTTCTGAACCAGAAAATGCTGACTTTGGGCATTGCATTTCTTTTTCGGGTAGGAAACAGCAAATGGAACCCAAAGTTTAGAGCATGCCTGGGAGAATGTTTAAATTTGAGGCCTCACTTTTAAAAAAGAGCAAACCATGAAAATACAGCCCCTGTTATTGGCCCTGCTGCTGGCGGGCGCCTTTTTCTCCTGCCAAACCGAAAAAGGCAAGGCCCGCGAGCAGATCGCCCAACTGGAAAAGGCCGTGGAGGCCAATGCCAACGCGGCCGATGCCGAAGCCCTGTCCAAACTTTACCAGGACTATGTAGCCCAATATCCGGATGATGCCGATTACAGCCCCCGCTACCTGTACCGGGCTGCGGCCCTGCAGTTCCGGCAGAACCGCTTCACCACTGCCGCCAGCCTGCTCGTGCAGGCCATCGAAAACTACTACGCTTCCGAAAACACCCCCCAGGCCATGCTGTTCCTGGGCGAGTTGTACCAGGACAACCTGCGCAACGAAGAAAGCGCCACCACCATCTTCCAGGCCCTGGCGGAAGCATTCCCCGATAGCGAGCCCGGCAAAAAAGCCGTGGAAAAGCTGCCGGCCAGCCTGCCCTCCGTGTCCAGCCGCCTGGAAACCATGGCCGCACAGATGTTCAGCGACTCGCTCAAACGCTATGACTACCGCATCACGAACAATTTCATTGCCTCTGGCGAGCTGTACGCCATGATGCTTCCCGCCGGCGACAATTCGCCCCGCCTGCTTTACGACGCCGCGGAGGCCGCCCGTTCCATCCGCTCTTATACCAAGGCGCTGAAGTTGTACGAAAAGATCAACCTGCGGTACCCGGATTACGAAAAAGCCCCGCTGGCCCTGTTCATGCGCGCCTTCACCCTCGACAACGACCTGAGGCGCTACGACGAAGCCCGGGTTTTGTATGAAGAATTCCTGGCCAAACATCCGGAGCACGATTTTGCGGAAGACGCCCGCGCCGTGCTGGAGAACCTGGGAAAATCCGATGAGGAGATCCTGCGCATGCTGGAGGAGAAAAACAAGGCCAAAGCCGAGGAAGCACAGAAAGGCCTGCAGTTCAAGCAGGAGGAAGCAACCGAGTAAAAAAGGGGAACTGTTTACGCCCCCGCTCAGGGTTTGAGTACGATCTGCTTTCGGTCGAAGGGGTTGAGGGCTACGCCTTTGACCTCGGCTTCGGCCTCCACGCGGTATTCCGACCTGACGCCCTGAAGCTTCTTCGCCAGCCCGGCGATGCCGCCGAAGAGGAAGTTGCGCTTGCCGAACTCCTCCATGTTCGACCGCAGGATGGAAAAGGGCAGTTCGAAATCAAGCTCCACCACTTCCTCGGCCGGCACCTCATAGGTGCGGTTGATCAGGGTATGCCCCAGTTCGTACTCATCGATCAGCTTTTCCTTGCCCCGCCCGCGGCTGTACTTTTCGATCAGCACCACCTTGATGCCGGTTACCGTCTGCGGGTTCATGGACATCAGGCGGATGGAGCCTTTGATGAGCTGATCGCGGATATCCGTTTCTTCAGGCAGGACGAGCTCCAGTTTTACGCCCTCGATGCCCAGCCATTTTTTCACTTTGCCGATCATTGGATTGATTTTTGAACTGTGCCTTCAGCCTTCCGGCTGCAGTTGTGCGTTATACCATGCGCTTATGCCAGCTTTGCCCCAGGGGTTTGAGCCAGGCGCGGCCGAAATCGCCCTTGGTGCTGACGAGGGGGTCAAAAACGAGGGTATCATCGTTTATCCGGCCTTGGCGGTACAGGCGGGCGAACTCGTCGCGCGGCGCCGTGGCGACCCTGTCGCCGTCCATATAGGTAAAAGCCATGCGGTCGAAGAGGTCCACCCCGTATTCCGCCTGCAGTTGTTTGAGGAAGTAAACCGATTTATCGATGGAGCAGCCGCTGGCGTCCGCCTGGCTTTCATCCACCATCAGCACGATGAACTGGCGGTGCAGCACATCGCCCAGGGCGCGCAACTGGCGGTTGTGGCTTACCCAGCTTTGGGCGAAAGCCTGTACTTTTTCGCGGATGCCCGGAATGTCCTTTTCCTCAAAAGGGCGGTTGGCCTGATATATCCAGACGCGGGTGGTGTCGGGTAGGGTATCGTAAGTGTGCATTATCAAGGTATTGATTCTACTTGGTATCAGAATTTGACTCAAACATAATAAACAAATCAGACAAGCAGTAGTTGCCGGAAGTGATTGAGAAGGGAATACGCTCCAAAACAGGGCATTTTAAGCATCTTTTAAGGAAGCAAGGTATGCCGGGGTAAAAATAGCCAGCGTACTGGTTTTTGCCCTGGCCATTGCAGCAATAAGCTGGACGGGCTATCTTGGGGGGCAATTGGTTTTTAAACATGCCGCCGGAGTGGAACTGCCACTGCCAGGGCTTCCCGGCTCCTGAAGGAGCGCCTTCAGGGCAAACGGATTTCATTTCAGACTGTAATGGCCAATTAAAATGAGGATATTACTGGTAGAGGACGAAAGCTCGATCGCCAACTTCATCAAGGAGGGGTTGGAAGAAGAAGGTTTTGCCATCGATGTCGCCTATAATGGGAAAGAAGGCCTGCAAATGGCGCTGGGATACCTGGAAGAATACGACCTTTTACTGCTGGACTGGATGCTGCCCGGCCTTAACGGAATTGAAATATGCCGGCAGGTGCGGAAAGAAAACCCCCAAATTCCCATCATCTTTCTCACGGCTAAAGACACTGTTGACGATGTCGTTTTTGGGCTGGAAACAGGGGCCAATGACTACATTAGAAAACCCTTTGCGTTTGATGAACTGCTGGCCCGGATAAGGGTATTGTTGCGCACCAGGGATGGCGGGCACCACAATTTCACCAGCGGAGACATTGAGATGGACCTGGACGCACATCAGGTCACTGTAGCCGGGGAAAAGGTGGAACTGACTCAAAAGGAATTCGCTCTGCTGGAATACCTGCTTCGGAATAAAGGGCGGGTCTGCCGGCGCACCCGCATCATTGAAAAAGTCTGGGATATCCACTTCAGCCACGATACCTCTGTTATCGATGTATATATTAATTTCCTGCGCAAAAAACTCGACCGGCCCGGGCAGCCTTCTTTCGTGGAGACCCTCCGGGGCGTAGGCTACCGCATTAATGAGGAGCAATGAAACTCAGGTTCCGGGACCGAATCGCGTTGTTCAACACCCTGGCTACGGCCGTGGCCACGTTACTGGTCTTTCTGGCCGTGTACGGTGTGGTGTACTATTCTGCTTTTCAGCACCTGGACCAGGATATTTTGAATGAACAAGAAGAAGTTGCCGCCAACTTGCACTGGAAGGGCGATTCCCTGATTATCTACCGGATGCCGGAATGGGAGGAGAACGAGCACCAACAGGTGGAAGTAAACCCGACCTTTCTTCAGGCCGTGGACATAAACGGCCAGCTGGTATTCCGGTCCGCCAACCTGCAGTCCGAATATTTCTTATTTCACCCAAACCTGGAGCAGCCTCGCTTTCTCAACAGCCAGATCAATGGCAAACGCATCCGCCTAGGGCAGTTTCCCATTCGCAACGAGGCCGGGTTAATCCTGGGGCAATTGACTATCGGGGTCTCTCGGGAAGAGTCTGCAATTGTGCTCAACAACCTGCGCTTCACCCTGCTGATTACATTTCCTCTGGTGCTGGTTGTGCTTTACTTCGCCACCTCCCTGGCGGCGGCAAAAGGAATTGCCCCGGTACAACAACTCATCAATGCTGCAAGTGGAATCGATGATTCCAATATCGAAACACGCCTTCCGCTGCCCGCGCACCGCGACGAATTATATCAACTGGCCACCACCATCAACGAACTGCTGGGCCGCATTGAGGCGGGCATGAGGCGGGAAAAGCAATTCACCGCCGATGCCTCACACGAGCTGCGAACCCCTTTAAGCGCTATCCGCGGCACACTGGAGGTTCTTATCCGCCGTCAGCGGGAACCTGGCCACTATGAGGAAAAGATCAGGCAGGTCATTCTGGAAGTAGACCGGATGGGCCAGCTGCTGAGCCAGCTCCTTCAGCTGGCCCGGCTGGAAACCCGGCCCGGACAGTTTCCTCTCGAAACAGTGGCTTTGGCGCCATTGGTAAAAGAAGCCCTGGCGCAGGCCGGGCGGGCCTTTCCCGGCAAACGCTTCCAGGTATCAGTACACATCCCCTCCGATGCTGTGGCCATGGCCGACCGCAGTTCTCTTTTCATTATCCTGGACAATCTGTTAAACAATGCCTTCAAATACAGCCGGCCGGGAGGAACCCTGGAAATTAGCTGGGATGCAGAGGCCCCGTCGCTGGCTATAGCCGACCAGGGCCCGGGCATCCCGCCGGAGCACCTGCCGCATTTGTTTGACCGATTTTACCGGGCGGATGCCTCCCGCAATTCCTCCGTGCCAGGCGCCGGCCTGGGGCTGGCTATCGTTAAAAAGCTGGCCTTGCTCCAGCAAATCCGGGTTGAAGTGCACAGCACAGTAGAGGCAGGAACCACTTTCCGGCTATTCTTTCCTTCCGATACTTTAAGCTGATTTTTAGAATTCCTAAAGGCGGGCTTAAGGCCCGGCCCATCATCTTTGCCCTGACAACTGGCAGGTTTTGACTACCTGTGATTCCAGTTGGATAACTGTTCACATTAAAAAAATCAAAGTTTTATGAACCAAGCACATTGGCATTTACTGCTGACCCACCTTCCTATTGTTGGCGCCATCGCCGGATTGGGAACGCTGATAGGAGGCCTGGTTTTTCGTTCAGAACCAGTCAAGAGGGCTGCAATGGGCATTTTCATCATCTCGGCCCTGTTGGCTATTCCAACCTTCCTGACCGGCGAAGGCGCCGAAGAAACTGTAGAAGCAATGGCCGGCATAAACGAAGGCCTGATCGGCCGGCACGAAGAATGGGCCACAATTTTCATCTGGGCGCTGGGCGCTGTGGGTGTTTTTTCCGCTCTTTCCCTTTTGGCCAGTTTACGTGGCCTGAAAATACAGCAAGCCCTGAGCCTCGCCACTTTGGTTTTAGCCTTGGGAACAACAGGGGTTTCTTTTCAACTGGGTAAAAGCGGTGGAGAAATCAGGCATACCGAAATCCGGAGCGCCACGGCTCAGGCAGAAAGAGCAGAATCCGGCAATGCGGGGCTTTCAGGCATGGAGGAAGACGATGAGGAAGATTGAGGCCGCTTATTCCGGCCAGGCCTGGCGCCCTTTTGGGGACACTTCAAAGAAAGTTTCACAAAGGGGCGCCAGGTTCCTTATTTCATAAAACCCGCACCATATTATTCACGACCAGCTCGGCCAGGTCATACACCATCACGTCATCCTGTTTGTCTTTGGCCTTTACCCCGTCCTCCATCATGGTCAGGCAGAAGGGGCAGTTGGCGGCGATGACGGAAGCGCCGGTTTCGAGGGCTTCCTCCGCCCGCTCTTCGTTGATGCGTTTATTGCCGGGCTCGTCCTCCTTCCACATCTGGGCGCCGCCGGCGCCGCAGCACAGCCCGTTGGAGCGGCAGCGCTTCATTTCCACCAGTTCGGCGTCGAGCGCCTCCAGCACCTTGCGCGGCGCCTCATAGACCCCGTTCACCCGGCCCAGATAACAGGAATCGTGGTAGGTGATGCGCTTGCCTTTGAAGGTTCCGCCCTCTGTCATTTTGATGCGCCCTTCGTCGATCAGTTGCTGCAACAGTTGAGTGTGGTGGACGACCTCATAGTTTCCTCCCAGGGCCGGGTATTCATTTTTCAGGGTATTGAAACAATGAGGGCAGGCCGTAACGATCTTCCTGACGTTGTAGGCCTTCAGCGTTTCGATATTCTGGAGGGCCTGCATTTGAAAGACCAGTTCGTTGCCCGCCCGGCGGGCAGGGTCGCCCGTACATTGCTCCTCGTTGCCCAGAATGGCGAAGCTGATCCCCACCTCGTTCAGGATGCGGCAGAAGGCTGCGGCCACTTTCTGGGCGCGGGCGTCAAAGCTGCCGGCGCAGCCTACCCAGAAGAGGATTTCCGGCTCTTTCCCATCGGCGGCCAGTTCCGCCATGGTGGGTATTTCAAGTTTGGCCATAAGTAAGTTCTTTTCAGATCGTTGCTTTAATAAAGAATATCAAGGCTTTTTCACGCTCCCTCCATCGCCTCGCGGGCCCATTTCTCCCGTTCTTCGCTCATAGCCCAGGCGGAGCCGCTGTTCTCCATGCTGTTAAAGAGCGGCAGCCAGTCGGCAGGGCCCTGCGACAGGGTCAGTATCTCATAGCGGCGCATTTTCAGGATCGGGTCAAGGGGGTTGATCAGCACGGGGCAGGCCTCCACGCAGGCGTTGCAGGTAGTGCAGGCATGCAGTTCCTCGGGGCTGATGTAGTCGAACAGGGACCTGCCGTCCTCGTAGTTGGCCCGGGAGACGGGCTGCGATTTGTCGCGGGCGAAATCCGCGCTGCCGCTGTCGATATTACGGCCCACCTCTTCGGCCCGGTCGCGGATATCCATGAGCACCTTGCGGGGCGACAATTTCTTGCCTGTGATGTTGGCGGGGCAAACCGAGGTGCAACGCCCGCATTCGGTGCAACTGTAAGCATCCATGATGTTCTTCCAGCTCAGAGTGAACACATCATTGGCGCCGAATTCGGGCAGATCCTCGCCGCTCTCATCGGAAGCCTCGGCCAGCCCCAGCATGCTTTTGACCTCGTTCATCACCGCGGGCATGTTCTCCATTTCGCCGCGCGGCTTCAGGCTGGCGTAGTAGGTGTTGGGGAAAGACAAGAGGATGTGCAGGTGTTTGGAGTAGGGCAGGTAGTTGAGAAAGACAAACACCATGATGAGGTGCAGCCACCAGCCGAAGCGCTCCACAGCCGCCAGGCTGCCGGCGTCCAGCCCTCCGAAAAGGGCCGGGCCCAGCCAGCTGCTCACGGCCAGGGCGCCCGTGTCCTTGTAATGGGCAGGATCCATCTGCTGCAGCAGGACGTCAGCCCCGTTCATGCTGAATATGCCGATGAGCAGGATGATCTCGAAAATGAGGATCAGGTTGCCGTCCAGCCGGGGCCAGCCTTTCATTTCCGGCTTCCAGAAGCGGGGCGTCTTAAGCAGGTTGCGGCGCGCCAGGAAGACGATGGTGGCCACGAATGCCAGGACGGACAGCACTTCGATAAAGCTGATCACGAAGGTGTAGAAACCGCCCAGCTTGTCCGCAAAAAAGCGGTGCTGCCCGAATATGCCGTCGATAAATATCTCGATCAGTTCAACCTGAGTGATCAGGAAGGCCAGGTAGATGAACAGGTGGAATACCGCCGGCAACCAGCGCTTGAACATCTTCTGTTGCCCGAAAGACACCAGCAGCACATTCCGCCATCGCTGCCCGCTGTCGCCTGCAATATCTTCCTCCTGGCCCAGGAGGATGTAACGGCGGACGCGCATGAAGCCGCGCCAGGCCAGGCCGATGGCGGCGGCGCTTACCAGTATGAATAGGAGCTGTTGAACCATAAAGAGCTTGTTCGGTCTTGGTTGGCGAATTTTCGCTAAAATAAGACTGCCCGGGGAAGAAGAAAAATATTTGCCTGAAAAAATCCCCTGCCCTTCCCCGGTTTCCGTGCTAAAATAGAAATGATTTGCCACAATATGGCCTCAATTTGCCCGGCAAGTGATAAATTTGGCACCGGAAAAAAGGCTCCGAATGAAAATCCTCAACCAGCAGCAGATACAGCAGAAGATCAAGCGGCTCGCCATTGAAATCCTGGAGAACAACTTCGAGGAATCGGAAATCATCCTGGCCGGCATCAACAACACGGGCCTTGGCTTTGCCCGCATGGTGCTGGAAGAACTCCGTAAGATCACCGCCATCAAACTCACCCTCACCCGCATCCGGCTCAACCCGGCGGCGCCGCTCAGCCAGGAAGTTCAGGTCGAAATGCCGCTGGAGCAGCTCTCCGGCAAGGCCATCATCGTGATCGACGACGTGGCCAACACGGGGCGCACCATTTTTTACGCCATCAAGCCCATCCTGAATATCCTGCCCAAAAAGGTAGAGGTAGCCGTGCTTGTCAACCGCACTCACAAATCCTTCCCCATTATGGTCGATTACGTCGGGCTGTCACTCGCCACTACCCTCATGGAGGATATCGATGTGCAGATCCAGGACGTGGAGGAGATGGCGGTGTTTTTGAATTGAAACCCAGCCTCACAAGTCTCATAACCCGACCAACCCGAAAGTCCCGATTCACCCGAAAAACCCGAAAAACCCGAAAGTCCCGAAAAACCCGACATCCCCGATTGACCCGATTGACCCGAAAAACCCGAAAAACCCGAAAGTCCCGAAAGTCCCGAAAGACCCGACATCCCCGAAAGACCCGATTGACCCGAAAAACCCGATTGACCCGACCTACCCCTCCAGCAAAGCCCGCAATTCGCCCATCTTCGCCGTCATGGCTGCATAGCCGATATCATAGAGTTTCCGGTAGCGGTTCAGTTGAAAGATATTGAAGCCATGCACTTCCTTGGGTTCGATGAGCAGGTCGCATTGCTGGATGCTGGGGCGGGTGTTGGCCAGGATGCCGAGGTCGAAGCAACGCTGGGCGATGCCGAAGACATTCTGAACCGCCTTGTTGGGGACTTCCACCTGTGGCATGACGTTGACTGCAATAACCACATCCACCAGAGGCCTCAGGGGTTCTACCGGCAAATTGTCCAGCAGCCCGCCATCCACAAAGAGCTGCCCGTCGATCTCCACCGGCTGGAAGACCAGGGGGATGGAGGAAGAAGCCGTCACCACGTCGAACAGGCGCCCGCTGCTGCGGATTTCGCACTGCCCGGTGTTGAGGTTGACGATGGCTACGAAAAGTTTTTTCTCCAGCGCCTCGAAGCTGTCCGCTACGATGTATTCGGCCAGTTTTTCCCTCAGGTAGGTGAGCTTGGTCAGGCCGGAGTATGGCAGCCCGACCTTGAAAAGCTTGAACAGGCTGGCCTGCCTGACGAAATCCAGTATCTCGGCCGGGCTGCGCCCGGAGGCATAGAGGGCGCCCGTAATGGCGCCTGCGCTGGCGCCCGACAGCACCCCTGGGAAATAGCCGTTGTCCTCCAGGGCCTGCAACACCCCTATGTGGGCGATGCCGCGCGCGCCTCCACCCGACAGGGCTATACCTATACCAGCTTTTTTTGACATACTGACCTGAAAAAATAAGAATGTGTAAACTTGTGGCTATTTAGGGCTCTTTGGCGGCATTACGGAACGCGGGCCTGTGGCCCGGCGACGCAGGCATAGCCCCTCCAAAGGCTCTCAGATTACCTCTTCGCGGGCCACATGCCCGCGTTTCAACTAAATAGGTTCGTAAACTTACTGGATTATTCCGACACTATCGCCAATGCACTCCAGACGATTTTCTCACCCTCAACCCGGAGCGTAATTAAAAATATAAAAAACATTTTTTCTATTTTTTTTGCTCATATAAAAAAATCAATTATTATTGTGAAAGCTAATCCGGCTTAATAAAAGGGCATTACTTATGTATTAAACGCTTTATAAGGATAATTGCCCTGTTATATAATCCTTTGATGTATTTCCTTGCCCAAACAGTATTTCTCTATCTCTAGGCTCATCTCTGATGAAAAAACAGCCTAGCTAAAAACTCTGTTAAGACCTGGACGGCCTTTCTTTTAATTTTCAGGCTATTATTTTTCTTCATGTTGAAGCGGCAGCTTTGTTCTGGCAATTCAAAAGGCTTCGCATCGCTTCTATGCAGAGATTTGAATGGCTTGTCAAATGCTGATATCTGGTATTGATTTCCAAACCAGGCATCAGGCGGGTTTGTATTGATTTCCCCTTTCGATTTCTTGTAAACAAGCACTAATGAAAATTTTCCCTGACTTTTCAGGCCTTCTCTCCGGAAGCCTGGAAAGGCCTTGTTTTGCCCTGGCCCAGATGAATTGCGGCGGGACAGGCCAGGGGGTTATTCTATTGTAAAAAATACATCATGAATAAAAAATTAATTAGGTGGCAACTGCTCCTTTTCACAGGAGGAGCTGCAATGACATTGTCATTTATGTCCTGCAACGGGACAATGAATCAGACAAAACAGAATGGCCAAATAAGCAGCCAGGACACAAGCAGGCCGGGCCTTTTACAGGATTCCCAGCCCGGGCGGGATATTTTTGAAAAAGATACCGCATTGCAGGCCCTGCGCGCAGAGCGCCGCAATGAACGCCTGTCGGAAAAAGGCGATGACAGCGCCATAATCGCATCTATGGAAGCCCTGGCCCCCAGGGCAAATGCATCCACAGCCGTTTTCTCCATTGATGAAAATACGGGGCAGGTTAAGGGCTGCCCCATGATAAAACTAAGGGAAGTGTATGAGGAAAAAGATTATGGCAAGGTCAGAAGTACAGCCGCCGATATTGAATTTTCATCCCTCCCGGCTGCTTTCCGGCAAAGCATAATAAGCAAAATAAAACCCTTGCTGGCTGAAGCCGGGCTTCAGGACGAAACTGAGGAGGAGGCGAAAAACCCCGAGTCTCACATAACCTATTTATTCCAACTGGATAATTCCTATCTGGCCGCCCTTGGCGACCCCCACGAGGGAGGAATAAAGATGCTGCTCTTTTTCGACAGGGAAGGCGCGGAGCTGAAGCGCCCAATCAGGCTGGATGCGGAACTGCCGATGCCCATATTCTACATCAACAAACCGAAATCACATGTCGGGCTTTCGAGTGGGGTAAGCAGCCCGTTCTACGTATTTAATTCCTCCGGCGGCCTGCTGATCAAGGGGGATTTCAACGAATTTACGGGAGACAGCGGCACGAGTTACGGCCCTGTCGTTATCAGCGACAGGTTTGAATATATGATGCTGGCCAACAACATTTCCTACCTATACAAAGGCAAAAACGAGGTATTGAAAACGGTTGGGCACAGTTTCTATATAGATGATTCGGCTGATATCCTGTCGTACGGATCGGGGCGCCACAGGTGGGTAATTCAGAATATCAATACAAAGGAGATAACCTTTCAGATGGATAACCCAAACCTGCGGATGCTTTTCAACAATTCCAGCCAATACTTCTTCCAATCCACCACAACCAAAAAAATTTACCAGTATGAAGTCCAGTAACACCTGCAAATTCCTTTGCGTGTTAATTATTGGTTTTGTAATCAATAACAGCAACGCCCAACAGCCCTCCTGGCCGGTTAATTCTTCCGTTACCGGTTATAATGAAATTAATTGCACCTTTGCAGAAAGGCACAGCCAGTTTCACGGCGCATTGGATTTAAATGTTGGAGATAACAACAGTTTTTTGGCCATTCTCGATGGAGAAGTAATTGAAAGCGCCGACAATGTCAGCTTTTTTGTAAGCGGCCATGATTATCTCCTCCCGAATAGCCCTACTACTTATTTAAAAAAAGTGAGATACGGGGATAATACGGATCCCCTCAGCGGGGTTTTTGATGGTTCCGACGTCAATCAGGGCCAGGGCCTTGGCACTATCATCAGTGGAAACCACCTGCACTTCGAAATGTGGGAGCGAGCATGCCTGGGCTGCGACTGGTACCTGGTAGACCCACTCCGGGAGACCACATCAGACTACGTCAACCTTCCGCCTGGATATAACGACACTTATGATGTGGAATTGAACGACATTATTCTGGAGCCAATGGATAACAGCTCAGGAATAATTTTTAACGCAGGAAACGGATTAACGGCCTGGCATTTCAACTCCTGTAAAATTCACAAAAGAGATAGGCCGGATAGCCAGGGGCCTGTCCATGCATATAACAGCAGCCCTATTACTGTTTATGGCAGCATTTTGCCCACTGTCCACGTCAGAGACACGAGGGTAACCGCAAACACTCCAAGTATTGGAGAAGGGCTGGGCATATATAGCTGCGTCTATTACATTGATGACGTAGCCAAATACTTTCTGGAATTTGATGAACTAAGCCAGGATCACAAACCTAACTGGACTACCTTTTTCAATACCAAATACAACCAGGCTACCGGGCAGTCCGAACGTTATGGCAACCACGATTACATTAAATTACACAGGTTAAATAACGACCAGTACACCTATGCCCACAAGACAATTGACAGGGGCATCTGGAAAACGAGGCAGCACATTTCGAATTCTTCCTCTGAAAGTGATATTCCCGCGGAGGTTTTATATCCGGATGGCCAATACGATGTCGATTTCAGCGTCCTGGATGCCAATGGCAACAGAGATGACGGAAGTAATTTAATTAAGGTAGATAATTTTCAACCATTCCTGACAAGGTTCAAAATCAATTCCTTATTTGGCGCGCCGATAGTAGATTTCAGAAGAGAACAAAGAGACCCCTCCTCAGGCCCGGCCAATGGAACGCTGACGAATGATGAAGCAGCCGTCAATAATTCACTTTTATCCTTTTCTGTATATGTTCAAGTTACTGTTTCTGAAAAAATGTCCGGATTGGAATACAGGTACAAGACCCCGCTCGGTTTGTGGTCCAACTGGATTCAAATGACAAAAAACCCGACGAATGAACTTGTCTACACTGGCCCCTGGTTATCTTATAATGATGAATGTTATCTGTTCAACTTCAGAGGGACTGACCTGAACGACAACCCATTGATCGATGTATACAACCTGACCAACGGGAATGATATTGGTGGTTCCATAAATGTCCCGGTGAGGAACGGGGCGAATTCATGGGCCAACGACCCATTACTGAAAGGCAGCGATACTTTTGAGGCCTGCCCCAGCTGCGCCTCCGAGATATCCGACCTGACGTCAACCCCTCCGAGTATCAGGTCATTGCAACAATCCTGTGATGAAATTGACGATTTTACCGAAGAGGTCGATATTGATTGCAACGGCAACGTTATTATTACCCTTTCCAATTTAGGGGACTCATTCTATATCGGATGGTGGGACGGCGATGAATACGTTCTGGGCAGCAACGTTCACAATGGAACGCTGGGAATGAATTGCTTCCGAATTGAGACAATTGACGGGTGTTGTTTCTATGAAGGGTGTGTAGAAGCAAATATGGAAGATGCAAATCCATTAACGATTACATTCGACCAAAGCCTGCCATGCCCGGGAGAATACTTCGGCCACCTGGAGGTAGCAAGTGTAACGGGCGGCACAGGCCCATATTTTTATGTCTGGAATAACGGCCAGACAGGTTCTGTCCTTGAGGACATCACAGCAGGCACATACTGCGTTACGGTCAAGGATGTCAATGGGTGCACAGGTGAGGCCTGCTTCGATTTATTAAATGCGCCGGGTTGCAGCAATGAAAATTGCCCGCCCATGATTTACGAAATGTTCATTCTGGCCTACCCCTGCGAAGGAGAGAGCAACGGGGCGTTGTCGGCGCCGCTGGATCAGGGGTATGAAGCCTACTCCTATGCCTGGAGCAACGGAGCAACTACCGAGACAATCTATAATTTACCCGCCGGTGACTATTGCGTAACAGTCACCTCCGTTGACGCCTGCACCGAAGTCAGGTGCAAAACTTTACCGGAACAAAACAGGCTGCTTGACCTGGCGCTCGACGTCACACCCGTATCGAGCCCCAATGCATCCGACGGCGCCATCGGTGCTGTTGTTTCGGGCGGCCAACCGCCGTACACCTTCTCCTGGACGGGCCCCAATGGCTTTACGGCAAACTCCCAAAATATCAGCGGGCTTGTACCCGGTGATTATTGCCTGACCGTTACCTCTCCCGGCTGTTATGAAGCTATTGATTGCATCACGCTGGGTTACGAATGCCCTGGAGACTTGAATGTTTCTATTGTCATAAATGAGCTGGGATGTGTTGGCGGTTATAATAGCGAGCTTACAGCTATCGTCACAGGTGGTATTGGGCCTTATACTTTTGTTTGGAAGGATTATTACGGGACTCCCTTGTATACTACCCAAACCATTTCAAATATCCCGATTGGATGGTGGACCGTGATTGTCACCGACGAATACGGATGCACCGATTACGCCACCATTTTATTATGGGGGCAGCAGGTTATTCAGGCCGGTGTGACGGTGGATCCAAACCCGCTTTGCGCAGGCGAAACGGCCACTGCAACTGTTACTGCTTCAGGAGGCACTTCGCCCTACAATTACGAGTGGCGAACCTGTAATTACCCCTATACAACTTTTCCCAATAATTCTCCAACCATTAACGGGCTTGGGCCGGGCTGTTACACAGTTACTGTTTCTGACCAGGAAGGCTGCAGGAGCGAGCTGTATTTCTACGTTAACCAAACCCCAGCTATGAACCTGAATGCGGACATCCAGGAAGTTTGTAGCGGAACGCTGGGCTCAATTGTGCTCAATTTGAGCGGAGGGCTCGGCCCCTATAGCTATCTGTGGAGCAATGGCAAGACGTCCAAAGATATTTACAACCTGCAGGCGGGCAATTATTGCGTGACCGTTACGGATGCAGCGGGATGCACCGCCTCGGATTGTTTCACTGTGGCAGCATCAACCCTGGCAATAACCAGCGCCAGTGTAACGGATAACAGTTGTGGAACATCCTGCAACGGGAGTATAAACATTGAAGTGAATTCCTCGGGCCCCGTAAGCTATGCCTGGAGCAATGGCGCAACAACCCAGGATATCAGCGGGCTATGCAACGGCGACTATGAGGTTGTCATTACTTCGGGGGGGTGCGTGATCAAAAAAACCTACACCGTGAACGGAGTGCCGCAAGGCTTCGATTATGAAGTGGAAGTATTATGGCATTTTTATAATTCGTTTTACGGTGGCGGCGTGGCCCAGGTCAGAATTATCAGCGATATTCTGGAAGGAGGAGGCACTATTGCCATCTCCACTTCCCCACAGATGAATCCGGTCATTGTAAGTACATTTACAGTTTACAACAAAAACTACAGGGATATTACCATTCCTGCACAGTACAGCAATGTCAGCACCTTCTATTTCACCTATACTGCCGCAAATGGCTGCGTGTATTCCGGCTCTTTTGGCATGATCCCCACCTGCACTTTCCCTGACAATGGCTTGAGTTTTGGGGTAGAGCACATCGGAGACATACAGGGGGCCTGTGGCGTTGGGCAGGAGCACACCTATAAAATCAATATATACGCTGTAGGAAACAACGCTCCGTACTTTATTAAAGTCACGATGGATGAGGCCTCACATCCTTCCGAAGCAGATTACACTCAAATTGTCGAGTACACCGGCCAGAACCCCTTCTATATTTATGGCGTTCCTGCCGGCTCGGTGCGCTTCGAGTCGATAAATAAATGTGAATATGGCTCGCTATCCACCAGGCTCCATACCAATTGCTGCTTCGGTTTAACATGTGATGTGCTGTATGAAGGCTACTCGGAAGCCTACGATGGCAGTTATTTCTATGACCTGCCATACTTCCGCCTTTGGGTTGGGGAACAGTGCTTCGACCCCGATTGCGGCTTGTTTGACGGCGACTGTTCTTCGGTCTGGGTTGACCTGAACACAGTAGCTCCTACATTCAATTGCTGGACGGGCACCATTACAGTCCTGTACCCCAACAACACTACCAGCGTATTTGAAGTGGTTCCCAACAGCCCCGGCAATGACGAGATAGAATGGGTTTCGGGAGATGACAGCTGGGACCCGCAATCACCTGGCACCTATTTCATTAAAGTAACCTATACCGGAAATGGAGCCAGCACAGGACAAAACTGTGTGAATGAGATCGAAATTAACTTTTACGGCCCCACCAACTATAGTGACGCTGTCGGCTTTAATGACGATTTCTGGTTCAATTACAGCTTCCTGCCGGAGTGGCCCCAGTTTTCGAACGCTTATTTCGGAGCCTGGCGTTGCGAGGTCTGCAGCTCTGAAACAAATTACATTTTCGGAAACAACCAGGATGCTTGTGACAGCTATGGCAACTGGCAGTTCACCTTTTTCGACTTTGTTCCGAACGACTATTCCAACCCATGCAACTCCGGAGGAACCTTGACCATCATGGACTTCGACCAGAATGGAACGGCCATCATTCAGCAAGTCCAGGTTCCTGCCAATAGCGCAATTGCAGAACTGACTGGCCTGCAGCCCTTTGGCTCTTCCATAGATACCTGGTGCAGCAACTCGGGCTGGTGCCTGTTTGACGCGCTGGACGTCTATGGATTTTCCATGGACAAACCATTGCTCGCTACATGGGCTCAGGAAGAAACCTGTGAGGACATTGTCTGGAATGACCCCACGACCCCCAACCCCGACCCATGCCAGAGCGATAATGACTGCCCTCCCGGATTCGTCTGCGTAGATGGCAATTGTTATCAGGAATGCCCTGATGGGGAATGCCTTTATGGCGTTTGTATAGAGGGTATATGTGTGGAAAGCTCCGACTGTGAACCCAGCTGCCCCCCGGGATATGAATGTATTGAAGGCGAATGTTACCTGGAAGAAGAATTCTGCGGCTTCTACGAAGAAGTTAACGGGGGAAGTGGGGTAAACACCTACAATTTCTACCACAACCTGCCTCCCGGCACCGTCGTGGAATTTGCATACAACACTTTAACGAGAGAAGATGAGATCTTTATCTCAGGCAGCGGTATAAATGACCATATTGCCTGTGTCGGAACCGGAGGATGGCAAAGTAACTTTTACACCATTACCGGCGGCAATACGATAAAAATTGTGGTTTCGCCTTGCCAGACGGGTTCCAAGTACCACTTCAGCATAACCTGTGATGAAGCCCTTCGGAGTAACCCGCCTTCCAATTTGGATATCGAAGGTATGGAGGATGAAGAACGGATAGTTGCCTATCCCAATCCTTTCACTTCCAATATTGACATAGAAGCCTTTAATATCGCAACTCCCTTCAAGGGGCAGATCGTCTTAATGGACAATCTGGGAAGAGCGCTTACCACCAGGGAAACCGTTTTTGAAGCGGGGTACAACAGGTTGAACATTGATGGTTTAGAGCATTTGCCTTCAGGAATGTACTTCATTGTGGTAAGAAAAAGCGGGGAGGTATATGCCTTCAGGAAAGTGATCAAAGTTGAATAATCGGGGCCTGCCCCAAAATTAACCTGAGGCCAGCACCCTTGCTGGCCTCAGGTGTTTTTAGCCGGCCATGCACTTACAGCTTGATGAAACGCTCCACCCACAAACGGCCATCCTGCACCACGGTAAGCAGGTAGGCGCCTTTCGCCAGATTGGCCAGCCCAATGGTTTCCGTGCCGGCCGGGCGTTCTATTTCAAGCACGGCACGGCCTGTTATGGTGCTGATGCGGATCAGGCTGAGCGGCTCCCGGCTCTGCACCGTCAGTTGAGTGCCGGCGGGGTTGGGGAAAATACTTACGGCAGCGCCCAGTTCCTGGCTGATCGTACTGTTGATGATGTCGATATCCTCCATATAGCGAGGAAATAACTGGTAGCCTTCCAGGTAAGGGGAAGAAGTATCGAACTGCCCGCCGATGCCAACCACATTGAACAGGCCCACCGGAGCGGGCATGTTGTAAAGGTCAACCAGTTCGTAGATGCGAAGGGTGAAGGTATCCGTCCCGTTGGTGACCTCAACATTAAAGCCGCTGGGCACGGAAGAATCCCACTGGGCGGGATCCACCAGCTCGACGGCTTCCAGTTTGACCAGCTGAGACTCGGTATCTTCTCCCAGCCCGTTTACGATAGCCGGCGGGAAAAGCGCATTGCCGGTAGAAATCAACTCAACCGATTCGATAGTGATTTGCGTCAGGCCCCTGAACTGGCCGATCTCTCCCTGTATGGCCACTTCGTCGCCTTCCTGTACCGTATAACCGAATTCGCTGCTCCCGTTAAAGGCCCCGATGCCGTCATTATTCCCGTCTATAAGCGTGAACTGCAGGCCGTTCATCTGCAGGTCCACTCCGTAAACGACGCCCTGCAGCTTACACTTGACGCCCAGGGAATCCGCCACTCCGTCCGCATCCACGGTGGACACCTGCGCAATGGGGTAGGCCGGGTAGTTCAGTGGGCATTGGACCGTGACCTCAACCGTTGCCGTCTCGCAGCCTTCGGCGTCGCACACCTCGTAGGTAAAGCTGTCCGAACCGCAGAAATCCAGATTTGGCGTATAAATGACCACCGTGCCGCCCTGGACTGAAGTTGTGCCGTTGCTTCCGTTTTCCGCACTCAGGGAAATGACCGGATTGGGCAGGAAGTCGTTGGCCAGCACATCAATAGTAACCGGTTCGTTGACATCAGTAAAAGCCACATCATTATTCGCCAGAAGCATGGCGCTGCCCCCGGGCTCATACGTGCCCACAGGCATGGGGATGGACGCATTGGCATTCTGGCCGGCTCCGTCAAAGACATCGATACCACTGTAGAGCCAGTTGCCCGGCACAAAAGTTGCGCCGTCGGGGCCGGTCCCGTTCACGCGGTAGGCCCAGCCGTCCGTATATTCCCAGGACTGGCCGCTGCCGTCGACGTTGATATCGCCGAAAACATCAACCACCACGCCGTTGCGAAAGAGCTCGATGGCGTCGTCGCCATTGATGGAGACCGAAGAAGGGTTGCCGTCATCCACGAAATCGGGGGGAAAACCGAAGAAGGTTTCAAAACCGGCTGCTTCTGTGGCCAGGTACAAATAGGAGCCGGCAATGGCCGGCCCTGCCGGCAAGGTGTATTCGACGCCACCTGACCCTCCGCCGTTATTGGCAGAGCCGACGCCGTATTCGCTCAGGTCGGCGATGTCGTTCAGCACATACAACTCTATTCCTTTGGGCAGGCCTCCTGTCAGCGGCCCATCGAAAACGCCAGTCAGCACCAGGCCGGTTGTCACCGGTTCTACCGTAACGGTACCTGTCATGCCCAGGCTGAAATGGGGGTCACAGCGGTAATCGTAGGAGCCCGGCGTGTTGAAAACGAAGGAATACGTCCAGGGGGCGTTGGCGGCCGGGCCGCTGCCGAAGCCCACGGGATTGTCCGGGTAAACCGCCTGGCTGCCGTTGACGTTGTGGACGCCGCCTGTATTCGTCCAGGTGACGGTGTCCCCTACTGAAATGGTTATGTTTTGCGGGTTGAAGAAGTTGCTCTGAACAGCAACCGCGACATTCTGCTGGGCATGTGCGGCAAAGCAGCCGGTCAGCATAGCCAGGGAAAGAAAGTAAGGCTTCAAGCTCATGATAGGGATTTTGAATTGGATAATCTGTGGGAGAACATGCTCTCAGGCAAAAATAGGCAGATTGAAATGAAAAGCCCGGAGCCGATACTTTAAATTTGCGTAAAAGTTCAGGAAAGGCTTTTGGAAAAAAGTTAATTTCCCGAAGTGACCTGAAGTTTTCTTTTCAGTCAATAGAAAAAACCTAATTATGCGGTCTAAGGCCAGATTGAGAGCAGTTAACACCGAAGAAGAAGTCTCATTAAGGAGTTTGGCGAGAAGCAAGAAGTCGCCGGCGGAGGTCGTCCGGCGAGCCAGGCTCCTGGTCCGGCTCATCGATGAGCCCGGGCTAACGCCTGCGCAGGCTGGGTACACGGTAGGTTTCACTTCCTTCGAAGCCGGCCGGCGCTGGGTGGAACGATTTAACCAGTTTGGCCTGGAAGGCCTTCAGGACCAGCACCGGAGCGGCCGGCCGCCCAGGCATGGCCCCGAGATTCGGCAGGCATTGGCCAAACTCGCTTCCACCGACCCCAAAGCTGCGGGCAGCCCATGCAAAGTGTGGACCCTGGAATGCCTTCAGCAGGCTTTCGAGAAGCAACACGGCATCTACCTGGCCGAAGGGACGATTTGGAAGTGGATCGAGTCTTCAGGGCTGAGGTGGCGGGAGCACATCAAGGGAAAAGCCAAAAGCCCGAAGCGTGCGCCCGGGCAGGGCGGCAATCCCTGAGGTGAGCAGGGCCGGTTTTACCCGGACTCCCCCACCCGGCCTTGCCTGCCTCATCCCGGCCAGGCTTCCGAAGTTTACTCGGAGGGCTCATCTCCTCACCCCTCACCCAGCTTGCCGGGCGCACAGAGACAGGCCAGCCGGCCTCCCCTCCGTGTCCCGGGTTTTCCCCTTCCCACAGCACCCTTTTTCCACTTTTCCACATTTTGCAGGATGGCCTCCCGGGCAAAAAAACCAAAAATTAATACTGGTTTAACATCTTCCTACTTAATTTCGCTCTCACAAAACAACCAACATTTTTTCATTAAACTCACTGTTTATGAAATTTTCCATGCTTACGAAAGTACTGAGCACGCTCCTCCTTGTATTATCCATACAAGGATTGGCGCTCGCCCAGGGTGTTACCACATCCTCCATGCAGGGTAGAATCGCAGACGCCAGCGGCGAAGCCCTGATCGGAGCCAACATCCTGGCTGTTCATCAGCCTTCGGGAACGACGTACGGCACCGCAACCGACATTGACGGAAATTACCGGATACCGGGCATGCGGGTTGGCGGCCCCTACCGGATCAGCATTTCCTATACGGGTTACTCGGAAAAAGTGTACGAAAACGTGTTCCTCCGCCTGGGCGAGCCGCTTAAGCTCGACATGTCGCTGGAGGAATCGGCCATTGAACTGGAAGCCATACAAGTGGTAGCCGCCGCCGGGGTGACCGGGCAGAGTTCCGGCGCCAGCACCCAGATTACGTCCGATGAAATCGACGCCATGCCGACTCTGAACCGGGACATCAACGACTTCCTGCGCCTGACGCCTCAGGCAACCCGCTACGGCGACGGTATTTCTTTCGCAGGGGTGAACAACCGTTACAATGCCATTTACATCGATGGCGCCGTCAACAACGACGTATTCGGACTGGCAACTTCCGGAACCAACGGCGGACAGACGGGCATCGCACCCTTCAGTATTGACATTATCGACCAGTTCCAGGTCGTGTTGTCGCCCTACGACGTAACGCTCGGCGGCTTTGCGGGTGGCGGCGTCAACGCGGTGACCAAATCCGGCACAAACCAGTTTTCGGGTACGGCCTACTATTTCATGCAGAACGAAAGCTTAGTTGGCAAAACCAACGGCGTGCTGGCCGACCGGCTGGGCATCGAGCGCACCAAAGTGGCTGAGTTTTCCCAGAACCTCTACGGCGCCTCCATTGGCGGCCCCATCATCCGCGACAAGGTATTCTTCTTCGCCAACGCTGAAATCCAGGATGACCAGTCGCCGATCCCCTTCGAAGTGGAAAACTATACTTCCCTCGATGGCCGGGCTTCTGTGGCCGACCTGGAAAACCTGCGCAATTTCCTGCGCAATACTTACAATTACGACCCGGGTGATTTCCGCTCCACCGCTGACGAACTCAAGGGCCTGAAACTCTTCGGCAAGATCGACATCAACCTGAGCCAGAACCACCGCCTGACACTGCGCCACCAGTATACCAAAGCCGAACAATTCGACCGTTTCGGCGGCACCAGCAACCGGATCAACTTCGCAAACAATGGTATTTTCTTCCCAAGCATTACCAACTCTTCTGCTGTTGAACTGAACTCCCGCTTCGGCGAGAAGTTCTCCAACAACCTCATAGTGGGTTACACCACCGTGAACGATGACCGCGATCCATTCGGCGGCGACTTCCCCTATGTCTATATCAACGACGGCAACAACGGGCAGATCACTTTCGGGTCGGAAGAATTCTCCACCGGCAACGCTCTGGAACAGTCAATTCTGACCATCACAGACAACTTCAAGATCTACAGTGGCAAGCATACCATCACGATCGGCACCCACAATGAATTCTATGACATTTACAACCTGTTCATCGGCCAAAACTACGGCACATACCGCTTTGCCAACCTGAATGACTTTCTCACCGGCGCGCCGGCCATCGAATACGACCGCGCCTACTCGCTGGTGGATGACCTGACGGGTGACGGCTCCAAAGCAGCCGCAGAATTCAAGGCCATGCAACTGGGGCTTTATGCTCAGGACGAATTCGCAATCAGCCAGAACTTCACGCTGACAGGCGGGCTCCGTATCGACCTTCCGATCATCACCAGCGACCCCACAGAGGACACCTACTTCAACGATACGGCCCTGCCAAAGATGCAGCAATTCTATGAAGTCGCCAAAGATGTCGAAGCAGGCAAAGCCCCCGATGGCCAGTTGATGTTCTCGCCGCGTCTCGGCTTCAACTACGATGTGAACGGTGACCGCAGCACCGTACTCCGCGGGGGCCTGGGCATCTTTACCAGCCGCATCCCATTCGTATGGCCGGGCGCCATGTTCAACAACAACGGCCTGACGCTGGGCCGGGTTGATGAGCGCAGCATTCCCACGGTAGCTTTCATTTCCGACATCCAAAAGCAATATACCGATCCGAACTTTGCTGTTCCATCCGGCCAGATCGACCTTTTCACCAAAGACTTCAAATACCCGCAGGTATTCCGCACCAACCTCGCCGTTGACCAGGAACTGCCGGGCGGCATCCAGGCTTCTCTGGAAGGAACCTATACCAAAACACTCAACAACGTCCTGTACACCAACATCAATTCCGACCCGACAGTGAAATTCAACTGGACCGGGTCACCGGATGACCGCGCAGTGTACAACCGGGCAAATATCGACAATACCTATGGAGCAGGTGTTTACGTGGGTTCCAATACCAACGAAGGCTACACCTACACTGTGACTGCAGCCCTGGCCAAAAAGTTCAACTTTGGCCTGAACGCAAGCCTGGCCTACACCTACGGCGACGCCCAGGCGGTGAGCGAGGGCACCTCAAGCCAGAACTCTTCACAGTGGCGTGGCCAGGTCAGCATCGATGGGCGCAACTTCCCGGTGCTGGGCCGCTCTGACTTCGCACTCGGCCATCGCGTCGTTTCCTCCCTGGCCTACAAGCTTAACTGGACCAAGGACGGCCATACGGCTACCACCTTCTCCCTGTTCTTCAACGGCCAATCCGGCATTCCAATGTCTTATGTAATTGCGGGCACCTCCGCCAACGCACGCAACCCGAACAACGAAGCGGGAAGCACCAGCCGCAACCGCAGCCTGGTGTTTGTGCCGGCTTCTCCCGACCAGATCAACCTGGTGGATTACACCCTCAGCGATGGTACGGTCGTTACCGCCGCCGAACAGTGGGAAAACCTCAACGCTTTTATCGAAAACGACCGGGGCCTGAAAAACAGCCGCGGAGAATATGCCGGGAAGAACGGTTCTTATGCCCCCTTCACCAGCATCTTTGACTTCGCTATTCGCCAGGATCTGGGCGCCAACCTCGGCGGTGGCGTACACCGCCTGCAGTTGTCGCTGGATATCTTCAACCTGGCCAATATGCTGAACAAGGATTGGGGCGTGGTATACAGCATTCCGGGGGATTTCAACAATTACGATTTCCTCCAGTTTGAAGGTTATGAAGCTGACACCACAACGCCGAAGTTCACTTACCGCCGTGGCTCCGCGGTTGGCAAAGACAGTTTCGACATCGCAGGCACCGCCTCCCGCTGGCGTATGCGCCTCGGCGTCCGCTACATCTTTAATTAAAAATGCAAAAGGTAAAATGTAAAAGCCAGGCTTAGCTTCCTTTTACATTCTACATTCAGAACTTTTCATTTTTCATTTCCAAAGGCGCCATCCTGAGCATTCGGGATGGCGCTTTTTTTAGAAGGCTACA